>NZ_AP025628.1:2879755-3599694 GCF_025999835.1 Caldinitratiruptor microaerophilus | reverse complement strand
CCGGTTGCAACCGGTAGTTTCTGCCGCCCGTGGCCGCTGCCCCCGGCCGGGCCTGGAGCCCGCTCCAGGAGCGGCGCCGACGTCCGCTATTATACCAGGCCCCGAATCCGTGTCAAGCGGCTCCGCGGCGGCGCCGCCGTTCGCCGGCTGCGCCTGACCGCCGCGGCCGCAGGCGGCGTTCGCTTCGCCCGCCCGGGCGGGCGCACCCGCCGCCGCATGACGCCGGCCACGTGCCCGCGCGGCCATCGCCAGCGGGTCGAAGGCACCTTCACGGGCACGGATCCTCGCCGCCGGCATCCGCCGGGCCGCCGGGGATCGGGTCGAGCCACATGATCAGCGCGTCCTCGTGCGTGTCCGTGTAGTACCCCTTGCGGATGCCGGCGGGGCGGAAGCCGAGCTTGACGTAGAGATTCTGGGCCGCGTGGTTGGAAACCCGCACCTCGAGCGTCATGCGCGTGATGCCGTACGAGCGGGCGCAGTCCATGAGCCGGCGCATCAGCGCCTCGCCGATCCCGCGCCCCCGCCAGTCGGGGTGAACGGCGATGTTCGTGACGTGCGCCTCGTCCAGGATGAGCCACATCCCGCCGTACCCCACGACCTGCCGCCCTGCCCGGGCCACGAAGTACCGGGCGTGGGTGTTCGCGGTGACCTCGTGGACGAACGCCTGGCGGGACCAGGTCGTGGGAAACGAGAGGCGCTCGACGACCATCACGCCGTCGATGTCCGCCAGGCTCATCGGGACGATCTCCACGCCCTCGTCCTTCACCCCACCGCCCCCCGGGGCCCGCGCCGCGGTCCGACTTCCGCCGGCGAGCGGGCCCGCCCGTGGCATCACTCCGGGCCGACCTGCAGAGCCGGTCCGGGACGCAGGTACACCGGCACGACGGCATCGGCCGTCACCCCGCGCCCCTCGCGCAGTATGACCTCTCCGAGGGCCGCCACCGCCCAGCCGCGGGGCCACCGGTCCCCGGCCGGGGCCGGAAGCAGCCAGCCCGGCCGGACGGCGGGGTCGATACCGGCGGGCCACTCGCCGGGCGAGAGGACCGGACGGCCATCTCGCAGGCGGTCGACCTCCTCGAGCCACTCGGACACCGGCACGACCCGCGGCCCGATGAGCCGCCGCCCCCCATCGAAGAAGGCGGCGTAAACGGCGGCCCGACGGGCGTCGAGCATCGGGGCAACAGGCAGCCCCGCCCCCGCCAGACCGTGGGCCATCGCGTCCAGGGTCCCCACCGGGGCAACCGGCAGCCCGAGCGCGAAGGCCAGCCCCTTGGCGGTCGCCAGGCCCACCCGCAGCCCCGTGAACGATCCGGGACCGATCCCCACCGCGACCCCGGTGAGGTCGGACCGCGGCCGGCCGGCCTCGGCCAGCGCCTGGGCGATCAGGGGCATGAGCCGGACTCCGTGTACCCGCGGGTGAATCACGGTGAGCTCGACGAGGAGGTTCCCGTCCTCGACCAGCGCCACCGTGCACGCCGGTGTTGCCGTGTCAAAGCCCAGCGTGAGCACGCCGCAGTTCCTCCACGAGCCGTTCGTAACGCGCTCCGGCGGGACGGAAAGTCAGCCGCCGCTCCGCCGCTCCGGCGTCAGGACCTGGCCCGCCGGCGCCTCCCCTCACCGCGGCCAGCTGCACCTCGAGGTGCTCCGGCGGCCACAGGTCGCGGGCGCGGTCGGCCCACTCCACGATGCACACCCCGTCGCCGTAGAACGAGTCCTCGTAGCCGAGCGCCGCGAGATCGCCTGCCGGGTCCAGGCGGTACAGGTCCCAGTGGAACGCGGGGACCCGGCCCCGGCGGTACTCCCACAGGAGCGTGAAGGTGGGGCTGCCGCCGCTGCGGACGACTCCGAGCCCCGACAGGATGCCGGCCGCCAGCACGCTCTTGCCGGCGCCCAGGTCGCCGACCAGGGCGACGAAGCTCCCGGGCCAGAGGCGCTCGCCGAGCCAGCGCCCCAGCGCGGCAGTCTCCTCGGGAGAGTGGGACACCAGTTCCACGACCAAGCGCCGCCACCGCCGGTGCGAGAAGATCGGGGCGCGGAGCGGAGGTCACACGCCCATGATATGGTACCCGGCATCGACGAACAGAACGGTGCCGGTGATGCCCCGGGAGAGGTCGCTGGCAAGGAAAAGTCCGGCGCCGCCGATGTCCTCCTGGGTCACGTTGCGGCGCAGCGGGGCCCGTTCCTCCATCACCTTGAGGATGTTCGAGAAACCTTTCACGCCCATCGCTGCCAGCGTCTTGATCGGGCCGGCCGAGATGGCGTTGACGCGAATGCCGTCCGGGCCCAGGTCGGCCGCGAGGTAGCGCACCGTGGCCTCCAGAGCCGCCTTGGCGACCCCCATCACGTTGTACCCTTGCACGGCCCGTTCGGAGCCCAGGTACGTCATGGTGAAGATGCTGCCGCCACCGGCCCTCTGCATGAGGGGCCGCGCCCGCCGGGCGACGGCCACCAGCGAGTACGCGCTGATCTGAAGTGCCGTGTCCCAGTCCTCCGGCCGGGTGTCGACGAACGCCCCGTCCAGCGCCTCCCGCGGCGCGTACGCCAGGGAGTGCACAAGGACGTCGAGCCGCCCCCACCGCTCCTCGAGCGAGGCGAACAGGGCGTCGATCTCGGCCGGCCGGGTCACGTCGCAAGGGTAGATCGGGACGTCGGGGCCGAGGCTCCGCGCGAGCTCCTCGACGTTCTCGCGCAGTCGCTCGTTCTGGTAGTTGAAGGCCAGCTCGGCTCCCCCTGCGTGGAGGGCCTGGGCGATGCCCCAGGCAATGGACCGCTTGTTGGCCACCCCCAGGATGAGCGCCTTCTTCCCTGCGACCAGCCCCGCTGCCGGCATCTCCGCTCCCCTTCCCGGTTCAGCTTGTGCGGCCGGGCGGTGGGGCAGGGTGCCCCGGACGGAACGCCCGGCTCAGTGTTACCTTAACGCACCGGTGGGCGGGTGTAAACATGGCCCGTTGCCGCGGCCTCAGTCAACCGACGCACGGCGCGCATAGGTTGACATAAGGAGGTGAGCGCCGTGCAGGTTCAGCAGCGGGATCCGATCTCCGCCGAGCTGGCCGTGATCCTCGTGCTCGTGCTGCTCCTGTTCCTGCGCCCGGTCGTCATCGTCCGGCCGCCGCGCAGGCGCCGGGTGGTGGTCATCCCGGGGCGCCCGTCCAACTGAACCTCGGTTTTCCACGCACACCGCGGGCTGGCCGGGCGTAGCGTTGACATAAGGAGGTGAGCGACGTGCGCACCCAGCAGCAGATCAGCCCCGAGCTCCTGATCGTGCTCGTGCTGGTGCTCCTCCTCGCCACGGGCGTGTTCCCGACCCGGTGACGCCCGCGGCTACACGTGGTCCCGGTTCGTCCGCCGTACCCACCCGGGCGCCCAGCGCCCGGGTTCGTGCCGCGTGTGGGGCCCCGGCGTTCGCCCCGGCCCTACTCGAGGCGGTCGACCACCAGGCGGTGGCCTGTCCAGACGTACACGTGGGGACTCACGGGGAAGATGGTGGTCTGGAACCGCTCGCGGGTGAGCCGGTGGAAGGCGGCTCGCTTCTGCGGGTCCCGGTCGCCCGTGGCCGCCAGCCAGTGCCGGTCCGGAACGGCGAGCAGGAGCCGGCCGTCGACCTGGGACGCGGCCTCTGCCAGCCACCGGTGAAGGAGGATGCGGGCGGCGTCGTACCCGTCCTGCACGTTCCAGATGAACATGGGGTCCCGCTTCCCGGGCGGGTTCATGACGATCGGGAAGAGGGGCCGGGACTTCTCATCGAGGTTCCACAGGGCGATCTGGTGCAGCCCGTCCGGCCCGATTCCCCAGGCCTGCAGCTCCTCCCAGGTGACGTAGCGGATCTCGTTGGGGCCCACGTCCTCGACATACACGACGGCCAGGTCCTCGGCGAGAAGGCGCGCGACCATGTGGCCCTCGCCGAGGGATTCCACCCGCTTCGGGGGCAGGAGCATCGGGAACAGCCGGTCACGGATGGCTTCCAGGGACAGCAGGGATTGGGCCACGTGGCACCTCCGTTCGCCCATGCCGTGGGGCACGGATTCAGGCTACCACGACGCGCCCGCAAACGCCAGTATCCCGTACCTGCGCCCGGCGGAGCGGCCACGGCCACACCGGGCACGGGCCTCGGACGTCAAACAAGGCGCGATGGGTTACTCGCAGCGCAGCAGGAAGTCGCACGCCGGGTCGCTACGCTCCGGCAGGAAGTGGTCGACCCGCACGTGGCGGTGCCGGGTCAGGCGGTCCTCCACGTCCCGCAGGCGGTCGACCCGCTCCGGCCCGGGCAGTCGGGGCGTGCATGCAGCCGGGGCGTGCATGCAGCCCACCCCCGTGGCCCGGTGCCCCCACACGCAGCACGGGCACACTACCCTACGGTGAGGTGGGGAACCGATGTCCAAGAAGAGCGAGCGCAACCAGGACCTTCAGCAGGGCAAGGCCGAACGCGGCTACGGCGGCTACCTGCCCTCAGTGGCCCGGGGCGGCGGCCGCCTCGCCCTCCCGGTCGACCCCGAGCCTGCGGTGCAGGAGGACGACAAGGAGCGGCAGCGCCCGGAGCCCTGGGAGACCAAGGACGTGCGCGACCCCGACAGGGGCGGACGCTAGCGCACGGTGTCCCTCCGGTGCACGCCGGGTCCCCGGCTGTGACAGCGCGGTGACCTTGCACCTCTTATGTCAACCCTGCGGGGCATGCGCATACACTGCCGTAGAACCCGTGCACCGGGGGAGGAACCTATCCGTGACAACCCTGATGCCCATCCAGGGTGGACAGCAGGAAGTCCAGGTCGAGGTGCCCGTCCTGGTAGGGTCAGGACAGGCACGTTCGCTCGTCTGCACCACCATCCCGCTCCCCAGTCCGGCCCTCGAGGTCAAGGACATCCGCAAGAAGGTGATCATCGACTCCTGCAAGGTCATTCCGGACCGCGTGATCATTGACGGCCGGCTCCGAAAAGATGTAAACTTCAAGACTCTCACGGCCGGGACCGTGCCCCCGAAGCCCGGCGTGTTCACGGCGTGCTCCGGGATCGTGAACACGGCCAGCGGGGCCGTGCTGCACACCACCGTGGACGTGGCTTTCAACCTCTTCATCACGATCCCCGGGGCCCGTCCGGGCGACACATGCACGGTACTTCAGGCGGTCGTCGAGGGCGAATCCGAGGAACCGGCCAACGTCACCACCCACGGGACGTTCACCACGCTGGTCGACAAGAGCCTTGTCCTCGTCTGCGCCAAGGTCACCCGTCCGGGGGTCGTCACCGTCACCACGCCTGTCGCCCCGGTCGAGCCCTGCCCGCCCGCCATCACCTCCGGAGTCCCGCAGAGCGGGAACGTGGTCACCTTCCCCGGCAGCGCGGTGCCCGGACCGACCGTGGGCACCGCAATCGGCCCCACCGTCGTGTTTCCCGGCCCCCAGGCTCCCGGTGTCTGACCCCGGCGCACCGTGTCCGGGCCGGAACGCCCGTGCAGGCCCCGGCTGGATGTTCTGCCCAGTTGCCGGGGCCTGCACCGTCCGGGACCGCGGGACCCGCCCGCTAGGAACACGCGCCTCAGGGGCCGGCTGGTCCCGCCCCGCCCCGACCCGTGTAGACCGATACCACCTGGCCTGTGGTCTGTACATACGTCGGGCCGTCCGGGCCGGGTACTTCCTGGAACACCCGGACCTGGACGGCCCCCGGACCGGACCCCCCGGGCCACGACGCAAAGGACGGGCCGCGGGGTGCGGGCGCGCGGTCCGCCGCGGTCTCGTCGGCAACCGAGACGGAGAACGCGCCGCCGCGCGAGCCGGCGGAATCCCGCCCCGACCGACCCGGCGGTGTGAGGCCGGCCCCGTCCGGCCAGCGGCTGCCTGCGCCCAGGCTGAAACCGAGAAGGAGCCAGAAGAGCGCGCTGCGCGCCCCTGCCGCATCGGGCTGCCCGCCCAGGAACACGGGCACCACCTCCCCCGCTGTCATCGTACGCCGGGGGAGGCCGGGACGCCGCCGCACCGCAGCACCGTGCCCCATCAGGCCATCTCGAGCCGCACGCGACTGCCCCGGCCGCCGGGCTGCGCCGGGTCGACGAGCACGCCGCGCCGGGGGCGGGCCCGAAGCTCCGGCACGTGGCCGGTCCTCCCGATGGGCATGTTCTCGAACTGCAGCCGCTCCAGCACCCCGATCACCGTCTCCAGCTCGAGCGGATACCACCCCCGCAGCTGAATCTGGGCCGGCAACGCCAGGGCGAGCGACAAGGACGTCAAGAACGTCTCGCCGCCGGAGAGGCTGGTCACCGGCTGGCGGAGGTGGGCCCCTTCGCCTCGGCGACCTCGCCGATCTCGTCCAGCACCTTCGCCTGCTCGTCCAGGCGGCTGCGGCCCTCGAGCGTCCCGCCGAGGTGCCAGTCGGCCGTGGGGAGGATGCGCACGTTCGCCACTCCCGGAAAACCGCACGGCGCCCCCGGCGAACCCCGCCGGTGCCTGGTCGGGGGCGGCAGGGGCGGCCCAGGAGGCGCCGAAACCCTATACGTACTTGCAGACGTGGTTGGGGTCCACCAGCTCCCGGTACTTGCGGACGACCGCCTTGACGTCCTCCCACACCGGCCGCTTCTTCTCCGGGTCGCGGAGGAGCGCGGCGGGGTGGTAGGTCGGGAGGAACCAGATGCCGTCCTTCTGCACCCACTGACCCCGCAGCCGGGTGATGCTGGCCCGGGGGTCCAGGAGCGTCTGCACGGCGGTGGCCCCGAGGAGGATCACGATCTTGGGGCGGACCAAGCGGATCTGCGCCCGCAGGTTGGGCCAGCAGGCAGCGCGCTCCTCCCACACGGGCACCCGGTTGCCGGGCGGCCGGCACTTCACCACGTTGGCGATGTAGGTGTGCGTGAAGCGCTCGAACCCGCCGGCGGCCAGGATCCGGTCCAGCAGCTGGCCCGCCCGGCCCACGAACGGGCGGCCGAGGCGGTCCTCGTCTGCACCCGGGCCCTCCCCGATGAGCATCAGCCGGGCCGACGGGTTGCCCTCGCCGAAGACGACGCCCTGGCAGCCGTCCCGGAGCGGGCAGGCGCGGCAGCCGAGGACCCTCGACTTCAGCGCCTCCATGTCGGGCAGCTGGTCGAGCTCGGTCGGCGGTTCGCCAAAGATGTCGCCCGGCTGCGGGGAGCCGCCCGCCGGCAGGAACCGGGGCTGCGTGGCCACCACCATCCCCCCTGGACAAGGGTCGCCACACCCGGTTTCGGCCCCTGCGGGGCGGATTCCTGCCAGGTCACCGGAGCCGCCCCGCCGGCACACACGGAAGGACGGAACGGAGGACAGGAGATCCGGATGGGGCTCATCTTCGCAGCGATCGCCCCGCACGGGGGCGAGTGCCTGCCGGAGTTCGCCGTACACGCCCCGGAGCGCGCCGCCCGCACCCGGGCGGCCATGGCCCGGATGGGGGAGCGGCTCGCCGAGCTCGAGCCGGACGTCGTCGTGGTGGCCACGCCCCACGGGCTGGCCGTGCCCGGGGCGATGGCCCTGCCCATCGCCGCCGAGGCGCGGGGCCACCTCGAGGGCGGTGGCCAGCGCGTGGAGGCCGGGTTCGCCATCGACGGCCCCCTGGCCTGGACCCTGGCCGCCCACGGGGCCCGCGCGGGGGTGCCGGTGGCGCCTTCCTTCTTTCCCCAGGGCTTCACCGCGCCCCTCGACTGGGGGGCGCTGATTCCCCTCTACTACATGGGCCGGTCCTACCGGCCCCGGCCCGAGGTCGTGCTGGTGACCCCTTCTCCCGACCTGCCCTTGTCCCTGCACGTGAAGTTCGGCGAGGCCCTGGCCGAGGTGGCGGAGGCCTCAGGCCGGCGGGTGGCCTTCATCGCCAGCGCCGACCAGGGGCACTGCCACCACCCCGACGGACCCTACGGGTACGACGAGAAGTCGGCGGAGTACGACCGGCTGTTCTGCGAGGCCGTCGAGGCGCAGGACCTCGGCCGGCTCCTGAACGTGGACGGAGAACTGGTCGAGCGGGGCAAGCCGGACAGCCTGTGGCAGGCGCTCATCCTCCACGGCGCGCTCCAGCGGCGGCCGATGCAGGGCCGCCTCCTCTCCTACGAGGTCCCGACTTACTTCGGCATGGCCTGCGCGATGTACGAGCCTCAGGACGGTTCCCCCGCGACCTCGCGGTAGTAGGCGACCGTCTCCCGCAGCCCCTCGTCGAGGCCCGTGGCCGGCTCCCACCCGAGCGCCTGCCGCGCCCGGGAGGGGTCGAGGACGGAGTGCGGGATGTCGCCCGGCCGGGGCGGCCCGAACACCGGCGGCCGGTCCCAGCCGGTCAGCGCCGCGATCCGGCGCCAGAGGTCGAGAACCGTCACCGCACGCCCGGTGGCCAGGTTGAGGATGGCGCCCGACCCGGCCCACAGCGCCAGAAGGTGCGCCCGGGCCACGTCGCGGACGTGGACGAAGTCCCGGGTCTGGCGCCCGTCGCCGTGGACGACCGGCCCGGGGCCTCGTCCGCCGGTTCCCGCCAGCATGGCGGTGGCGAACGCGGGCACCACCGCCCCCTCGCCGGTCACGGCCTGACGGGGACCGTAGACGTTGGCGAAGCGGAGGATCACGAAGTCCAGACCGTACAGGTCGCCGTAAAGGCGGACGTACACCTCCCCGGCCAGCTTGGAGGCCCCGTACGGCCTGAGGGGGCGGAGCGGCGCGTCCTCGGAGAGCGGCAGTCGCTCGGGCTGCCCGTAAACGGCAGCCGATGAGGCGTAGACGAACCGCCGCACCCCCGCGCGGCGGCAGGCTTCCAGGACGTTCAGGGTGCCCAGGGCGTTGGCGCGCAGGTCGGCCACCGGGTCCCGCACCGACGCGGCCGCCGACACCTGGGCGGCCAGGTGCAGCACGGCGTCGGGCCGCAGGGCCTCCACCAGGGCAGCGGCCTCGGGGGAGGCGACGTCGGCCCTGTGGAGAGGGACGCCGGCCGGCAGGTGCCGGAGGTCGCCGGTCGAGAGGTCGTCGAGGACCTCCACCCGGTGGCCGGCGCCCACCAGGGCCTCCACCACGTGCGAGCCGATGAACCCGGCGCCGCCCGTCACCAGCACCCTCATCGCCCGGGTCCGTCCGGCTCCCGGGCCGGCTCGAGGTTCAGGCTCCGCAGGTACTCCCGGAAGGCCGGGCCGATGTCCTCGCGGGCCAGCGCGAACTCGACCGTGGCCCGGAGATAACCGAGCTTCTCCCCCACGTCGTAGCGTTCGGACTCGACCTCGTAAGCGAAGACGGGCGAGCGCCGGAGCAGCGTGCGGAGGCCGTCCGTCAGCTGGATCTCGCCGCTGTGGCCCGGCGGCAGGTCGGCCAGGATCGGGAAGATGCCCGGGTCGACGATGTAGCGGCCGACCACGGCCATCGTCGAGGGCGCGTGGGCGGGATCGGGCTTCTCCACCAGGTCCAGGACGCGGTGAAGGCGCCCGCCCATGGGCTCTGCCCGGACGATGCCGTAACGGCTGACCTGTTCCCGGGGGACCTCGCGCACCGCCACCACGCTGCCGCCGTGGCGCTCGTGCTGGCGGATCAGCTCGACGAGGCAGGGCTCTGCGCCGGTGAAGATCTCGTCGCCCAGGAGGATCGCGAAGGGCTCGTCCCCCACGTGGCGCCACGCCTGGAGGATCGCGTGGCCCAGGCCGAGCGGCTGCTTCTGGCGGATGAAGTGGATGTCCACCAGGTCGGCGATCTCCCGGACCCGGTCGAGCAGGTCGTCCTTCTGCTGCTGCTGCAGGTGGTACTCCAGTTCCAGCGTGCGGTCGAAGTGGTCCTCGATCGCCCGCTTGCCCCGCCCGGTGATGATGAGGATGTCCTCGATCCCGGCCTGGGCGGCCTCTTCCACGACGTACTGGATGATCGGCTTGTCGACGACCGGCAGCATCTCCTTGGGTTGGGCCTTCGTGGCCGGCAGGAAGCGGGTCCCGTATCCCGCCGCCGGGATGACCGCCTTGCGCACGCGCACGGCAATCCCTCCCCCCGGAACACAGTGCAGGTGCCTTGTACACTTCGAGCCTGGGGCCGCCGAAATCCTGCGCCCGCGCCTCCGACCCCCCGAAACCGCCCCACGGGTCCGCAAGAAAAGGCAGAGACGGGCCAGGCCCTCCGCCGGAGCCGGGCATCCGCCGCTGCCAGGAATCGGGAGCCCGGACGGGGAATGGATATGGAAAGCACTCCCTCGGAGGCAGTATGGCAGGGGAGGATCTGGCCAGCTTGGTCAAGGCCGCGCAGGCCGGGAACGAGGAAAGCCGCCGGGCCCTCCTGGAAGCCGCCCGGCCGTTCGTCCGGCGCGTGGCCGAGGCGGCGTGCCGGCGGCGCCTGGAGTGGGAGAACGACGACGAGCTGAGCGTGGCGCTCATCGCCTTCAACGAGGCGGTGGACACGTACGCCGTCGGCCGCGGGGCCCGGTTCGAGACGTATGCGGCCGCCGTGATCCGCCACCGGCTCGTCGACTACTTCCGCCAGGAGGCCCCGCATCGCCGTGTGCTCTCGCTGGATGCCCCGCGGGCCGGGGAGGCGGGCTCAACCGGAACACCCGCCCCGCTGGCTGCCGCCGCGGAGCGGCTGCCGTCCGGCGGCTGGACGCCGGATCCGCTCGCGAACAGCGCCGAGGCCATCGCGGAGCGCGCGGACGAGATCCGCCGCTATGCGGCCCACCTCGCCCGTTTCGGGCTCACCCTGGCCGACCTCCGGCGCGCCGCCCCCCAGCACCGCGACACCCGCGAGCGTCTGGTGGCCATCGCCCGCCACCTCGCCGCCGACCCCGAGCTCTCCGCCCGCTTCCTGACCCAGCGACGGCTGCCCCTGGCCGACCTGGCGGCGGCCACGGGGGCGAGCCGGAAGGTGCTCGACTCCGGCCGCCGCTACATCACCGGCGTGGCCCTCCTGCTCCTGGCCGAGGACCTCGACGGGCTCCGCAGCTTCGCCGGACTGGACCGGCCCGATCCATCCCGCCGCGAGAGGGGGGACGCTCCGTGAACCCGACCATCCGGGGAGTCGTGCTCGACGCCGGCGACGGCACCGTTCTCCTCCTCACCGACGCGGGCGAGCTGCGGTCCGTTCCCTGGTCCGGCGATCCGCCGCAAGTCGGCGCGGTGGTCGTCGGGCCCGCCGGCGCCGAGGCCGGGTCCGGCGACCCGGGCACGGTCCCGGCCCGCCCGGCGCCTGGGGCCCGGCACCCGGTCCGCCGCGTCCGGCGCGTCCTGGTCGCCGCCGCGGCCGCCGCCCTCGTGCCCCTGGCCTGGTGGCTGGGGCCCGGTCGCAGCAGGCCGGCCCTTCCCGCCCTGGCCGTGGTGGCCGTCGACATCAACCCGAGCGTCGAGCTCTGGGTCGGGGACGCGGGCACCGTGCTCCGGGCCAGCCCACAGAACCCCGACGGGGAGCGGGTCCTGACAGAACTCGACCTCGTGGGCCTGCCGGCGCCCGCCGCCGCCGCGGCGGTCGTACGGCGGGCGGCCGAACTCGGCTACCTGGGCGGACCGGATCCCGCGGTGCTGGTGACGGTGGTCGACCTGAAGCCCCGGAACGGCGGCGCGGCCGGTGGCCCTTCGCTCGATCCCGCAGAGCTCGCCGGCGCGGTGGAAGCCGGACTCCGCGCCGGTCCTCCCGGTCCCGCACTGGTGGTGGTCCAGCGAGTGCCAAAGGGCGTGCTGGACGCGGCACACCGCAGCGGCCTCCCCGTGGGCGTGTACACGGCCGTCGAGCGAGCCCGGGGCCTGTCCCTGCCCGTCGACCCGGCCGCGGTGAAGGCAGGGGGCCTGCGTAGGGCGCTGGCGGCTGCCGGTGCCAGCGTCGGTTCCCTGTACGAGACCTCCGCACCCGGCGGGGACCCGCAGGCGCCCCTCGTGCTGCGGACCGGTGCCGGCCCCGCGCCGGCGCCGGACACAGGCCGCGGCGATGATGAAAGCAGCCGTGGCGACCGCACGCCGCACGGATCGCCCGCGGCCGCCGCCCCGGGCGGCGCAGGGCGCCGGAGCGGGAACTCACGGGCCGGTAGCCCGGCAGCCCCGCCGGGGGCCGGGCAGGCCAGCCAGCCGGGCAGTGAGAGTACGCCAGGGTCCCTCACACCGCCTGTCGGTCGCGGCGAGGCGCAGGAGGACGAGCCTTCCGGCCTCACGCAGGGCGAGGTACCGCAGGCAGACGAAGCGGACGACTCCGCCGGGGGACCGCGTGACCACGACGGGCGATCCCCCGCGGCCGATCCGGATGGCCCGCCGTCCCGGGACGAGGCCGGGGACGAGCCGGCGGACGAGCTGTCCGGCGGCGACGAGGCGCGCGCGGAGCCCGAACCCGACGGGAAGAAGTCGGACACCCGGGAGGACTCCGGGGACGAGAAGGACTCCGACGGCGGCGGGAGTCACGAGAAGGATGACGGCGACATTCGCAGTGGGGGCGGCAAACCGTCGGGTGACTGATCTCCCCGACCCCCCGAAACTCGAACGGAATCTCCGAATGAGATGGTAGCCGGCGACAAGGGCACACCCGCCGAAAGGCGGGGCCGCAAAGCCACGGGCCTACCGCCCGCACCGCGGGCCAGGGCAGCCGGGCTGCCGCAGGCAGGTCCCCTTCCGAGGGGCTGCCGGTCGCCCTTGGCAAGACCTCTCCGAAGGGAGCGAAGGCGAATGTCGATGCGTCCACGCAGTCTCCTGGCGATCGTGACGGGCCTGCTCCTGCTGTTGCCGTCCCTCGCGACGGCGGCAGAGACGGCACCGGCCGACTCCACGGGCGTGGTCACGGCGCCCACCGATCCCATGCTGACCCCGACCGACCCCGGCACGGGTGACCCCACGGGAACTCCGGTCGACCCTGTGGCGGAGGATCCGGAAGAGGAAGACGACGGCCCGTGGGGTACCGTCGTCTCGGTGGTGCCGGTGCTCTCCCCCGACGGCCAGGTCCTGGCCTATTCGCTGAACGTGCTGCAGCCCGACGGGACGATCCAGAACGTCGTGGTCGCTCCGGACGCGGGAGCCGAGTTCCGGGCCTGGGAGGTACCGGTCAGCAGCCTGCAGCCGGGTGACGCCCTGCGCCTGAACAACACGGGCCTGGGGATCCAGCTGCGGGTGCGGCGCACCGTCCAGCAAATGGAAGGCACGATCACGGCCGTGACGCCGCCCTCGGAGACCGACCCCGGTTCCGTCACGGTCCTGGTGGACGGCACGGAGGTCACCGTCCCGCTCACGGGCGCCCTGGCGGGGCTGGCCGACAGCCTCCAGGCCGGGTACAAGCTGGAGCTGAAGTCGGCCGGCAACCTGGTCTTCAAGGCCAAGGTGAAGACCGAGCAGGGAACGGAGGTCTCCTTCGAGCTCAAGAAGGGCGGTCCGGAGCGCAAGGTCGGGCAGGCGGACGGCGAGGACGAAACCGAGTTCGAGGACGGGGCGGACGGCCCGGACGAGCCGGAGATCGACGATGAGGACGCCCAACTCAACAACGTGGACGACCAGGCGGTCGGGGACGAGGAAGACGAGAACGACTCGGACAAGGGCGGTCACGGCAAGTCGGACAAGGGCAAGGGAAACGACCGGGGAAACCCCTCTGACGACCACGAGGACGAAGAGGGAGACGACTGACGGCGGCACCCGGCAGTGGGGGCGGGCGGAATCCGGCCGGATTCCGCCCGCCTCGCGCGTCGGCCGCTCGCGCAGCGAAAAAGTGGTCTACTCTTATGGAACACTTGGTTGACCGTATCGATCCGCCCGTGCTACGGTCTTGGCAAGAGGACCACCTGACGGGAGGAGGAGGCGCCATGGCAGCCGTAGAGGGGACCGAACCCCTCCTCGTGACCACGTCCGCCACCGCCCGGGCGGAGGAAGGGATGCGGAGTTCCGTCCGCATGCGGGATTTCGGGCCTGTCGTGATGGACGAGCCGGAAAGCCTGGGCGGGACCGACCGCGGCCCCAACCCCATGGAGTACGTGATGGGCGCGCTGGGCGGTTGCGTCTCGGTCATGATCCGCCTCATCGCGGGCGAGATGGGCTTTCGCTACGCCGGCGCGGACATCCATGCGGACGGCGTGCTCGACGTGCGGGGTCTCCTGGGCACCCCGGGCGTGCGGCGCCACTTCCAGACCGTGAACCTGACCGTCACGCTCGAGACCGACGAGCCGCCGGAGCGCGTGGCCGAACTCCGGGAGAAGGTCCACGACCGCTGCCCTGCCATCAACCTCCTCAAGGATGCCGGGGTCGAGTTGCGGGCTGACTGGCGGGCGATTCCATCCCGGGACGCCTGACTGGTGCATCCCGTGCGCAGGCCACAGAGGCCGGCTTTCCCCGCGGCGACGACCGCATGGGAAGGCCGGCCGGTTGTCTCCTCACGACCTATGTCTGAGGGCGATCCCGCTCCCGAGGCCGCCGCAGAGGAGCCCGAGGGCGACCGTCACCGCCGCCGAGGCCACCCAGACCGGCGCCCAGGGCACCAGGGGGAGGAACGGCAGCGTGCGGGCCAGGGCCGCTCCCACGAGGGGGAGAAGGCCGGCGAGCCCCAGCGCGGCGAGCGCGCCGCCGGCGCCGCCGGTGAGGACGCCCTCCAGCAGGAACGGCAGGGCCACGAATCCCTCCGAAGCCCCGATGAGCCGTAGGGTCTCGATCTCGTCCCGGCGGGCGTGGATGCTCAGCCGCACCACGTGGGACACGACCACGAGGGCCACGACCCCCGCCGCGGCCACCAGTCCGAGACCGGCCGTCGTGGCGACCCGGCTGAGTGAAGCCAGGCGGCCGATCAGCTCCCGGTTGTCCTGCACGTACTCGACCGCCGGCAGGCCGGCCGCGGCGGCGGCCACTGCCGGCGCCGCCTCCGGCTCGACCCGCACGGCGAGGTAGGCGGCGAAGGGGTTAGCGCCCTCGAGCTCTGCCAGGATGGCCGCCTCGGGCCCCAGCACTTCCCGCATCTCCGCCAGGGCTTCCTCCCGGCTGACCCGCCGGACACCCCGGACGCCCGGGCGCGTGGCGAGGGTCGCCCGGACGGACTCGACCGCGGACTCCGGAGCGCCATCCTTCAGGTAGACCGTGATCTCCGCCCGGGCCCGGACGAGCCCCACCAGGTGGTCGAGGTTCAGCCAGGCGGCCGTGAAAAGCCCCACCAGGAAGAGCGACAGCGCGATGCTGGCCACGGACAGCGCGTGGACCGCGCCGCCCAGGCGGATCGAGAGCAACGCCTCGCGCACGGGAAAGGTGAGGTCACCGCGCACCGTCAGGGCCCTCCCTCCGTGAGGCGGTGCCCCCGCCGGGCTCCAGGGCCGCCGCAGCCGGGGCGGGCGCCCCCGTGTCGGCGACGATCCGTCCCCCTTCGAGCTGCACGATCCGCCCGCCGGCGCGCTCGATCGCGCCCCGGTCGTGGGTGGCGACCAGCACCGTCGCCCCGGCCTGCCGCGCCGCCGCCAGCAGGTCGACCACGGCGCCGGCCGTCTCGGCGTCGAGGTTACCGGTGGGCTCGTCGGCGAGGACGAGAGCGGGCCGGCGCACCAGGGCCCGGGCCACGGCCACCCGCTGCTGCTGGCCCCACGAGAGGGTCTCCACCCGCCGCCCGGCGAGATCGGCCAGCCCCACCGCCGCCAGCGCCTCCAGGGTCCGGCGGCGCAGCTCCGCGCCCCCGACGCCCGCCACCCGCAGGGCGATCGCCACGTTGTCGTACGCGCTGCGGCCCCGGAAGAGGCGGAATTCCTGGAACACCATGCCGATCCTGCGCCGCACGCGCTGCACGTCTTCCGGGGCTGCCCGGGTCATGTCGACGCCCAGGACCGTCAGCGAACCCGCCGCCGGCACGGCGGCGCCCAGGAGGAGCCGCAGGAGGGTCGTCTTGCCCGCCCCGCTGCGGCCCGTGAGGAAGACCAGCTCCCCCGGCGCCACGTCCAGGTCCACCCCGTCGAGGGCCACCACCCCGCCGGGGTAGACGGCACGCAGCGCCCTGGCCCGGATCACGCCGCCATCCCCCCCGCCACGGCCGGCGGTCTGGGGTCCCGGCCCAGTCCGATCCCGACCGTGAACTCGAGCTCCCCGCCGTCCACGCGGACCGCGTGCAGCCGCCACGGACCCAGCACCGGCGACAGGTCGACCGCAAGGCCCCGCCCGCCCAGGGCTTCCCGGACCGCGCCGGAGTCGAGCGCGACCCCCGCCAGCTCGGCCCCTTCGACCTCGTACACCAGCACCGCGCCGCCGTCGATGGCGAAGCGCCCGCGCAGGGTGAGCGCCAGCTCGGGCGCCTCCAGGCGGGCCCCGCCGTCCTCCAGGCGGAACCGGAACCCCCGGAGGTCCGGGTCGGCGGCCAGGAGCTGGTTGAGGCCCGCCTCGGGCACCCGGAGCCGCACCCCGCCGCCACCAAGCGCCACGCGCGCTCCGGGGATCTCCCGCACCTCCCCGGCGAGCCGGCGGAACGCCGTGCCCATGCGCTGCACGAGAGGCTGCACGAAGTCGAGCCAGCCGCGCTCGAGCGCCGCGAGCCGGTCGAGATAGCGCTCGCGCTCCGACCCCAGCGCGGCCAGCGCCGCTTCCCGTTCGGCCCGGGCATCCACGAGACGGGCCAGCCCGGCGCGCTCGGCCTCTACGGCGGCCGCCAGCTGCGCCTCCCGGGCAGCCAGCTCGCCCTCCCGCCGCCGGAGCTCCGCCTCCGCTTCGCGAAGCCGCCGGAGGCCCTGCCGCACGGAGCGAACCGCGACGGTGACCGCCCCGAGGCGCGCCGTGAAATCGGTCCAGCTCTCCGCCCCCAGGAGCACGCCGAGGTAGGAGGCAGGGCCCAGGTGCTGCACCAGGCGCAGGAGCCGCGCCGCCTCGTCCCGGCGGCGGGCGTGAAGCACCCGTGCCCGGTCCAGCTCGTCCCGGGCGGCTGCCAGGGCCGCCTCGGCGGACTGGCGGCGCGTCTCCAGGTCGCCGAGGCGGGCCTTCGCCTCCTCCGCCGCGCGCTGCAGGCGGAACAGGTCAGCCAGGATCGCCTTCTCCTGTACCTCGAGTCCGGCGAGGGCTTCCTGCAGGCGGCGCCACTCCGCGGCTCCGGAAACCGGCTGAGGCGAGGGCGCGCCACCGACCGCCGGGACCTGGAGGAGGATGGCCGCCAGGATCGCGAGGGCGAGCCCCCGGGGCAGAATCCGCCGCTGTGGTCCCACGCGAAGACCGCCCCCCAACGTGCGCGTCCAAACTGCTCTACGCTCCCGGCACGCGGATCTCCTGGTCCGGCGCCGAAGGGCTCGTCCGGCTCCGGCAGGGGGCCAACCCCGTGACTCCGAATTCCTCTTGTCGTGAACGCCGCGGCTCGGCCGCGGCAGGCGCTTCGAAGGGAGCAGAGCGAGTGCGCGACAGGCGCGTGCGGGTTGTCATCTCCGTCATGCTGGCGACCTTCCTCACCGCCGTCGACGCCACGATCGTGGACACCGCCATGCCCCGGATCGTCGGCGCCCTCGGCGGTTTCTCCCTGCTCACGTGGCTCGTCTCCGCCTACCTGCTCACCTCCACGGCCACGGTCCCGGTGTACGGCAAGCTCGCGGACATCTTCGGCCGCAAGCGCACCTTCACGGCCGGCGCCCTGATCTTCCTGCTGGGCTCGGCGCTGTGCGGGCAGGCGCAGAGCATGGTCCAGCTCATCCTCTTCCGCGGCGTCCAGGGCCTGGGCGCCGGGGCGATCCTGCCGGTGGTGCAGACCATCATCGGCGACATCTTCACGCCCGCCGAGCGGGCCCGGGTTCAGGGCTGGTTCTCCTCCGTCTGGGGCCTGTCCGCGCTGACCGGGCCGCTGGTGGGCGGCTTCATCGTCGACCACTTCTCGTGGCGCTGGCTCTTCTACATCAACCTGCCGCTCGGCGGGCTGGCCATCGCCATGCTGCTCACGAACCTCGACGAGCGCCTCGGCCGGCGCCGGGCCCCGGTCGACTACCTGGGGTCGGCGCTCCTGACGGCCGGCACGTCGGCGATCCTCCTCGCCCTCCTGGAGGGTGGCGTCCACTACCCGTGGGGCTCTCCGTTCATCCTCGGCCTCCTGGCCAGCGGCGCCGCGCTCCTGGCGCTCTTCGTTCTCCAGGAACTCCGGCACCCCGACCCGATGCTGCCGCTCGACCTCTTCCGGGACCCGACGATCGGGGTGGCGAACCTGGCCTCGCTCATGATCGGCGGCGTGTTCTACGGGACCACCGTGTACCTTCCCCTCTGGGCCCAGGGCGTGCAGGGCTTCTCGGCGACGCGGTCCGGCGCCTCGCTCCTGTGGCTGTCCGTCGGCTGGCCGCTGGCGTCCATCTACGGCGGGCGCTACATCCTCAAGGTGGGTATGCGGCCGGCCGCCCTCCTGGGGCTGGCGCTGAACGCCCTGGCGGCGGCGGGGCTGCTCGTCCTCGACCGCCGGCCCGGCGGCATCCCGGAGGTGGGCCTGGCGGCGGTGACGTTCGTCGTGGGCGCCGGAATGGGCTTCGCCACCCTGTCCTTCATCCTGGGGGTCCAGTCGGCGGTGGGCTGGGAGCGGCGGGGGGTCGCAACCGCGTCCCTGCAGTTCATCCGCACCCTCGGCGGGCTCATCTGGGTGTCTGTCATGGGCGCCGTGATGAACCTGACCCTGGCCGCCCGGCTGCGGGCGCTCCCCGAACTGGGCGTGCGCACCGCGACGGAGGCCGCCGCCTTCGCCAACAACCTCCTCAGCCCCGCCCACGGGTCGCAGCTGCCGCCGGAGACGCTCGCCGCCGCCCGCGCGGCCCTGGCGGAGGCCCTGCGCGGCGTGCACTGGGTGGTGCTGGTCGCCGCCGTGTGCACGCTGGCGGTGGCCGTCTTCCTCCCCAACCGGCACTTCGACCGGGCGGCCACAGCTACGAAAAAGGAGGAGCCGGCCGGTCACATGGCGGGGTAGGTCCTCCGCGCCCGCGCCGGTCCATGGGATGGGTCGCCGGGACTGTTCGGCTCAAAGGTCGACACCGAGTTCTCTCGCCACCTGGAGTGCAGAGGGAAGCGGATCGCGCCACAGCCATTCGACACGGAGCCAGAAGCCCGAGACCACGCTGGACCGGTAGATCCCCTCGGGGCCGGCGGGAACCGAGCGGTAGCGGCCATCCCGCTGCAGCTGGTAGAACTCCGATTGCGTCCGGTCCGGGTCGATCAGCCAGTACTCCGGGATGCCGGCCGCTTCGTACTCCACGAACTTCTCACCCCGGTCCCGGCTCAGGCTCTCGGGTGAGGTGATCTCGACAGCCAGGTCGGGCGCACCCTCGAGGTAGGTATCCCGCAAGAGAGAAAGGCGATCCTTCCGCACGAACACCAGATCGGGTTCCCTGGCTCGCGCGAGCGGGTCAGGCGGGCGGACCACGAAGGGGGCCTGGAACACCTCGTCCAGATCACGGGCCCGGACGTACTCGGAAAGGACTGAGGCCAGGAACAGGGCGATTCGCTGGTGTCGCGCGGAAGCGGGCGCCAACGGGACCACCGCTCCGTCCACCCACTCGGCCCACGAACCTTCCTGCAGGGACGCGAGAAACTCCTCGAACGGGACGCGCGTCGGGTTCTCGTGGCGACGGGTGGCGGACTGCTGCGCACGAGGCGGACTGGCCATCACGGCGCACCTCTTTCGAATCCGGAGCGAGACTACCACATCTCCACCGGGTCCATGATACCGCACGGCGGACCCCGCCCCGTGCACCCCTCAGAACGCTAGCGCCTCCGCCGGCATGATCGGGTCCACGGCGCCCACCAAGAGCCCCGCCTCCGTCGCCATGACCCCGGCGGGGCTGGCGAAGTGCTGCGGGTAGGGCGCCTCGGAGACCGGCACCACGTCGTGACCGAGGGCGGCCAGCGCGGCGAGCGTCCGGTCGCCGAGGCGCCGGTCGGCGAGGAGCCGGCCGGTGGAGATGTCGATCCGGGGGGCGCCGATCGCGGCGCCGAGCCCGAGCCCGCCGTCAACGATCGCCAGCAAGATCTGCAGGTTGGCGCCGAGGATCCGCCGTCCGCCGGACGACCCCAGGCCCACCCGGGGCCAGCCGCCGGGGCCGACGGCCACCAGCGGCGCCATGTTGCTGAGCGGGCGCTTGCCGGGGCCCGGCGAGTTGGGCTTCCCGGGCTCCGGATCGAACCAGAACATCCCGTTGTTGAGGAGGATCCCCGTCCCGGGCACGGTGACCCGGGACCCGAACAGGCTCAGGAGCGTCTGCGTGCAGGAGACCACGTTCCCCTGCGCGTCGGCGGCGGCGAGGTGGGTCGTGGAGGTGCCGCCGGGCTCCCCCGGTGCGCCCGCCGCCGGGGCCCGGCCGGCCTCCAGGCGGGCCTGCAGCGTGGCGACGTGGTCGCCCGACAGCAGCGCCTCCCAGTCGGCGCCGTCCGCCAGCCGGGCGTAGCGGTCCTCGAAGGCCAGCCGCATCGCCGTGGCCACCCGGTGCAGGTAGAGGACGGAGTTGTGGCCGAGGGCGGTCAGGTCCGTACCCTCCAGGATCCGCAGCATCTGGGCCAGAGAGACGCCGCCCGCCGGCCCCGGCGGGGTGGCCACCTGCCATCCCCGGTACGGGGTGACCAGCGCCGGCACGACCTCAGCGCGGTAGCGGGCGAGGTCCTCCTCGGTGATGAGGCCCCCCGCCGCCTTCATGGCCGCGGCGATGCGGCGGGCCGTCTCGCCCCGGTAGAACTCGTCGGCACCGCCCCGGGCGATCCGCCG
Organism: Caldinitratiruptor microaerophilus; assembly: GCF_025999835.1. NCBI lineage: Bacteria > Bacillati > Bacillota > Clostridia > Eubacteriales > Symbiobacteriaceae > Caldinitratiruptor > Caldinitratiruptor microaerophilus. The sequence continues at coordinate 3,579,146 of NZ_AP025628.1, read as the reverse complement.
GAGCGTCTCGGCCAGGTCGGGCTGCACGATCCGCTCGGGCGGCAGGTCCTCGCCCGCCGCCGGGCGGGCCGGCAGGCCACCGGGCAGGAAGATCCGGGCGGTCTCGGGGTAACGGGCCAGTAACGGCGCCTCGACCGCGATCCGCAGGGTGGCGTACCAGGTGACGGGGAACCCCTCGGCCGCCAGGCGGATGGCGGGCTCCATCACCGTCGCCAGGTCGAGCCGGCCGAACCGCTCCAGCGCCAGCGCCAGCCCGGCCACGGTGCCCGGCACGGCGACCGAGAGCCAGCCCTGGTGGTTCGCGTCGTCCCTCACGAGGGGCCACGGGAACAGCCCCGACGACCGGCCGGGCACGATCTCGAACATGTCCTCACGGGCGGCCAGGGGGGCCCGCAGGCTGTAATCGACGACCACGGCCTCGCCCGTGTCCCCCCGGCGAATCACCATGTACCCCCCGCCGCCGATGCCGCTCATCCAGGGCTCGACCACGCCGCTGGCGAAGGCGGCGGCCACGGCGGCGTCGACCGCATTCCCCCCGCGGCGGAGCATCTCCAGTCCTGCTTCGGCCGCGAGCCCGTGCTTGGCCGCCACCACCCCCCGGGTCCCGGTGGCCTCGTGAACGGGCGGATATCGCAACGTGAACTCTCCTCCTCAGCGGGCCGGGGCCGGCGGATGCTCGAACACGTACCGGACGGCCTCGTCGAGCACCTCGACGATCCGGTCGACCTGCTCCCGGGTGACGACGAGGGGCGGCGACAGGGCGATGATGTTCCCCGGCGCCAGGGCCCGGACGATCACGCCGTGCTCCCGGCAGCGCGCCTCGGCGTAGCGGCCCACGTTGGGGTCGGCCGGCATCTCGCCGGTGGCCGGGTCGGCGACGAGCTCCACCCCGAGCATCAGGCCCTTGCCGCGGATGTCGCCGATGTAGGGATTCTCCGCCCTGCGCAGGCGCTCGGTGAGGTACCGGCCCATCTCGACCGCGCGCTCGCCCAGGCGCTCCTCGGCGAGGATGCGGATGTTCTCCAGCGCCACGGCGGCGGCGACCGGGTGCCCCGAGTACGTGAACCCGTGGTTGAAGTAGGCGCCGGGCCCCTCCGGCTGGCCGAGCGCCTCGTAGACCCGGTCGTGCACCAGGGTCGCGCCGATGGGCAGGTAGCCGCTCGACAGCCCCTTGGCCGCCGAGATGAGGTCGGGGACGACGCCCCAGTGCTCGATCCCGAACCACGTGCCGGTGCGGCCGAAGCCGCAGATCACCTCGTCGGCGATGAAGAGCACGCCGTACCGGTCGCAGATCTCCCGGATGCGGGGGAAGTACTCCGGCGGGGGCGTGATCACGCCGCCGACCCCGTGGATGGGCTCGGCGATGAAGGCGGCAACGTTCTGGGGCCCGAGGTCCAGGATCTTGCGCTCGAGCTCGCCGGCACAGGCCACCCCGCACGCCGGGTAGGCCTTGCCCAGCGGGCACCGGTAGCAGTAGGCGGACGGGATGTGGTCGAAGGCGCCGACGTAAGGCTCGTAGTTCTGCCGCACCGTCTCGAGCCCCGTGGCGGTCATGGCGCCGTAGGAGACGCCGTGGTACGCCCTGGCGAGCCCGATGATGTGCCGGCGGGACGGCTCGCCGCGCCGGACGTGGTACAGGCGGGCGATCTTGATGCTGGTCTCGTTGGCCTCGGAGCCGCCGCTGGTGAAGAACACGTGGCTCAGGCCGGGCGGGGCGATCTCCGCCAGCCGGGCCGCGAGTTCGACTGCCGGCACGTTGCCGTAGCCCCAGAAGAGGGACCAGAACGAGAGCTTCTCCATCTGGCGCCGGGCGACCTCGGCCAGCTCCTTGCGGCCGTAGCCGATGTTGGCGAGCCACAGCGCCCCGATGGCGTCGATGTACTCCTTCCCGTCGATGTCCCGCAGGACGGCGCCCTGGCCCTCGACCATGATCGGCATCGGCAGGCCCCGGGCGTGGTCCGCCAGCACAACGTTCGGGTGCAGGACGTGGCGCCGGTCGAGCGCCTTGATCTCTTCCGCCGACCGCTGCATGGGTCGCATCACGCTCCTCGGTCCGGGCCCGGCGCAGGCCGCCCGGCAGATGTCACTGGGGGAACAGCGGCACGAGCCGGACGGGCCGCCCGCCGATGCGGCTGCCCAGCCGCCTGAGCTCGTCCTCGTAGGTGTCCGGCGCCCAGCCCACCCAGATCGGTTTCACCGCGTCCAGGAGGACCTGCGGGGGGAGGACCCCTGCCCGCCGGATCGACTCGTCCCAGGGGAGGAACAGCAGGTCCAGGTAGTCCACCGGCTCACGGCCCGGCGCCAGCGGCGGTTGCACGTAGGTGAGGTCGCAGCGGCGGAAGCCCAGGTGATGGAAGAAGCGCAGCCGGGCCCACGCGTCCATGGCGGTGGCCCGCTCCCGTTCCAGGAACTCCGCCGGTGTACGCTCCGGGTTCTCCACTTCGATGAAGAGGCCTGCAGCCCCCTGCCGGCCGGCCGTCCGGGCCTGCCGGTCGAGCACGGCCCGGCGGGCGTCGAAGAGGCGCCGCGCCACGCCCTGCCCCCGGAACCCCGGCGCCACCACCATGTACTCGGAGAACCCGACGCCGGCGGCGGCCACGTAGCTGAAGACGGTCGCACCCGCAAGCCTGCCGCCCGCCCGCGCCGCCAGGACGTGGAAGGTCCGGCCCGCGGCCCGGCTTCCCGCCCGCGTGGCTTCCAGGAACTCCCGCATCCGGGCGGCGGGGAGGACGATGTTCGGGTCGGCGAACGTCTCCAGCAGGAGGCCGGCGACCGCCTCCACCTCGGGGTCGGCGGGGTCCGAGACCTCGCGGATGGTCACGCCCGGGTCCTGCTCCATGGCCATCCCTCCGTCCGTACAGACCACCGGATTCTCCGGCGCCCCTGGGGCTACCCGGATGCCACCGCATGAATGCAAGGCTCGTGCCACGGACAGGGCCGGAACAAGGTTGGAACCGCCCGCAAAGCCAGAGCCGCCGGCCTTTCGGGGTCCGGCGGACTCGCGCGACTGTCCCGATCGTTGATGCGTTCGAGCATCGGGGCGATGCTACGGGTCCACGGGCTCGCCGGCCCCGGTGTCCCGTGCCGGGGGAAAGTACCGGCGGAGCTTGCGAACAACCGTGGACTGGTTCACCCGCAGCGCCCGGGCCATCTCGTGGGTGCTGCGGTAGCGGCGGCGGGCCAGGGCCAGGAGCTGGCGCTCGACCTCGGCCACGGCGTCGGCCAGGGGCAGGATCTCGCGGACCTCCACGGGCCCGGTGGTGGAGAGCCCCCGATCGGGCGGCGCGAACCCATCCGGCAGGTCCTCCGGGGTGATCACGGGCCCGGAGGACGTCACCACCAGGCGCTCGATCAGGTTCTCGAGCTCCCGCACGTTGCCGGGCCACGGGTAGCGCATCAGGATGTCCGCCACCTCGCGGGAGAGTGACCGCTGCCGCCCGTACCGGACCGCCGCCCGGGCCAGGAAGTGCTCCGCCAGGGCCAGGATGTCCTCCGGCCGCTCCCGCAGGGGCGGGACGTGGATCGGCACCACGTTGAGGCGCCAGAACAGGTCCTCCCGGAAGCGGCCCTCACGCACCATCTGCCGCAGGTCGCGGTTGGTGGCAGCGATGATCCGCACGTCCACGGGGATGGGACGCAGCCCTCCGACCCGCACGACGGACCGTTCCTGCAAGAAGCGCAGGAGCTTCACCTGCAGGCTCAGGGGCAGTTCGCCGATCTCGTCGAGGAAGAGCGTCCCCTTGTCCGCCATCTCGATGAGGCCGCGCTTGCCGTCCCGGTTCGCCCCGGTGAAGGCGCCCCGCTCGTAGCCGAAGAGCTCCGACTCGATGAGGCTCTGCGGCAGCGCGCCGCAGTCGATCGTCATGAGGGGGCCGTCCGCCCGGGGGCTGGCCCGGTGGATGAGCCGCGCCACCTGCTCCTTGCCGACCCCGGACTCGCCGGTGATGAGGACCGTCGCGTCGACCTCGGCCACCTGCCGGACAAGGCTCAGGACCCGCTCCATCGCCACGCTCCGGAAGACGAGGCCCTCCCCCTCCTCCTGACGGGCCCGCAGGGCGGCGATCTCCTGCCGGTAGCGGTTCGCCAGGCTCTCGACGGCCGCCAGCTCCTCCACCACCCGGTTCAGCTCGGTGATGTCCCGGGCCACGCTCACGACGCGCGTGATGCGTCCGGCCTCGTCGAACACGGGCGTTCCCGTGACGACCAGCCGTCGCCCGGTCCGGGTCACCTGGACGACGGTCTCCTGGCGCCCGGTCGCCAGCACCCGGTTGGTGATGGAGGGCGAGAAGACCCCCTCCCGCTCGAGATCGGCGACGTGGCGGCCCACCAGCTCGGCCTCGGTGAGGCCGTACAGCCGCTCGCACGCCGCGTTGACGCGCAGGGTGATCCCCTCGCCGTCAGTGATGAAGATCTCGTCGAAGCTGGACTGCAGCACGGCCTCCAGTTCGGCCTGTCCCAGCGGGGCGGAGGCATCCGCCCGGGAAGCGGGCCGTCTCCCGCGCACCGAGGCCGGCACCGTCACGCCCACCACCGCCCTTGTGCCAGATGGTGGGGGGATTCGAGATCCTGCGCGGGGGTTCCTGCCAATTGGATAACAGAGCTGAAAAGAGGCTCTGCCGATACAACCGAGGTGGGGGCGGATCACGCCCCCACCTGGTCGCTCCGCACGGATACCTGCCACGGCCCGCCGAAGTGGATCTCGAAGTCCTCGAACCCCTTGTGCCTGTCCGCCCGGTACGGGCCCAGGTCCAGGCCGGGCTCCTCGCCGGCGATCACGGCCGCCAGCGCGTCCCCCGCCCCGGGCCCCCGGCTGATGCCGTAACCGGCGAAGCCGCAGTTGAGGTAGAGCCCGTCGATCTCGCCCTGGGCGCCGATGAGCGGCAGGACGTCGGCCGAGATGTCGCACACCCCGGCCCAGCCGCCCGCCGGCCGGGCCCGGCGGAGGATCGGGATCCGCTCGGCCAGGCGGGCCAGCGCCGCTTCCTCTTCCGCCTCGTCGCGCTCCTGACGATAGGCGTCGGGGTCGATACCCTCGATCTCCGTGCCGTACCCGAAGAAGACCGTTCGGGGCCTGCGGGAGAAGCAGTAGATGCCGCGGGCGGCGTCCGTCATCTCCGGCAGGTCGATCGGCTCCGGCGCCACCACGGCCGACACCTGGGTGCGGAAGGCCTTGAGCGGCAGGTCGAAGCCGGAGTTCCGGGCGATCTGCCGGGTCCAGATGCCGGCCGCCAGGATCACCCGGGGCGCCTCGAGCACCTCCCCGGCCACGTAGACGCCCCGCACCCGCCCGCCTTCGATGGCCACGTGCTCGACCGGCGTCGACTCGAACGTGTGGACGCCCGCAGCCCGGGCGGCCGCACCCAGCGCGGCCAGGGCCTCCGCGGGACGCAGGGTCCCGTCCCGGGGGGTGTAGAGCGCCAGGGTGATCCCTTCGGTGAGGATGGCCGGGTACTCGCCCGCCACCCGCTCCGGCTCCCACAGCTCCACCTCCCCTCCGGCGGCGCGGATCATCCCGGCCTGCCGGTGGAGGTGGGCCTCCTGGCCCGGACCGACCATGGTCAAGGAACCATCCCGCTCGATGCGGAAGAGACCGCCGGAGGCGGCCTCGAGCTCGGCCAGGACCTTCTGGGTGCGCAGGGCCAGCTGAATGTCCTCCGGGGTCCAGAGCTGGGCGGTGACGACCCCGGCGCTGCGGAGGGTGGCCCCGGCGGCCACCGGCCCCCGCTCGAGCACGGCCACGGGGCCCAGACCCCGCTTCGCGAGGCCCCAGGCCGTGCTCAGGCCGACAATCCCGCCCCCGACGACGATGGCCTCGTACCTCATGCGCCTGCAACCCTTTCCATCTCGGGGGTCCAGCAGGGCAGCATGGCGACGGGCTTGCCGTCGAGTGCCCGGCGCATCCGCCGCAGGTACTCCTCCCACGAGGGCACGGCCCAGGCGCGCCAGATGGGCCGGAGGCTCCGGAGGATCATCTCGGCGGGCAGCGCACCCGCCGCCTTCAGGTCCGGGTCCAGCGGCAGGAACAGGAGGTCCAGGTACGAGACCGGCTCCCTGTCTTGGGTGAGCGGCGGCTGGTTGTACTCGAGATCGAGCTGGCGGAACCCGAAATGGTGCATGATCCGCCGGCGCTCCACGGGATCCACCGCCATTCGCCGGTCCGCCTCGTAGAGTTCGGGCGGCAGGCGCATGGGGTGGGCCACCTCGATGAAGATGCCGCGGATCGGAGGCTTTCCCTTCAGGCGGGCGTCCCACTCCAGGATCGTGAGACGGCGCTGGAAGAGAAGCCGGGCCAGCCCGTGCCCCCGGTACGCCGGTGCAACGATGATGTACTCCGAGAAACCGACGTTCGTCTCGGGGACGTAGCTGAACAGGGTGCCGCCCGCGACCTGGCCGCCCACCCGCACCACGAGCAGGTGGAACCGCCGGCCGCCGCCGTCCCGATCCCGAACCCACGCCGTGAGCTGGTCCGGGTCCGCGATCATGTTCGGGTCGGCAAACGCCCCGACCATCAGCTCACGGAAGCGCAGGATATCCGGGTCCCCTGGATCCTTCACCTCCTTCAGGGTTACCGGTGCCGCCTGCACGGCTAGCTGCTGGCGTCTGTTGTCCTCCACAACACCCAACTCTCCTTTGGCATTGGTTTGCCGCCGGGTGAGGATGAAAGGTCCGGGCGGGATGCGCCACCCCCCCGCCCGGACCTGCGCGCCCTGAGGGATGGAACGGGTTACTTGGAGCTCTTCACCTCGGTGAAGAACTGGTCGTACAGCTCGGTGGCTTCACCGACGTCGGTGATCCACTCGGCCTGTGCGAGCTTGTCGGCGGGGGGATAGGAAGCGGCATTCTGGCGGATCTTGGCATCGAGGAGCTTCACGGCCTCGACGTTCGGGGAACCGTACGGGAAGGCGCTGGCGATCTTGGCGGCCACTTCGGGACGGTAGAGGTAGTTGATGAACACCTCCGCCGTGTACTTGTGCGGCGCACCCTTCGGGATGACCAGGTTATCCTGCCAGCGGCCCCCCTTCTCCTTGGGCAGCACGTAGCCGATGTCCGGATTCTCCTGCATCGCCAGGGCCGCCTCGCCGTTCCACGTCTGGCCGATCCACACCTCTTCGCTCAGGATGAGGGTCTTGGGACTGTCGCTGTCGAACGCCTTGACGTTCGGCAGGAGCTCGATCAGCTTCTTCTTCGCCTCCTCCAGCTTCGCGCGGTCGGTCTCGTTCTTCGAGTAGCCCAGGAGCTGGAGGGCCATGCCCATGACCTCACGGCTGTCGTCGAGCAGGACGACCCGGCCCTTGTACTCCGGCTTCCACAGGTCGCCCCACGACGTGGGCTCCGGCTTCACGTACTTCTTGTTGTAAACGATCCCTACGGTCCCCCACATGTAAGGTACGCTGTAGCGGTTGCCCGGATCATAGGGGGGATCGAGGTACTCCTTGCCGGCGTTCTTGAGGTTGGGGATGTTGGACTTGTCCAGCTCCTCCAGCAGGCCCTGGGAGATCATGATCTGGACCATGTAGTCGCTGGGCACGACGACGTCGTACAGCGCGCCCCCGGCTTGCAGCTTGGCCAGGGCCTCCTCGTTGCTGGAGTACGTATCATAGTTTACCTTAACGCCGTACTCCTTTTCAAATTCCTGGAGCACTTCATCCGGCATGTATTCCGTCCAGATGAACAGGTTCAGTTCCTTCGAGAGCTTGGACCGATCGACCTCCGCCCCGCTCCGCTGGGCGCCTTCCTGCGCGGGCTTCTGTTCGCCGGCCGGCTGCTGCGCGGCGGGCGCGCCGCCCTGCTGCTGTGGAGCCTGTCCTCCCTGTCCGCCGCAGGCGGCCAGGGCAAGGGCGAGCACGAGAAGCGCCGCCACACCTACGAACCGTTTCCGCATACGACCCCCTCAGCTCCTTTCCCCGGTCTCATCACTCACAACGCACAACTCATAACCCGCCACTGATCTTGCGCCGCTGGAGCCGCTCGGCCAGGACGATCAGGCTCATGGTGACCGCCAGCATGACCGTCGAGAGGGCGTTGATCTCCGGGCTCACCCCGAACTTCACCATCGAGTAGACCTGGAGCGGCAGGGTCGTGGCGCCGGGGCCCGTGGTGAAGAAGGTGACGATCACGTCGTCCACGGAGAGGGTGAAGGCGAGCAGTGCGCCTGCCAGGATGCCGGGGAAGACCAGGGGGAAGGTCACCTTCCAGAACGTCTGCCACTCGTCCGCCCCGAGGTCCATGGCCGCCCGCTCCAAATTGCGGTCGAAGTCGTGAAGGCGCGCCTGCACGACCACGAAGACAAAGGACATGGAGAACGTGATGTGGGCGATCGCCACCGTCAGGAGCCCCAGCCGGAGGCCGATCGAGCTGAAGAGCACCAGGAGCGAGATGCCCATGATGATCTCCGGCAGGATGATCGGCACGTAGATGAGGCCCTCCAGGAAGGTCTTGCCGGCAAAGCGGTGGCGGGCGAACGCGAAGGCCGTCAGTGTCCCGAGGGCCGTGGAGGCGAGCGTGGCCACCACGGCCACGACCAGGCTGTTCCACGCCGCCTCCAGGATGCGGTCGTTCTTCGCCAGGGCGGCGTACCACTGAAGCGTGAATCCGGTCAGGTTCACGCCAAGCCGCGACCTGTTGAAGGAGAAGACCACGAGGACGGCGATCGGCGCGTACAGGAACAGGTACACCAGTCCGGCGTGGACCCTCAGGAGCCATTCGCCCGACCGGCCGTGGCCCCACCGCCTCCTCCGGACCGCGCGGACGGCGCTCACAGCAGCGACTCCCCTTCCCGCCTGCCGAACAGACGCAGGTACAGGAGGATCAGCGCCAGGCTCACCGCCATCAGCACCACCGCGGCGGCCGCCCCGAACGGCCAGTTGCGGGCCTGGGTGAACTGGCGCTGGATGAGGTTCCCGATCAGCACCGTCTTGGCGCCGCCCATCAGGTCGCTGACGTAGAACAGGCCCGTCGACGGCACGAAGACCAGGATCGAGCCGGCCACGACCCCCGGCAGGGTCATGGGCAGCGTCACCTGCAGGAAGGCCCGGGCCGGGCGCGCGCCCAGGTCGTAGGCGGCCCGCAGGAGCGAGCGGTCGAACTTCTCGATGCTGGCGTACAGGGGCAGGACCATGAAGGGGAGGAGCACGTAGACGAGCCCCAGGATCGACGCGCCCCGGGTGTACAGGAGTTCCAGCGGGCGGTCGGTGAGCCCCAGGGCCTGCAGCGCCGTGTTGAGGACTCCGTTGCTGCGGAGGATGACCATCCAGCCGTAGGTGCGCAGCAACATGTTGGTCCAGAAGGGGATCACGACCAGCACCAGGAGGAGGTTGCGGGTCTCGGGCGGCCGCCCCGCCACGTAGTAGGCGAACGGGTACCCGACCACGAGGCTGATCAGGGTCACGAGCGTGCCGGTCAGGAGCGACTCGCCGAGGACACCCAGGTAGAGGGGCTCGAGGAACCGCGCGTAGTTGTGCAGACCCCACTCCCACTCGATGCCGCCGTGGGCCCCGCGCGACGCCAGCGAGACGACCACCACCAGCACGAGGGGCACGAGCTGGAAGACCCCGAGCCACAGCGCGGCCGGCCCCACGGCCGCCAGCGTCCGGAGCGCGGGGCTGCGCCGCAGGAGCCTCAGGATCATGACGTCACCACCACGCAGTCCGCCGGGTCCCAGGTCACCCGGATCGCCTGGCCCGGAAGCGCGTCGCTCAGCGAGGAGCCGGCCGGCCCGCTGATGACAAGTAGACGCTCGCCGGGTCCGCGGGCGAGGAGGCGGATCGACGCCCCGACGTAGATCCGGTCGGTGACCCGCACCTCGACCGCGTACGGCGACTCGCCATTCGCCGGGCGGATGCGCTCCGGCCGCAGTGAGACCTCGACGCGGGAGCCCGGGGCGAGCGACTCCGTCGGCACGGGCACCCGGACCCCGAGGAGGTGCAGGCCGCCTGCGGGCGCCACCTCCGCCTCGAGGAGGTTCGTCTCCCCGATGAAGCCGGCCACGAAGCGCGTGTGGGGCCGCTCGTAGATCTCGTGCGGGGGACCGATCTGCTCGATCCGGCCGTCGTGCATCACCACGATGCGGTCGGACATGGTCAGGGCTTCTTCCTGGTCGTGGGTCACGTAGATGAAGGTGATGCCCAGGTGCTTCTGCAGCCGCTTCAGCTCGATCTGCATCTCCTTGCGGAGCTTGAGGTCCAGGGCGCCGAGCGGTTCGTCCAGCAGCAGGACCTGCGGCTCGAGCACGATCGCCCGGGCGAGCGCGACGCGCTGCTGCTGCCCGCCGGAGAGCATCCGGGGCCAGCGGGCCGCGTAGCCGTCAAGCTGCACCAGGGCGAGGGCCCGGTGGACCCGCTCGCGGATCTCCTTCTCGGGGAGGCGGCGGACCCTCAGCCCGAAGGCGACGTTGTCGAACACCCGCATGTGCGGGAACAGGGCGTAGTTCTGAAACACGGTGTTGACGTTCCGCTCGAAGGGGGCGAGGTCGGTGACGTCCTCGCCGTCGATGAAGATCCGTCCGGCCGTGGGCCGCTCGAATCCGGCGATCATCATCAGGGTAGTGGTCTTGCCGCAGCCGCTCGGCCCCAGAAGGGTGAGGAACTCCCCTCGCCTCACCTCCAGGTCGACGCCGCGGACCGCCTGCACCGGTCCGTACTCCTTGCGCACCCCTTCGAGGCGCACCTTGACGTCGCTCACCCCGAGCCTCTCCCCCATCGCGGGCTTCATCCGCGTGTGCTGGCCGTATCAGCCTCCTCCGCTCGTGCGCCGCCGCCTGGGCGTCAGGGCTCTTCCGGAATGAGGTCCAGGAGATCGCCGTCGGTCACCGGATCGTCCAGGAGGCACGGGAGCCGGTTGCGCAGGACCACCACGCGGCCGGCGCGGCCGTCCAGCCCGACGCCCAGCCCGGGGTACAGACCTCGTAGCACCGTCACCACCTCCCGGACCGTCAGGGGGCTCTCGAGGCTCAACCGCGCCGTGTGTTCGCCCGCCGCACGTGCCAGGTCGCCGTGAAGCCGGATCACCACGACCTCCTGCCCCCGGTCGCCTCCGAGGCAGCCCGTCCGTTTCCCATGCCGTTCACCGTTCCTCCGTGGAACCCCGAAGATTCGGTGGATCACATTGGTACATTCGCAAGGGCCGTGCCATACGACCCACCTTTTCGACACATCCCCCATCAGACCTTTTCTTCCGGGCGTCCCGATCGCAGATGGCTGCTGTCGGGAGCGTGGCCTCGATGTCGCGAAGCATCGAGGTATGCTTCCGTGCATCAGGAGCGCGGCTGGAACTTCTGCACGCCCGTGGTCCGGAGGAGCCTCGCCGGCCGGCGCCTGGCGATCCTGCGAGGAGAAGCCGGGAACTCCGGCCGGTATATCCAGATGATTCTGGTAATTGTAACAGAACGGCGGGCTCACCCGGCCGGGGTGGCCACGCGGGTGGCATTCTGGGCTGGCTGATCGGGGCGGGTTACACGCCTGGAACTGCGCGTCAGGGTAGTGGCCGAGACGGGTGGTCAATCCGCGGGCGGGGTGGCCTTGACCGAAATCCGACCGACGGCGTCCGGAGGGCCCTTCACACGAGGAAGAAACCCCATGGGGTATATGCTCGCCACATGGGCCCTGACAAGGAGTGCCTCCCCGGTGTGCGAGCCGTAAAATCGTGGGCGGCCGGTCCCACAGCCACAGGGGGAGGTGTTGTGTTGTTTCGGAGGCTAGTGGCCAACCTGCGGATGTACCGTGACTTCCTCGCCGGCTGGTGGAAGTACCGGCACCGGCTGAAGAGGGACGACGAGTGGATCCGCAGGTATGCGCAGGCGAAGGGCCTGCAGGTGAATCCCCACCGGATGTTCTACACGAACCTGAAGATCTGGATCGAGGAGAACCGGGACCTGTACGGCAACCAGTACTGCCCGTGCTTCGAGCCGACCGGCGACCCGGCGTTCGACCGCAAGCTCCTCTGCCCGTGCCACTTCGCCCTGGCCGACATCGAGGCGAAGGGCACCTGCCACTGCGTGCTGTTCGGCCGGGCCGGCCTGACCGAAGCGGAGTGGGCGGCGGCCGAGGCGGAGCTCAAGCGGGAGTACCGGCCGAGGCTCAATCTCGTCGGAAACCGGCTCGATACCCGGGGGCAACCGAAGGACCCGCGCCGCGGCCTGGACGTCCCGGACGCGATGCACCAGGTCAAGCAGGCGCTGACCGCGGTGAAGGGGGACCTGACCGTGGTGGTGGGGCAGCCGGGGTCGGTCGAGAACCTGAAGCGGCTTGCCCGCGTGCGCGGTTTCGGCTTCGAGAGCCGGCAACTGGCCCCGGAGGCTTATGAGGTGACGCTGAGACGGCCTTGACGCGCACGGAAGCCGGCGTGAACGCCGGCAGTTGACGCCCGTGCAGGCGTCATCAGGGACCGGCCAGCGCAAAGACCCGGCGACCTGACAGGAGACAGGCGCCGGGTCTGCGCGTCCCGGAGGAGCGGTCCGCCCGCTACGCCCCCAGGTACGCCGCCTTCACCCGCGGGTTCGCCGCCACGGCCCCGGCAGGGCCGGAGAGCACGATGGAGCCCGTCTCGAGCACGTAGCCGCGCCGGGCGATCTTGAGGGCGAAGTGGGCGTTCTGCTCGACCAGGAGGATGGTCGTGCCGGAAGCGCTGATCTCCTGGATCACGGAGAAGATCTCCTTGACCAGGACCGGCGCGAGGCCCATGGAGGGCTCGTCAAGGAGCATGAGCCGGCCCCGGGTCATGAGCGCCCGGCCGAGGGCGAGCATCTGCTGCTCGCCGCCGCTCAGCGTGTTGGCCACCTGGTCGCGCCGCTCCTCCAGGCGGGGGAAGAGGTCGAACACGCGCCGGAGGTCGCGCCGGATCCCCTCGCGGTCCCGCCGCCGGGTCCACGTGGCCAGCTCGAGGTTCTCCATCACGGTCAGGCGGGGGAAGATGCCGCGCCCTTCAGGCACGTGGACCACGCCCAGGGCGGTCACCTCGTGCGGGCGAAGGCGGGTCAGGTCCCGGCCGGCGAACCGGATCGACCCCCGGGACGGCACGAGGCGGGAGATGGCGCGCAGCGTGGTCGTCTTGCCGGCGCCGTTCGCCCCGATGAGGGCGACGACCTCCCCCTCCTCCACCGTCAGGGAGATGCCGCTCACGCCCCGGATGGCGCCGTAGGTGACGGTGAGGTCGTCGACTTCCAGGAGTGCCACTAACCCGCCGCCTCCTCTTCGCCCAGGTAGGCCTCGATCACCCGGGGGTTGTTCTGGATCTCGGCCGGCTTGCCCTCTGCGATCACCCGGCCGAAGTCAAGCACCAGGACCCGCTCGCAGACGCCCATGACGATCGGCATGTGGTGCTCGATCAGGAGGATCGTGAGGTCGAACCGGCTCCGGACCCAGCGGATGAACTCCATGAGTTCCTGGCCCTCCGCGGGGTTCATCCCCGCGGCCGGCTCGTCCAGGAGGAGCAGACGGGGCCGGGTGGCCAGCGCCCGGGCGATCTCCAGCCGCCGCTGCTCGCCGTAGGGAAGGCTCCCGGCCGGGTAGCCGGCCTTGTCGTGGAGGTGCACCAGGCGCAGGAGCTCCATGGCCTCGTCCCGCAGCCGCCGCTCCTCGGCGTGGAAGCTCGGCCCCCGGAAGATCGCCCGCCAGAATCCGTACGCCACCCGGAAGTTGTAGGCGACGAGGATGTTCTCCAGCACCGTCATGTCGGCGAAGAGGCGGATGTTCTGGAAGGTCCGGGCGATCCCGAGGCGGGTGATGTCAGCGGGCGGCCGGCCGGCGATATCCTGGCCCTGGAAGCGGATGCGCCCGGCGGTGGGCCGGTACACGCCGGTGATCACGTTGAACACGGTCGTCTTGCCGGCTCCGTTCGGGCCGATGAGGCCCACGAGCTCGCCGGGCTCGAGCCGGAGGGTGAAGTCCTCGACGGCCCTCAGCCCGCCGAAGGCCATCGTGACGCGGTCCATCTCAAGCAGCGGCACGCCGGGACACCCCCCTTGGCCGGAAGAGCCCGCCCAGGCTCAGCTCGCGGAACCCGAGGATGCCCCGCGGCATCCGGAGCATGATCACGATCAGGATCAGCGGGCTGATCACCAGGCGCCAGACTCCCAGGCCGCGCAGGCTCTCCAGCAGCACGGTCATGAGGGTGGCCCCCACGACCGAACCGCTGAGGCTGCCCATCCCGCCCAGGTACAGCATGACGAGGATCTCCGTGGACTTGATGTACGTGAACGATGAGGGGTTGATGTACTGGATCAGGTGCCCCCACAGCGCCCCCGCCAGCCCGGCGAAGAGGCCGGCCACCACGAAGGCCGTGAGCTTCAGCTGCTTCACCCGGGCTCCCATCAGGGTGGCGGCGATCTCGTTCTGGCGGATGGCAGTCCACAGCCGCCCGTAGTTCGAGCGCACGAGGTTGCCCAGCACGATCAGCGTGGCCGCCACGGTGCCGTAGACCCACAGCAGGTTCGTCGCCTTGGGCAGGCCGGCCATGCCCCGGGGCCCGCCGACGGCGTCGATGTTCGTGATGACGTTGACGATGATCATGTTGAATCCGAGCGTGATGATGGCCAGGTAGTCGCCGAACGTGGTGAACGCCGGGATGCCGACGAGCCAGGCCGCCAGGGCGGCCGCCAGCCCGGCCGCGACGAACGCCAGCCAGAACGGCAGGTCGAGCTTGACCGTCATCACGCCGGCCACGTACGCGCCGACCGCCATGAACCCGGCGTGGCCGATGGCGAACTCGCCGAGGTACCCGTTCACCAGGTTGAGGCTCGCCGTCAGGATGATGTTGATGCAGATGAGCGACAGCACCTGGACCGTGTAGCCGCTCAGGACGCCGGCACGACCCAGCAGGTGGAGGGCCACCGCCAGGGCCGTGGCGAGGGTCCAGAGGAAGAGTGACTGCCACCGCGCGGCCATCGGGCGCCTCCCTCCGCCTACACCTTGGTCGAGACCGGCCGGCCCAGCAGGCCCGTCGGCCGGAACAGGAGCACGATGATCAGGATCGCGAAGGCGATGCCGTCCCGGAAGGTCGACGGCAGGTACGCCGCGACGAAGATCTCCGTGAACCCGAGGATGAATCCGCCGAGCATCGCGCCGTCGATCAGCCCGATGCCGCCCAGCACCGCGGCGATGAACGCCTTCCACCCGACCACGATCCCCATGTACGGCTCGATGACCGGGTACGCCTGGGCGACGAGGATGCCGCCCGCCGCCGCCAGCCCCGACCCGATGGCGAATGTGGCGGCGATCACGGCGTCAGGGTTGATGCCCATGAGGCCGATGACCTCGCGGTTGTCCGCGATCGCCCGCATGGCCTTCCCCAGGAGGGTGCGGCGGACCACGTACCGCAGGATCAGCATGAGGCCCACCGAGATGCCGATGATGAGGACCTGCACGCTGCCGACGGTCACGCCGCCCAGGTCCCAGGTGGCCCCCGCCACCAGGGCGGGGAAGTCGCGCGGCGCCGCCCCCACGGTGGCCCGGGTGAAGTTCTCCAGGAAGAGGCTCACCCCGAGGGCCGTGATGATGAGCGACATGCGGGGGGCGGTCCGCAGGGGGCGATAGGCCACCCGCTCCACCGCCACCCCGACCACGGCGGTGAGCGCCATCGTCAGCAGGAGCACGGCCACGAAGGG
Source organism: Caldinitratiruptor microaerophilus (assembly GCF_025999835.1). Taxonomy (NCBI): domain Bacteria; kingdom Bacillati; phylum Bacillota; class Clostridia; order Eubacteriales; family Symbiobacteriaceae; genus Caldinitratiruptor; species Caldinitratiruptor microaerophilus. Next base: position 3,563,548 of record NZ_AP025628.1, on the reverse strand, counting down.
CAGCTTCAGGTACGTGGCCAGGAACAGGCCGATGAACGCCCCGACCATGAAGATGTCGCCGTGCGCGAAGTTGATGAGCTGCAGGACCCCGTAGACCATCGTGTAGCCGAGGGCGATGAGGGCGTAGATCCCACCGAGCTGGAGCGCGTTCATGAGCTGCTGGATGAAGATGAGCACCGGCAACACTCCCACGGCTGGAGACTGGGCGGGGGCCGGCTCGAGGCCGGCCCCCGCCGAGCCGAACGGTCACGGGTTCACGGTCGTCTCGTACTTGAACTCCCCGTTCTCGATCTTGAGCACCACCGCCGGCTTCACGGGGTCCCCGGTGTCGCCGTACGAGATGGTTCCCGTGACGCCCTCGAAGCCCTTCGTGGCGGCCATCGCATCGCGCAGCTTGTCCCGGTCGAGCGAGCCCGCCCGCTCGAGCGCCTGGAAGATGATGTACGCGGCGTCGTAGGTGAGCGCGGCCGCAGCGTCGGGGACCTCGTTGTACTTCTGCTTGTACTTGGTCACGAACTCCTTGACCTTGGGCACGTCGGCCGTCGCCACGTAGTGGTTACTGAAGTACGTGCCCTCCATGTCCTTGCCGCCGATCTCGAGGAGCTTCGGCGAGTCCCAGGCGTCCCCGCCGAGGAAGATCGCGTTGATCCCGAGCTTGCGGGCCTGCTGGATCTGCAGCGGGACCTCGCTGTAGTAATTCGGGAGGAAGATCACGTCGGGGTTCGTGCCCTTGATCTTGGTGAGCTGGGCGGAGAAGTCCTTGTCGCCGGTCGTGTACGTCTCGAACGCGGTGATCTCGCCGCCCATCTTCTTGAACTCGTCCCGGAAGACCTCGGCCAGGCCCTTGTTGTAGTCCTGGGCGACGTCGTAGAGGACGGCCGCCTTCCGGGCCTTCAGGTTCTCGTACGCGAACTTGGCGTTCACGTAACCCTGGAACGGGTCAATGAACGCGGCCCGGAAGACGTACTTCTTGCCCTTGGTCACGTTCGGGTTGGTCGCCCAGGGCGTGATCGCGGGCACCTTGGCGTCGTTGGCGATCGGGGCGCCGGCGTTCGTCGCGCTCGAGGACTGGGACCCGATGATGGCGATGACCTTGTCCTGGTTGATCAGCTTCTGGAAGACGTTGGCGGTCGACTCCGGCTTGTTCTCGTCGTCCTCGATCACGAACTGGACCTTCATCTTCTTGCCGCCGATGTCGATGCCGCCCTTCTCGTTGATCTCGGCCTCGGCCATCAGCACGGCGTTCTTGGTGGACTGGCCGATCGCGGCGATGTTGCCCGTGAGCGGCGCCGAGACGCCGATCTTGATCACCTCGCCGCCGCCCGCACCGCCGCCGGTCTTGCCACAGCCGGCCACGGCCACGGCCGACGCGAGGAGGGCCGCGATCCCCCAGAGGGCAGACCTTCTGCTCACGACGACACCCCTCTCTGACTGCACCCGATGAGTTGGCGATCAATAGCTCTTTCTTGGACCTGACCCAATCTCCTGCTCCGACGGAAGACGCACCGCTCAGCCGGCCAGCCCGGGCAGACCCCCGGCGGAGGCGGCCAGGCGCACGGCGCGCAGGATGGCCTCCTCCACCGCCCGCGCGGCGGCGAGGCCGACGAGGGTCACGTCGCCATCCTTGTCCCCGCAGCTCAGGACGAAGACGGTGTCCCCATCGTAGGGAGTGAACGCCGGCTCGATGGTCCGGGCGAGCCCGGCGTGGGCCATGCGGGCCACCACCGCCGCCTGCTCCTTGGTGAGCCGCACGTCGGTGGCCACGCAGCCGATGGTCGTGTTCTGCCCGGGCAGGGCCGCCGGGGGCTCGCCCGCCAGAAGCCGGCGCGCCGCGTCCAGGAAGGCGCCGTCGGGGGCCCGCGCGCCGGCCACGATGCGCCCCGTCCGGGGATCGCGCACGTCGCCGGCCGCATTCACGGCCACGACCGCCCCGACCACCCCGCTGCCCGGCAGGCGCACGGACGCCGTCCCGAGACCCGATTTCATCGCGAATGCCGGCCCGAGGAGCTTCCCCACCGAAGCGCCCGTCCCGGCGCCGACGTTCCCCTCGGCCACAGACCCGCCGGTGGCCGCCCGGCAGGCCTCGTAGCCCATGGCGGCGTCCGGACGGGCCCTGGGGTCTCCGAGGGCCAGGTCGTAGAGAACCGCCGCCGGCACGATCGGCACCACCCCGGCGGGGGTCGGGAAGCCCTTGCCCTGCTCCTCCAGGTAACGCATGACCCCGGAGGCGGCGTCGAGCCCGTAGGCGCTCCCGCCCGTGAGGAGCACGGCGTGCGCCCGCTCGACCAGCTGCCCCGGCCGGGCGAGGTCGGTCTCCCGGGTGCCGGGGGCGCCGCCCCGGACGTCGGCCGCCACGACGCCCCCCTCCGGGCACAGCACCACGGTGCAGCCCGTCAGACCCACCACGTCGGTGGCGTGTCCGACGCGGATCCCCGGGACGTCCGTGATCGCTCCCGCCAAGCCCGGTCCCCCCAGTCACGGCACCGTTACGACTACTGCCACACCGCGCCGGCCGGTCGGGCCCGCAGGTACTGGGGTGGCCAGGGCGCCCGGTCCGCGTGGCCCAGCTCGTGGGCGGCCCGCAGCGGCCAGTACGGGTCGCGCAGGAGCTGGCGGCCGAGGAGCACGAGGTCGGCCTTGCCCTCCCGGATGATGGCGTCGGCCTGCGCCGGGGTCGTGATGAGGCCCACGGCCCCGGTCGCGATGCCGGCCTCCCGGCGGACCCGCTCGGCGAACGGTACCTGGTAGCCCGGATCCGTCGGAATCGACACGCCGGGGACGAGGCCGCCGGAGGAGCAGTCGACGAGGTCGACGCCGAGCGCCCCGAGCCCCCGCGCCAGCTCGACGGACTGGTCGGGGTCCCACCCGCCCGGCGCCCAGTCGGTGGCGGAGATCCGGACGAAGAGCGGCAGCCGCTCGGGCCAGACCTCCCGGATGGCCGCGACCACCTCGCGCACGAGGCGCGTGCGGTTCTCGAAGGACCCGCCGTACCGGTCGGTGCGGTGATTGGACAGAGGCGAGAGGAACTCGTGCAGGAGGTAGCCGTGGGCGGCGTGGATCTCGACGACCTGGAAGCCTGCCTCCAGGGCCCGCCGGGCACCGTCGCGGAACGCCCGGACGATCTCCGCGATCGCCGCCTCGTCCAGCGCCTCCGGCACCGGATAGCCGTCGTCGAAGGGGATGGGGCTGGGGCCGACCACCGGCCGCCACCCGCCTTCTTCCGGCCCCACGGGCGCGAGGCCCTCCCAGGGCCGGCGGGTGCTGGCCTTGCGCCCGGCGTGGGCCAGCTGGATGCCGGGGACGGCGCCCTGGCCCCGGATGAACCGGGTGATGCGGGCCAGCGGCTCCACGTGACGGTCGTCCCAGATGCCGAGGTCCTGGGGGCTGATGCGACCCCGGGCCTCGACGGCCGTGGCCTCGGTGATCACGAGCGCCGCCCCGCCGACCGCGCGTGAACCCAGGTGCACCAAGTGCCAGTCGGTGGCCATCCCGTCCTCGCCGCTGTACTGGCACATCGGCGACACCGCGATCCGGTTGCGGAAGGTCACATCACGCAACTTCAGTCGCTCGAACAGGTGCAACGTCCCATCGCTCTCCTTGCGCAAAGTCAGGCCATGAGGTGGCCGCCGTCGAACTCTTCCACCTCCCGGTCAGCGCAGCGCCTCGATGATCGTCCGGCAGAAGGCGGGGAGGTCTGCCGGCTGCCGGGAGGTGATCAGGTTCCCGTCGCGGACGACCTCCTGGTCCAGGTACTCGGCGCCCGCGTTCACCATGTCGTCCCGGATGGAGGAGAAGCCGGTGGCCCGGCGCCCCTTCAGGATGCCGGCCGAAGCGAGCACCCAGCCTGCGTGGCAGATGGCGGCCACCACCTTGCCCTGCTGGTCCATGCGGCGAACGAAGTCGACCAGGGCCGGGGAACGCCGCATGAGGTCGGGCGCGTAGCCGCCGGGGATGATCACGGCGTCGACGCCGGCCGGGTCGATCTGGTCGACGGCCCGGTCCGCCTTCGCGACCAGCCCGTGCTTGCTCGTGTAGCTCTCCCTGCCGGTGCCGGCGACCACCACCGTGGCGCCGGCCTCCTTCATGCGGTAGTACGGGTACCAGAACTCGAACTCGTTGTAGAGGTCCTCGAGCAGGATGACGACCGTCTTGCCTCGGATCTCCATTGTTCTGCCGCACCCGGCCGCGGCCGGGGCGGCCCTCCCCCCTTTCCGGATGATCGGTCGCCGGGTGAACGGAAGCGACTTACCCGGCCCCTTGTTCTGCGGAGGGCGGCTGGTTCCTGCCGCCGGCGGACGCGGGCACGCTCAACCGGATCGCATGCACGGCAGCGCCTCCTGTCAGGTTGTCAGGATCCCCGCGTGAGAATAGCGACCCGAAGAAAGAGGAATGACATCCTTTCTGACAATCTGTTGCCCGTGTCAGGGCGTAGGGCCTAGAATCGGGCAAAGCGCCGCTGCCCTCCAGGCGGACGGCGCGAGCGAAGGGAGGCCCGCCCGTGACACTACCAGCCGGGATCCGCCGACTCGTGATCCCCACGACCCTGCCGGTGGGGAATGTCAACGTCTACCTGATCGAGGGCGCGGTCCCCACTCTGGTGGATTGCGGCCCGTGGACCGTGGAGGCGGCCACCGCTCTCTGGGAGGGCCTCGGTGAGGCGGGGATCGATCCTTCTGCCATCCGCCAGGTCGTGCTCACCCACCCCCACGTCGACCACGCGGGGCTGGCCGCGGAGGTCGCCCGCATGTCGGGCGCACCCGTGCTGGCCCATCCGGAGGCCGGACCCACTCTGGCCGCCCCGGGTGCCGCCATCCGCCGGACGGTCCGTCACCTGGAGGCGTGGGGTCGCCGGCACGGCGTGCCCACGCCGACCCTGGGCCGGATCATCCACAGCTACACCCGCTGGTCTGCCCTGACCGAACCGGTGGAGGTCTTCACCTGGCTGGAGGCCGGAGACCTGCTCGTCGCCGGGGACAGCGTGTGGCGGGTGCTTCACACGCCGGGCCATTCCTCCGGGCACATCTGCCTGTTCCGGGAGGAGGACGGGACCCTCCTGAGCGGCGACCACCTCCTGCCCGGCATCCCCTCGAGCCCGCTGCCGGAGCCGTCGGTCGACGGCCGCACGCGGCCTGCGCCCCAGATCCTGTACCTGGCTCACCTGGCGCGGCTTGCAGCGCTGGACATCCGCCACGTCCTCCCGGGACACGGCGAGCCCTTCTCCGTCACGCGGGAACTCGTCGCGACCCGCATCGCCCAGGTGCACGCCAAGGCCAACGAGGTTTGCCGGTTACTGGAGCTGGAACCCCGCACGGCATGGGAACTGTGCTCGGCCCTGTTCCCGCAGGTCGGGGAAGAGAATCTCATCTTCGCACTGGCGAACACCGCCGGCTACCTCGACCTCCTGGCCGCCCAGGGCCGGGTGGCGCCCCTCGAAGACCGCAGCCCCGTCGTCTTCTCCGGCGTTCCGTTCGTCGACGGGCTTCTCCGGAACCGCCGGGCGAGCTGACAGGCGCTGCCGCTCCCCACCGGCCCGATTGTCACCCCCCCGGGAGGGCGTCATACACTGCGAGTGCACGCCACACGACGGGAGAGGAGACACGCATGGCCGTCGTGAAGGCGACCCGTCGCGACCTCCAGCTGCTCGCCCGGCTGATCCGGGCCGAGGCGGAGGGCGAGGGCGACCTCGGGATGCTCATGGTGGGAAATGTGGGGGTCAACCGGATCCGGGGGAACTGCCTGGACTTCCGGGGCATCCGGACGATCCCGCAGATGGTGTTCCAGACCCCCGGGGGGTTCGAGGCTGTCCGCAAGGGCTACTTCTACCAGCGGGCCCGCGGGAGGGAGATCCGGCTGGCCCGGAAGGTGGTCGCCGGGGAGCGATACCACCCGGCCACGTTCGCCCTCTGGTTCCACCGGCCCCCGGCCGAGTGCCCACCCGCCTGGTACGGCCAGCGCCACACCGGGCGGTTCAAGTCCCACTGCTTCTTCGCACCCTCGGCCGAAGACTGCCCCGGGGTGTACCGAACCTGGTGAGGGGTGGATGCCGTGTATCCCTTCCCTGCCGACTGGTGTCCGCCGCTGGGCCCCATGCCCTACACCGGCCCTGCCCTGCCCCCGATGCAGGGCGAGGAGTTCCCACCGGCACCCATGCTCCCGCTCGAGGAGTCGTACGTGGAAAACATCCTCCGGATGAACCTCGGCAAGATGGCATCGGTGTACATGACCTTCGAAAACAACCCGGAATGGCCGGCGCGCGTCTTCCGGGGGCGCGTGGAGGCGGCCGGGCGGGATCACATCATCCTCAGCGATCCCGAGACGGGCAAGCGCTACCTCCTGCTCATGGTGAACGTCGACTACGTCATCTTCGACGAACCGCTGCAGTACGTGCCGCCGCCGGGAGTGCGCATGCTCCGCCGCTGAACGGAGAGGAGGGCAAGGTGACCGGCCACCTTGCCCTCCCCGCGCTGTCGGCCCGGACACCGCTCAGATCTCCTTGAGGCCGAGGCTGATCATGAGCGCCTCGTTCACCCTGGCCATGACATCCTCGCCGAGGTGGGTCACCCGTTCCCGCAGGCGCCGCTTGTCGATGGTGCGGATCTGCTCGAGCAGGATCACGGAGTCCCGCTCCAGGCCATACGCCTCGCCGTCCAGCTCCACGTGGATGGGTAACTTGGCCTTCTCGATCTGGGAGGTGATGGCTGACACGATCACGGTCGGGCTGTACCGGTTTCCGATGTCGTTCTGCAGCACCAGCACCGGCCGGACCCCTCCCTGCTCCGAGCCGATCACCGGGCTGAGATCGGCATAGAACACGTCGCCGCGACGGATCGTAAGGGGCGGGCGTGTCACGACAATCCGGCCTCCTGCGTCATTGTATCCACGGGCCGTCCGCGGGGTCATCGCCAGACCCGGGGGCTGGAACCGGAGCACGACTGCGAACGAGACCGGGCATGTGGACAGTCTAAGCTTCGAGACGGTCGGTTCAGGGGAGGGGACGTCCGGAGGCGCGCTCCGGGCATCGCGATGAGAGTATCCGAACTGGAAGTACGGCTGGCGCCCGCGGACATCCGCCAGCTGCTGCAGAGCCTGGTGGGGCCGGGGGCCCGGGTCACGATCGAAGCGGTCGCCGTCGAGGACGCGCGCCTGCGGGTCCGGCTGCGGCCGGCCGCACTGCCGGTCCCGATCGAGGTGCAGGCCCACATCCGCCGGGTGGACCCCGGCGAGCTCGTGCTGGGGCTCGACATCGGGGCGATGGGTCTTCTGCCGGCCGCCTGGCGCACCCGGGCCCTCGACCTGCTGTCACAGCGCCTGGACGCTCCCGGGGTGAAGCTGACCGACGGGCAACTCCACATCGCCGCCGCCACGCTCGCCGGTCCGCTGGCCACCGCGTGCCGGCTGAGCGCCGCGGACATCCGCGACGGGCGCCTGTGGCTCCGGCTGGAGGACGTGCAGATCCGGGAGGGGCCTGTGAGCCAGCCGGCGGCCGCCGCGACGGCGCCGCCCCCCGCGCCCGGGGAAGAGGACCTGGCCGCGGCGGCCGGAGAGGATCTCCAGGTCCCACGGCCGGAGACCGGCGCCGGGCCGGAAGCGCCGGACGAGTCGGGGGCCGTCGCCCAGATGCCACCGGAGCGGCCGGTGGAGGGCGACCACGAGGTCACCTACCGCCGCATTCGGGACCGGGTGGCCAGCTTCCTGGATCGCAGCCTGCCGGAGTGGCTCCAGCCGGCGGTTCCCTGGGTGCTGCTCCTGCCGGACTTCGTGGTGCTCCTCGCCCGGCTGGTCCGGGACCCGGCGGTCTCGACCCGGGCCAAGGTGGTGGCGGGCGCGGCGCTCGGGTACCTGGCGCTGCCGGCCGACATCCTGCCGGACTTCATCCCCGGACTGGGCGTCCTGGACGACGTGGCCCTGGCGGTCTTCGCCCTCGAGGCGCTCGTGGGGATGAGCCCGCCGGAGGTGGTGCAGAGGCACTGGCCGGGCAGCGAGGACGTGCTCGAGGTGGTCCGGCAGGGGCTGGCGTGGACGGCCCGGTTCTTCCCGAGGCGGTTCACGGACCGGCTCCGGCGGTGGCTGCAAGAGAAAGAGAAGCCGGACAGGTAACCGCGGCGCCCCCGCACGAGACCGGGGGCGCATTTTCGTGTCCACTTCTTGACATGCTGCAGAATACGCGAAATGATTTGAGAGAAACCGGGGCAGAGGAGCGCAGGCGGCATGACCGAAACGCGGGCCGACATCCCGGGCGCCGGCGTGGAAGCGGAACTGCTGCGCGGCGCCCGAGGGCCGTACAGGGTGGCCGACTACATGGAGCTGCCGGAGGACGGGCCGCGTTTCCAGCTGATGCGGGGCTGGCTGGTTCGGGAACCGTCGCCGACGGAACGCCACCAGCGCGCCATCGGCAACCTCTACGTTCTCCTCCGCCGCTGGGTGGGTGCACGCCGGCTCGGCACGGTCTACCTCGCCCCCTTCGACGTGGTCCTGTCGGACCAGGACGTCGTGCAACCGGACATCCTCTTCGTTTCGGCGGACCGCCGGAGCGTGGTCACGCCGAAGAACGTCCAGGGCGCGCCGGACCTGGTGGTGGAGGTGCTCTCCCCTGGTACGGACCGGCGGGATCGGGTCGTGAAGCTGCGCATCTACGCCGAAGCCCGCGTGCGCGAGGCGTGGGTGGTGGACCCGTGGGCCGAGACCCTCGAGGTGGTGGCCCTGCAGGAGGAAGGGTCGGGCACGACGTACCGGGGCGACGAGCGTCCGCGCTCCGCCGTGCTGGGCGAGCCGGACTTCTCCGTGGCGGAGATCTTCGCTGAGTGACGTCACTTGGCGGGTGGAAGCGCTACGGATGGCGGCCCCACCTCCACCACCTCGCTCCCCCGCAGGTACACCCGGGGCACGCGGCGGCCGATCAGGCACACGACCTCGTAGTTGATCGTCCCGAGAAGCTCCGCCCAGTCGTCGGCAGTGAGGCCGGGGCCCATGAGGACGACCTCGTCGCCGACCTCGGCGGGGACACCGGGCGGGATCCGGATCATCGTCTGATCCATGCAGACCCGGCCCACGACGGGGCACGGCTGTCCGGCCACCAGCATCGCGCCCCGGTTGCTGAACAGGCGCCGGTACCCGTCGGCGTAGCCGACGGGCACGGTGGCCACGCGCTCGCCCCCCCGGGCCGTCCAGGTGGCCCCGTAGGAGACGTGCTCGCCGGGGGCCATCGTCTTCAGGTGGACGATCCGGCTCACCAGCCGCATCGCCGGCCGCAGGTCGGCGGGCCAGGAGCGGGCCGCGTCCGGGGCGAGGCCATACAGGGCGATCCCCGCCCGCACCAGGTCGTAGTGGGCCCGGGGGTGGGCGAGGATCGCCGCGCTGTTGGCGGCGTGGCGAAGGCGCGGGCGCACGCCGGCGTTGCCGAGTGCAGCCAGGGCGTCCTCGAAGCGGGCGATCTGCTCTCGGGTGTAGGCCGGGTCGGGGTCGTCCGCGGCGGCGAAGTGGGTGAAGACCCCCTCCACCTCGACCCCCGGCAGACCCGCCACGAGACGGGCGAAGGGCTCCACGTCTTCCGGCCGCACGCCGATCCGGCCCATGCCGGTCTCGACCTTCACGTGGACTCGGGCGGGCCGACCCGAGCCGCGCGCCACGGCGTCGAGCGCCCGGGCGAGGCGCGGGTCGTAGACGGCCACGCGGAGGTCGTGGTCCACGACCTGCCCGGCCTGCTCGGGGAGGACCGGGCCGAGGACCAGCACCGGCGCCGTCAGGCCGGCCTGCCGCAGCTGGATGCCCTCCTCGACGGTGGCCACCCCGAGCCACTCCGCCCCCGCCGCCAGTGCCTCCCGGGCGACGGGCACGGCGCCGTGCCCGTACCCGTCCGCCTTGACGACGGCCATCAGGGCCGTTCCGGGCCGGAGGTGGCGCCTGAGCTCCCGGACGTTGTGGGCGATCGCGTCCAGGTCGATCAGGGCCCGGGTGGGCCGCAGGGTCTCCAGGCCCGGGGCGCGTGTCACTTCCAATGAGCGGGCGCCTCCTCTCCGAGCCGGGCCAACGCCGCCCGGGCGGCGGGCAGCTCGCCGAGCAGGTCGCCGGCCAGGATCCCGTCCGGAGCGATGCGGGCGGCGATCCGGTCGGCGGCGAAGCCGTGCAGCGCCACCCCGGTCACGGCCGCCTCGCGCGGGTCCATGCCCTGGCCGATCAGCCCCAGGATGATGCCGGTCAGCACGTCGCCGGATCCGGCCGTCGCCAGCGCGCGGTTGCCAGTGAGGTTCACCCACACCGTCAGCGGCGCGCCGCCCGTCGCCACCAGCGTGTGCGGCCCCTTCAGCACCACCGTCTGCCCCGTGCGCCGGGCCGCCTCCCGGACGGCGGCGGGGCGGTCGGCCTGCACGGCCTCGGGGGTGGTGCCCAGGAGCAGGGCGAGTTCGCCCGCATGGGGCGTGAGAACCACGGGGGCCGGGGCACTCTGCAGGTCCTCCGGGCGGGCGGCGAAGGCCCGGAGGCCGTCGGCGTCGAGGACGACGGGCCGGCCCGCCGTGAGCACGAGCCTTCGCACGAGGTCCATGGCCCAGTCCCCCTGGCCGATGCCCGGCCCCACCGCCAGGGCGACGGACCGCTCGACGAGCGGGAGCACGGCCTCGGCCGCCCCGGGGCCGAAGCCGCCATCCGCCGCGGCGGGCAGTCCGTGGGTGATGATCTCCGCCGCGCGGCTTGCCACGAGGCCCGCTGCCGGATCCGGCACCGCCGCCACCACCAGGCCGGCCCCGGCCCGCAAGGCCGCCTGGGCGGCCAGGGCGACGGCCCCCGGCATCGGCCGGGAGCCGCCGACGACCAGGACCCGGCCCCGGGTACCCTTGTGGGCGTCCTCCCCGGGCCGGGGAAGGCGCGCGCCGGCCCGGGCCGGGAGGGCCAGCGGGTAGACGGCCGGTCCCGGCGGCTCCACGCCGGCCGGCAGGCCGATGCCGGCCACCCACACCTCCCCCGTGAGCCCGGCCGCCGGGTAGAGGAAGAGGCCCAGCTTCGGGGCGCCGAACGTGACCGTCCACTGCGCCCGCACGGCGGGGCCGGGGACCGCACCGGCGTCGGCATCGATGCCGGACGGGACGTCGACGGCCAGGACCGGCCGGCCCGCGGCCATCACCGCCCCGATGGCTCCCGCCACCGGCTCGCGGGGCGCGCCGCGCACGCCGGTTCCGAGAAGGGCATCGATGACGAGGTCCGCCTGGGCGAGCCACTCGCTCACGGGGGCCCGGCCGTCAGCCAGGGGCAGGGTCACCAGGCCCGCCTCCTGGCAGGCCCGGAAGTTCACGCGGGCATCGGGCGTCAGCCGGTCGGGATGGCCGTAAAGGAGAACCCGGACTTCCGCGCCCCAGGCGTGCAGGTGCCGGGCAGCGGCCAGGCCGTCGCCCCCGTTGTTGCCGTGCCCGGCCACGACCACGACCCGGGGCGGGCGCCCGCCCGGGGCAAGAGGGGGACGCGGGCCGGGCGTCCCGGACGCCGGGCCGGGAAGGCCCGGCGCGGGGCGAACCCGCACCAGCCAGGGCGAGCCGGGGAGACCGGCGAAGGCGGGGCCGTCGTCAAGGCTGCCCGCAGGGCCTGCACCCGTGAGGACCTGCCAGGCCACTTCCGCCACGGCCCGCCCGGCGTTTTCCATGAGGGCGAGGGGCGGGATGCCGTAGCGGTCCTGCGTCTCCTGCTCCATCGCCCGCATCTGCTCTGCCGTGACCGCCCACATGACCCTCACCGTTCCTATCGCAAGCATTCCTGTGCAAATCCCCTCCAAATCCACGCCGACGACACCGGAGCCTGTACCTGCCGGTGCCGCGGCGGATAGGGGTACCCCCCTGCCTGGGCCTCCCCCGGAGGGACGCTGGTACAAAGCGTGCATCGGCTTCCGCCCCCGCACGCCGGGGAGAACCCGGCGCCAGTCGCCCCAGGCGTGCCGCCCGCGATTCCTTGCAGGTAGCGGGCAGGCGATGAGCGGGGCGTGGAAGCAGGCGTAGGCGAAGTGCGACAGCCGCCGGGCGTGCCGGCCGGCGATCCAACCTGTGGGAGGCTTCAGGAAAACGATCCGATACCCGACCTTTCATCAAAGTGGCGAGCTGTTACAAGCCCCTCGTCACTCCCCCAGCGCCAGGACCTGGGCGACGGCGTAGTGGCGTGAGTGCGAGATGCTGAGGTGCAAGGCCGTCACCCCCAGGCGGGCGGCCCTTTCGGCCAGCGAGCCCGTCAGCCGGAGCCCGGGACGGCCGAGCGGACCAGGGACGACCTCCACCTCCTGCCAGCGCGCCCGCCGGAGGCCGGTACCGAGGGCCTTCAGCGCGGCCTCCTTGGCGGCAAAGCGCGCGGCGAGGCGGCGCCAGCGGTGCGCCGGCGCCGCCCCGGCGTAAGCCAGCTCGGCGGGGGTGAAGACCCGGGTCAGGAAGCGGGGAGTGCGCTCGGCGGCCCGGCGCACGCGGTCCACCTCGATGATGTCGATCCCCGCTCCCACCAGGCGCATCCCGGGGCCCCCCACCTTCCGGAACGTGTTCGGACGGGCACTCCGACTTCTCTAGTGTAGCACGCCGCCACCCCGGCCGGGCAGGATGAGGCCGGACCGGCGTGCCCAGACTAGTCGGGGGGGCAGCGGGCCTTCGGGGAGGGAGGCGAGGCCGTGTGGCTGCTGGCCTGGCTCCTGGGCGGAGCCGCGGTGCTCGCGGGAGCGTGGCTGCTGGCGGCCGCCCTGGGGCGCCGGCTGGTCGACGCCGCGGTCGACCGTGCCCTCCGCCGGCTCCTGACCGAACCGTACCACGAGAACCTCTGGGAACTGGTGACCGGCTTCGGTCACAACCCCCCGGGACCCACGCTCGAAAATGCGCTCCGCGCCCGGGCAGGACGGGCGATCAGGCGCCCGATCGGCACCGGCAGGCGCTTCCGGGACTTCCGCGGTCTTCTCTTCCGCCCCGCCCAGTTGACCCGGCGCCCGCTCGAACCCGACGAGCCGGTGGACACCCGCGTGACCATCGGGCCACAGGCGCGCCGGCCCGTTCACCTGGACATCCCCGTCCTGCTGGCCGCCATGGGATACGGCGTGGCCGTCAGCGAGCGGGTCGCCGTGGCGCTGGCGCGGGGGGCCGCCCTGGCCGGCACGGCCTGCAACGCCGGCAAGGGACCCCTGCTCCCCGCCGTACGCCGCGAGGCCCGCATTCTCGTCGTACAGTACACGGGCACGCCTTGGACGTCCGACCCGGCAGTATTGCGACAGGCAGACATGGTGGAGATCTGGTTCGGGCAGGGCGCGCAGGCGGGCCTGGAACCCACCCTGGAGCCGGGCGACGTGCCCCGGCAGGCGGCAGAGGCCATGGGATTCGGCGACGACGAGGTGGTCGTGCTCCCCTCCGGGGCGACGGATCGCCGCGATGCCCAGACGCTGCGCCGCCTGGTGCACGACCTGCGCGCCGTCACGGGCGGGGTCCCGATCGGGGTGAAGCTGGCAGCCGGCCACGACCTGGAGGCGGACCTCGACGTGGCCTTGGCCGCCGGGGTCGACTTCATCTCCCTCGACGGCGCCCAGGGCGGGACGCACGCCGCGCCACCCATCCTGGCGGACGACTTCGGCCTCCCGACCCTGCACGCGCTCTGCCGTGCCCGCCGCCACCTGGACGCGCGGGGGACGGGTGGGAGGGTGAGCCTCCTGGTCGGCGGCGGCCTCCTCACCCCCGGCGACTGCCTGAAGTGCCTGGCCCTCGGCGCGGACGCCGTGTACATGGGTACGGCGGCCCTCTTCGCCGCCACGCACGAGCAGGTTACCCGGGCCATGCCCTGGGAGCCGCCCACGGAGCTGGTGTGGGCGACCGGTGTCCTCGCCCGCCGCTTCGACCCCGCGCGCGGCGCAGAGAGCCTGGCCCGGTTCCTCAGGGCGGTGACCGACGAGATGGTGATCGGCGCCCGCGCGCTGGGCAAGCGGGCGCTCCGGGACGTGAACCGGGACGATCTCGTGGCCCTGGACCCGGAGACCGCCGCCATCACGGGCGTGCCGCTCGCCTACGGTTTCCCGGCCGCGGATGCGCCGCAAGCCGACCCCGCTCGCCGGCAGCACGGATAGGACGGCCCGGCGGGAAAACCCTAGGATCGTCATGAAGAGCATGAGTGCGGGTTCTCCCCCAGCGATGCGGAACGCCGGCGGCGACCTCCGGACCCGGGTGGACCAGGTCCGCAGGCTCCTGGGCGACGCGCACGACATTCGCTGCCTCTGGCTGTACGCGCCGGGATCGCCTCGGACCCGCGCGGCCCTGATTCACGTCCAGGGGCTCACCGACCGGCAGGCGCTCCGCCGGCACGTGCTCGCCCACTTCGAACCGGCACCGCCGCCCCCGGCGACCGGCGCGAATCCCCCCGAGGTCCCCTCCTCCCCGCAGGGCAGGGACGGCGCCGGACAGGACGTCCTGAAGAAGCTGGCGCCCGTCGAGCCGCTCCGGCCGACAGACGGCCAGGACCTCGTGGACCGCGTGCTCTCGGGCGAGGCCCTTCTCCTCCTCGAAACCGACCCGGAGCCCTGGATCCTGCGCATCTCCGGCTGGAAGGAGCGGCCCGTACCCCGCCCCACCACCGAGTCGAGCCTCCGGGGCGCCGGAGAGGCCTTCACCGAGAACGTGGAGGTCAACCTGGCCCTGGTCCGCCGCCGGCTCCGCGACCCGCGCCTCATGGTGGAGGAGACCCGCCTCGGCCCCAGCAGCCGGGTCCTGGTGGCCCTCGTGTACGTCCGGGAGCTCGCCCGGCCGGACCTCGTCCGCGAAGTTCGGGACCGGCTCGGGCAAGTGCATGTGGACGCGGTCATCGACGCCAGCCAGCTGGCCGAGATCCTCGTGGGGCGGTATCGCACCGCCTTCCCGCTGTACATGGCCACGGAGCGCCCGGACCGCGCCGCGGCGTGGCTCATGGCGGGCAAGGTGCTCGTGATGCTGGACGGTTCGCCGTGGGTCGTGCTCGTGCCGGTGCGGCTCATCGACTTCTTCTTCTCCGTCGACGACTACTACCTGCGGCCGGCGGTGGTCGCCCTGCTGCGGCTGGCCCGGATCGCCGCGTGGCTGGGGATCGTCCTCTTCCCGGCCCTCTACGTCGCGCTGGAGGCCCACAACGTCGACGTGCTGCGGCTCGAGCTCATGCTGGCCGTCGACGCCGCCCGCGCCGGGGTGCCGCTGAACGTGGTGCTGGAGTCGATCTTCCTCATCGTCATGGTGGAACTCATCCAGGAGACGGCCGTGCGCCTGCCCGAGAAAGTCGGGGCGTCGACGACGATCATCGGGGCACTGATCATCGGCGAGGCCGTGGCCCGCGCGCGCATCGTCAGCGACATCATCATCGTCATCATCGCGATGGCGGCGATCGGGAGCCTGACCTTCCCGGACCGGGAGATTGCCGCCGCCTGGCGGATCAGCTCGGGCCTGCTCCTGCTCGGAGGGGCCGTTCTGGGCCTCTTCGGCGTGTTCCTGGGGCTCATGGCGCTGGTGTTCCACCTGTGCTGCCTGCAGTCCCTGGGACAGCCGTACCTCCACCCCCTGGCTCCCCTCAACCTCCGGGACCTCCGGCAGGACGGGCTCACCCGGCGATACTGGTGGGAGATGCCCGCCCGGGGCCCACACCCCTTCGTCCCGCCCCGGCGGAGGCCACAGTGAGGCGGGCGCCGCTGGCGGCGGCCCTGGCCCTTGCCGTGGCCTCCGCGGGCTGCTGGGACTTCCGGGACACGGATGAGCGCGCGCTGGTCCTCATGGTGGGGATCGACCGCGGTCAGACCGCTCCCTACCAGGTATCGGTGCAGATCCCGATCCCGCGCGGCGGGGCGCCGGAAGCCCTCATCGCCTCCGACTTCCGCGTGCTGGCCGAGGAAGGCCGGACGGTGGAGGAGGCGCTGGAGAAGATCCGCGCGAGCCTGTATCGCTTCATGGAGCTCGGCCAGGTGAAGGTCGTGATCGTCGGGGAAGCCGTCGCCCGGGAGGGGCTCGGCGGCATCGACTGGCTGTGGCACAGCCGGCGTTTCCCGGCGGTGGCGTTCCTGGCCGTTGCCCGGGAGCCCGTGGCGGAGGTGATCCGGGCCCGGACGCCGCCGGTCGCGCTCCCGGCGCTGTTCCTGTATCACGCCTTCCGGCCCACCCACGGGGTAGACGACGGGGTGGTGCCGGTGGAACGCTGGCAGGCCCTGCAGCGGCTCCGGAGCCCGCTGGAGGACGTCTTCCTGCCGGGGGTCACGTCCCGGAAGTACGGGCTCAACGTGGAAGGGGTGGCGGTGTTCCGGGAGGGACGGCTGGTCGGATGGTTCAGCCCCGAGGAGTCCAGGACGTTCAACCGGTTGCGGTCCACGCGCTTCTACGGCTCCCTCGCCGTGCCCCGGGGGGGCGGCGGCAAGCCCGGGGACCTGCTCCTGACGGGCGGGAGGTCCCGGTACGGCGTGCGGGTCGGCGCAGGCGGAGAGCCCGTCCTCTGGGCTCACCTCGAGGCCCAGGCCGCGGTGCGCGAGCGCGACGAGATGCCGATCCGGGAGCTCGAGGCGGCCGGGGCCCGCCAGCTGGAGGAGGAAACCCGCCGCGTGCTGGCACGCCTCCAGGCCCTGGGTGCGGACCCGCTGGGGTTCGGCGAGCGCCTCCGCCGCCTGGACCCCACTCACCCGGCGGTCGCCGGACCGGAAGCGTGGCGCCGGGCGTACGCGCGGGCGCCGCTGGAGGTGGAGGCCGTGATCCGCATCCGCACCACAGGGTACACCCGGTGAACGTGCACGCCCCGCGAAGGAGGTCGTGAGATGGCGATCCGGGGCCGGATCTCTACCGGCCAGGTCTTCGCCCTGGCCACACTCGTCTCCCTCTGAGGGGCCATCCTCATCCTGCCCACCGTGAGCATCGCGGTGGCAGGGCGGGCCGCCTGGACGGTGGTCCTCGCTGCGTGGGTGGTGTCGGCGCTCGGGAGCGGCGCCTTCTGGCTGGCCGCGCGCCGTCACCCGGAGGAGCGGTTTCCGACTTACGTCCTCCGGGCCCTGGGCCCCGTGCTGGGGCGGGTGGCACTCCTGTACCTGGCGGGGGTCCCGGTCCTGGTCGCCGCCGTCGATCTCATCCTGATCTTCGAATCGGTGGACGACGTCTTCTACGACCGGACCCCCTTCTGGGCCCTCGCGGCCGCCGTGCTTGTGGTCGCCGGGTACGCCGCCTGGACCGGGTGGCGCTCCCTGGCCATGGTGAGCCCGCTTCTGCTGCTCGCGGTGGGTGCCACCCTCTCGTTTCTCTGGGCCCTGCTCGTGCCGAAGGCCGAAGCCGGCTACCTGTGGCCGCCGATCGACCCGGGCCAGTTCCGGTGGGAGCCTGTGGCGGTGTGGCTGGCCCTGGTCGGGTTCCACTACCCGGTGGTCCTGCCCTTTCTCTTCCCCCTCGCCGCCCGGAAGAAGCGGTTCTTCCCGGCGTTCGCGGCCGGGGGCTTCGCCGGCGCCGCCGTCATCCTGGTCTCCGTCCTGTTCGTCGTCGCCGTCGTGGGCCCGGAGGCGGCGCGGGAGCTCGGTCAGCCGTACCCGGACATCACCGCGGTGCTGACGCTCCCCCGCTCCTTCTTCGACCGGCCGGAGCACCTGGCCCGGCTGAGCCTGAACGTCAACGCGCTCATGGCTGTGGCTGTGTCTCTCCTGGCAGGTGCGGAGATGCTCGCAGCTCTCGTCAGCGCGCGCAACCCCGACCCCTTCATCCCCGTGGTCGCCGGGGGCGCACTGGGGGTCGCCTCGGCCGCCCATGAGCCCGGACTCCGGCAACCGCTCATGGCAGCGACCGGAGGGCTCCTCTACTCGGCGGTCCCCCTCCTCCTCCTCCTGGCCGTCCTGCCGGCACGGCCCGCCCGAAGCCCGCGCCCCGGCCCGGACTCCCGCGCTCCGACCACCCGGCGCGTCCACCGGGCGGCCGGACCGTTCCTGAAAACGTGAGCTTTCCTTATGAAAACAGGAAAACAGGATGAAAACAGCGACCTGTTACAAACCCTAAGAACCGGCACTTGGCGGTCGGGAGGGCGAGAAGGTGGCACGCATCCTCGTACTGGGCGCCGGGTTCGGCGGCATCACGGTCGCCTACCGGCTCGCGGCCCTCCTCGGACCGGAACACCCGATCACGGTCGTGGCAAGGGAGGCGAACTTCGTTTACCTCCCGTCCCTGCCGTGGGTGGCCGTGGGAACACGGCAGCCTCAGGACATCGTGGCGCCTCTCGGGCCGGGGCTCCGGCGCAAGGGCATCCGATTCGTGGAGGCGGAGGTCCGGGCGGTGGACCCCGACCGCCGGCAAGTGGTCGTTGACGCCGGCGTCCTGCGCTACGACTTCCTCGTCATCGCCCTGGGGGCGGAGCTGGACTGGGAGGCCCTCCCCGGCGCCCGGACGCACAGCCACAACATCCACCGCCTGGACGGCGCCGTGCGGATCTGGGAGGCGCTGCAGGAGTTCGAAGCGGGGGAGATCCTGATCGCGATCGCCGCGGGCGCCGATACCCCGGCGCCGGCCTACGAGCTCGCGTTCCTCCTCGACGACTACTTCCGGCGCCGGGGCCGGCGACGCCGGATCGAGATCGAGATCGTGACGAACGAGCCCCGGGCCCTCGACCAGGGCGGCGACGGGGCGTCCCGGGTGGTGGCCCGGGCGCTGGAGCAGAGGCGAATCCGCTTGCGAACCGCCACGCGCGTCCGTCAGGCCGAGCCGGGCTGCCTCGTGCTGGAGGACGGGACGCGGCTCGGGGCGGAACTCCTCTTCATCGACCCGCCCTACCGGGGCCCCGCACCGCTCCACTGCTCCTCCCTGGCGGACGCCGCCGGCTTTGTCCGGTGCAACCTGCACATGCAGAACCCGGACTACCCGGAGGTCTTCGCGGCGGGCGACTGCGTGGCCCTGGACGGGCTGAAGACGGGGCACAACGCCCGCCTCGCCGGAGGCGTCGTGGCACAGAACCTGGCTGCCGTGGTCGGCGGCGGCCCGCCGCGCGCCCGGTTCCGGCCGTCCACCCTGGTGGACCTCCCCCTGGGAAGCCGGGACGCGGTGTTCTCGATCTGGAAACCGTCCCCGCCCGCACTGGGCAACTGGCAGATCCAGATCACCCACGCCGGGCGGGCACCCATGTGGATCAAGCACGCCCTCGAGCGGTACTTCCTCTGGCAGATCGGTCGTTAGGCCTCGTCACGCCCCCGGCAGCAGATCTCCCTCCCCGGAGAAGCGCAGGGGCTCGAGCGGGGTGAGCGCCTCGCAGGTGCCGGCGGCCAGCACTTCCTCCAGCACCGGAGCGGTGACCCACAGCTCCTCCAGGTGGAGGGTGGACCGGATGCGGGCCGCCCGGAGCCGCCCGGGGTCGACCGGCTCCCCCTTCAGCGCTTCGAGGCTCCGGATCGCCCACTCGATGGCGGACCGGTCGCTGGGGAGAGCCGGTGGGCACATCGCCCGGAACCAGAAGCCCGACGTGGCGATGTTCGTCAGGGTCTTGTCCCAGTCGATCGCGTCCGCCAGGCGCCGGGTGGTGAAGTCAGCGAGCCCGACCCCGTTCGCGTTGCCGGCCGACGCCTCCGACAGCCGCAGCACCACGATCCGGCCGATCCGGGGCCACTCCGGCTCGGGCATCCCCGGCACCCGCCACCGGCCGATGACGTTCGTGTCCATGCCGGTGCCGCTGTAGTTCTTGCCCATCTCCTCGACGATGAGGAGGTCGAGGTCCCGCACCGGCAGCCCCGGCAGGAGCGACCGGGCCTCTTCCAGGAGCCGCTCCTCCCCGGCCTCCATCTCCTCCGGGAGGAGCAGCCGCACCTTTGCCGTCTCCTCGTACCCGTTCTCCAGGATGGCCAGCCCGCCCAGGATCGGCAGCCGCTCCAGACCAAGGCGACCCATCTCCCGGATGGCGGGGTAGATCTCGGGCGCTCCCAGCCGGTGCACCTGGCGCGCCCCCGGCACCTTCCCGAGGCCGACGGTAAGGATCTTGAACAGCCCGCTCTCCAGGGACCCCCGGAAGGACGTGTGGGGCTTCACCCGGTTCACGAGGAGGATGGCGTCGGCACGCGCGGCCTCGGCGTCGCAGTAGAGCACGTGGCCGGAGGCCGTGGTGCCGACCGCCACCGCCTGGTCCGTCACCCGCAGGGGTGCCCCTACCGACTCCTCCGTGATGCCCAGATGCGCGAGGAGCTCGGCCTGTCCTGCGGCCGTGCCGCCCCCGTGGCTGCCCATGGCGGCGACGAGGAAGGGTTCGGCGCCCATCTCCCGGAGCGTGCCCACGACTGCGCGCAGGATCGCCGGGATCCCGGCGATGCCCCGGCTACCCGCCGTGACCGCCACCGTCATGCCGGGCCGCACCCGGCCCTCCAGGCGCCGCAACTCGGCCCGGACGGCAGCGGGCACGTCTTCGACCCGGGGCCGGGGAAGATTCTGCCGGATGCGCGCCATCGCCAGCATGCCGAGCACCTCACCTTGTGTCGGGATGACAGCCGGGCCAGCGGCGGCCTCCACCGCCCCGGCTTCCGCTCTCTCCGGCTCGCCGCGGCGCTGCCGGTAAAGGAGGTAGGCGACGACCGCGCCGTTGTGCACCACGTGCGCCAGAACCGGGGCCCAGAGCGTCCCGCTCCACTCGTATGCGTAGCCGAAGGCCAGGCCGGCCAGGCCGGCCGCCATGACGTACGACCACATCTCCCGCAGCTGCCAGCCGCCGTGAGCCAGGCCGAAGGCGGTGGCCGTGGGCCACACGCCGAGCGAGGGCTGGATTCCCCCGCGGAAGAGCACCTCCTCCCCCACCGCGCCGGCGGCCACCACCAGGAGCAGCACGGGCCACCCGGCGAGGCGGAGGACCTCGCTCCCGGACTGGATCCCCGTTCGCTCCAAGGCCTTGCCGAATTGCGGCCACACGGAGGCCAGGAGCGCGCTCACGCCGAGGGAGACGCCGGCGCCCCCCAGGGCCCAAGGCAGCGCCTCGCGCAGGGAACGGCCCACGCCCGCCGGAGGGCCGGCGAGCGCCTGCACCAGGCTCTCGCCCCGCAGGATGCGGGCCAGCAGCACCCCGCCGAGGACCATGCCCAGGGGCGCCAGGACTCCGGCCACCAGCGCGATCCGCAGCCGGCGGCGCAGGTTCACTGCACCATCGCCAGCGCCTCGTCGAGCGCGTCCCCGGCGGCCTCCAGGGTGGCATCCAGGTCGGCGTCGGTGTGGGCGAGGCTCATGAAGCCCGACTCGAACTGCGAGGGGGCGATGTACACGCCGCGGCGGAGCAGCGCGTGGAAGAACCGGGCGAAGAGCCGGGTGTCGGACTTTAGGGCGGACTCGTAGTCGTACACCGGCTCGGCCGAGAAGAAGAGTCCCCACAGCGAGCCGATCCCCTGCGCGCGGTACGGCAGACCGCGGCGGCTCAGAAGCGCGTTCAGCCCCTCGACCAGCCGGGCGGTCTTGCGCTCGATCTCCGCCATCACCCCCGGCCGGCGCAGGATCCGGAGCTGGGTGAGGCCGGCGGTCATCGCCAGGGGGTTGCCCGAGAGGGTGCCGGCCTGGTACACGGGCCCGGCCGGGGCGACCAGCTCCATGTAGCGCCGCTTGCCCCCGTACGCGCCGACCGGCAGGCCGCCGCCGATCACCTTGCCCAGCGTGACCAGGTCCGGGTCGATCCCGAAGTGCGCCGCCGCGCTGCCCCCGGGTAGGCGGAAACCGCACAGCACCTCGTCGAAGACCAGGAGGGCGCCGTGCTCGCGCGTGATCGACCGCAGGCCTTCCAGGAAGCCCGGGCGCGGCAGCACGAGCCCCATGTTGCCCGCCACCGGTTCCACGATCACCGCGGCGATCTGATCGCCGTGCTGCCGGAACGCCTCCCGCACCGCATCGAGGTCATTGTACGGCAGGCTCAGGGTGTCCCGGGCGGCGCCGGGCGCCACGCCGGGGCTGTCGGGCACGCCCATGTCCATCGCCCCGGAGCCCGCCCGCACCAGAAGGCTGTCGTGGTGCCCGTGGTAGTTGCCGATGAACTTGACGACCTTGGGCCGGCCGGTCGCCGCACGGGCCACGCGGAGCGCGCTCATCGTGGCCTCCGTACCCGAGTTGACCATGCGGATCATCTCAAGCCCGGGGTAGAAGTCGATGACCTCCCGCGCGAGCTCCAGCTCGAGCTCGGTCGGGGCGCCGTACGACGTCCCCCGCAGGACCGCCTCCCGGAGCGCCTCCACGACCTCCGGGTGTGCGTGCCCGAGGACGAGCGGGCCCCAGGAGAGGAAGTAGTCGATGTAGCGGTTGCCGTCGACGTCGTAGAGGTACGCCCCCTCGCCCCGGGCGATGAAAGGCGGGGTACCCCCCACGGACCGGAACGAGCGCACCGGGCTGTTCACCCCGCCCGGGATGACCTCGCGGCTGGCCGCGAACAGCTCCGCCGACCGGACCCGATCGTTCATGGCCATCCCCCTACTTTCCGGCCGGCGCCGGCTGCCCCGACTGGCCCCCGGGCGGCTGTGCGCCCTGGGAGGACCCACCGGTCTGGGACGTCCCGCCGCCCTCCGGGGCGGGCGCGTTCGGCTTCGGTGCCGGTGCCGGCTCCAGGGTATTGGTGATGGTCGCCTTGCTCTTCATCTCTTCGAGCCACTGCGGGATGAGGGTGCCCAGTTCGTCCTCGAGGGCGTCCTGCCGGACCTTGTCCTTCACTTCTTCGAACCGGGCCTGTCGCGCCGGCTGGTGCTCGGTAACCTGGATGATGTGGAACCCGAACGGCGACTGCACCACCCCGGAGATCTGCCCGACGGGCAGCGCGAAGGCGGCGTTCTCGAACTCTGGCACCATCTGGCCGCGAGTGAACAGCCCCAGGTCGCCGCCCTGCTGGCCGCTCATCGTGTCGACCGACTTCTCCCGGGCGAGCTGCGCGAAGTCGGCGCCGCCCTTGAGCTGGTCCAGCACGGCCTCGGCCTCTTCCCGGGTCTTCAGGAGGATGTGCCGCGCCCGGACCCGCTCGGGTTGATCGTACTTGTCGCGGTTGTCCTCGAAGTATTTCTTCAGGGCCTCGTCGGTGAGCCGCTCCTTGGCCCGGGGCTCGACGAGCTTCTTCAGCATCAGGGTCCTCGACACGGCCTGCTCGAGACGCTCCTGGGTCACGCCGCGCTCGGCGAGGAAGGCCTGGAACGCCAGCTCCGAAGGGAACTCCTTGCGCAGGTTGTCGATCTCGGCCTGCATCTCCTGCCTGGTGACCTGAACGCCCTGCTTCTTCGCCTCCTGGGCAATCAGCCGGTCCTCGATCAGGCCCTGCAACACCTGCTTTCCGCTCCGGGCGACCAGCTCGTTGTACAGATCGGCCTTGGTGATGGCCTCGCCGTTCACCGTGGCCACCACAGCTCGGCTGTCCAGGCTGCGGTAGAGCACGTACACCTGGACGCCGAGAATGGCCGAGAGAGCCGCGAAGGCGACCGTCAGAACGACCCAGACAAATCCTTTCTTCAAACGGATGCCCTCCCGTTTTCGTGTACCACCACTGCTCTGATCTTCGCCCCACGGCGGGGGACTCCTGCGGGCTCCGACCGCTCCTACAGCTTCCCAGTGACTCTGTGAACAGGAGGCGGCCGGGTTGCCCTCGCGTTCCCCGTCTGCTACCTTACTTACCAACACCACTGGAACCATCGCCCGGAGGGTCTGGCCCCATGATCACACCCGGCTCACCAGAGCCCGCCGCGCAGCCCGCCCCGTCCGCCGTCGACCCCGCCCGGCTCGCCCGCATCCGCATCGTGTTCTCCGACCTGGACGAGACGCTCCTCGGCCCGGATCACCGGGTCGGCGACCGGAGCCGGCGGGCGGTGGAGCGCCTCCTGCGGCTGGGGGTCGAGTTCGTCGTGTGCACCGGCCGGGCGCCCGAGGCCACGCGGCCGATCGTCGAGTCCCTCGGCGGCCGCTACATGGTCTGCACCAATGGCTCCTCCGTCTACGACGGCCACACGCTCCTGATGCAGGAGACGCTGCCCGCTCCTCTCGTGGCGGAGATGACCGCCTTCTTCCACGGTCACGGTTGCCCCGTCTACCTCATGACCCCCGTGGGTTACCTGGTCACCCGGGTCACCCCGCTGGTCGAGGAGGCGAACCGGGTCCGGGGCGTCGCCCCCCGCCTGGCCGGCCCGGAAGACTGGCACGTCCCGGCGCACAAGGTCATGCCCTGGGGGGCGGCACACCTCCACGACGAGGCCCTGGCCCGCTGGGCGGAGCGCGCCCAGATCGTGTACCATCCCGACTACCTCGAGATCACCCCGCGCGGCGTGACCAAGGCGTGGGGCGCCCGGTGGCTGGCCACCCGCCTGGGGTTCACTCCGGACCAGGCGGCAGCGATCGGAGACGCCCGCAACGACATCGAGCTCATCACCTGGGCCGGCGTCGGGGTCGCGATGGGGGACGGCGACCCCGTGCTCCGGGCCGCCGCCAAGGCGATCGCCCCGCCTCACACGCAGGACGGCGCCGCCGAGCTCTTCGAGGCCATCGCCGCCGCGCACGAGGCCGCCCGTGCCCGCGGAGGCGGAGGGCCCGACGCCCGGTGATGCGTCGTTCCCCGCCCGCACGTTGAAACGTGACGGCGCAAGGCGGTGTGGTGAAGGCGGGCGGAATGCTGGCGCGACGCGGGGTGACGTATCGTCCCCCGCCGGGGGCCCGGTGGAGCCACGGGCGGGGGACATCGTGGCCGCTCCAGAGGATCACCTGCCGGAGCACGGACTTCCGCCATGCCGGGTGCATCTTCTCGACCTCATGCGGCGGGTCCCCCCTTGCGGGCGAGGAATGGCCGTGCAGACGGTGGCCGGATGCTGTCGCCCCACAACTGTGGTACCATGGGTGGCTGGGACGGTGAAGGATCCGTGGGGCTCAGCATCGGCATCGTGGGGCTACCGAACGTCGGCAAGTCGACGCTCTTCAACGCGCTCACCCGGGCCGGGGCGGCAGCGGCGAACTATCCCTTCTGCACGATCGACCCGAACGTCGGCGTGGTGGAGGTCCCCGACCCCCGCCTCGACGCCCTCGCCCGCCTCTATCACCCCCGGAAGGTCACGCCGGCCGTGGTGACGTTCGTGGACATCGCCGGGCTGGTGCGGGGGGCGTCGAAGGGCGAGGGGCTGGGGAACCAGTTCCTGCACCACATCCGCGAGGTCGACGCGATCGCCCACGTGGTCCGGTGCTTCGAGAATCCGGACGTCACCCACGTGGAGGGCTCTGTCGATCCAGTGCGGGATGCCGAGACCGTCGAGCTGGAGCTGGTCCTGGCGGACCTGGAATCCGTCCAGCGCCAGTACGACCGCAACGTGAAGGCCGCGCGCTCGGGCGACAAGCAGGCCGCCTCGGTGGTCCGCGTCGCCGAGCGGCTCCTGGAAGCGCTCGGCCAGGGCCAGCCCGCCCGTAGCGTGGCGTTCGAGGGCGATGACCTCCGCACCGTTCACCACATGCACCTGCTCACCCGCAAGCCGGTGATGTACGTGGCGAACATCGCCGAGGCGGACCTTCAGGACCCGGACGCCAATCCGCACTACCGCCGGCTGAAGGAATACGCTGCGCGGCAGGCGGGCGGCGCCGGCGCCGAGGTGGCCGTCGTGCCGGTGTGCGCCCAGATCGAGGCCGAACTCGCCGACCTCAGCCCCGCCGAGCGCCAGGAGTTCCTGCGGGCGCTGGGGCTTTCCGAATCGGGCCTGGAGCGGTTGATCCGCACCGGTTACCGGCTGCTGGGCCTCATCACCTTCCTGACGGCGGGGGACCCGGAGGTGCGTGCCTGGACCATCCGCAAGGGCACCCGGGCTCCGGAGGCGGCCGGCGAGATCCACTCGGACATGGAGCGCGGGTTCATCCGCGCCGAGGTCGTCGCCTTTGAGGACCTGATGCGGGCGGGGTCTCTCGCCGCCGCCCGGGAGAAGGGTCTGGTCCGCCTGGAAGGACGGGACTACGTGATGCAGGACGGCGACGTGGTGCACTTCCGTTTCAACGTGTAGGAAGGGGGGCCTTGTCGACCGTGATCAGCCCGGCGGACGTCCGCGTCGCCGAGCGGGTCGTGCGCCGCCACTTCCCGCCGGCTCCCCTGGCCCGGCACCCCGCCCGTCCGACCGCGCTGACCACGCCCGGACTACGTGCTCGGAAAACAAATGAGCCCCAAGACTGAAGGGCCGGCAACCCGGCTGGCCGGCCCCGCCCTGCACGTCTACGCCCGCGGTCGATCAGGGTGCCGGGTTTCCGCTCCGTCTCGCCGGGGCGCCGGCAAGACGCCAGCGGGCCTTCGCAGTCTTACCGCACGGTCAGCACGACGCCGTTCCCGTCCGGGTCGCGCACGAAGTGGCCCGCCGGCAGGGACTCCACCCCGATGCGGTGGCGGAGGAGGCGGTCCACCAGTCCGTCCCGGACGGCCGCGCCCGGGAGGACGATCTCGAAGAACCGGAGGCCCGCGGCCTCCCCGGGCGGCGCCGGGGCCCCGATCCCGGCCCACACGTTCAGCCCCAGGTGGTGGTGGTAGCCGCCCATGGCCAGGAACCGCGCCCCAGGGTAGCTGCGGGTGGTCACGTCGAACCCGAGAAGGCCGTGGTAGAACCGTTCCGCCCGATCCAGGTCGGCCACCTGAAGGTGCACGTGCCCCAGCACGGTTCCCGGCGGAAGCCCGGCGGCCGACTGCGCCTCGGCCAGCAGGCCGTGCAGGTCGAGCGGCTCGGTGGTCATGAACAGTTCGTCGCCGCGGCGGAGCCAGCTCTCCCTGGGGCGGTCGGCGTACAGCTCGATCCCGTTCCCGTCGGGGTCACGCAGGTACACCGCCTCGCTCACGGCGTGGTCGGCGAACCCTTCCAGCGGCCATCCGCATTCAACCAGGCGCCGCAGGACCGCGGCCAGTCCCCGTCGGTGCGGGAGCAGGAGGGCAAAGTGGTACAGGCCCGTGGTCCTCGGCGGTTTCGGCGGCGCACCGGGCCGCTCCGCCAGGACGACCAGCGGCTCCCCGCCGGCACCCAGGACAACGGAGTTCGCAGGGTCGGAACCCCGACCGGCCAGTCCGTCAGGCGGGAGCACCCGCAGGTCGAGGACATCCCGGTAGAAGGCGAGCGACCGGCGGATGTCCGCGACCTGGAGGCACACCCGGCCGAGGCGCGTCCCATCGGGCAGCGAGAAGGCTTCCATGGCCATCCGCCAGCTCCTTCCGCCTCAGTCGACGAACGGCCCGCGCAGTCGGATCGGCTCCCCGTGCGGCCGGCCGGTGACCAGCACGAACCGCAGGGGCTCGTCCCCGCCGGCCCGGACGCGCACCGGCTCCCCCTCGCCGACCAGGAGAAGTTGCCCCGGCCGCAGGCGCACGTCGCCGCCGGGGCCGAACTGCCCCTCGCCCACCAGTACGTAGACGAACCCGCGGTGGTCCGGCGGCACCGTCGTCTCCCAGCCGTGGCCCGCCTCGACGGCCACGTCCAGGTACTGCACCGGGGTGTGCAGGCGCACCGGCGACCGGTCCCCGACGACGATCCGGACCCGGTAACCCTCGCCCGTGTCCTCCGGGATCTCTCCGGCGGCGACCTCCTGGTACTCCGGGTCCACGCCCTTGAGGCGCCGGGGCAGGTTGATCCAGAGCTGCAACCCGTGGTTCAAGCCCTCCTGCCCCGGCATCTCCGCGTGCCAGATGCCGCGCCCGGCCGTGATACGCTGCAGCCCCCCCGCCGGGATCGTGCGGTCGTTGCCCAGACTGTCGCGGTGCCGGAAGGCCCCGTCGAGCATGTACGTGATGATCTCGAATCCGCGGTGCGGGTGCTCCGGGAAACCGGCCGGCGGCTCGACGAAGAACTCGTCGAGGAGGACGAACGGGTCGGCCGTGCGAAGCCGCGGGGTCGGGAACGCACGGCGCACTCGCGCGCCGGCTCCTTCGGCCATCGGCTCGGCCGTGACGACGGCTTGAGCGTTCGGCATGATCGCTCCCCTTTCGCCACGAAGGCGGCGCCCCAGCGGCAGACTGCGTTTCGTGCCGCCGGGGCGTTCTTCGTCACCAGGACCAGTCGGCGATCGCGGGAAGGAGCAGGACCGCCGCGGCCAGGGCGATGTTCTTCAGGAAGTGCGCCATCTGGTTCATCCGCGACATCGTGTCCTCCTCGGCCCAGAAGTTGTGCATCAAGAACGCCGTGGGCACGAGGAACACGGCGAGGATCACGGCACCGGCCGTCACCGAATAGCCAAAGAGGATCGAGGCCCCGCCCGCCAGCAGCATCACACCGGTCAGGATGACCATGAAACCGGCCGCCGGAACCTTCTTGTACGCGGCGTACTGGGTCATGCCCTTCCACTGGGCGAAATGGTTGACGCCGTTGAACAGGAAGTACAGGGCGAGCACCACCCGGGCAACGTCGAAGACGACTTGCACCGACATCCCCTCCTGTAGCAGACTTTCGCCACGTCGTATCGCTAATTCTAGGATACCGACTTCCATTTGGCAAGTGGCTTGAACTTGTACTATGATAGGCGCAGAAAGGGGTGCGGTGAATGTGGAGGACTTCTGCCCCATCGCCCGGACGGCCGAGTTGATCGGCGACGTGTACGTCCTCCTCATCGTGCGCGATCTGGCCAAAGGGCCGCGGCGTTTCGGCGAGCTCGCCCGATCCGTCCGCGCCAACTCCCGGACCCTCAGCGACCGGCTTCGCCGGCTGGAGGTCGAGGGCATCGTCCGCCGCACCGCCTACCCCGAGATCCCGCCCCGCGTGGAGTACGAGCTCACCGAAAAAGGAAGAGGACTCGTCTCCGTGCTGGAGGCGATGCGGCAGTACGGGACCCGGTGGCTTCTCGCCGGCACGGCGGGCGGCGTCGGCGCCGGCGCCCCGGCACGCGGCCCTGGGGAGGGAGAGACCGGTGGAGCACCGGATCGTGGTTGAGTTCTTTCACGATGTCCTGTGCGCCTGGTGCTACGTCCTGTCACCCCGGGTACGCCGCCTCGTCGCCGGGCACCCGGAGGTCGAGGTGGTGCACCGCGCGTTCGCCCTCGCGCCGTCGCCGGAGGACCTGGTGCGCATGTTCGGCTCGGCCGCCCAGGCCAAGGAGGAGATCCTCGGGCACTGGCGGGCGGCGAACCGGTACGACGACGACCACCGGATCGACGCCGACCGCATGGCGGCGCGCATACACCCCTACCCGCACTCCATGCCCGGCCTCCTCGCCTGCAAGGCCGCGGAGGTACAGGGCGGGCAGGAGGGGCACTGGGCCATGTTCGACCGGGTGCAGCGGGCGCACCTGACGGAGTGCCTCGACATCACGGACCCGGAGGTCCTGACGATGTGCGCGACGGAAGTCGGCCTGGACGTCCGGAGATGGCAGGAGGACGTCCAGAGCCCGGCGGTGCGGGAGGCGGTCGAGCGCGACCGCGCTCGGGCACTCCTCTACGGGGTCCACGCGGTGCCCACTCTGGTGGCCGACGGCCGCCACGTGCTTTCCGGCGCCCGGCCGTATGGAGAACTGGAAGCCTGGGCGACCCGTGTGAAGAAGCGGTGAGCGCTCCTCCCCGGCCGCGGCGGCCGTCAGGGGGGCCAGGCCCGACGTCACTCGCGGATCGCTCTCGGGCAGTGCGCTCGACCAGCACGCCCGGATCCTGTAGAAATCCAGGGCCGCGGGGCTTTGCTCGTCCAACGCCGCCGTCCTCCCCCAGGAGAGCGACGCGCGGGCGCCGCAGCCGGCAACCCCGACCACCGGCCCTGCACCCGGCGAACCCGTAGGACCAGGCTCGGCCTGTGTCACTTCAACGTGGTGACGGGTGGGGAGACAGGCAGGCGGCTCAGCCGCTCCCACAGCGCCGGGGCTCGCTTGGCCAGGTCGAACGGCCGCCCCGAGGCGTCCACGTACGCATGGGTCGTGTAGCCTTCGGCCAGGACCTGCCCGTCCGGGTCAAGGACCTGGTACGAGAACCTCAGCCGGCTCCTGCTGAGCTCGGCGATCCATGTCCGGATGAGCACACGGTCTTCCGGACGGGATGGCCGCAGGATGCGAAGGTGCGCCTCGTAAACGACGGCCTCGACCCCGGCCGCCCGGAAGGCCTCACCGTAAGGCACCCCCCACTTCCGGAGGTACGTGATCCGTCCGAGCGTGAACCACTCGAGGTAGCGGGGATTGTAGACGATCCCCGCGGGGTCGCAATCGCCCCACGTGACCTCCCACTCCCGGTCCACCGCATCCGGGGGGCGGCCAGCCGCGTTCTCGCTCCCGGTCATGTGTCCATCCCCTGTACCTGCGGCCCGATCGGGACGCCCACAGGCCTGGGAAAGATCCGGTACGTCGAGATGGCCTTCGTGCACACCTCACCCTGGGGGTCCCGTATCTCGGTCTCCACCGTCCCCACTGTCTTGCCCCTGCCGAGGACGCGGCTTTCCGCCACGATGAGGTCGCCGTAAGCCGGCTTGAGATACTGCACGTGGATGTTGATCGTGACCTGAGACCGATCCTCCTCGGTCCACGTGGTCATCAGCGTGAGGCCGGCGCTGATGTCCACCATGTAGGCCAGGATCCCCCCGTTCACGGCCACGGTACCCCCGCCGCCCAAGTGGTGGGGCTGCACTCTGAGCTCCATCCGGCTGTAGCCGGGGCCTGCCTCCGTGAACCGCAGCCCGGCCCACCGGATGTAGGGCATCTCGTTGATCGCATCCAGGGCTTCTTTCGTCAGCTTCCTGAGAAGGAACCGCTCCACGATCGGCTCCCGCATCCATCCCACCCCCGCTGCGGAGGATGATGCCCCTGCCCGCCAGGCCCCATCCCCCCGCACCTGTCCCTTGTTGGACAGTGCGGGCCGGACTCCTGCCGCATTTTCTTCCGACCGGTCGGCAGGCAGCCGGCCGGTCGTCGGAGATCTTGATCGGGGTTCCGCAACGCTGCCACATCCGGCAGCACTCATGCCGTGCACATAACCGTGAGGCCCCGGCTTGGCCGGGGCTTCATGTGGTCGCCGTCAGGTGCCCGGACCTGACGGCCACACGGCCAGGAACTCCGCAGGGAACACGACCGGGACGCCGTGGCAAGCAGGCGACGGGAAGTGCCCCTTCTTCCCCGTTGCGATCGCGTCGGCCCGGCCGTCCACGGCGACTTCCACGAACGAAAAGCACCCGGACCTGTCGCGAGAGCACCAGATCTGCGACCCGCGCCGGTGCCCCGAATGGCGTGAGGACTGCCGCCACGAGCACGTTGGTGTCCGGGACGATTCTTCTCATCGGCGCCGCTCACGCTGCGTAGCCTGGACCACCCACCTGGTGTCCCCCAAGGGACCCGCACTGCACCACGAGCCGAACTCTTCATCTATGCCCATGTTTGCTTGCCGAGCTGGGCGGCTGTCGCGAACCCGCCGGCGCGGCCGCCCTCGCCGCCGCGTTCGAGGAGTCAGGGACGGGCCGGCGGGTCGTGGTCGTGGTGAGGGTGAGCGGGGCGAACGTGTCCGACGCGGTCCTCGCCGCCGTGCTCCGGCGAGTGGGCTGAGGACCGGGGGCGCCAGCCTCCCGCCGCCCCCCGCGGCACCGCCCGGGCGACCGCCCTCAGCCCCGCCCGAGCGATCCGGCCGCCGGTGCGCAGGCCGAACAAGGCGGCGCGGCGCCCCAGCCGCAGGCCGGCCAGGGCGAGCCGGCCCCCGAGCCGGGCCGTGCGGCCGGCCAGCGCGGCGATCGCCGCCTGCACGCGGCGATGGTCGGCGTCGAGGTCGTCAAGGGTGACCCCCACTGTCCGGAGATGCTCGTTGCGGGCCGCAGGTGGGAGGTGCCGCAGCGCGCGGCGGATCCCGCTCAGGAGGACGAGGAGGTCGTCGACCTGCCCCGCCACCGGGAGGAAGCCGGGGATGAGGTCGACCGGCGAGACGCTGTACGCGACCGCCAGGAGCAGCACCGCCCTGTCGCCGGCCGCCAGGCGCCGATCCCTCCACAACGCCCAGGCCAGCCGGCCGTAGGCCGGAAGCCGCGTCAGGACCTGCTTCATCCCGGCCAGATCCGCACCGGTGCGCACCTCTCGCCCCTCCTCGCCGAACCGGGTCACGAGCACCGGGCCAACACCCTATCCGGCAGGATGTGAAATCCAGTCCGGGCCGGATGGATAGAAACTTCGGCGATCTGGTACCTTACTCAACAAAAACGGTATCTTCCTTTCCCATCACGCGGAGCAGGCACGCCTCCTGCTCCGCGTGCGGTTTTCGCGGCCCAAGTGGGTGACCGGCGCGCGACGGTCCCTACTTCCTCAGCCGCATCGTGCCGCCCAGGGCGGTGCGGGCGTCGAGGACGGTCACGAAGAGGCCGGGGTCCGTCTTGCGGGCGATGTCCATGACCGACCCGAGCCCCTTGCGCTGCACCGTGACGAGCAGGACCTTGCGCGGGCCGTGGAGCCCTTCGCCGGTGAGCACGGTGACCCCGTGGCCGGCGGCACGCAGGCGGTCGGTCAAGAGGTCGGCCGCATCATGGGAAGAGGGGATGATCTGGACGGTCGACAGCCCGACTGCCAGCTTCTCCTCGATGATCTGCCCGACGTAGATCCCCGAGGCGAAGCCGAGGCAATAGAATACGACCTTGAGGGGGTTGTCGAGGGACGCCAGGACCCGCCCGAGCGCCGTCACCCACACGGCGATCTCGACGAGACCGATCGCCGCCGCCACCAGGCGCTTGCCCCGCATCATCAACATGAAGCGGACGGTGGAGAGGCTCACGTCCGTCAGGCGGGCGACGAAGACGAAGAGGTAGTCGCCCAAGAGTGGCAGCATCGTGGCCACGCCCTGTGCCCCCTTCAGGCGGTTCGCTCCAAGCCCGCCGGCCGGCAGGACCCACGCCGGCGGTGCCGTAATCTGTGTAAGACCCGGAATGGCGGCCGGGCGCCAACGTCACTGCGAAAGGTCGGTGCGGCGGCTTGTCTGACCTGCCGATGTCGCGGGGCTGCATCGTTTGTGGACGCGACAACCCGGTGGGACTGCACATCCAGTTCCGGCGCACTCCGACGGGCGTGGAGGCCACGGTGCGCCCACAGGCCCACTTCCAGGGTTTCTCGGGCGTGCTGCACGGCGGCGTGGTCTGCGGCCTCCTCGACGACGCGATGTGGTGGGCCATCTACGCCCAGCGCGAGGTCATCACGATGACCGCGGACATCTCCGTGCGGTACAAGAAGCCCGTACCCGTGGGGACGGACCTCCGGGTCGAGGCCAGCGTGGACGCCGCCCGGAACAGCCGCCTGTTCCTCGCCAGCGGTCGGCTTCGAGACGCCGCCGGCGAGGTGCTCGCCGAGGCCCACGGCAAGTTCCTCGCCGCCCCGGCCGGCCTGGCGGCGACCCTCACCCGGGAACTGGCCTCCGGCGCCCGGCATGCGGAGGAAGGCAGTGCCACCCCCAGGTCCGAGGGGTGACCCGCACACCCTGCTACCTTACCACGCGCCGCAGCGATACGGAATGCCCTCCCGGGTGTCACCGCCCGGGAGGGACTTCTTCGACCTGCACGAGAAACTCGCGCCCGGCCACCCTGATCCGGTAGTGCCGCACGCCGGCCGCCGGCCCCGGGGGCGGCGCCGGTTCCGCTCCGGCCGCAGGCAGGGTGGCCGCCGGCACGGCTCCCCCCTGCGCGACCGCTCGTGCCTCCCATGGGGTCTCCGGCGGGGCCGCTGCCGGCAGCGGCGGCGCGCCGCGCGCTCCGGCCCGGAACAGGAAGTGCCGGATCTCGATCAGCCGGCGGGCCTCGGCGCGCAGGATCCGGTGCGCCTCCGCGAGGTCGACCTGCTGGAACCGGACCCGGTCCCCGGGCCGCAGCTGCGCGGCCCGCAGGGCATCACCGGACAGGGCGACGGCGATCTTGGTGTAGCCGCCGATCGTGTGGCGCCCCGTGAGGAGCAGGATGGGCCGCCCGTCGGCAGGCACCTGGATCGCGCCGAAGGGGATGCCCTCGGAGAGGATGTCCGCGCTGCGCCGGTGCCGGATCGCGGGCCCCTCGAGCCGCAGCCCCTGCCGGTCCGAGCGGCCGGAGACCCGGTACTCGGCACCGAGGAACGTCTCGAGGCCCTCTGCCGTGAACGCGCCGGCCTGGGGCCCGGCGATCACCCGGACGCGCAGGGAGCCCTGGTACCGGGGCTGCATGTCGGGTGGCAGGCGGCGGCCGGCGAGGTCGGCGGGGGGCAGCAGGGGGACGCCGACCGGCAGCCAGTCGCCCTCCCGCAGGGCCCGCCCGACGGGGCCGATGCCGCCGAACAGGTCCTCCGAGCAGCTGCCCAGCACGGGGGGCAGGTCGATCCCCCCGGCCACGCACAGGTACACGCGTGCCCCGACCGGGGCGACGCCGATCCGCAGCCGGTCCCCCGGCCCCGCCAGCACGGCTTCCCAGGTCCGGACCGGGCGAGGTGACCCGCCGCCCTCCGGGATCAGTTCCGCCGGGAAAGGCGCGCCGGCGAGCGCGAAGGTGACCGGGCCGGTGAACTCGACCTCCGGCCCCTCCAGCGTGATCTCCAGGGCCGCGGCGTCCTCCGGGTTGCCGACGAGCCAGTTCCCGAGCCGCAGGGCCCAGCGGTCGGCGGCCCCTGCCTGGGGCACGCCCAGCGCCTGGTAGCCGCGCCGGCCCATGTCCTGCACCGTGGTCAGAAGCCCCGGCCGGACGATTCGGACGCCGGTGCGCCCCGGGACCTCGGTGAGATTGGCCGGCGCCCCGGTCTCGCCGGTCGCAGCGAGGCCGCCCTCCCTGGTGTCCCCTGCGGCACCGGCGGCCGCGGCCTCCGGGGATACCGGCACGAACCGGACCGTGTCGCCGGGTGACAGGAGCGACGGCGGGTCACGACGGGGGTCGAAGAGCACCGCCGGCGTACGGCCGAGGATCCGCCAGCCGCCGGGGGTGGTGCGGGAGTAGATGCCTGTCTGGGCACCGCCGATCGCCACGCTGCCGGCGGGCACAGACACCCGCGGGGTGGCCAGGCGGGGGGTGACCAGCGCGGGGTCGAGGTCTCCCAGGTAGCAGAACCCCGGGCTGAAACCGATGCAGTACACCCGGTACTCCCGCCCCGCGTGCCGGCGGACCGCCTCCTCCTCTGTGATCCCGGCGTGCCGCGCCACGTCGGCGAGGTCTGGGCCGGCCTCGCCTCCGTACACGACCGGGATCTCCACCACCCGGCCAGCGCCCGCGTCGGGGCGAGCCTCGCGCATCGCCGCCCGGAGCAGCGGCACGAGCTTGCGCCACGGCAGCCGGAGCGGGTCGTACTCCACCAGGACCGTGGTGTAGGCAGGGATCACCTCGAGGATCGCGGGATGCCGGAGGTTCGCCAGGTGGCGGGCCAGGGCGTGCACCCGGGCGTTCAGTTCGGGATCGAGACGGTTGCCGAGGCGAACGAGCGCGGCCCGGTCGCCTGCAGGGACGACGGCTCCATGAACCTTCACGGGATGGCTTCCACACCTTCGGCTGGGCCCGGCCGCTGGCTACAGGCCCAGGTACGCTTTCCTCACAAGTTCACTGTCCAGGAGCTCGGCTCCTGTCCCCTCGAGCACGATCCGGCCCGTCTGCAGCACGTAAGCTCTGTCTGCGATCTCCAGCGCTTCACGCACGTTCTGCTCGACCAGGAGCACCGTGGTCCCTTCCCGGGCGATGCGCCGGACCATCTCCAGGATCTCCGTCACCAGCTTGGGCATGACCCCCAGAGAGGGCTCGTCCAGCATGAGCAGCTGAGGCTCCGACATGAGTCCCCGCGCGATGGCCAGCATCTGCTGCTCGCCGCCGGAGAGCGTGCCGGCGAGCTGGCGCCGCCGCTCCTGAAGCCGGGGGAACAGGGCGAAGACGCGCTCCAGCGCGACCCGGCGGCGCTGCGGGTCCTTCTTCGTGTATGCCCCGAGCAGCAGGTTCTGCTCAACCGTGAGCCGTGGGAACACGAGGCGCCCCTCCGGGACGTGGGCGATCCCCTTCCCGACGATGCGGTGGGCCGGAAGGCCGTCGATCCGCTCGCCGCGGAAGGTGATGGTCCCCCGTGCGGGGCGAATCACCCCGCTCACCGCCCGGACCAGGGTCGACTTCCCGGTCCCGTTGCTGCCCAGGAGCGCGACGACCTCGCCCTGCCGGACCTCGAGGCTGACCCCCTGCAGCACGAGCGTTCCCCGATACCCGGCGTGGAGATCATGCACCTCGAGCATGGTACTTCTCCCCAAGGTAGGCCTGAATCACGGCGGGATCCCGGACGACGTCCTCCGGTTTGCCCTCGGCGATCTTCCGCCCCATGTCGAGCACGACGACCCGGTCCGACAGCGACATGACGACTTCCATCACGTGTTCCACGAGGATGATCGTGACCCCCCGTTCCCGGATCCGGCGGATCAGGTCGATGGCCTCCTGGGTTTCCGCCGGCGTGAGCCCGGCCATGGTCTCGTCCAGCATCAGGAGGCGAGGCTCGGTGGCAAGCCCCCGGGCGATCTCCAGGCGCTTCTTGTCGGCAATGGTGAGGT
Organism: Caldinitratiruptor microaerophilus; assembly: GCF_025999835.1. Taxonomy (NCBI): domain Bacteria; kingdom Bacillati; phylum Bacillota; class Clostridia; order Eubacteriales; family Symbiobacteriaceae; genus Caldinitratiruptor; species Caldinitratiruptor microaerophilus. The sequence goes on along the minus strand of NZ_AP025628.1, from coordinate 3,527,221 downwards.
TTCCCGCCCGGAAGGCGGCTTGCGGGGCGAGCCCGGTGAACTCGAGGACCTCCTCCGCCTTGCGGCGCGCCTCGGCCGCACGGGGGTGGCGCAGGAGGGCGCCCACCATTACGTTCTCCAGCACCGTGAGATCATGGAAGGGACGGACGATCTGGAACGTCCGGGTCATCCCCTTCCGGCACAGCACCTCGGCCGGCAGCCCGGTCACGTCCTCGCCGTCGAACAGGACGCGCCCGCCGTCGGGGCGCAGGAAGCCGGAGATGGTGGCGAAGAACGTGGACTTCCCGGCCCCGTTCGGACCGATCAGCCCCAGAAGCTCCCCCTTCTCCACCGTCAGGGAAACACCGTCGTTGGCGACGACGCCGCCAAATCGCTTCGTGATCCCCTCAACGACCAAGAGCGGCACCCGGCTTGCTCCTTTCCCTTCGCGCCTCCAACAGGCCCATGAGCCCTGCAGGCTGGTAGGTCGCGACCAGCATGATGAGCAGTCCGTAGATCACGAGGTCCAGGCCGCTTCCTGTTCCGCCGAAGTAGAGCCGCGTGTACTCCGAGAGGGGAACCAGCACCAGTGCCCCGATGAGAGGCCCCCACAGCGAACCGACCCCACCCAGAACGGGAATCAGTGCGATCTGGATGGACAGGGCGGCGCCCAGCACGCTCTCCGGGTCGATGAACAGGACGTACTGGGCGTAGACGGCACCGCCCAGGGCGACCAAGAACGCCGAGAGCGCCATGGCGTACAGCTTCTGCCGGAAGATGTCGACGCCGAGCGCCCGCGCCGACTCCGGGTCTGCCTTGATGGCCCGGAAGTAGAACCCGGGGCGGCTGCGCTCGATGTAGGCAGCGAGCGACATGCCCAGCGCCAGCAGGGTCAGCGCCACGTAGTAATAGCCTGTCTTGGTCGTGAACTGGAGCGTCCTCAGCCAGTTGCCGGCGCGGTCAATGGGGACGTAGACTCCGACTGCGGCCCCGATGTACTCCCAGTTGGTCGCCAGCACCACAGCGATCTCCGCCACCGCCAGGGTCGCGATCGCGAAGTAGTGCCCGGCCAGGCGGAAGCACCCCCAACCGACGACCAGGGAGACGAGCGCGGCCAGCAGCCCCCCGACGAACATCCCGATCAGCGGGCTGACGCCGGCCTTCATCATGAGAAGGGTCGCCGTGTAGGCGCCGATCCCGAAGTACACGCTGTGGCCCAGCGACACCTGCCCGGCGTACCCGCCCAGGATGTTCCAGCCCGTGCCCAGGAACGCGTACAGGAAGATCATGATCAGGACGTGGAGGGCGTGGGGATCCCGAACGACCAGCGGGATGCCGAGCGTGACCAGGACCCCCACTGCCAAAAAGCCATGCCTGCGCAAGCGCATCCACACACCTTCCCGGCGTTCAGACCCTGCCCATGAGACCCCGCGGGCGTACGAAGACGACGACGAGGTAGAGCGAGAAGACCACGGCGTACTTGAGCTTCGGATCGATGAACACGCCCGCCAGAGACTCGGCCAGACCGATGAGGATGCCGGCCACCAGCGCCCCGGGCACCGAGCCGAAGCCCCCGAGCGCCACGGTGACGTAGGCCAGGGTCCCGAAGATCGCCCCGACCTCCGGGTGGATGTAGTAGAAGTTCGACAGGAGGATACCCGCGATCCCCACGCTGGCGGAGCCGATCCCCCACGCCAGCGAATAGAACCGGTCCGGGTCGATCCCCATCAAGGCGGCCGCCTGCTTGTTCTGGGCCACCGCCTGCAGCGCCCAGCCGGTTTCGGTGCGGTAGAGGAACCAGTAAAGGAGGCCGGTGATGATCAGGGCACCCAGTCCGGCAACCGCCTGCGGCCACGTCACGTGCACGCCGAAGAGCGTGAAGGTCCCTTGAACGAGCGGGTCCTGGACGCTGCGGTAGTCCGCCCGGAAGATCAGGTGGGCCAGGCTGCGCAGGAACACCATGAGCCCGAACGTGACGATGATCTGGGCGAGCATCGGCGCGTCCAGCACCCGGCGGATGAGTAGCCGGTATGTCAGGACGCCGAGGCCGAAGAGCGCGGCAGCCCCGAGCGGCAGGGTCAGGAGCGGGTCCCAGCCCCAGAACGCGTTCAAGACCCACGCCAGGTACATGGCGACCATCAGGAACTCGCCGTGCGCGAAGTTCACGATGTCGACCACGCCGAAGATCAGCGATAGACCGAGGGCGATGAGGGCGAACACCGCCCCCCACAGGAGGCCCGAGACGATGGACTGGGCCAGGACCGCCGCGGTCAACGGCGCACCTCCTCGCGCTGGCTCAGGTCCTCCCGGCACCGGGGACACGTGGTGCCCCGGTGCCGGTCAGACCCGGGATCCCGCCGGGGTTAACGCTGGCTCCAGGCGGGCATCGGCACGATGGGCTCGGCCGAGGCGAGGTCGAAGGGCCACACGGTCACGTACTTCTGGTTCTGCACCTGGACGATGATCCCGGTGCCCAGGGTGTTCTGGCCCTTCTCGTCGAACTGGACGCCCTTCCAGGGCATGATCAGCTGCTCCGGACCGATGCGGGTCTCCTGCAGGGCCTGGCGGATCTTCTCCGGCTCGGTGGACCCGGCGCGGTTGATGGCGTCGGCCAGCACCAGCAGGCCGGTGAACGCCCGGGCCGAGTTGCCGTTCATGTCCGTGCCGAACCGTTCCTTGTACATGTCGTTGACCTTGGCGATCTGGGGGTTGTTCTTGGCCAGGTCGAGGGACCAGACCTCCCGGCTGAAGACGTACTCCCCGTCCTTCCCGAGGTTCTTGAGGAACTGCGAGTCCACGAAGCCGGCGTCCTGGGCCAGGATGATCTTCGGCGCCAGGTCGAACTCCTTATAAGTCTTCATGTAAAGGATCGCGTCCGGACCGTACGAGGCGTGGAAGATGACGTCGGGCTGCTTCGCCTTGAGGCGCTGCACCTCCGCGGTGACGTTCGTCGCCTTGGCCGAGTAGGCGATCTCCTCGACGATCTGGTAACCGTACTGCTCGGCGTACTTCTTCTCCTGCTTGGTGGCGTCCTGGCCGAAGAGGCCGTTCTCGTTGACCAGGGCGATCGTCGGGTTCTGCAGCTTGCCCTGCTTCTTCAGGTCCTCGAGGAACTGGAAGAAGTTCTCGGCGAAGATCCCGTCGTGGGGCGTGGTCCGGAAGAACCACTTGAAGCCGAGCTCGGTCAGGGTAGGCGAGGACGACTCCGCGTTGAGGAACGGGATCTGGTAGCGCTCCGCCACGGGCGCGATCGCCCCGGTGACCGAGCTGTTGTAGGCGCCGAAGAGGGCGGCCACCTTCTCCTGGGTCACGAGCCGCTCAGCCTCGGCCTTTCCCTTGTTCGGGTCGGCCTGGTGGTCGGCGAAGATCACCTTCACCTGCGCCCCGCCAAGACCGGGGAGGCCCTTCGTCTTCGCCAGCGGCAGGTTGAGGTCGGGGAACTCGCCGTTGATGATCTCCGCCGCCAGCTTGACGCCGTTGGACAGGTCCGTGCCGGCCACCGCCGAGGTGCCGGTCACCGGGTAGATGGCCCCGATGCGCACCTCCTTGACCTCGGCCGCCGCCCCTCCTGCCTGCTGGGACGGCTGAGCCGGGGTGCTGCCGCCCTGCGCGCCGGGTGCGGGCGCCGGCCCCTTGCCGCAGGCGGCGAGCACGAGCATCGCCGCGGCGGCGAGAAGGGAGACAGCCGTGGTGCGGGCCTTCCGCTGCATGTGGGTACCCCCTCGCATGGAATTGGTACAGGCTGGTAACCGCGGGTGTCTCGTCACATCTGCAGGAGATCCTGGTCGCGCAGGTCCGTCACGAACATGTGGCCGGGGGCGTGCGTGATCATGAGGTCCGGCCGGCTCTCCATGGCCACGGCCTGGGGCGTGACCCCGCAGGCCCAGAACACGGGCACCTCGCCCGGGCGGACCGGCACCGGGTCGCCCCAGTCCGGCTTCTGCAGGTCTCGGATGCCGATCGCCTCCGGGTCCCCGATGTGCACCGGGGCCCCGTGGACTGCCGGGACTCGCGCTGTCACCAGCACCGCCTTCGCCACCAGGTGCCCCGGGATCGGCCGCATGGTCACCACCAGCGGCCCGTGGAACTTCCCCGCCGGCACGGTGGGGATGTTGGTGCGGTACATCGGGACGTTGCAGCCACACTCCAGATGGCGTACGGGCACACCGGCCGACAGGAGGGCCTGCTCGAAGGTGAAGCTGCAGCCGATGAGAAATGCCACGAGGCCGTCGTGCCACAGGTCGCGGATGTCCGTCCGTTCCTCCACCAGTTCCCCCCGCCGGTAGACCCGGTAGCGCGGCAGGTCCGTGCGCAGGTCGGCCCCCGGGGCCACGAGCCTGGGCTGCGGGTCACCAGGATCGAGCACCTCCAGGAGCGGCGTGGGCTTGGGGTTGCGCTGGCAGAAGCGCAGGAAGTCGAAGGCATCCTCCCTCGGGAGCACCACGAGGTTCGCCTGGGCGTATCCCGGAGCAAGACCTGCCGTGGGCTTGTCCCAGCGCCCCTCCCGGCACGCCTGCCGGACAGCGGCTGGAGTCTTGAAGTCGGGTTCACGCAACCCCGCCTCAGACACCGGCTCCACCCCCCAGTGGCGCCACGGTCAACCCCGCCGCCTCCAGCCGCTGCCTCACGGCCCGCGCGATCTCCACGGCCATGGGACCGTCACCGTGGATGCACACCGTGTCCGCGCGGACCGGCACGTCGCTGCCGTCCACCGCCCGGACCTTGCCCTCCGTCACCATGCGGAGGACCCGCTCGGCCGCCTGCTCCGGGTCGTGCACGAAGGCGTCGCCCAGGCGCCGGCTCACCAGCGTACCGTCCGGGTTGTAGTTCCGATCGGCAAAGACCTCGTAGGCCACCCGGAGCCCGGACTTCTCCCCTTCCCGGGCCAGCTGGCCGCCGGGCAAGGCGTAAAGGATGAGATCCGGATCGAAGGCTCGGATGGCCCGGACGATGCCCCGGGCGGTGCGCTCGTCTCGCGCCGCCACGTTGTACAGCGCGCCGTGGGGCTTCACGTGGCGCAGCCGCACCCCCTGCGCCCGGCAGAACGCGTCGATGGCCCCCAGCTGGTACAGGACGTCCCCGTAGACCTCCTCTTCCGAGCAGTCCATGGGCCGGCGCCCGAACCCATGCAGGTCCCGGTAGCCCGGGTGCGCCCCCACGGCGACGCCGTGACGCTGTGCCAGAGTGATCGTCTGCGCCATGACCAGGGGGTCTCCGGCGTGAAACCCGCACGCGATGTTCGCGGCGGTGATGAACGGCATGATCTCGGCGTCCCGGCCCATCTTCCAGGGGCCGAAGCTCTCCCCCATGTCGCAGTTGATGTCCACCGGTCGGTCCAACCGCCGTTCCCCCTCACCTCGATACCGCCGGCCCGGCACCGTACGGCCGGATCATCCATTCGCTTCCTGCAGCGCCGGGTGGTAGCCCAGTTCCCTCGAGATCGCCAGGGAAGCCTGCCGGAGGAGAGGCAGGTACTGCTCGAGATGGGCTGGCGTGTACTGGGAATCGGCCCCCGCGATCGAGAGTGCCGCCACCACCTCGCCCCGGTGGTTCCAGATCGGCGCTGCCATCTCGGCGCTGCCCTCCTGCAGCTCCCCGTAGCTGATCGTCCAGCCCTTCTCCCGGGTCTCCCGCAATACCTCACGCAGGCGCCCGAGGTCCGTGATCGTGTTCGGGGTATGGCGCTGCGGCGGATTGCGGGCCAAGATGGCCTCCTGCTGCTCGGGCGACAGGTAGGCGAGGAGCAGCCGTGTGGACGCCCCGGCGTAAAGGGGTCCTCGGCGGCCGAGAGCGATGTACAGGCGGACAGGGGCAGTCCCTTCGACTCGCTCCACGTAGACCCCTTCGTACCCGTCGACCACCACCAGCTGCACCGACTGGCCGGTCCGGTCCCGGAGCCAGCGCATGTGGGGCAGCGCCACCTCACGCACCTCCAGACGCTCGGCGACGGTGCTCGCCAGCCGCAGGAGACGGAGCCCCAGGCGATAACGCCGATCTGCCCGCTGCTGGACCAAGCCCGCCCGCTCCAGGGCCCGGAGCAGGCGATGGGCGGTCGCCTTGGGCAGACCGCTGAGGTTGCTCACCTCCGTCAGGCTCAGCTCCGGGTGGGACTCGAAGAGGGATAGAAGGGCCAGGGCCTTCTCCACGGCGCCTGCGCCTCGAGAACGGATTCATCTCCCCCCTCTCGCTGGTCCACGATGTGGAAAGGCGGTTTACAATGCGCGCATAGCTCTACATACTATGCCCGGTCGCGCAATCCCTTCAAGACAGTGAGGATTGCTTACACCGTGGCGCAAGAACCCGGGCCGCTCCCGGCCCGGGTTCACTGCTCCCACGGGTCCTCACGCGGGGAACCCGCCTAACCGTGCCATCACCAGTTTCTTCACCGCTTCATAGTCTGGCACGATCCCCTCCGGGTGGATGGGTGGGTACTCCCCCTTGAGCCCCGTCTCCGTGACCATGCAAACAACCCGGGCGGCCGACGGCACCTGACCCGCCCGGACGAGGTTCCGCAGGACGGCGACCGTGACGACCCCGGTGGGCCCGGCCCAGATGCCCTCCGTGCGGGCGACGAGCTTCTGTGCGGCGACGATGTCGGCGTCGGCGGCATCCCCTGCGAGCCCGCCTTCCCGCCGGAGGATGTCGAGGACGTAGCGACCCTTCGCATCCGGGTTCCCCACGGCGACGCCTTCGGCCACCGTGTACCCGATCCGCTGCGGCACCAGGTCGCCGCCCTCGCGCCACGCCCGCACGATGGGGTTGGCCACGGCCGACTGCGCCGCGACCATGCGTGGCACGCCCGCCGTCCAACCCATCGCCGCCAGCTCCCGGAAGCCCCGGTAGCTGGCGATGAACGTCTCCCCCACCCCGACAGGGGCCACGAAGAAGTCGGGTACCGCCCAGCCGAGCTGCTCCGCCACCTCGTAGGCGATGGTCTTCTTTCCCTCATGCTTGAACGGGTTGCGGGAGGCACCGCCGTCGAAGACCAGCCCCTCGTCGACCAGGCGGTCGAACACGCCGATCATGTCGTCGTAGACGCCCCGGTAGAAGACCAGGTCGGAGGCGCAGGCCGCCATGTGGTTCAGCTTCGGCTGGCTGCCCCGCTCATAGCAGAAGATGAAGGTCCGGAGTCCGGCCCGGGTGCCGTAGGTGGCCAGGGAGGAGCCGGCGTTCCCGGTGCTGACGACGCCGATGGCCTTGTACCCGAACTCCCGCGCCGCCGAGACCGCGGTGGCCGACGTCCGATCCTTCACCGTTCCGGTCGGATTCGTCCCCTCGAACTTCAGCCACAGCTTTCTCACACCGATGGCCTCTGCCAGCCGCGGGCAGTCGTACAGGGGCGTGTTCCCCTCGCCCAGGCTCACCCGGTGTGCGGGGTCCCGGACAGGCAAGGCGAACGCGTACCGCCAGATGCCGGGACCGCTCAGACGGTCCCGCGGGAGTCCGGCCATCCGCTCCAGGTCGTACTCCAGCTCGAGCAGCCCGCCACACCGGGGGCAGCTCAGGGCGTACTGCACCGGGAGCCCGTGCCCACAGCCGGCGCACCGCAGACCCGTCACGTACGATTCCAACTCTTGCACCTCCGCCCGCAGATCACTCCCTCCACGTGGTTCCTCCCGGGTAGCACGGGTTCCTGCCGTGGCGCACCGGACCCGGGTCGGCTCGCGAGGCAATGCGGAGGCGTCAGCGCCGGCGCGCCAGGGCTTCGCGGAGGCTCTGCCACGCCTCGGTGTCGACGACGCCGACCCGGGTCCCCTTCGCCCCCGCGGACCGGAACCGGATGATGCCGGCGGCCGCCAGGAGGCGGAACAGGCTGAGTACGACGCTTCGAGTGATCCTGCCGTTATCGGTCAGCCGAGAGGAAGTGACGACCGTCGCGCGGGTCTCAGACAAGGCCTCGATGACCTTGTGGAGCACCTCTTCCTCGGAAAAGGTAAGCACCGATAAGACGTTCTTAACCTTTTCGTTCATTACTGCCATCGGGTAACGCACTTGATCCATCCTCCCTTCTACCCGGCGTACCGATGAGGAGGTCTTCCCGTTCCGCCGGTCGCACCGGCCTGTTCGCCTGTGCTCGTGCCGGATGGCCACCGTCTTGGTAGCCGTATCGTAACGTATCGACTGGCACTGGTCAATTGTTTGTGTCAGCAGCATGTAATCTTACCATGCGGATGGCAAGATTATCTGTTAGGTTTCGTTAACAATCCTGTCACACCGGGCCGCCACCGCACCAATTCGTGACACATGCCGGACGGGCCGAGGCGGGCGAGGAACTCGCCGGGGGCCACCGTGGCATCGCCCCCGCTCGTAGCTGGAAACACCTGCCTGCGTCGCCGGCGCAGTTCACCCGGAGGAGTGCGCCGCGACAGGTGGGTATGGCGCCGCCCCGGCCACGGTCGGCAGCACGACAAGAGAAAGGCAGCCAGGCGCACGGACTCGCTCCTGACTGCCTCCATCGATCACACAGCCGACCTCGATGGTCCAATCCACGAAAAGTCGTGGGCGCCGGTGCGGGCAGCACCGGCGCCCTTGAACTTTGTGGTCCGCTTGCCCGGTCCAGCCCTGCAAGCGGCCTTCGTTGGTCGGGGCGACTGGATTTGAACCAGCGACCTCTTGGTCCCGAACCAAGCGCGCTACCAAGCTGCGCCACGCCCCGCTGGCACCGACACGGCCGGCCGATACGGCACGGCCGGCCGGTCGGCAGCCGGATCGGTTGTCTGGTCGGGCTGGCGGGATTTGAACCCACGACCCCTACCACCCCAAGGTAGTGCGCTACCAAGCTGCGCCACAGCCCGAACCGAACCTGGTGCGCCCGACAGGATTCGAACCTGTGACCTTTGGCTCCGGAGGCCAACGCTCTATCCACTGAGCTACGGGCGCGTGTAGGGCGGACGTCTTCTGTCCGCCTCGTGGTGCGGATGGAGGGATTTGAACCCCCACGACCTTGCGGCCACTAGACCCTGAATCTAGCGCGTCTGCCAGTTCCGCCACATCCGCACGCGTTGGTGACCCCACCGGGATTCGAACCCGGGTTTCCGCCTTGAGAGGGCGGTGTCCTAGGCCTCTAGACGATGGGGCCCCACCTGGCTGGGGATCCTGGATTCGAACCAGGACTACCTGATCCAGAGTCAGGCGGGCTACCGTTACCCCAATCCCCAAATTGGCGGAGGCGACGGGATTCGAACCCGCGGTCTCCGGCGTGACAGGCCGGTATGTTAGGCCTCTACACCACGCCTCCGCTCCGATGTCGCCGGCGTCCCGTCCACAGGACCGCCGGCCGGCCTGCCGGTCCGTGAGCCCTGGCGCCGGACCCCCGTGCATCTTCGGCGACGGGTCCAGCGCCTCCCGGGCTCACCCCCGTCCGCTGGTGGAGCTAAGGGGATTCGAACCCCTGACCTCCAGAGTGCGATTCTGGCGCTCTCCCAACTGAGCTATAGCCCCAACCGAACTAGCTGCGCCCGTCCGGGCGCTTCAGCACATCGAATGATAGCACGGCACCCCTGAAGTTTGCAAGCCCCGGTTCGAGGCAAATCCGCCTGACCGTGCCGGCGGCACCTGCGATGGCCAGCCCGACTGACACCAGCCCGGGCGGACCGACCGGGCCAGTCGCAGAGCGGGCAGGGAAACGGCAGCGGCGAGCGAAGTGAATCGATGTCTTCCCGAACAGTCCGATCGCCAGATTAATGAAGGCTTATGACCGGCCGCCGGCTCGCGGCCGAACCTGCTCCGCGAGCGCTGGCCCCCACCCCGGGCAGCACCCGGTGCGCAGCCGGATGGACAACCTTGGCCCCCCATGTCAGCATGAGAAGCCGGTGGTGTCCTGCATGACTCTGTTGAGAACGATTCTCGCCCGGCTGCGGCGCCCGCCGGCAGGAGGGCCGCCAGGGCCGGCCACTGGTGCGGCGCCGGCAGTTCATCCCCCTGCCACTCGTCTCCACGGGGATGCGAGCGAGTCTCAACCGGCCGGGGCCGGGACAGCGGTATTGCCCGAGTTCCGCCGTGTCAGCGGCGGGTCGGGAGCAGTACCCCTCGTCACGTTGGCGCCCGGGCAGGCGGCACGCCTGGTGGGGGTGGACGCCGGCCGGCGGCTGCAGCGGCGGCTCCTGGCGCTCGGGCTGACTCCGGGCACCCGGCTGTGGCTCGTCTCGAACGTGGGCGGACCGGCGATCGTCGCCGTGCGGACGACCCGCCTGGCCCTGGGGCGAGAGGTCGCCCGCCGGGTCTGGGTGGTGCCGGAGGAGGACGGGCGGTGAGCGCCTCCTGCCACGGGGCCGGGCCCGCTGTGCTCGCCGGCCCCCGCACCTTCACGGTCGCGCTGGCCGGGAACCCCAACGTGGGCAAGACGAGCCTCTTCAACCTCCTGACAGGGCTGCAGCAGCACGTCGGCAACTGGCCCGGCAAGACGATCGAGCGGCGGGACGGCCACCTCACCGTGGACGGGCTTCAGGTGGCGGTCACTGATCTGCCGGGCACCTACTCCCTCAGCGCCCACTCGCTCGAGGAGGTCGTGGCCCGGGATTTCCTCCTCGCCGGGGGCGCGGACCTGGTCGTCAACGTCGTCGACGCGGCCAACCTCGAGCGCAACCTCTACCTGACCACCGAACTGCTCGACCTGCCGTGCCCCGTCGTCATCGCCCTGAACATGGCGGACATGGCGGCGGCGCAGGGGTGGCGGATCGATCCGGATCGGCTCGCCCGCGCCCTCGGGGTGCCGGTGGTCCCGGTGGTCGCCTCGCGGGGCGAGGGGCTCGCCGAACTGCGATCCCTCATCGCGCGGGCGGCACGGGGCGAGATCGCCCGCAAGGCCGGTTCGAACCCGGCCGGCTTTCACTTCAGTCCCGAGGTCGAGGCGGGCCTCGAACGGATCGCCCGGCTCCTCCCGCCGATGCCGCTCTTGCCGCCCCGCTGGGTGGCGATCAAGCTGGCCGAGGAGGACCCGGAGATCACGGCGCGCGTGCGCCACCGGGTCGGGGCGGACTGGGACCGCCTTCAGGACGAGATCGCCGCGGCGCTGCCGGATGCCCCCGTCGTCCTCGCCGACGAGCGCTACGCCTGGGTGGCGCGCGCCGTCCGGGAGGCGACGGCTGCACGGCCGGTCGGACTGAAAATGACCCCCAGCGACCGGGTCGACCGGGTGGTCACCCACCCCGTCCTCGGCGTCCCGATCACGATCCTGACGCTCGGGCTGGGCATCTGGGGCACCTTCCGCCTGACGGCGCCGGTGCAGGACTGGATCGGCCGCGCCTTCGCCGACCTGGGCCAGATGGCGGCCGGATGGCTCGGACCACGGGGACCGGCCTGGGCCGGGCCGCTGGTGCGGGATGGGGTGATCGCGGGCTTGGGCGCGGTGGCGGCCTTCGCCCCCCTCATCGCCGGCTTCTTCCTGTTCCTCGGCCTGCTCGAGGATTCGGGCTACTTCGCCCGGGCCGCCTTCGTCCTCGACCGCCTGCTGGCCCGCGCCGGCCTGCACGGCAAGGCGGCGATCGGGCTCATGATCGGCTACGGGTGCAACGTGCCGGCGGCGATGGCCGCCCGCACCGCCCCCTCGGAGGCCGACCGCCTGTTGAGCGTCCTGCTCTCGCCGCTCGTCATCTGTTCCGCCCGGCTGGTCGTGATCAGTTTCTTCGCCACCGCCTTCTTCCCCGCGGGGACCGGGGCCTGGGTCCTGGTGGGCATCTACGTCCTGGGGGTCGGACTGGTCCTGGCGATGAGCCGCCTCTTCCGCCGCACTCTCCTGCCGGGCGGCGACGAGCCCTTCTTCATCGAACTGCCGCCGTACCGCCGGCCCATCCTGCGCAACGTGCTCCTGTACGCCTGGCAGAACACCTGGCACTACCTGCACCGGGCCCTCACCGTGATCGCTCCGATGACCACCCTCATCTGGGCACTGTCGTGGTTTCCGGCCGGGGAGATCGGCCGGAGCCCCGTCGGCTGGCTCGGCCGGACGCTGGCGCCCCTGGGAGCGCCGCTCGGCCTCGACTGGCGGATGGTCGTGAGCCTGTTCACCGGCTTCCTGGCCAAGGAGGGCACGCTCTCGACGCTCGCCGTCCTGTACGGCCACGCCGCCGGGGCGGGCCTCGGCCCGGCTCTCCGGGCCGCGGTGACGGTGCCGCAGGCCCTGTCCTTCCTCGTTTTCTACTCGTTCTACAGCCCCTGCCTGGCCACGGCCGTGACGATCCGCAACGAGACCGGCTCCTCCCGATGGATGTACTTCAGCATCGGTTACGGGCTGGTCGTGGCCGGTGTGCTGGCGCTCGTGGTGTACCGGGCCGCGCTCCTGCTCGGAGGCTGAAGGCGATGCGCACCACGCCGCACCCGCATGCCGCGCTCCTGCGCGAGCTGGTCCGGGCCGGCGTCTTGACCGGCCCCGAGATGGCCGCCCGGCTGGGGCTCGACCGGGAGGCGCTGGCGCGGGTGGTCGAGCGGCTCTCCGCCCTCGGCTACATCGCTCCAGCAGGGTGCCCACCGGAGCGCGCCGGTACTTCTGCCGGAGCCTGCGCGTCCTGCCCGCTGTCCGGCGCGCCGGCCGGCTGTCCCGTTGCCGCCTCCGGTTTCGGGGCATCCGGCCCGACCGCCTGGGTGCTCACGGCCCGGGGCCGGGCGTTCGCCACCCGGGCGGCGGCCGGCAGTCCCCGGTTCAGCCTTTCTCCTGGCCGGGCGTCCCCTTTCCCTCCCCGGGGGTGCGGGCGTAGCGGATGATCCGCACCCCTTCGACCGTCATGAGAAGGCCCTCCGGCACCATCCGGTCGAGGTACTCGACCAGACGCCGGATGCGTTCCTCGGTGTCGATCACTTCGATGACGATGGGCAGGTCCTGCGACAGCCGGAGGATGTTCGCGGTGTGGATGCGGCTGTGGGCGCCGAAGCCCTCCACCCCGCGCAGCACGGTGGCCCCGGACATCCCCAGCTCACGGATCTTCAGGACGATGGCATGGTAGAGCGGCATGCCCCTGTACTGGTCGGACTCCCCGATGAACATGCGCAGGAGCACGCCCTGGGTCTCCACCTTCACGGGCCTGTCCTCCCTTCGTTCGTCCGGCGCCGTCCGTCAGAGGGCCCGGCCGAGCCAGTAGCCCAGCCAGGCCGCGAGAAGCCCGAGCGTGAGGCTCGCCGCCACGTTCCCGATCCCCAGCCAGATGCTGCCCTGCTGGAGAAGGCGCAGGGTCTCCACCTGCCAGGTCGAGAACGTGGTGTACGCGCCCAGAAACCCGACCCCGAACGCCAGCCGCCACGGCTGCGAGATGAGGCCCTGCTCGGCGCCCGCACTCGTGAGGAACCCGAGGAGGAACGCCCCCGTCACGTTGATCACCAGCGTCCCGATCGGGAACGCCACCGGCCACTTCTCCGACAGCAGCCCACCCAGCCAGTACCGCGTGACCGTGCCGAACACGCCGCCGATCGCCACAAAGAGGTAGCTCTCCAACTACTCGCCCTCCCGCAACTTCCGGGCCGGCTCGCACCCGAGCCGGGCGCGCGGCCGGCCCGAAACAGAAACGCCCCCACCCCGGACGGGGTAGGAGCCATCAGCTGCCGGCCTGCGCCGGCAGCGGTTCCGGCGAGCTCCATCGCCTGCACCGCCGGGCGCGAGCGGCGCCCGTCCCGGCGGATCGTACCGCTCACTACCTTAGCACGAATCACGCGGCCCCAACAAGATGAAGCCGAACGATCCACGTCGAACGAGCAGGCTCAGAGCCCGGCGGACGGCGGTTCGGTTTCCTTCCGCGGCCGGATGGCCGAACCGGGTTCCGCGATGTCCACGAGCCCGTGCTCGATCGCGTACACCACCACCTGGGATCGGGAAGTGACCCCGAGCTTGCGGAAGATGTTGGTGACATGCTGCTTGACCGTCTTCTCGGACATGGCCAGGGCCCGGGCCACGTCACGGTTCCTCGCACCCCGCGCGACGAGCCGGAGAACCTCCCGTTCCCGATCCGTGAGCGCCTGTTCGTGGCGCGGCTCGTTCTGGCGCCCCCGTGCCACCACGTCGAGAAGGAACCGCGCCACGTTCGGGTGCAGCCACGCACCACCGGACGCTGCGTTGCGGATGGCAGCGATCACGTCCCGGGCCGGCGCGTCCTTGAGGAGGTACCCGCGCGCCCCCGCCTTGACCGCCGCGAGCACGTACTCGTCTCGATCATGCATCGTCAGGATGAGGACCGCCGTCTGGGGACACCGCTCCACCACCTGCCGGGTGGCGCCGATGCCATCGAGCATCGGCAGGCTGATGTCCATCAGCACCACGTCCGGGCACAGTTCCCGGACGAGCCGGACGGCCTCCGTCCCCGTCGAGGCCTCCCCGACCACCTCGATATCCGGTTCTGCCTCGATGATCGCCTTGAGCCCCTGCCGCATCAGTAGCTGGTCTTCGACCAGGACGACCCTGAGCCCCATGCCATCGCCCCCCGCCGCTGTCTACCTGATGCGCGATGGTTGAAGCTGCGATGGGATCCGCGGACGCTCCCCCGCTCCCACGGGGTCCCCGTCCGTCCTTGGCCTGCTCCGAAAACCGGCCATTTCCCCGTTCTCGCTGCGATACCCCGGTCCCTTCCGGACACGACCGTTTTGGCGAAAAAATCAGCGACGGACGGGCGCACTCACCGGACCGTTCCGACAGCCCCGGTTGGGACGCGGCGCCTTCACTGCCACCGGACCTGCCCGCATCATTCCGCCCCGGTACATTCCGGGGACCGCGTGATGAACGCGCTCCCCGGGATTCGACGCGATGCCACGGTTTTCCTGGCTCTCTGTCAGTCACTGCCACGCGCCTGCCTCGCCGGTTCGCCGCCGCACCGCCGCGGATACTAATGGCCGGGGTGATCGGGATGCGGATGGAGGAATGGGTGAGCGCCGCGGCGGAGGCGAACCCGACCGTTCTCGGCGCGGCGGCCGCCGGGATCGCCCTCCTGGCCGGAACCCGACAGGGCCGGAAGCTCTTGCGCGGCGCCGCCGTCGGGGCCGCCCGCGCCGGGTTGCGCTTCCAGGACGTCCTGTGGAACATGGCGTCCCGGACCCGGCAGAGCTGGACACAGATCCTCGCTGAGGCCCGGGCGGCCACTCCCGCGATCCACCTGGCGGCACGGGTCGCCCAGGTGCCGTCGATCCCGGTCGAGACCGGGACAGGTGGCCCGACGTGATCCGGGTGCTGGGATTCCCTCTCAGCGTGCTGCGGGTGAACTGCTACGTCCTCCTCGACACGGGGGCGCGGCGGGCCGTGGTGATCGACCCCGGGCTCGGCGTCACGCCGCTTCTTCACGTACTGCAGGACGTCCGGGTAGAGGCCGTGCTCCTCACCCACGGGCACTTCGACCACATTGCCGGGGTGGGAACGCTGCGCTCGCTCACGGGGGCGCCGGTGCACGTTCACGCGGACGACGCCCTCTTGCTGGGGGACCCGCAACTGAATCTCAGCCTGTTGCCGGTCCTCCGGGTGGTCGCACCCGACCCGGATGTCACCTTGCGGGGCGGAGAGACGCTGAACTTTCTGGGTCAGACCATCGAGGTGCTGCACACGCCGGGCCACAGCCCCGGCAGCGTTTGCTACCGGTTGGGGGACCTCCTCTTCACCGGGGACACCCTGGAGGCGGGCAAGCTCGGGCGCACCGACCTCCCCGGAAGCGACCGCCAGGCACTCGCCCGCAGCCTGCGCGAGCGAATCCTGCCGTTGCCGCCGTCGACCCGGATTCTGCCTGGGCATGGCATGCCGACGGACCTCGCCACGGAGCTGCGGACGAACCCGGACCTGCGGGCGGTCGCCCGGACGGCTGGGGTCCAGCCGGTGGCGAGCCCGTGACGGGGCGGCCCGGCGGCGCGGCCACCCTGCGGCCCATCGGCTGGAGCGCGGACGGACGGTCGCACCACGTACCGGGCAGGTACCTGGTGCGTATCCCCGAAGCTGGCCCGGACGGCGTGCTGCGCGCCCGGGTGGAGCGCCTGGTCCTGGGGCTGCCTGGGGCCCGCTCGGCCCGGACGAACCCCCGGACCGGGCGGCTCCTCGTGTACTACGACCCGGACGCCACGGGGCCCGACGACATCGACCGCCTGCTGGCGCAGATCCTGAGCGGGGAGCCGGCTCCTCCGGCGGGCGCCGCCGGCCGGCCCCTTCCGGCCTGGCACGCGCGGCCCGCGGACGCGGTCGTGGCGGACCTCCGGACACACCCCCGCCTCGGGCTCACCCGGGCGGAGGCGGCCTGGCGCCTCCGCCGCACCGGTCCCAACGCGATCCGCCCGGAGGATCCGCCGGGGGCGTGGCAGCGGTTCCTCCGCCAGCTGAACGAGCCCATGGTCGCTCTGCTGCTCGGGGTCGCCGGCCTGTCGGCCGCGCTGGGGCAGGTGCTCGACGCCGTCGTCGTCGTGGGAATCGTGGTGGTCAACGGGGTGATCGGCGCCCTGCAGGAGGGGAGGGCGGCCGAGGCCCTCGCCCACCTGGAGCGTCTCTCGGCGCCCGTCGCCCGAGTCGTGCGTGAGGGACGGCTCGAGGTCGTGCCGGCGGAAATGCTTGTCCCGGGCGACGTGGTGGCGGTCCGGGCCGGCGACCGGGTCCCGGCCGACCTCCGGCTCCTGCGTGCGACCGGCCTGGCGGCCGAGGAGGCCGCGCTCACCGGTGAGCCGGCTCCGGTGCCGAAGGGGACTCGACCGGTGCCGGTGTGCACGCCGCTGGCCGAGCGCAGCCCCCTCCTCTTCATGGGCACCCACGTGACCGCCGGGCGGGGCCGGGGCGTGGTGGTGGCCACCGGTATGGCGACGGAGATGGGCCGCATCGCCGCCCTCCTGGCCGGCGCCGCCCCGGCCCCCCTCCTCCTCCAGCAGCGGATGCAGCGGCTCGTGGCGCCGATCGTCCGGGCGACCGTGGCGGCGGCCGCGGTCCTCTTCGGGTTGGGGCTCCTGCGGGGTACGCCCGCCGGCGCCATGCTGCTCGCCAGCCTGTCCACGGCCGTGGCCGCCCTGCCGGAGGGACTCCCCGTCTCCGTCAGTGTGGCGACCGCGGCGGCCGCGTACCGCATGGGGGGACGACTGGCGGTGGCCCGACAGCCTGCAGCGGTGGAGACGCTGGGCAGCTGCCAGGTCATCTGCACGGACAAGACGGGGACTCTCACGACCGGGCGCATGTCGGTCGAGGCCGTGTACGCGGCGGGAACGTTCTGGCTGCGCTCAGGACCGTCCGGTCCGGGCGGCGTTCCGGCGGGGTTCGCCCGCGCCGGCCCCGAGCCGGTCCAGGCGGGAGCGGACGACCTCCGATTCGCCCTGCGGGTGGGCATCCTGTGCAGCGATACCCGTCTGGCCGCAATGCCGCCCGCCGACGGCGACCCGACGGAGGTCGCCCTCCTTCAAGCCGCCCAGGCCGTGGGGCTGGATATCACCCGGGAGCGGATCGGTTGCCCCCGCCTGCGGGAGTGGCCGTTCTCATCCGACTCCCGCCAGATGGCGGTGCTGTGCCGCGAGCCCGACGGCGGGCCCGCGCTGTACGTCAAGGGGGCGCCGGAGGATGTCCTCCCCCGCCTGAGCCGGGAGCGGGTCGGCGGCGAGGAGGTGCCCCTGGGCCCCGCGGGACGCGCGGCCGCGGCGCGGGCGGTACGCCAGATGGCCCGGGCCGGTCTGCGGGTGCTGGCGCTCGCCTACCGGCCGGCGCACCTCCCGGAGGACGAGCTCGTGCTGGCAGGGATCGCCGGCCTGTGGGACCCGCCCCGGCCCGAGGTCCCGGAGGCGCTCCGGCGCTGCCGGGAGGCGGGTATCCGGGTGGTGATGCTCACCGGCGACCACCCGGAGACGGCCCGGACCCTGGGGCGGCGGCTGGGCATCCTTGACGGCGGAGGCGTGCTGCTCACGGGGACGGAGATCGACCGGATGGACGACGGCACCCTCGCCGCCGTGGCAGGGCGCCTGCAGGTCTGCGCCCGGGTCACCCCGCACCACAAGCTGCGGGTGGTTCGGGCGCTGCAGCGCCTCGGGCTCGCGGTGGCGATGACCGGGGACGGCGTGAACGACGCGCCGGCCGTCCGGGCCGCGGACACGGGCATCGCCATGGGCCGCTCCGGGACGGACATCACCCGGGCCGCGGCCGACCTCACCCTGCTCGACGACAACTTCGCCAGCATCGTCGCCGCCGTCGAGGAGGGCAGGGCGGCCTTCCAGAACATCCGCCGCACCGTGCGTTACACGCTGGTGACGAATGCGGCCGAAGTCGCCGCGATGGTCGGCGCCGTCGCCCTGGGCCTGCCCCCGCCACTGCTGCCGGTGCAGCTGCTGTGGGTGAACCTCGTCTGCGACGGGCTCCCCGCGCTGGCCCTGGCCGTCGACCGCCCGGGCCCGGACCTCATGACCCGGCCCCCCGTCCCACCAGGGGAGAGCCTGCTCGAACCCGGAGCGGCCCGCTCCCTGCTGCTTCAGGGCCTCCTGGCCGGCGCGGGCATGCTGGGCACCTTCGCGCTGCTCCTCCGACACGGGGCGGGTCTGGCGGCCGCGCGCACGGGGGCGCTGGCCGCCCTCGTGCTCACGAAGCTGGCGTACCTGTCCGGGTGCCGGCGGGACCCGCGCACCGGGGCGGCCCCGCCGCCGAACCGGCTGCTCCGGGCCTCCACAGCGGCGTCGGGGGCGCTGCTCCTGGCGACCCTGTACGTGCCGGGCGTGGGCAGGATCTTCGGGACGGTCCCGCTCGCCCCGGCCCGGTGGGCGCCGATCGGCGGCCTGGTCGCCGCGCAGCACCTGGTCGGACGTCTGTTCGAAGCGGGCCCGCCGGCACCGCCCCGGCCTTCGCCACAGCAGGAGGGATGACCCACGCAGCCGCAAATCGAACAGGCGGCCCCGTTCGGGTGGAGCCCGGACCGTCGCTACCACAGCCTGCCGGGGCGGCTCCTCATCCGGGTTGACGGCCTCTACCGTAACCCGGCCCTGGGAGCCGAGCTGAAGAGCCGCCTCCGGGGCCTGGCGGGGGTGGCCGACGTCCGGCCCAATCCCCGCACGGGGCGTGTGCTGGTGCTCTACGACGCCTCGGCGTTGGCCCTCGACGTGCTGCTCCGGGCGACGGGGGCGCCCTGGCGCCCGGCTCCGGATACTCCGGAGACTTATGCCGGAGCACCCCCGGAGGCACCGGCCGTCGCGCCCCCGGAGACCGCCGGCCCGCCCGAGACGCCGCCCGGGCAGCCGTGGCACGCCCTCCCGCTGCCAGACCTCCTCGCCGCGCTGGACGTCGAGTCGCCCGGGGGACTGTCCCGGGCCGAGGCGCGGCGCCGCCTGGCGGCGTGGGGTCCGAACCGCATCCGCACCCGGCCGCGGCCGGGGGTGTGGCAGCTCGCCACCCGGCAGTTGCGCAACCCCGTCGTCCTCCTCCTGCTGGGCGCCGGGGGCGCGTCGCTGGCGCTCGGCCAGGCCCTCGAGGCAGCGAGCAGCATCGCCATCGCCTGCGTCACGTCGGGCATCGGGATCCGGCAGGAACTGCGGGCGGGACGGGCCGCGGAACTCCTGACCCGGATGGAGGCCCCCGTCGCCCGGGTTCAGCGGGACGGGCGGGAAGTCGTGGTCCCCGCGGCCGACCTGGTCCCCGGCGACCTGATCCTCCTCCAGGCGGGCGAGCGGGTACCGGCGGACGCCCGGTTGGTCCTGGCCTCCGACCTCACGGTCGACGAGAGCTCGCTGACCGGTGAGTCGGCTCCAGTCGCCAAGGACCCGGGGGTGCTGTGCCCCCGGGCGACCCCGGTGGGGGACCGGGCCAACCTCGTGTTCATGGGCACGCTCGTCACCGGCGGGCGCGCTCGGGCCATCGTCGTCGCGACGGGGATGCGGACCGAGATGGGGCGCATCGCGGCCGTGCTCGACGCCGTCGCCACGGAGGTGCCGTTCCTCCAGTTGCGCCTTCAGCGCCTCGTGCGGGTGCTCATCCTCGCCGTGCTGGTTCTCGGGGGCGCGGGAGTGGTGGCGGCCGTAGCCCGGGGCTCCGGGGCCCGCGAGGCGTTGGTGCCTGCACTTTCGAGCGCGGTGGCCAGCATCCCGCAGGGCCTGCCCATCACCGTCACCATCGCCCTTTCGGCCGCCGTGAGCCGCATGGCCGGCGCAGGCGCGCTCGCCCGCCGGCTCTCGGCAGTGGAAAGCCTCGGTGCCACGACGGTCATCTGCACCGACAAGACGGGGACCCTCACCCGGAACGAGATGACCCTGCGGGCCGCCTACGCAGGCGGGCAGATGCTGGACTTCCCCTGCGCCCCGGCAGATCGAGACCGTCTCCTGCCGCTTCTCCGCGCGGCCTGCCTGGCCAGCGACGCCCACGTCCCCCCCGGGGGGAACGGCGTGACGGGCGATTCGACCGAGGCGGCGCTGGTCACCGCCGCGGCGGCCGTGGGGGTCGACCCGGGGGCCGTGCGCGCCCGCCACCCCCGTATCGGCGAGATTCCCTTCTCGTCGGGCCGGCGCCGCATGACGGTGGTATGCCGCGACGGTCAGGGGGTGCAGGTGTTCGTCAAGGGCGCGCCGGAAGCTGTCCTCGCGCGGTGCACGCAGGAGCTGCGGGATGGGGAGGTCGTGGGCCTGGACGGGGCGGCGCGGGCTGCGGCCCAGGAGGCGGCCGACGCGATGGCGCAGCGGGCCCTGCGGGTGCTCGCCGTCGCGTGCCGGCCCCTCGAGCGCTACACCGGTCCCCCGGTGGCCGATGACATCGAGCGAGATCTGATCCTGCTGGGTCTTGTGGGCCTGGCGGACCCGCCCCGCCCCGGCGTCCCTGAGGCGTTGGCGGCGTGCCGCCGGGCGGGGGTGCGGGTCGTCATGCTCACCGGCGACCACCCCGCGACCGCCCGCGCCATCGCCGAGGAAACGGGCCTGCTCGCAGACGGGGGGCTCGTGCTCACCGGGACGGAGATCGAGCGGATGTCCGACGCCGAGCTCTCCGCCTGCGGGGAGCGGCTGGCCGTGTGTGCCCGTGTGGCCCCGGAACACAAGTTGCGGGTGGTGCGGGCACTGCAGGCCCGGGGGGAGGTCGTCGCCATGACCGGCGACGGCGTGAACGACGCGCCAGCCATCCACGCGGCCGACGCCGGCATCGCGATGGGCCGCGGCGGAACCGACGTCACACGCGGCGCGGCTCAGCTGGTCCTGGTCGACGACCAGTTCCCCGCCATCGTCCGGGCCTTGCAGCTCGGGCGGTCCGCGCACGACAACATCGGCCGTTCGGTCCGCTACAGCCTCGCCACCAACGCCGGCGAGGCACTGGCGAGCCTGGTGCCGCTGGCGGCCGGGCTGCCGCTGCCGATTCCCCCGGCGCTCCTCCTCTGGTCCAACGTGGCCTGCGACGGGCTGGTCAGCCTCGCCCTCGCCATCGACGGTCCGGACCCCGCCGCCCTCGACCGGTCACCGGCCGATCCCCGGGAGGACGTCCTTCCGCCTCCGGTCCGCCGGCGGATCCTGGCGCGGGCGATCGGGATCGGCCTGGGCGTGGTGGCGCTGCACGCAGGCGCCCTGGCGCTCGGCCTGGGCGCGGCGAAGGCGCACTCCCTCGCCCTGGCAGCGCTGGCGACGGCCAAGCTCCGGTACGCCCGCGACCTGCGGGCGTCGGGTCCTGACGGGCGGCCTCTGAGACTGCCGACGAGCCCGCTCCTGCGCGTCGCGTACGGGTCCGCGTCCACCGTGGTGCTGGCGCCCATCTACCTGCCGTCCCTCCGCAGCGCCTTCGGTCTTGCCCCTCTGGGACTGGCCGACTGGCTGGCGGTGCTGGCCGCCGCCTGGCTCGGGACAGCCTGCGAGGCGGCCGTGGGCCACCGGCCCGCGCACCCGCCCCCGACTCGCATAAGGGACACGTGGCGGGGTGAGGCTAGGCAGGTAGCCACTGGACAGTTCGGGAGGCGAGCCGAGTGAACCGGCGCGACCTCGGTCTCTTCCTCCTCGGCCTGGGAGCGGGCGCGGTGGGGGGCGCCCTGTGGCCGGCGGTGCGCAAGGGTCTTCGCGCCGCGCTCCGGCGCGGGATCGTGGCCATGCTGATCGCCAGCGAGCGAGCCCAGACGCTGGCCGCCGAGGTGCGCGAGGAGGTCGACAACGTGCTGGCGGAAGCCCGGTACGAGTTCTCCCAGGAGCTCGCCCGCCGTGTCCCCGTCCGGGAGGCGGAGGCGGGTGACGCCCCGCCGGCCCCCCCTCCGCCGTCCGCCCCGGAGGCCCAGGCGCAGAACCGGCCGCCCGGTTAGGCGCCGGCCGCCGTGGGGCTCACGCTCCCGGGCCGGCGGGGGCGTGGAGATTCCGGCTGGCCCACTCGCGGAAGTACCGCATCGTGTTCATCTTGTGCTCCCGGACGAGCTCCTCGATCACTTCCCCGGGTGCCCCGGCCTCGAGCTCGCGGACGAGGAGGTCGTGCTCCTCCACCGAGTTCCGGGCGCGCCCGGGAATGAAGCCGAACGTGCTGTGCCGCACCTGGTCCATGCGCTGCCAGGCACGACGGATCATGTCGACCAGGTACGCGTTGGGACACCGCTCGTAGATGGCCGAGTGGAACTCCCGGTTGAGCCGGCCGAAGCTGACGAAGTCCAGCGACTCCATGGCCTGCCGCATCCGGGCGTTGATGTCGCGCAGCCGCGCGAGGTCGGGCGCCCCCAGGTGCGGCGCGCTCACGCGGGTCGCGTAGCCCTCGATCACCGCAAGGGCCTCCAGGGTCTCCACGTACGCGCTCGGGTCCATCGGAGCCACGACGGCGCCCGTGTTCCGGTTGAAGAGGACGAGGCCCTCCGCCTCCATCCGCCGGATCGCCTCTCGCACCGGGATGGGGCTCAGGCCCATCTCCCTGGCCAGCTGGTTGATCACGAGCCGGAACCCCGGGCCGTAGACGCCACCCAGGATCCGTTCCCGGATCACCTGGTACGCTCGCTCCTGCTTGGACATCGGTGCGTCGCCCGCCACCTCCCGCCCGGGTCTTGCCGAGGCACTGCCTGGCGAACCGGCGGGCGGCACGTTCAGGCTCTCACCGGATTGCGCAGCCGGCCGATCCCCTCGATCTCGATCTCCATCACGTCTCCGGCCTTGATGGGGCTCACGCCGGCCGGCGTCCCGGTGAAGATCAGGTCCCCGGGATAGAGGGTCATGACCTCCGAGATGACGCGGATCAGCTTCGGAACACCGTGGATGAGAAGCGAAGTGCGGGAGTCCTGCCTGAGCTCGCCGTTCAGCCAGAGGCGGATCCCGAGGTCGGTGGGGTCGACCTCGGTCTCGATCACCGGCCCGAGCGGCTTGTACGTGTGGAAGGACTTGGCCCGGGTGAACTGCTTGTCCTTGTACTGCAGGGTCCGGTCGGACACGTCGTTGCCGATGGTGTACCCGAAGACGTGCTCGAGCGCCCGTTCCTCCGGGATGTCCCGGCCTTCCTTCCCGATCACCACGACGAGCTCCGCCTCGTGCTCGGTCACGTGTTCCGGGTGCTTCAGCACGACCGGTTCGTCGTGCGCCACGATCGCCGTCGGCGAGACCATGAACATCATGGGCTCCTCGGGGACATCGCGGGACTTCTCCTGAGCGTGCGCGAGGTAGTTGAGGCCGATCGCGATCACCTTGCCGGGCACCACCGGCGGAAGGACCTTCACGTTGCGGGCGTCGAACGTGCGCCCGGTCTCGCGCCACCCGCCGAAGATGTCCCCGTCCAGCTCGCGCAGCTCGTCACCGGCCACGAGGCCGAACCGCGGGCCGTCTGGCGTCAGAAACCGCATGAATTTCATCTTGTGCTACCCTCACGTGTTGGATAAAGGATCAGAATCCAAAGCAGATTCCGCACCCACCTGCGCCTCTCCCAGCCACAAGCTGGGCCAACTGCAGTCCACCACCTCCGTATACGATTTGATATCGACTTTGGTATATTCTCGGCGCCGGACGCAATTCCTTCTTCCGTACAAAGGACCGGCACACAACCCTGGACAGGACCAGGCCCAACCGGCAATCGGGCGCCGGCAGGCTCCCCCCGGTGCCGGCACCCGGTGGGTCCCCTCGCTGGCAGAAATCGACGGGTCGCAGCGACGGTCTGACGGCAGGAAAGGCGCAGGCCCCCTGCGAAACATTGAGGCGATCCTGTGGAATCGGTTCCACATCCGCAGGGGGGCCCGATCGTGGCAGCCACCATCCGGGACGTGGCGCGAGCAGCCGGGGTCAGCCAGTCCACGGTCTCCCGCGCGCTGAACGGCAGCGGGTACGTCAGTCCCGCTACCCGGGCGCGCGTGCTGGCCGCGGCCGCCCAGCTCCACTTCCGCCCCAGCCACGTGGCCCGAAGCCTCGTCTCCAAGGCCACGCACACCCTGGGGCTTCTGCTGCCGGACATCACGAACCCGTTCTTCCCGGCCATCGCCCGGGGCGTCGAGGACGCCGCCGCCCGGGCCGGCTACGCCGTCATCCTCTGCAACACGGACCGGGACCCGGCCCACGAGGAGCACTACCTCGCGATCCTCCGCCAGCGGCAGGTGGACGGCCTGGTCCTCATCGCTTCGAGCGCGGCGGTCGGGCACCGGATCGCCCGGGCCGACTTCCCCGCGGTAGTCTTCGTCGACCGGGTGCCCCCGGGCGCCGAGGCCGACGCCGTGGTGGTGGACAACCGGGAGGGGGTCCGCACCGCCACCCGGCACCTTCTCGGCCTGGGCCACCGCCGGATCGCCTTCGTGGGCGGTTCGGCGGGGTCGGGTACGTCCGAGGACCGCCTCGCCGGCTACCTGGCGGCCCTCGCCGAGGCGGGGTTGAACCCCGACCCGGGCCACATCCGGGCCGGCGACTTCACGTACGACGGCGGCTACGCGGCCGGGCGAGCCCTCCTGGGCTCTCCCGACCGGCCGACGGCCGTGGTGGCGGCCAACGACCTCATGGCGATCGGCGTCCTGCGGGCGGCCGCGGAACTGGGCCTGCGGGTACCCGACGACGTGGCGGTGGTGGGCTACGACGATATCCCCCTCGCGGGCATGCTGAACCCACCCCTCACGACCGTCGCCCAGCCGACCTATGAGATGGGCGAGCGGGCCGCCCGGATGCTCCTCGAGCGTCTCGCCGGCAAGGCGCCGCCGGAGCCGCGCCGGGTCGTCCTGCCGGCCCGCCTGGTGGTCCGGCGATCGTGCGGCGCGGGGAGGGACGGACAGTGAAAAGGGAAGCCCGGATCCTCCCGGAGATCGTCGTCGTGGGGAGCCTCAACCTGGACCTGGTGGCCCGGGTGCCCCGCCGGCCGCTGCCCGGCGAGACCGTCCTCGGGTCGGCGCTCGAACAACACCCCGGCGGCAAGGGGGCCAACCAGGCCGTGGCGGCCGCTCGCCTCGGTGCCCGGGTCGCCATGGTGGGCGCCGTGGGGGCGGACGGCTTCGGCGACGCGCTCCTCGCCTCGCTGCGGCGCGACGGGGTCGAGACTCGCTGGGTCGAGCGCCGGGCGGGGAGCGGGACCGGGGTCGCCCTCATCACCGTCGACGATCAGGCCGAGAACAGCATCATCGTGATCCCGGGGGCCAACGGCCTGGTCGACCCGGAGCAGGTCGCCCGGGCCACGCCGGCGATCCGCGCGGCGAGGGTGATGCTCCTGCAGCTCGAGATCCCCCTCCCCGCCGTGATGGCAGCCGCCCGCCTGGGGCGTGAGCACGGCCTGACGGTGCTCCTGGACCCCGCGCCGGCCCCGCCGCCGGACCGTCCACTCCCCCCGGAACTCCTGGCGCTGGCGGACTACGTCACGCCGAACGAGAGTGAGGCCGCCGCCCTGACGGGCCTGCCGGTGAACCCCGACGATCCCCGGCCGGTGGCCGAGGCCCTCCTCCGCCGGGGCGCCCGCCGGGCGCTGATCAAGCTGGGAGCCCGCGGGGCCTACCTGCTGGGCCCGGAGGGGGAGTTCCGCCACCCGGGGTTCCGCGTCGACGCCGTCGACACCACCGCCGCCGGCGACGCCTTCGCGGGGGGCCTGGCCGCGGCCCTGCACCGGGGGATGCCCGCCGGCGAGGCGCTGACCTGGGGCTGCGCGGCCGGGGCCCTGGCGGCGACGCGGCCGGGCGCCCAGGAAGCCATGCCCATGCGGGACGAGTTCGAGGGCTTCCTGAGGGAAAGGAGCGCTAGCCCGTGAAGAAGGCCACCCTGATCAACCAACCCCTCTCGGAGGTCATCGCCGGCATGGGTCATGGCGACCTCCTCGTCATCGGCGACGCCGGGCTGCCGATCCCGCCGGCCACCCGGCGGATCGACCTCGCGGTGACCCGGGACGTGCCCCGGTTCCTCGACGTGGTCCGGGCCGTGCTCACCGAACTGCAGGTCGAGGAGGCCCTGGTCGCCGGGGAGACCTGGCAGGTGAGCCCCCACGTGGGGGCCGGGCTCAGGGATGCCCTGGGGCCCATCCCGGTCCGCACCATCACCCACGAGGAGCTGAAGGCGCTCTCCGCCCGGGCGGTCGCGGTCGTCCGCACGGGGGAGCACACCCCGTACGCGAACGTCGTCCTGAAGGCGGGGGTCACGTTCTGAGATGGGCGCGCCGACGGCGGCCGGCCCCGTTCTCGAGGCCATCGGCCTGCACAAGGAGTTCCCCGGGGTCAGGGCCCTGCAAGGCGTGAGCCTGGAGGTGCGGCGCGGCGAGATCCACGGACTCCTGGGCGAGAACGGCGCGGGAAAGTCGAC
Organism: Caldinitratiruptor microaerophilus; assembly: GCF_025999835.1. Lineage (NCBI taxonomy): Bacteria > Bacillati > Bacillota > Clostridia > Eubacteriales > Symbiobacteriaceae > Caldinitratiruptor > Caldinitratiruptor microaerophilus. Next base: position 3,500,671 of record NZ_AP025628.1, on the reverse strand, counting down.
GCTCATCAAGTGCCTGGCCGGGATCCACCGGCCCGACCGGGGGGTCATCCGCCTCGAGGGCCGGGAGGTGCAGCTGCTGAGCCCGCGGGACGCCATCCGGGCGGGAATCGCCACGATCCACCAGGAACTCAGCCTGGCGCCGCACCTCACGGTGATGGAGAACATCGCCCTGGGCCGGGAGCCGGTCCGGGGGCCGCTCCGGCTCGTGGACCGCCGCGCCATGGCCGCCGGGGCCCGGGAAGCACTCGGCCGGCTCGGAGTCGCCATCGATCCGGCGGCACGGGTGGGCGACCTGGGGGTCGGAAGCCAGCAGCTGGTCGAGATTGCCCGCGCCCTGGCGGTCGACGCCCGGGTCCTCATCCTGGACGAACCCACCGCGGCCCTGACCGAGGCGGAGGTCGAGCACCTCTTCGCCGTGCTCGAGGGGCTGCGGGCGCGCGGGGTCGCGATCCTTTACATCAGCCACCGGCTGGAGGAGTTCTACCGCCTCTGCGACCGCGTGACGGTCCTGCGCGACGGGACCTACGTCGGCACCTACCCCCTCCCCGACACCAACGAGGCGGAACTGGTCCAGGCCATGGTGGGCCGGCCTCTCCGGGACCGTTTCCCCGGGCGCCGGGCCCGCGTGGACGGCGAAGCCCTGGTAGTGCGCCACCTGAGCCGGGGCAAGGTGCTGCGGGACGTCTCCCTGACGGTGCGACGGGGCAAGGTCGTCGGGGTGGCCGGCCTGATGGGCGCCGGCCGGACCGAGCTGGCCAGGGCCATCATGGGGCTCGACCCCGTCGACGCCGGAGAGGTCACGGTGCTCGGCGTCCGGTTGCGCCCGGGCGATCCGCAGGCCGCGCTGGCCGCCGGGATGGCCTTCGTACCCGAAGACCGCAAGGCGCAGGGGCTTTGGCTCAACCGGAGCGTGCGCGAGAACCTGACCTTCTCCAGCCTGAAGCGCCTGGGGCGAGCGGGCTGGCTCCCCCGCCGGGCTGAGCGGCAGCTCGCGGGCCGGCTCATCCGCGACCTGGCCATCCGGACGCCGGGCAGCGAGGTCCCCGTGAACACCCTCTCCGGCGGGAACCAGCAGAAGGTGGTGCTCGGCCGCTGGCTGGCGGTGGACCCCCAGGTGCTGATCCTGGACGAGCCGACCCGGGGCGTCGACGTCGGGGCCAAGGCCGAGATCTACCGCCTCATCAACCGGCTGGCGGAGGCCGGGAAGGCGATCCTCATGATCTCGTCGGAACTGCCCGAGCTCCTGGGGATGTGCGACCGGATCCTGGTCATGCGGAAGGGCCGGCTGGTGGGGGAGTTTGCCCGGGAAACGGCGACTCAGGAAGCGATCATGCGCTGCGCGACCGGCGCGGCGCGCGGTTAGGGGCGACGCGCGATGCACGGGTGGTACCCCGGTCGGCTCTTCCGCCGGCTCGGGCCGTTCGCCGGGTTCCTCGCCCTGGCTCTGGCCCTGAGCCTCTTGAGCGACCGGTTCCTGACGGTCAGCAACCTGCTCAACGTGGCACGGCAGATCTCGATCAACGCGATCATCGCCGCCGGCATGACGGCGGTCATCCTCACCGGCGGCATCGACCTGTCCGTCGGCTCCATCCTCGCCCTGGCCGGTGCGCTCACGGCCGGCACCATCGCCGCCGGACGGCCGGTGCCGGTCGGGGTGATGACGGGGCTGGGGGTCGGCGTGGTGGCAGGGCTCGTGAACGGCCTCCTGGTGACCCGGGGGCGGATCCCCGCGTTCATCGCGACCCTGGGCACCATGACCGCCCTGCGGGGCCTCACGCTGACCTACACCGGGGGCCGGCCCATCACCGGTCTCACGGATTCGTTCCGGGCCATCGGCGGCGGCTACCTCCTGGGCATCCCGGTTCCCGTGGCGATCATGGCCCTGGTCTTCGCCACCGCCTGGGTGTTCCTTTCCCATACCCGCCCCGGCCGCTACGTCTACGCCATCGGCAGCAACCGGGAGGCCGTGCGCGTCGCCGGGGTGCCGACGGCCCCGTACGAAACGCTGGTCTACGTGCTCTCGGGCCTGGCCGCTGGCCTCGCCGGGGTGATCCTGACCTCCCGGCTGAACTCCGCGCAGCCCACCGCCGGTCTGGGCTACGAACTCGATGCCATCGCCGCGGTGGTCCTGGGCGGCACCAGCCTCGCCGGCGGCAGCGGGGGCGTCATGGGCACCCTCGTCGGCGCCCTGATCATCGGCGTCTTGGACAACGGGCTCAACCTGCTCGGCGTCTCCTCGTTCTACCAGCAAGTGGTCAAGGGGCTGGTGATCCTGCTGGCGGTGCTCCTCGACCGGGCCAAGAAGTAGGCCCGCCCGGGCGCCCGCCCTGCCGGCGTGTTGCCGGCCCCGGACCGAAAACCCCCGGGGGAGGTGGTGCGGGGGGGATCGTGGCTCCCCCACCGATGGAAACGGTTCCATACTATCCATCCGGCCGCTTGGAACCCAACCCACGCGAGCGAGGAGGTACCCGTCCATGAAACGGCGTCTCGGCGTGCTACTGGCGGCTGTCCTGGGCCTTGGCCTCCTGGCCGGCTGCGGCGGCGCCAAGAAAGAGGAGCCGGCCGCCCAGCCAGCCCCCCAGGCCCAGACCCAGGGGCAGAGCGGGGCCGCACAGCAGCCAGCTCAGAAGGAATTCACCCTGGGGCTCGCCATCAGCACGCTCAACAACCCCTTCTTCGTGGACCTGAAGGAGGGGGCCGAGGAGGCCGCCAAGGCCGCCGGCGTCAAGCTGGAGATCACGGACGCCCAGGATGACACTGCCAAGCAGGTATCCGGCATCGAGGACCTGATCACGAAGAAGGTCGACCTGATCATCGTGAACCCCACCGACTCCCAGGCGGTGGTTCCCGCCGTCGAGGCGGCCAACAAGGCCAACATCCCCGTCATCACGGTGGACCGCGGGGCCGGCGGCGGCAAGGTGGTCAGCCACATCGCCTCCGACAACGTGGCCGGCGGCAAGATGGCGGGCCAGCTGATCGTCGACCTGCTGAAGGGTCAGGGCAAGGTGATCGAGCTCGAGGGCATCCCCGGCACCTCGGCCGCCCGCGACCGGGGCAAGGGCTTCCATGAGGCCGTCGACGGCGTGAAGGGCATCGAGGTCGTGGCGAAGCAGCCCGCCGACTTCAACCGGGCCAAGGGGCTCTCGGTCATGGAGAACCTGCTCCAGGCCCACCCCGACGTCCAGGCCGTCTTCGCCCACAACGACGAGATGGCCCTCGGCGCCATCGAGGCCCTGAAGGCCGCCGGCAAGAAGGGCGTCATCGTGGTGGGCTTCGACGCCACCGCCGACGCCCGCAAGGCGGTCGAGGCCGGCGAGATGACCGCCACCGTGGCGCAGAAGCCGCGGGACATGGGCCGGATCGCCGTGGAGACCGCCGTGAAGGTGCTCAAGGGCGAGAAGGTGGATGAGTTCATCCCGGTCGGTCTCGAACTCGTGAAGAAGTAGGCGCTCGGGTCAGTACCCGTGCCGCGCGCAGACGCAGGACCCCGGGGATACCCCGGGGTCTTGCGTACTCAGGGCTCCGTCTTCCCCGTGTGGTGCGGGATCAGCACCGAGGCCAGCACCGAGATGGCCAGAACCCCAAACACGACCCCGAGCGAGGCGGCGATGGGGATCTTGTAGATCTCGACGATCATCATCTTGACGCCCACGAAGACCAGCACCACCGCCAGACCCAGCTTCAGGTAGCGGAACAGGCCCATGATCCCTGCCAGCAGGAAGAAGAGCGAGCGCAGGCCCAGGATGGCAAAGACATTCGAGGTGTAAACGATGAAGGGGTCCCGGGTGACGGCAAAGATCGCCGGGATCGAATCCAGGGCGAAGATCAGGTCCGTGGTCTCCACCATCAGCAGTACCAGGAACAGCGGCGTGGCGAACAGGCGCCCCGCCCGGCGGACGAGGAAGTGCTCCCCGTCGTACCCCTCGGTGATGGGCATCCACTGCCGGAAGAACCGGAGGACGGGATTCCTTTCGGGGTGAATGTCTGTGTCCTTTTGCACGCCCATCTTGATACCCGTCAGGACCAGGAACCCGCCGAACACGTAGATGATCCAGTGGAACTTGGCCAGTAGCGTGGCCCCCACGGCGATGAAGATGCCCCGCATGATGAGGGCCCCGATGATCCCCCAGAACAGCACCCGGTGCTGCAGAGCGGCCGGAACGCTGAAGTACGAGAAGATCATCAGAAAGACAAAGATGTTGTCGACGCTCAGCGATTTCTCGATCAGGTAGCCCGTCAAGAATTCAAGGGCGGTCTCCGGCCCCCGCCAGAGGTACACCCCGACGTTGAACGCCAGCGCCAGGGCGATCCAGACCGTGCTCCAGACGGTGGCTTCCTTGATGGTGACCGCATGGGCCTGGCGGTGAAAGACACCCAGGTCGAGGGCCAGCATGGCCAGCACAAAGAGGTTGAATCCGACCCAGAGTAGCAGTTGGTTTCCGTCCACCGATCGCCCATCCTCCTACCGTTCGGTATATTGCCCCGCTCACTCCGCAGGCGAGAGGCCGGGCACTGTGCGCCCGCGGGCCGCTGCCGGGTTACCGCAAGAACCCGAGGCCGGCCAGGACACCGCCCCATCCCAGTCCGAAGAAGAGACCCGACAGGGCGACGCCGATGCCGAGACCCAGCCAGGTTACCCCGGCACCCAGTTGCAGCAGACGGGCGAGCACGACTCCGCCCCAAACACCGGTGCCGGGGAGCGGCAGCAGGACAAAGGCGGCCAGGCCAATCCATCCATAACGGTTGAGAAGCGATGCATGGTGGGTTGCCCGCCTCTCCACGCGCTCCAGCCACCGGGCCAACCCGGTGAATCGGCCACCATACCGGCGCACCGCAGCGACAACCGCGAGGGCAGCCTGAATCTGAAGGATATTGCCGAAGATGGCTGCCGCCGTGGCCACAGCGGGCGGCAGGCCCAGGAGCAGGCCTAGCGGAATGCCCGCCCGGAGTTCCAGCACAGGCACTATCGAAACACCCACTGTCGCCAGGACCGCCAGGATACTGTCCGCCATGACATCCTCCCTTGCACGGTACCGGCCCGCTCGCAACAAAACAGGGGGCACGGCAGCCTTCCGTTCCGTAGCGGAACCAAGGTCTTGCCGTGCCCCCGCACGCCGGTGGCAGGTGCAGCCGGGGTAACCCCGTAATGACGGCCACACCACCTGGTATAGCCCAGGCTGGCTACTCCCCTTGCGGAGTTTGCATTTGCCGTCCGTTTCCTCGGTTGCCCCCGTGATTATATCACGTGGTGGGCGTCATAGATCAAGGGGCTTTTCGAGGCGGCCGCTCCGGACGGAGCTGGCGGCCGTGGACTACAGGTCATGTGAACAATGGCCGGCTCTCAACGACAGCGCAGTGAAGGTCCTGGGCGACGAAACCCTGCGCGCCATCGCCCGCGAGCCCGTGGCCGCCGTGCGCGCGAACGTCACCATTGACTGGGCGGTGCGCGTAAACGTGCGCGCCCACCGGCGGCTGCTCGTGAACCATATCCTCCGCAGGCACGGTTATCCGCCTGACAGGCAGGAGAAGGTCACCCAGATGGCGCGGCAGCGAGCACCCCCCGATCGCCGGCCCAGGTCCGCCCCGATTACTCCCCGCCACCCGCCTCCACCGCGCTGTCCAGCATCAGGCGCCCCTTGCCGGCCCGCTTGGCGGCCAGCAGGGCGGCATCGGCCCGGGCGATGAGGCTGGCGGCCGTGTCGGTGGCGCCCGCCTCGGCAGCTCCGGCCGACAATACGGGCCCCTCGTGCGGCCACGGCTGCCTGGACAGGGAATCCACCAGCCGCTGGTAAACCCGGTGGACCTGGGCCAGGTCGGTACCCGGCAGCACCAGAGCAAACTCGTCGCCCCCCAGGCGGCCGGCCCGGTCTGACCGGCGAAGCTGCTGGCGCAGTACGTGGCCGACGGTCCTTAGCACGTGGTCCCCGTAAGGGTGACCGTAAGTGTCGTTGAGCTGCTTGAAGTTGTCCAGGTCGACCATCAGCAGGCAGATGGGCTCCCCCATCCGCCGGCTGTGGAACAGGAGCTAATCCAGAACGCCCAGGAAACCGGCCCGGTTGAACAGGCCGGTCAGCGGGTCGGTGTTGGCCTGGTCCCGAAGCAGGCTCACCAGGCGGGCGTTCTCCATGGCCACGGCGGCGAAGCTGGCGAAGATCTCCATGTTGCGCAGGCTGTCGTCGCCGGGAGGTGCCGGCAAGTGGAGGCCGATGACCCCCAGCTGGTCCGTGGGGCTGGCCAGGGGCAGCAGCACTGCAACCCCGCCGTCGTCGGGCGGCGGCGCCCCCGCCATGGCGACCACGGCGGCTCCGGACCGGTCCACGACAGGAGTCCGGGCCTGCCACACGTCCCGCAGCGGCGGCACCGACAGGGGCACGGCGCGGCCCGCCAGCTCGGCCGCGTCGGTGCCGCGCACGTGGGTCACCACCAGGCCGTCGCCGGCCCGCAGGGCCAGCCACAGGGCCCGGGGTTGGTAGAGCAGCATCAGGCTGTTCAACACCAGGGCCACCACCGCCTCGGAGTCGTGGACGCTGGTGACGAGGCGGCTCAGGTGGTACAGGGCGCTCCACTCCAGCCGCCCCAGGCCCAGGAGGCGCCGCTCCACCAGGGCCCTCAGCGTCTCCTGGGCGGCGGCGGCAGCCACGTCGGCCCGGCGGCTCAGGTCGGCGGGCGGCACCACCGGCGCCACCGCCCCCGGGCCGGCGCCGGTGGCGGCCTGCACCGGCGCCTCGTCATCGGCGGAAGCCAGGGCAGGCCCCACTGCCAGAAAGGCCACGGGGCGGTCGCCCGACTGCAGGGGCCTCAAGGCCACCAGGAGACCGAAGGGGCAGCGCAGGGGGTCCTCGGGTGCGACGCCCTCGACCGCCGGTGCCCTGCCACGGGCCGCCGCCTCGTAGAATGCGACGCAGGCCGGGTGGCGCACGGCCCCGCCCGGGTTGAGGGCGGCGCAGGGGAGCGGGTCGGGCCGGGAGCCGGCGACGACGCCGCCCAGCGTGTCCAGGAGGGCGAGGTCCACCCCCAGTGCGCGGGAGAGGGCCTGCTGGAAGTCCACCCAGGCGCCCAGGTGCAGGTCCACCGTCAGGTTGGGCACGTGGCTCATCGCAGTTCCTCGCTTCCGACGGCGGCCCCCAGGCTCACCCCGCCAGCGCCGATGGTGAACCGCACCAGGCGGGTGTCGTGGGCGGAGCCGCGCATCTTCATGACCATGAGACCCCGGGCCAGCTCCTGGTCCGACGGCAGGTAACGCAGGACCATCACCGTGTCGGCCAGCACCGACAGCATCTGGTCCGACAGGTGCGCCCGGCCGAAGGGGTCGCCCGTGTCCAGGGTGAGGATGGTGGCCACCCCCAGGCGGCGCAAGGCGGTCACCAGGTCCCAGAGGAAGAGCTGGTAGCCCCTGGCGTGGACGGGCAAGTCGCGCAAGGAACCCACGCCGTCCAGCACCACCCAGGTGTACCCGCCGGCCCGGACCTCCTCCAGCAGTTGCACCGCCTGCATGTCCAGGTCCAGCTCCACCGGCGACAGGTGCCGGAGGTGCAGGCAGCCGCCATCGCCAGAATCGAGGGACAGTCGGGCAACGTACTCTCTCAGATGGTCCGCCGGCTCTTCGAAGCTCACGTAAAGCCCCGGCCGCCCGGCGGCCGCCTGGGCGGCGGCAAAGGACAGGGCCAGCACCGTCTTGCCGCTGCCCGAGGGGCCGGCATACAGGGCGACACTGCCTTGGAACAGGCCGCCGCCCATCAGGTCGTCCAGTCCTGGCACGCCGCTGGTCACCCGGCCGCCGGGGGCCGCCACCGGCGCGTAGTCCCGGAGGTCCCGCCGGGGGTACACCCGGATGCCGTCGGGCCCGATGGACAGCAGGTGCTCGCCCCGGAGGAAGCCGGACCCCCGCAGCTTCATCACCCGCAGGTGGCGCCGCTGCAGCCGGTGGTCCTCGGTGCCGTACAGGTGCAGGATGCAGTCGGCGACGGCGAACTCGGGACGCGAGACCAGGTCGGCCTCCTCGTACTCGCCCACCAGGAAGGCGGTGACGCCCCAGATGGGGAGGCGGGCCGCCAGGTCGAAGATGAAGGTGCGCCAGGACCGGTCGTCGGCGGCCATGTCGCCCATGGCCTTGAACGAGTCGATGGCCAGGAGGGCCGGCCGGCGCTGCCGCACCGCCTGGTCCAGCGCGTCGAACGCCGCCTCCAGGCCGCCGCGGCGGAGCGGCGTCCCCAGGTCCAGCAGGTGAATGCTGCGCCCCACCATGTCCTGCTGGAAGAAGGTGAGGGTGCGCTGGTAGCGGGCCAGCTTGAGGGGCGGCTCCGACAGGGTGGTGGCGTACACGGCCGGTGCCTCAGGCCGGGCGGCGCCGAAGAGAACTTGCTGCACCAGGATGGTCTTACCGGACCCGGGGGCGCCCGACACCAGGGTGAGGGCGTACCGGGGGATGCCGCCCTGCAGCACCTGGTCCAGCCCCGGCACTGACGTGGCGATGCGCTCGATGGCGTCCATGGTCCTAGGCCCCCCTCGTGCCCGGGCTGCCGCCCGCCAGCCGTTCCTGGACCCGCTGGCGCAGGTGGTGGGCTGCAGCCTCGCCCATCAGGTTTGTGTATAGCGTGAGGAAGGACTCCTCGATGCGGGCGGCCACCTCAGCACCCCGCTCCCGGGCCAGTAGCGCCGACAGCTCCCACCCGTCGGGGCCAAAGCGGATGTCGTCCGCCTCTCGGTACACGGCCTGCAGGTCCCACTGGATGCGTTCCGCCATCAAGAGGACGGTGTGCACCCCCAGCCGCCGTACCGCCTCTTCCCACAGGACTTGTAGGGCCGCCAGCGGTGAGCCCTGTTCCACCGTCGTGTCCCCCCTGGCCTCTCCATCCGACAGATGAGACGTCAAAACGAAACAGAGCGACCTAGATCAGTATCTCATGTGGTTGGCGTGGCAGCAATTCATCATGAGGAGCACTCATGCCCTGAAGGTCACCCAGACCGTGCTGGAACAGGCCGAGGTCCTGTCGCAGGCGTGGGCGGTCGCGTAGCCGGAAGCGGACTCAGCGTCGACGTCCTGCCGTCAGAAAGGGCCGCGTGGCCGTATAGCCCGTTGCTTCCGCCGGCCAAAGAGAGACGCCGTGGAGAGGCTGGGCGCGCTCTCCACGGCGTCTCTGGAGCAGACCAACCAGGCTTGAAACCGACGAAACCGGCCCCGGGTGTACCCCCGGGGCCAAGCCTTTTGCGACGGGTTGCCAAAACCCGCTTCGGAACTGGTGGGCGTGCCAGGGATCGAACCTGGGACCTCTTGAATGTGAGTTTCCGCGCGACCATACTACCACATACCGCGCCGCCCTGCAACCCGCTTCGCCGTAGGGATTGGCATTCTGTCCCATACGGTGCTCCACCGAGTCAAACCATGCCCGTTACTGACACGGTTACTGACCGCTTCAGGACTCCCCCTCGGTGATCTCTCGCTGGTGCTCCGCGAACCAAGCCTCCGCAAAGGCCCAAGCTTCTTCGATGTTCCGGCAGTCCTTGCCGGCGTGAATCGTGCCGTTATAAACGCCCGGATGCGTCACCAGTTCCACAATCAAAACTATTCCGCTTGCATCGTCTCCTCTTTCGATAAAGTCGGCCAACCACTCCCGGTTTCGACCCCTGAATAGCGTCCTTGCGCGACTCATGTTGAGCCTCCCCTAACGGATCGGATGAAGAAAGGGCCGTAATTCTTCCGAGAAGCGGCGCTCCTTCGCCATCAGATCTTGGACGAGTTCCCACAGCACGTCCCGGCTTTCGCCCCTTCTTACCGCCTCGTCGTACCGCGCGCGGGCTTGGTCTAGCTCCTCCAGGAGACCGTGGAGACGGTGAATCTCCTCTTCGGTCAGGATCCGCCTCAAACCCGTCCCCCCCCTCGATACTCACCTACGCCACCGCCACAGTGAACGCCCTATTGCTCTTCCACCACCTGGGACGCCTCACCGCGAAACCGTCCATATGCCGGCAACAAGGAAACCAAACAGCAGGTGAAAGAACCACCTGGTTTCACGATCTGTACTGGTGACAGCTTGCCCATGGAACCAGAAGAGAATAGCCCATAATACTGTCCGAAACGCAACGGTAAGCCACTCACCCGCCCACAACTCCGACAAGGACAAAGGCAGCACCTACCTCAACCACCGCCACAGCGCCCTTGCCGTCGCCCTTCCCACCACCCGGCGGACGATGCGCTTCCCCACGATCCCCCGCCGAACGTCGTTCACGTCGCCCCAGCAGCCGGGCCAGGGCGTAGAGGAAGCTCCGCAGGCTCATGCCGCCACCCCCGATGCGAAGCCCCCGGGCCGCCGGCCCAGGGGCTCAGCAATCCTGGCGCCCTGTGGTCACTTCGCCGCCGTGGCGCCGGCGTCCTCCGGCTCGTCATCGTCACCCCCGGCCGGTGGACTCACCACGACGGTCGCCAGGATGTCCTCTATGCCGGCGAACGACGGTTCCGGCAGGAGTTCGTCGATCTTCTGGACGAGCGGGTGCTGGGCCAGGCGCAGGGTAGCCTTCGCCATCTCCTCGGCGACCCAGCGCACCCCGTCAAGCCACCCGGCGAGGTACACCGTTTCTGCCTTGGTCGGGCCGTAGTCGAACTCCAGCTTGCGGGCGGCCTCGAGTACGTCACTCACCCGAAGCTCCAGGTCCGCATGCAGGTAGACGCCCGGCGCCAGGTTGAGATCCTTCCTCCGGATGCTCACGCCCGCACCTCCTCGACCTGACCGGCCCGGGCAAGCGCCCTGGCCCGGAACTTCGGCGCTCCGTCGCGGACGATGGACATCAGGATCTCCCGCGGGTCCCCGCCCTCGTGGATGGCGTGCCGGTTGAAGAAGCGGACGATGGGGTTTTCCGCCATCACCGCGGCGATGCGATCCAGTTCGTTGAGCGCCGCCCGGAAGCCCGCCACGTAGCCGAAGAAGAAGAACACGTCCGCGTCGTCGCCCGGCATGATGCCGGCCATCTCGATGTCCCGGCGGGCCAGTTCCGCCTCGAACACCCGGTCCAGAAGCTCCTGGTGCCAGTCGATGTAGCGCTCGCTCACTTGCCGTCGCCCTCCCCGTAGGTCAGTTCCTTCGCACTCAGCACGTCCTCCGGCAGCGGCCACAGGGTGCGCAGCCCGTCCGATGCCTCCCGCATGTGCCGGTTCTCGGCCAGGAGCCGCATGGCGACGTTCTCCAGGTGCAGCGCCGCTCCCATGAGGCCGTCACGGTAGCCCAGCATGTACGCCGCGTGGGCCACCTCCACCGGCCCCGTCGAGAGGGCCATGGCCTGCCGCTCCACCTCCTCGATGCGCTCTTTGAAGCTGGGCGCGCCGGTGAGGATCATGGGGAACACCTCCTGCCATGAGTATGGCATCGCCATGTCGACAAGTCAAGAGGAATCGCTATACTTGTGGCGGAGGTGTACAAGGTGGACGACGAGAAGTGGTCCAAGCTCATCGTGCGGTTGCCCCGGGAGTGGCACCGCCAGCTTCGCATCCTGGCCGCAGAACGGGAGACTACGTTGGCAGCCGTCGTCCTGGAGGCCCTGGAGCAGGTCCTGCGTGAAGCCGGCCGCCTGCCGAAGGACGAATCCGGGCCTCAGACGGGCCGGTAGGAATGGCAGAGATGGGAGCAGATGGTTTCCCCGGATTCCGTGGAAACCACCTCGCCGGGCGCGGTCAATCGATTTATCACGGTGCCCGAAACGTCCATGCGCGTTTACGGCCCCAGCCGTCCGCACACGATGCCCCGCCCGCCGTGGGCTCCCTGTAGAGCCCGCTTCCGAAGCGGCCTCCGCGGCGGGTCTTTGCGGAAGCGCGTGCGCCGGTACTCCGGGCTACCCCTGAGTCCAAGTCAGGGGTCTGCGCTGAACGCAGGCCCTTTCCCTCAGCAGTGCTGAGGGTGTTGCCGTTGGCAACAAGGGCGTCGCCACGGCCGACACCCAAAGGGGGTGCTCAGTATGCACCCCCTTCCCGTCACACTCCCGCCGGCCGCACCACCAGTTGTAGACCCCGACGCTGGCCCTCGGCGATGATGTGCGGCAGGATCAGCCGGGCGAACGCCGTGCCGTCGATGCGCAGGACAATCTCCTGTTGCTGGTTCCAGCCCCGTTCCTCGATGCGGTTCATCTGCCCGGCCAGCCGGTTGCCCTCGAACGTACCCCGCGCCACGGCCTCTTCGATGGCGGCGATCAGCCCGCCGCCGGCCGCCCCCGTGAGCGGGAGCACGGCCTCTGGGCCTCGCTCGCCGATCATCGCCAGCGTCGGGGCCGTCACGATACCGCCCTCCGCCAGGAACGGGATGAAGTCCCGCAGGGACCGCCACGAGATGCCGAAGTTCAGCTTGGGGATCTGAATTCCCATCGGCCCGGTCGCCCACTCGATCTCGAACCGGGGCAGCGGAATCCGGATGCTGGCGATCCCGTCGATCAGGGCCTTGATGAGGTTCTTCCCGGCGTCCAGCCAGGGCTTCACCTGGCCCTTGAGCCAGTCCAGGGCGGCGTTGAAGGCGTTCGAGATGCTCTCCTTCACCCGGCGCACCGGCTCAGCAATCGTGTCGTGGATGGCGTTCCACGCCGCCAGCGCGTAGCCCTTGATCCGCGTCCAGGTCGTGTCCAGGAAGTGCGTGATCCCGATCCAGATCTTCTCCGTCTCCGCGCGGACGAGGTCCCAGTTCTTCGCGATCGTGGCGATGAGCAGCCCGACGGGGCCGAGGAAGATGACCAGCAGCTCGTCCCACCACCTGGCGAAGAAGTCCTTGATCCCGTTCCACACGTTGGCCACGGTGCTGCGGATGCTCTCCCAGGTATCGGCGAGCCAGTCCCGGACACGGCCCACGACGCCCGTCGTGGCCTCCATCACACCCGACCACAGGTTCGAGAAGAACTCGGTGATGGGTCCCCAGTTCTTGATCACCAGGTAGGCCAGCCCGGCCAGGGCGGTCCCGGCTACCATGAACGGCAGGAGGGGCACCGTCGCGGCGATGAACCCGGCCGCCAGCGAGTACAGGGCGGGCACCAGGGCTCCGGCGATAGCCCCGGACACGAGGACGATGGTCGTCTCCATTTCGGGGGGGATCAGGTCGAGCAGCGCCTGCCGGACCCCCTTCGCCTGAATGGCGTCCGCCAGGGCTGTGAGCTGCTCGTTCAGCTTCGTCAGCACCCCGCCCAGGTCGAAAGCCTTGATGATCTCCTCGCCCACGGTGCGGAGGATCGAACTCATGTTGTCCTTCGCGGTGGACCACTGGCCGAGGATCGTTTGCGCCTGCTGCTGCATGGCGCCGCCGAAGTGCTGCGTCATCCCGTCGAGGATGGCCTGGATGCCAGTCCCGGCGTCGATGGCCCCCTTCTCGGCCATCTTCATCGCCTCCGGGATCGACACGCCGATCTGCGAGGCCAGCATCTCCCAGGCCGGGATGCCCAGTTCGGCGAGCTGCATCATCTCCTCCGCGCTGACCTTCCCCTTGGCCTGCATCTGGCCGAGGGCAAAGGTGACGCGGTCGATCTCTGCGGCACCGCCGCCGAGAGCCGCCACGGCGTCCCCGATCGCCGTCATCATGGGGATGACCTTCTGCGCGTCGAAGCCGAAGGCCAGGAGCTTCCGGCTGGCGTCCATGAGGCCCGGCAGCTCGAACGGGGTCTTGGCCGCGAAGTCGGAGAGGCCCTGGATGAAGTCCTGCGCCCGCTTGGCGTCGCCGAGGAGCGTCGTGAACGCCATGCGGCTTTGCTCCATCTCGGCCGCCATCTTCACGCCGGCGGCGCCGAGCCCTCCAATCGCCGCCGCCGCGGCGCCCACGGCCCCCATGAGCACGTTCGAGGCCGGCGTCGCCCGGTCGATGGCCGCCCGGATCGTGTCGAAGTGTTTCTGAGCCGCCGTCGCGACCCCGGCCACCTGGTCCTGCATCTGCTTCATCGCCGCCGTGAAGGCGTTCGTCTCCGCCACCACGGCCACGGTGAGGCTACCGATGTTCGCCACGATCTCACCCCTTTGCGGCCCGTTCGATGGCCGCCTTCAACTCGTCAGCGATGGCCTGCTTGGCCCGCTCCGCGCCCTCGTCCAGGGCCGGGCGGAGAAACGGATGCGGGGGGACGTGACCGACGACCTTCTTCTCGGCCTTGCGGGCGCCCCGGACGAGGGCGTGGCCGAACTCCACGAAGCGGCCGTAGAAACGGTCCTTGTCCGGCCCCACCCCGACCGTGACCTTGCCCGGGGCTTGCTCAAGCACCTCGGCCACGATGCTCCGCGCCAGATCGCCGGTCTTGCGCGGCGCCCGTCTGCTGGCCTCGGCCCGGATCACCTCGGCGCCCGCCTTGGCCGCCTCGGCCAGCACCTGGCCCTTGAGCTCGTCCGAGAGCCGGTCGAAGGCGCGAATCAGTTCCCTGGCGCCCTTGATCTCGGCCTTCACTGGCCACCCACCACCTGCGCGCGCAGTTCCCTCACCCTGGCGATGTCCGCCTCGAAGTCCCGGACATGCCCCTGCAGTTCGGTAATCAGCGCCTCCATCTTTGCGATAGAGCGCAGGCCCCGCTCTCGCATCCGCTCCAACTCCGTGAGTGCAGCGTCAAGCACGGCCAGCACCTCATCCCGGGGCCAGCCGTTCATCGACACGCCCTCGCCACGGAGAAGGGCCTTGACGGCTGCTTTGCCGCGTTTCGTCAGCGTCATGGCCTTCTACCCCCAATAGCATGGGCGGGGCGCCACGGAGACGCCCCGCCTCTCGAATCACGACACCTTCCCCCGGACGAACGCTTCCTCCAGGGCCGGGCCACCGTCGAACTCGCCGCGGGTCAGGTAGCCGGTCAGGTTCTGATCGGCCCAGAGCTGGCTCAGGACCTGGACGAAGACTGTCGGGCGCTCCGCGGTCCAGTACCAGTACCAGTCGCCGAGGACCACCACGTAGTTCCCCGTGGCGATCGTGTTCGGCGCGTACTCGCTCAGGATCACGGGGAAGCCCAGGAGCCGGTCCGGCTCACCGGCGCGGGTTGACTCCTTCCAGATCGGCTGCCCGGCCGTGTCCTTGATCTGGGCGATGGCCTTCGCCACGTCGCGATGCATCACCCAACGGGCTCGGGGCCAGTACGTCGCCTTCAGGGCGTACTTCATGGCCACGAGGCCGTCATAGGTGATGGCCCCCGTGCCCACGCTCACGTCCCGGGCGGTGGAGATGCCCTGCGAGGACGCGACGAACACGCCCAGCGGCTTCTGCACCCCGTCGCCAGTGAGATAAGCCCTCTCCAGGGCCATGGCGAGCTTCTCCGCCAGCACGGCCAGCACCACGTCTTCCGCCGCCAGGCTGGTCTGGAGGAGCTTGTTCGAGACCTTGAAGAACGCCGTCAGATCGTGGGGGCGGAGCTCCCGCTTGCCGAACACCACGCTGGTGTCCTCGGCGCCGATGCTGGTTTCGGGGGACCACACCGCATCGTCGCCGACATCGACCGTCGGGACGCCCAGACTGTACTCGTGCTCGAGGGGCCACGTCCGGACAAGGTTCCGGAGCGGGCTGACGCCGGCCATGATCACCTGGGCCTCGGCCAGCATGGTCGGGGGGATCAGGTATCCGCCGCGGGGGAACTCGCCGGCCGCCAGGGCGCGCTGGTCGGACTGGCCGAGCAGTTCGTTCCCCTGCACCAGGTACCGTGCGAAGGCGGCCCGGTACTCCGGCCCCAGGTTCAGGAGCCGCTTCTCCCGGAACTGCACCCGGGGCCGTGGGGCATCGTCTCCTCGGGCGACGGCCCGCAGCCGCTCCGCCTCAGCCATGAGCCCGTCCCATCGCCTCTGCTCGCTCTCGGTGAGGCCTCGCCCTTCCCGTTCGGCCGTTTCGATGATGGCGCGGGCCTGGGCCAGGACCTGTGCCCGCTGTTCTACCGCCGAAAGCACGCTCACACCTCCGTCATGTTCATGAGCCGCAGTCGCCGCGCCTGAAGGCTCGCAGGTACCTGCCGCCGCCGCCCGTCGTTCGCCTCAACCCGCCGGACCAGCTCCTCCACCACGAAGCCGAGCGCCCGAATCTGCGCCGCCAGCGCGGCATCGGCCAGGGCGGTCATCCCGCCGTAACGGTAGGCCAGCGGATGGGCCGCGAACTCGATGCCCTGCACGTTTCGCATGCTTGACACCCCCTCTCAACGCGAAGCGCCCGGGAAACATGGCAGGGGCGCAGTCCTGCCACGTCTCCCGGGCGCTCCAACGCGCTCCAGGATTTCGGCCCAGGCGTCAGCACCTCCAACGGCGCTCTCGGCCGGGCACGTCTTCTGGTTCAATGGTACCACGTTCCATTGCCGCCTTCAAGCCCAGCCCCCGCCGGCGGCCCGCCGCTTCGCCTTCCGGCGCAGCTCGCGCTCCCGCCGCTTCAGGGCGTCACGCTCGAGCTTCGCGTGGGCGTCCAGGATCGCCCGCAGCGCCTCCCGCTCCTCGTCGGTCATGGGCCGCCCCTGCTGGGTCACGTGTCCCAGGAGAAGGTGGTACGCCCGCAGAAGCGGCGGTGTGGTGTCAGACCTCAGCGGTCCACTCCGCGGCGTCGTCATCCTCGCCCCCCTCGGCTTCATCGCCCGCTTCGGCCGGTGCCTGGAGCCCCTCCGCGCCCTCGTCCGGTAGCGCGGTGCCCCCTCCTGGCGGGGCCACCTGGAATCGGCGCTTCAACTCGTCGCGCCGGCGGCGCAGCTCGTCCATCTCGGCCTTCAACTCGGCGGTGTCACTCGTCCGGTTCATCCCCATCGGAGGCATCCTCCCCTTCGGTATCGGTCTCGCCCACTCCCCCGGGCTCTTGTGTCCTCCGCCGAAGCCTTCGCCATCCCTTGTTCGTCCACACGATGCCCAGCCGGGCGCGTGAGGCAGGTGTCAGCCCATATTTCCTGGCGAAGGCCAGCATGACTTGACTGTCCTGCAGGAACGAGTCGTGTTCCCTGTGTTCCTGCATTCGAGCCACCGCCCAGCAATAGTCGGCGAGTTCTTCCGCTGATACTTGGTCGAGCGTGCCCAGGTCCCGCAGGAAGCGGAGTGTCCGCCACCAGACCTGCTGGGCCTCGCCGCTCAACCCCTCCGGCGGCGGCTGCGGCTTCATAGGTCCTTCCCCCGGTTCTTCCTCTGCCACAGGAACTCAAGGAAATCGTCCGCTTCGTCTTCCTGCTGCGGCAGGTCCAGCACCCCGCGGTCCGCCGGTGTCAGGCCGAAGCGTGCCGCCCACTTCTGCGCCGCGGCCCGGTATTCGCGGGCCAGTTGCGCTGCCGGGTTCTTCACCTTGCCACGCTCGCCATCCACGAGCAGGCCACGCTCCGAGATGTCTCGCTCGGCTTCTTTGAGCCGTGCCCAGCAAAGGCACAGATCGGCGAAGGCCGGCCCGTCTGTCTCAGTAAGCAGTCCGAGCCGCTCCAGCTTTGGTGCCATTTCCTTCCACAGCCGACGGGCTTCCTTCGGCAGTCCCTTGGGGCACGGCGGAGCCACCGGTCGGGGCTTAGGCTCGTTCTTCATCCGATCCGGTCGCGCCGTTCCCGACAGCACTTTCAGCGCCGTGGGCTTCCGCCGGGGCATGTCCACCACCTCCCGCAAAAATTGGATTTCGGTTGACGCCGCACACGCGGAGCCGCCCGCCCGGTCTCTGACAGACAGGTACCAGAAATTTACACCCCCCTACCCCCTCTCAGGAAGGAGCAGGAAACGCCTCGCCGAAGTCCCCCTCCAATACCGCTTGGGGAGGAATCGTACACGTGGAAAACCCGGTACCCGAGTCGTACGAGGAACTGTTCAAGAGAATCGCTGAAGGCCGGTATCATCACGGCATCAACGCACGCACGTTTGAGCATCAACTGCAGGTCAAGGTCGCGTACGACCAGATGACCGCCGCAGAAAAGCAGTCGAAAGCGATGATACGGGCGACGTGGGTGTTGGCAGTCGTGGGCGTCATCCAGCTCATCGTCACGGCCCTGAGCACCATAGGGCGTTGCGATTGACACTAGCACCAAGGGACAGCGGGGCACGCTTCACGCCTCCCTATGCCGCATCCGTCCCGTCCTCGCCACGCTGCTTCATCCGCTGCGCCACGGAGGGCACCGTTCCCCAGTAGGTCGGGTCCGCGTGCTCGGGGTGCAGCCGCAGGTACTCCCGCTTGGTCATGCCGTGCCTCAGCCGGACGTGGGCCTTCGTGAGCACGTCCACCGCCTGGCCGCACTCCCCGCACCGCAGCGTTGACCGCAGCAGCCCCATGGCTTAGGCCCTCCTCTCCCGCCGTCGCCTCGCCCACCGAACCACCGTCGCGACCGCCCACGCCCAGCCCACCAGGCTTTGCAGCACCGCTGCGGCCAGGGCAGCCGCCAACAGGGCCTCGAGGATCTGGTTCATGCTGCGCCGCCTCCTTTCCGCCGCCGCTGCCAGGCGTCCATCTTCTGCTGCTGCGGGCTCTTCCCACGGCCGCGCCGGCCTCCGCCCTTGCGCCTCGTCCCCACGTCTGCCCGGCTCACCGGCTCGGCCGCACGCGCCGCCTTCCGGGGCAACCAGGGTATCAGGGCATGGAGCGGGTCCGCCGGCGGGTCCGGCGGGTCGGGCCGCAGTGAGCCCACGGCCATGAGTTCCGTCACGTCGTCTCCCACCTCGCCTTCCGCCCCGAGCCACTCACCGTGGCCCTGCGGGCAGTCCCACCACCCCGGAGCCCGCCGCCGGAGCGGGCCGCCGCAGGTCGGGCAGTAGGGTGACTTCATCGGTGCCGCCATGGCTTCACTCGCCCGGCAGCCGCAGGCCGTCCCGGCTCACGAGGCCAACCCCGGCGCACGCCTTGCAGGCCCAGCCGTCCGGCGCCTTGCCTGAGCCGCCGCAGGCGTCGCACTGCCTCACCTCGCCGCGCGCCTTCGCCTCATCCAGGAGCCGGAACCGCCAGGCCAGCACCTCGTTTCGGAGGCCGTACGCGGAGTTCATCAGGATGTGCTCCCCGCCCCGCTCCAGCTCCTCGCAGGCCAGGTCGATGAACATGGCGGCGCCCTCCAGGCGTTGGGCCCGGGTGTACAGCGGCACCTCCTCGGGCCGGGCATTCAGCCGGCGGGGGCTCATGCGGCGCCGCCTCCCTTGGGAACCGGCCGGGCCACGATCTCCCCGTCACGGCTCCGGCACCGGGGGCACTGGCCTCGCCGCTCCTTCGCCCGGGCGCGCAGGGCCTTGGCCCGGGTCTCGGCGTAGCGCGCGTCGGGGACCAGTTCGAGCCGCACGACGTAGCCGCAGCCGTGGCAGATTCTGGCGACCTCCATGAGCACGGGTCACTCCCCCCCAACGGCAGACAGTTGCCGGATGGCCTCCGCGTCCCACCAGCAGTTCCAGACATGCCCGCACCGTTTGCAGCGATAGACCGCCTCGAGGGTCCGCCCAGCGTTGACCTCGCTCACCTCGAAGGGGAACGCAGCCGGGAAGCGGTTGCACCTTGGGCATAGGTCGGGCATTTGCCGGCGCAGGCATTCCGTCAGCGCCGGTGCGCTCATAGTCAGCCCTCCTCCTCGTCCTCCGGGGGCCAGGGTAGTTCGTCGTCATCGTCTGGAGCTAATTCCGACCTTTCGCTTGGCGGAAGGTTAACTGCAATTCCGGGTTCCGCAGTACCATTTCTCAAAGCCGCTTGCAGTGCCGGTTCCGCACTGCGGCGGTGCGGGCCCCTATAAGGGGCCCCGCACTCCGCAGTAACCGCAGTGCGGAACTGCGACCGCACTGCAACCGCAGTATCCGCAGTAAACCTTACGGCTTCCGAACCTTTGTTGGTTAGCCGGTACCGCTTGCCGTCCTTGACGATGTAGCCGGCATCCAGAAGGGCCCTTCTGGCGTCGTAGAACGTCCGGTCGGGCAGGGCCACAACCCGCATGATGTCCTTCAGCGAGGCCCCCTCGCCGATGTCCAGGACACGGATGGCATCCAGAATCTTCTTCTGGCTCGCAGTGAATGCCGCCCGCTCCAGGTCCCGGCGCCGGTCGTCCTCGGTGTCGAACCGGACCACGCACGAGCGCCGCTCCTCGTCCAGTTCCACCGCCTGTAGGCGCAGCGGCAGGGCCGGGAACGGCTCGGCGTCTTTCTGCTTCGTGCAGGACAGGGTGATGGCGCCCTCGTCGTCCGTAAGCTCGATCATGGTGTCTGCCGCCGCACGAAGCGCGCTCGACCCCCGCTCCTGCGTCCCCTGCTTGCCGCTGTGGTGGACGATGAGGACGGCGGCGCCGGTCTCGTGCCGGATGCGGTCCACCCCGGCGTTCGCCAGACCCACGTCCCGGGCGGAGTTCTCGTCTCCCCCCACCATGCAGCGGGCCAAGGTGTCCACCACCACCAGGACGGGCGGGGACGGCAGGAGCCGGAGCGTGCGGATGAACTCCTTCACGTCGTCCGTGGACATGAGGTTGACGGGCTCGGTGAGGAAGTGCACCCGGCCTGCGGTCTCCCGGCCGTATACAGCCTTCCACGCCCGCAGACGGTCGCCCAGGCCGGCGCTGCCCTCGGCGGCCACGTACACGACAGGCCCGGGCATGGTCTCGTACCCCATCCAGCCCTTCCCCGTCGCCACGGACAAGGCCCAGTCCAGGGCGATGAAACTCTTCCCGCTCCCGCTCGGGCCGTACAGTACGGCATGGCTTCCGGCCACGATGTGGTTCTCGATGAGCCACCGCGGCCGCGGAAGGGCCTCGATCTCCTCCGCCGACCGCAGGACGAACCTGGGCTTGTCCTCGTAGACGGGCGCCGTCTGCCGCACCAGTTCCAGCAGTTCGTCTGCGCTGTGGCCCTGGGCGAACCAGTCCGAGACGTCTCCCTTCTCCGGAAGGCCCGGGAGCTCGATCAGCCGCACGGAGGCCGCAACGCCCCGAAGCGAGGCTACCACCCGGGCCGCATGGTCCCGACCGGGCTGGTCGTTATCCGGCAGGACCACGACATGCCGGCCCTTCAGGTGCTCGGCGTACTCCGGTTGCCATTTCCCGGCGCCCATGACGTTGCACGTCGCCACAAGGCCCCGGGAGCGGAGGGCCTCAACATCCTTCTCGCCCTCGGGGACGAAAACGGGCTTCGATGGGTCCGCCGCCAGCAGTTCGGGCAGCCGGTAGAGGACCCGGCGCACGCCTTCGAGGTTCCAGACGTAGCCGCCCTTACCGTCCGGGCGCCGCTGACGGAAGTCCTTCGGCCGGAACCGGACCACCTCATAGAGGAGCCGACCCTTCTCGTCCCGGTAGGGGTAAGTCGCCACGACCTCCCGGCCGTCTCGCCGCCGTGGCGTCTCCAGGCCCAGGTGCTCGGCCAGTGCGCGGACAGTACCCCTCCGGCCGCACGACTCCGCATGGCAGCGGAACCCCCGTTCGGGGTGGAGGCTCAGGCTGGCGTGCTTGTCGTCGTGGAAGGGGCAACGGGCGCTGTAGTTGCCGGAGGCGTCCGGACCCTTGACGCCGCGAAGAGCGGAGAGGATGGCCGGAAAGAGGTCGTCGGTCACCCCCGCCACACCTCCCGCGCGAACGCCTGGATGGTCCTGAGCTTCTGCACCCGTCACGCCCCCAACTGCGTGATCTCGCCCCGCATGATCCGCGCGATCAGCTCATCGACGGCGCGCGCCGGGACAAGCACCTTGTGCCCGACCCGCACGGAGGGGAGAACCTTGGCCCGAATGAGCCCGTAGGCAGTGTCACGGCCAATCCCCAGCTTGCGTGCGACGGCCGGCGCATTCAGCAACAGGGCTTCTTCGGTGCGGTTCAACACGTCCGGCCCCCTTGTAGCACGGTTTCGTCTTGCGTGCTTCCTGGGCAGCATGATACAGTACAGGTAGTCACGCAGGAAGCATGACAACCAGTGACGCGGGAGGAAAATTTCATGCTGGGGGATGAACTGCAAGAGCGGCCACGCCCTGGGCTTTTTGCCGGAGAGGGCCTCTGGCCCAAACACACCCGGTATGAAATCGTAAGTGTTAATGGCTGGCCATACGTACGGCCTGCCGCAGAAGCCACGATCACTTGGTATAGGCCGCTTGAACATCCGCGTGATTTCTTGCGTGACTTTCTCGCCATGGTGGGGGAGGTACAACGGACGCAGGAAGAGCTGGCGGCCATCAGCGCTGCAGCGAACGACGACGAAGCCGTCCGGCGCCTCATGCAGCGGCAGGATACAGCAAAGGCGAAGGCAGTTCTCCGCTTCGCAGACAGGTATGGCCTTCTTGGAATTTTTCACCATTATATTAGCTATGACCACTACATTCCTCGCGAACACTCCGAGTCGGGCGGCGAGGAACTCGTCCTCTACCTGCAGCCCGGCTCTATCTACCCTTTTGGTCTTGCGGTGCCATATGTGAAGTACGCGAAGCGGTTTTTTCCTGACGGCGAACCACCGCCTGTAGGAACAAACTGGTTCTCCGACTCTTTTCTTCACGGGTACAGCGAGTCGATCCAGGATATCCGATACGCGACGAATTGGTTATGGCATGACGTTCGGCTTTGGGAAACGTTCCGCCGCGGGGGTTTTACACCGGAAGATGAGGCACCGAGTGGGGTGCCATGGAAGTGGGAGTTGCGGGGAATCACTGCCGGGCCGATTCAGGTTGGGTTGGTTTTCAACGGCAAATTGCAACTCAACTGGGAGTTTAAGTCCCTGATTCAGGCCGCCCAAGTCATGCTCCTGATCAACATGACAACAGAAGAGCAACAAGTCAGGCTTTGCGAGTTGCCGACGTGCGGTGCGCCCTATATCGCCGTGCACCCGGCCCAAAAAACGTGTAGCCCCCGGCATGCCGCCGTTCTGAGGCAACGCCGGAAGCGCGCAGAGGACCGCAAGAGGAGGGAACAACATGCCCAGGAAACCGGCCCCCAGGAAGGATAAGGCCGGCAACGGTGAAGGCTCCGTCTGGTATCACGAGAAGCGGAAACGCTGGTACTGCGAACTGACCATCGGCTGGGAACAAGTCATAGGCCCCGACGGAAAGCCCGTCCTGGACGAGAACGGGGTGCCAAAGACACGGCGGAAGGTGGCGCGGTTCTCCGATCCGCTGAAGACGAAGGTCGTGGACTGGAAGTTGGAAACCTTGCAGAAGATCCGGGAAGGCACCCTAGTTGAGCCGTCCCGGGAGACACTGGGGCAGTTCCTGGCCCGATGGCTCGAAACCACGGTCGCCCACGAGGTGAAGGCCACCACGCTCCAGAACTACCAGGATATTGTGCGGGCTTACATCGCCCCGCACATCGGCGCCGTTCCGCTCCAAAAAATCACGCCGCCACAGGTGCAGGGCCTCTATCATACCCTCCTGGGCGCTGGCAAGAGCCCCCGCACGGTGGCCCTCGTTCACGCCGTCCTCCATAAGGCGTTGCGACAGGCCGTAGAATGGGGGCTCCTGGCCCGCAACCCCATCGACGCGGTGAAGAAGCCCCGGGTGGAGCGGAAGGAAGCTGCCGCCCTCACACCGGAGCAAGTGGCGCAATTCCTCGAAGCGGCCCGGGACGACCGACTGCACGCCCTGTTCACTCTTGCGGTATATACCGGCCTCCGCCAGGGTGAACTCTTTGGCCTTCGCTGGCGGGATATCGACCTCGAAGCGGGTACCGTCACCGTGGCTCAGAATCTCCAGTGGATCGGCGGAAAGCCCGTGTTCTCCACCCCAAAGACCCGGACCTCCCGGCGGACCATCGACCTGGCGGAGCCTGCCGTCGCCGCCCTGAAGCAGTGGCGAATCGAGCAGGCCCGGGAACTCCTCAAGATCGGGCTGCGCGAACCCGAATTGGTGTTCACGACAGAGATTGGCACGCCTCTCAACCCGTCGAACGTCCGGAACCGCCACCTCCCGGAGATCCTGGCGAAAGCTGGACTGCCGAAGATCCGGTTCCACGACCTGCGGCACACCTTCGTCACGAACATGATCGACGCCGGGGTCGATCTGAAGACGGTCAGCGAACTTGCCGGGCATTCCCAGGTCCAGGTGACGGCCGACATCTACCGGCACGTGTTCCGCCGGCAAAAGAAAGACGCCGTGGAGAGGCTTGGCGCACTCTTCACGGCGGCTCAAAAGAAGAACCGGGCTTGAAATTGACCGAACCGGCCCCGGGAAACGACCCGGGGCCAAACCTTTTGCGGCGGGTTCCCGACCGGAGGAGCCGTTACTGACCGGTTACTGACAGACCCCAGTTCCTTACATCTTCAGATCCCGGAAACCCGCTTCCAGACTGGTGGGCGTGCCAGGGATCGAACCTGGGACCTCTTGAATGTGAGTCAAGCGCTCTCCCGCTGAGCTACACGCCCGCTCACCACACCGTCCGGGGCGCCGGCCCCGACGAGCAAGATGGATTATAGCACGCCGGGAGGCAGATCGCAACGGCCCCGAGACGCGCGGCCGTGTCAAGCTTCGGTAGGTGACCCGACAAGGCCCGAATTTTTTGGTTCGTTATGCACTCCGCGGCAGCGCCCTCACAAGCTCACGTAGCACGTACTTGACCCACGGCGAGCCGGCAGCTGGTCCGCTGAGCGCCGGCAGGTTCACCCGCAGCCATGCCTCCGGATCATTCAGTTCCCCGGGCTGCACCCGAATCGCCGTCGAGCCGGTTGCCTGGCGCAACACCTCCGACTGCATCGGCCAGGCCTGCCGCCCCATCACCGCCAATTCCCCGTTCGCCCGGGCCGCCAGCAGCCGCACCAGATGGTCCGCTCCCCTGTCACTCCACTGCGCTCCATGGCGCTTCATCCGTCGGGCGACATGGTGGAACACCTGCCCCTCAATGGTGCCCAAACTGTCTGCGGCCCCGGAACGGCAGATGCCGTCCCAGTTCTCCTGCAGGTACTTCCGCAGCCCTGCCACACGCTTGCGCTGCGCCCCACGACTGGCCCGCTCGGCCGTCGCCAGCACCTGCTCCACCTGGCTCCAGTCCTTGACCTTCAGGGCCTCCACCGCCTTCCGGTAGGCCTCCTCGTCATGCGACAGACCCTCCAGCAGCGCCCGGCGGAGGTGGAACGGGTCCAGCTGGTACCTCGCTCCGGCAAACGTCCCCGCCCACTGCTTCACCCACGGGGCACCGTCGCCGCCCACCACCACGTCCTGTACCGCACTCAGATCCCACTTGCTGCCGAAATCCGCATACGTCTGCTCCGAGAAGACCTCCGCACTGGCCAAGCCTGCGGTCACCCGGCGCTCTACCAGTTGCCACCGGTTTTGCCCGACTTGCTCTTTGCCCTCATAGCCGACCGCCAGCTTCAGCCCCAGGTGCCTGTGGGCTCCCCGGGGACCACGGCCTTGGACCACCACCTCGTCCACCTCAATCCGCAA
Source organism: Caldinitratiruptor microaerophilus (assembly GCF_025999835.1). Classification (NCBI taxonomy): domain Bacteria; kingdom Bacillati; phylum Bacillota; class Clostridia; order Eubacteriales; family Symbiobacteriaceae; genus Caldinitratiruptor; species Caldinitratiruptor microaerophilus. The sequence goes on along the minus strand of NZ_AP025628.1, from coordinate 3,475,463 downwards.
CCGCTCGGTCCGCCGCTGCCCCGCCGGCACCTCGCCACGGTCGAACACTGCACGGCGCTGCGCTTCGGCTTGCTCCACCCGTACAGCGCCCACCTCCTGGACCTCACGCCAGACGCTCATCGCTCGGACATCCATGCCCCCCAGCGTGAGCTTCGCCAGCACCGCCGCCGCCCGGTGGTACGGCATCTCCGCGGCCATCGCCACCGCCAGTTCTGTGGCCCACGGCGACAGCCGCTGGCGGGCTGTCCACCCCAGCGCCTCGTCCAGCAGGAAATGGCCTTCCCCGCTCTGACGGTCCCGGTAGTACCGCCGCCGCACCTGCACCTTCCCAAACGGCGTCACGATCGTCCGCGGCTTGCTGTGCACCAACTCATATCGCGCCGCGTCCCGCCGGCGCATCAGCTCGTCGTCCAGCCGGTGCAACGCCAGCACCAGCGCCCGTCGCGCCACCTCCTGCACCAGCCGGAAGATCCCCTTCTCCAGTTCCATGAAGTCGTGGCGGGTCCGCAGCAACTCCGAGATCCCATGCACCAGCAGCAGGATTAGGTCCATGATCTCACGAACTAGCCACATCGAGACCTCACCCATTACCAGGCCTTGTCGGGATGGTTGCTACCGCAACCTACCAGGTGAGGTCTCATTCTTTGTTGTCCCCACCATCTCCTCCCGAAATGTTATCCGGCCGAGACGCGCCGTCGCCGGGCACTGCACCCGAGAGCCTGCCCCGAGAGGAGCCGGTCTCTCAACCGACGAAATTCCCACATGCGTGGTCGTTGTCTCATCGCAGCCATATACGGCACCGGCGTTCCGGTAGGGGGAACCGGATGTACCGCCTCACATCCCTGCTCCAGAGGGCGGAGTCCGCTCTCCTGGAAGAAAAAGCGGCGAAACTCGGCGGGCTGGCACGCCTCCTCGAGCAGCGGCTCGAGTCCGACTTCGATGCGCTCCTGGCTCTGCAGCGGGCCTCCGGCCGCAGCCGGGAGGAGAGGATACGAGCCCTCAACGCCGCCCTCGCCCCCATGACCGACGAGATCGCTCAGGCGTTCCCCGGCGTGGCCCTGGGCTACTACGCGCGGGATCTCGACGCCATCGTCGCCTATGCGCCCCACGGTGAGTTCGGCCGCCTCGTCGGGGTGACGATCCCGCCGTGGCACCTGGGCCGCCAGGTGATGGAGCGGGGCCGCCCCATCGTGGCCGCAGGCACCATGGTGCGCGGCGACATCCTCAACTACATGCACCCCATCCTGCGAAACGGCCGCGCCGTCGGGTACACCTTTGCCAACGAGACGGTGGCGGACATCTACGCGCAGATCTCCGCCCGCGCCTCAGGGCGGTTCGACTGGAAGGCGTTTGGCCCCCTCCTCGGCCTGCTCGGGCTCTTGATCACCGCGACGTCGGCCTGGTTCGCCGCGCACGAAAGTTCCGAGCCGGCGGCGTCCGAGCCGCTCCGACGAATGCGGGAGTATCTCGATCTCTTCCTCGGGAGCCTCGACATCGGCATCGCCATCACGGACCACGCGGGCGCCCTCCTGTATCTGAACCGCACGGCCATGCGGATGCTGGGCATGGCGCAGGCTCCCGGACGGGGTACATCCTGGTTCCGCGTCCTCCAGCAACTCCTGCCGGGCTGGCGGGCCGACCCCGATGAGTTGCCCCAGCCGGGGGAGCTCCGGCGTTTCGGCCCGCTGGTGGCGACAGGAAGCCAGGGACTGCCGGAGGTCGACCTGGCCGTGGTGGGGATCGGCGCGCCTGCCGGCGCCGCTGGCGCCGGCAAGGCCGGGTACGCCTTTTACCTGGAGGAATTCCGCCGGGCCAGGGAACTCGACGAGTACCTCCAGCGCGCCAACCGGCTGGCCGCGGCGGGGGAACTGGCGGCGGTGATCGCCCACGAGGTGCGGAACCCGCTCACCGTGGTGCTCGGTTCCCTCGAGCTCCTACCGGAACGGGCCGAGGAGCCCGGTTTCATCCGGCAGGTGGTGAGGGTGGCCACCGAGGAATTGCGCCGGGTCAGCCGTATCATCGACGGGCTGGTCAGCTTCGCTCACTACTCGTCCCCCCGCGCCGAGGCCTTGGACCTCACCGAGGTCGTCCGCCGGGCCACCGACCTGGTCCGGTGGTACGGGGAGCGCCACGGCGTGCGGGTCGAGAGCGACCTCGAGCAGGGCGTGCTTGTGACGGGCGACGCCGACCACCTGCAACAGGCAGTTGTGAACCTGCTGCTCAACAGCATCCAGGCGCTGGCCGGCACAGGGGCCGGCGGCAAGCTGCGCGTCACCCTGCGGTCGGAGCCCGACGCCACGGCCCGCGTCCAGGTGGCCGACAACGGCCCCGGCATCCCTGCAGACGTGCTCCCGAAGATCTGGGACGTCTTCTTCACGACGAAGCCCGGAGGCACCGGCCTCGGCCTTCCGCTGGTCCAGCGGATCGTGGACCAGCACGGCGGGTACGTGGACGTCGAGTCGAGCCCGGGCAGCGGGGCGGTCTTCACGATCCGCCTTCCTCTGGCGGCGCGGCCGGGTCCCGGCAGCAGGGGGGTGGCGTGAGCCATGCGACCGCTGCTTCTCGTGGTCGACGACGAGCCGAACATGCTCTGGCTGTTCGAGCAGTCTATCGGGCAACGCTACCGCATTCGGGGGGCCCGTAGCGCCTCCGAAGCGCGACGGGAGCTCCGGCGGGCGCTGCCGGACCTCGTGCTCCTCGACCTCCGGCTCCCCGACGCCGACGGCCTTGTCTTGCTGACCGAACTCCGGAACGCCCACCCTCATCTCCCGGTCATCGTCATGACCGCGTACGCCTCGGTCCAGACCGCCGTGGAAGCCATGAAGCTCGGCGCCTGCACCTACCTCTCGAAGCCGTTCACCCTGCAGGAACTGCAGAGCGCGATCCAAGAGGCGCTCGCCGGCGCGCGTGCCGGCGGGGCCCACGCCTACCCGGTGGCGGCCGCGGGAGCCGGGCGGGCCGACATCCTCGGGAACAGCCCCGCGACCGTCGCGCTGCGGGAGACCGTCGCCCGGATCGCCCCGACGGACGCGCACGTCCTCATCCAGGGGGAGAGCGGGGCCGGAAAGGAAGTGGTCGCGCGGGCCATCCACGCCCTGAGCCGTCGGGCCGGGGGACCCTTCGTGGCGGTCAACTGCGCCGCGCTGCCGGAACAGCTCCTGGAGAGCGAGCTCTTCGGGCACGAGAAGGGCGCGTTCACCGGGGCCACGGCGAACCGCACGGGCCTGTTCGAACAGGCCCACCGCGGGACCCTCCTCCTGGACGAGATCGGGGACATGCCGCTGCCCCTGCAGGCCAAGCTGCTGCGGGTGATCGAGGAGAAGGTGGTGTGCCCGCTGGGAAGCAGCCGCTGCCGGCCGGTCGACGTCCGCATCCTGGCCGCCACGCACCGCGACCTGCTCCGGGAGGTGCGCCGGGGCGCGTTCCGGGAGGACCTCTACTTCCGCCTGGCCGTGGTGCCGGTCCGGGTACCGTCACTGCGCGAGCGCCCCGAGGACATCCCCGTGCTGGCGCGGCACTTCCTGCGGGAGTTCTCCTCCCGCTACCGCAAGATGTTCCGGGATCTCGACCCTGCCGCCCTCGCGGCCCTCATGAGCTATCCCTGGCCCGGCAACGTGCGCGAGCTGCGCAACCTCATGGAACAGGTCGCGGTGCTCTGGGACGGCGACCGCGTGGAGCTGCGCCATCTCCCCGACACATTCCGGCCCCAGGGGAGCGGAGTCACCGCGGGTGAGAACGTTCCGCTGCCCCGGCTCTCGAAAAGGGTGCGAACGGAGTTCGAAAGGGAGCGGATCCTGGAGGCTCTCCGACTCCACGGCGGCAATCGCACCCGGGCGGCGCTGCACCTGGGACTGTCGCGGCGAGCTCTTCAGATCAAGCTCCGAACCCTGCGTGAAGCCGGGCTCCTCCCAGCGGACCTTCCGCCGGACGCTGCGAAAGACGGTTAGCACCTGTGCACGGGAGCGCGAAGGAGTCTTCGCGCCCAGCCGGTGCTGCCTGCGAGGAACGGAACGTGAGGACCGCTCCAGTGGCGCCCCGAGACGGGGCCGGCAACGGCCCCGCTCTGCGGGGCCATTTGGCATGCAAATTGCAACCTGTGGAATTGGACGGCCAGACCACTGCAGAAGGGAGCGTGACCGCCGGTTGCCCGACTTCGACAGCGCTGCCCCCGGGGACGTCGTGTGGAGACCCACCCCCGAACAGATCCTGTCGTCCAATCTCTACCGCTTCATGGCCCGCCACGGCATCGCCACGTACGACGAGCTCCTGCGCCGCTCCGTCGATGACATCGAGTGGTTCTGGGACGCGGTGGTGCGGGATCTGGGCATCGCCTGGTACCGGCCCTACGAGCGCGTGCTGGATACGTCGCGGGGCATCCCGTGGGCCCGCTGGTTCGTGGGCGGACAGCTCAACCTGGCCAACGACTGCGTCGACAAGCACGTCGGCACGCGCCGGCGGAACCAGGTGGCGGTGATCTGGGAGGGCGAAGAAGGGGCCGTCCGCAAGCTGACCTACCGGGACCTGTACGTCGAGTCGAACCGCCTGGCGCACGGCCTGCGCCGCCTCGGGATCGGCCGGGGCGACCGCGTCGGCCTCCTCCTGCCGATGATCCCCGAGACGGTGATCGCCATCCTCGCCGTGGCGAAGGTGGGGGCCATCTTCACCCCGATCTTCTCGGGCTTCGCCCCCCAGGCCGTCACCACCCGGCTCCAAGACAGCGAGGCCCGCCTCCTCATCACCGCCGACGGCTTCTACCGGCGCGGCCAGCCCGTCGCCATGAAGGAGGCGGCGGACGAGGCCGCGGCGGCGTCCCCCAGCGTCGAGCACGTCCTGGTGGTCCGCCGGCTGGGCATCTCCGTCCCGTGGCACGAGGGGCGGGACGTCGCCTGGGACGAGCTCGTGGCCGGTCAGCCCGGCGAGTACCCCACCGCCTGGATGGACGCCGAGGATCCCTTCATGCTCATCTACACCTCGGGCACCACCGGGAAGCCCAAGGGGGCCGTGCACGTCCACGCCGGCTTTCCGCTGAAGGCCACTCAGGACATCGCCCACGCCTTCGACCTGAAGGAGCCGGACATCCTCTTCTGGTTCACGGACATCGGCTGGATGATGGGGCCGTGGCTCATCTTCGGCACCCTCATGCTCGGCAGCACGATGCTGCTCTACGACGGCGCGCCCGACCACCCCGGCCCCGACCGGCTGTGGTCCCTGGTGGAGCGGCACGGGGTGACGCACCTCGGGCTGTCGCCCACGGTGATCCGCGCCCTGATGGCCCACGGGGAGGCACCGGTCCGCCGCCACGACCTGAGCTCGCTGCGGGTCCTGGGGTCGACGGGCGAGCCCTGGAACCCGGATCCGTACATGTGGTACTTCCGCCACGTAGGAGGCGGGCGGTGCCCCATCATCAACTACTCCGGCGGGACGGAGATCTCCGGCGGCATCGTGGGCGCCACGGTGCTGCAGCCGCTCAAGCCCACCTCCTTCACCGGGCCGATCCCGGGCATGGCGGCGGACGTCGTGGACGACGAAGGCCGCCCGGTCCGGGGGCGGGTGGGCGAACTCGTGATCCGCAAGCCGTGGCCGGGCATGACCCGGGGCTTCTGGCGGGACCCCGGCCGGTACCTGCAGACGTACTGGTCCCGCTGGCCGGACGTCTGGGTGCACGGGGACTGGGCCTCGATCGATGAGGACGGCTTCTGGTACATCCATGGCCGCTCGGATGACACCATCAAGATCGCCGGGAAGCGGGTCGGCCCGGCGGAGATCGAGTCCGCCCTGGTGGCCCACCCGGCCGTGGCCGAGGCGGCGGCGATCGGGGTGCCGCACCCCGTCAAGGGCGAGGGGGTGGTGGCCTTCGTCATCCTGCGGCCGGGGCACGAGCCCTCCGAGGAGCTGCGCCAGGCGCTCAAGGAGCAGGTCGCGGCCCAGCTGGGCAAGGCCCTGCGTCCGGAAGACGTGAAGTTCGTGACCCAGCTCCCCAAGACCCGGAACGCGAAGATCATGCGCCGGGTCATCCGTGCCCGCTACCTGGGCCAGAGTCCCGGGGACCTCTCCGCGCTGGAAAACCCGGAGGCCGTGGAGGAGATCGGCCGGGCGCGCTGAGCCCGGTGGAGGCCACTCTCGAGTAAAAGGAGGCGCTGGCTGGAATGCAGGAAGAGCGTCACGCCGGATGGACGGCCGCCGCGCAGCCGGAGCGGATTCCCTTCGTGGCGACCCTGGCGACGGCGGCAACCCGCTGGTCCACACGATGGGTACCGGACGCGTACGTGCTGGCGATTCTACTGACCGTGCTGGCCTCGGTCCTTGCGCTCACGTTCACCCCCTCCACGCTCCCGCAACTGGTGGAGTTCTGGGGCCGGGGGTTCTGGGAACTCCTCAGCTTCTCGATGCAGATGTCGCTCATCATCTTCACCGGGTACGTGGTCGCCGTGGCGCCGCCGGTCTCGCGTTTGCTGGACCGGCTCGCGGCACTCGCCCGCACTCCCCGAGGGGCGGTCGCGCTCATGGCCGTCGTGTCGATGGCCCTCGGCCTCGTCAACTGGGGGTTCTCGATCGTCGGCTCGGCCGTGTTCGTCCGCTTCCTTGCGAAGCGGGTGCGAAACGTGGACTATCGGCTCCTGGTCGCCGCCGCGTACCTGGGCCTCGGGACCACGTGGCACGCCGGTCTGTCAGCGTCCGCCCCCCTCCTCGTCGCGACGCCCAAGCACTTCCTGGAGAAAGACATCGGCATCATCCCCGTGACGCAGACCATCTTCCACCCGTTCAACCTCGTCCTGGTCCTCATCGTCATCGTGGCGATGGCGCTGCTCACGCCCGCGCTCCATCCCGGCCGCGACGAGACGGTCACCGTCGATCCGGCCGTTTTGGCGGAGATGGAGGAGTTCACGCCGCCTGCGAGAACCGAATACACCCCGGCCACAGCCCTCGAGTACAGCCCGCTCGTGAACTGGCTCATCGGACTGGCAGGCATCGCCTATCTGCTGCTCTACTTCCGGGGCAAGGGCCTGGCAGCCATCAACATCAACGTGGTCAACTTCATCTTCTTGACGCTGGGGATCCTGCTGCACTCACGGCCTGCATCGCTCCTGAAGGCGGCGGAGGAAGCCGGGAGGTACGTGTGGGGGGTCGTCTTGCAGTTCCCCTTCTATGCCGGAATCTTTGGCATCGTTCAATACTCGGGCCTGTCCGACCAAATCGGCAACTGGTTTGTGTCGTTCGCGACGAAGGAGACGTATCCGGCGATCGTCTACTGGTACAGCGGACTGCTGAACTACATCGTGCCGTCGGGTGGATCCAAGTGGGCGATCGAGGCGCCTTACATCATGAAGGCAGGCGCCCAGCTCGGCGTCCCCAACGCCCTGACCGTCCTGTCCTACGCGTGGGGAGACATGATGACCGACATCATCCAGCCCTTCTGGGCGATTCCGCTTCTCAGCGTGGCCAAACTCCGGTTCCGGGACATCATGGGCTTCGCGGTGGTGATCTTCCTGGTCTACGCGGTGCTCACGTCCGTAGCATTCTTGGCCGCGCCGCTGTTCTTCCGGTGACGGCCCGCAGCGGGGGAAGCAGTTCCCGCGTCGGTGGAAGGGTGAAAAACCCGGCACCTGTCTTCGGGACAGGTGCCGGGTCCTCTCCTCGCCACAGGGTTCAGGAACTTTCCCCGCCGGCGGAACCGCCGAACCTCCGGCTGAATCGCACCCCTGCCAGCGGCACGGTCATCCCGGCGACGACTTTCCCCAGGTCCTCCCCTTCGAACGTCTCCTGGTGCTCCGGCAGGGGTTCGAGGGTAAGGTAGATGTCCGACTCGCCTTCCATCGCCGCCAGGATGCCGTCGCCCGGGCCTTCCGGGATGCCGACGCCGATCTGGATGCCGCCCTGGACCGGCCAGTACACGAAGAGCACGTGCAGGCGGTAGCCGGGGTGGTAGGCCCACCGGTAGGTGAACTCGTCGGGCTGCCCGGCGAGGACCTGCTTGAGCTCCACCTCGAGCTGGGGCACGCGCAGGAAGACGAGCGACCGGCCGTCGGGGGCCCGGACGCTCAGGCCGCCTTCCGGCAGGAATACCTGCGGGAGCTCCGGTTCGCCCACGAGTCCCCTCCCCTTTCGCGCCCGAGGTGGGACCCTCAGCAGCCCCAACGCTCCGGCACGGCTCAAGTGTACCGCATCTCCGGGAGGAGGGAAGCCGGAGCAGCGAGTATCCGGGCGCGCCGTCCGGCCAGTCTCACGCCGACTGCCCGGTCGTGAGCCGCCGGGCCTGCCGCGTCCGGACCGCCAGGATCGTGCCGGCGACCGCGATCGTGGCGAGGCTGGCGAGCTGGGCCGCCTTGAAGCCGCCGATCATCAGGCTGTCGCCCCGCAGGAACTCGAGGCTGAACCGGCCGGCAGAGTACAGGATCGCGTACAGGAGCACCACCGTGCCCCGGGGCAGGGGGCGGTCCAGCAGCCGCACGAGCACCGCGAAGATCGCCAGGTCCCAGAGGCCCTCGAAGATCTCCGCCGGCCAGAGCGGCTGGGCGCCGAACGCTGCGTAGGCCGGGGTCCCGGGCGGGTAGACGATGCCGAACCACGTGCCGGTCGGCCGCCCGTAGGCGTCACCGTTCAGGACGCAGGCGGTGAGCCGGCCGAGACCCTGGGCCAGCACCGCCGCCGGCGCCACCGTGTCGAGGAAGTCCCACAGGTCGATCCGCCGCGTCCGCGTGAACCACACGGCCGCCAGGACCCCGCCCAGGACCGCGCCCTGGATCGACAGGCCGCCGTGCCAGAGTGCCAGCATCTCGGCGGGATCGCCGCGGTAGTTCTCCCAGCTGAAGGCCACCTCCCACAGCCTCGCGCCGGCGACGCCGGCGACGAGGGCGTACAGGAAGAAATCCTCGATCTGGTGAGCCCACGGCCGGCCGCGCCAGCGGGCGATCCGACCGGCGATCCACAGGGCGATCAGGGCGGCCGCCGCGATGGAAACCCCGTACGAGCGGACGGGGAAGTCGCCGATCGTGAAGAGGATGGGGCGCATCGGTCGTCACCTCCGGGGGGTGGGTGCCCCCCATGCTGCATGTAACGTCGCATTGTAACCGACGAATGTGAAGGAATTACGAACGCCGCTCTTTCCTGGCCGCGTGGCAGCCAGAGTTCGGCCGCTCCGGCCAAAGTGCATTCAGACCCGCGCCGGCCCGGCGCCTGGGCGCCCTCATAGCGCCAGCGAGCGGATGAGCCCCTTCAGGGTCTCGGCGGAGCGCCGCAGGGCCGCCACCTCGTCCTCGGCGAGCGGCAGGTGGACCCGTCCCTCCACCCCGGCCCGGCCGACGATCGCCGGGAGGCCGAGGTACACGTCGTCGATGCCGTACTCGCCCCGCACAAGGGTCGAGACGGTGAGGACGGAGCGCTCGTCCCGGAGGATCGACCGGCAGATGCGCTCCAGGGCCAGGGCGATGGCGTAGTAGGTCGCGCCCTTCGCCGCGATGATGTGGTAGGCGGCGTCCCGCACGGAGACGAAGACGGCCTCCCGTTCCTCCGGGCCGAGGCCGCCGCCCGGGAGGCCGGCGGTACCGTCGCGGGCCGTCTGCGCCGCCACCGGCACCCCGCCCACGGTGGCAAGGCTCCACACGGGCACCTCGGTGTCCCCGTGCTCGCCCACGATGTACGCGTGCACGCTGCGGGGGTCGACCCCCAGGCGGGTGCCGATCATGTACCGGAAGCGGGCCGAGTCGAGGAGCGTCCCTGAGCCGATCACCCGCTCAGGCGGGAAGCCGGAGAGCTTCCAGGCGGCGTAGCTGAGGACGTCGACGGGGTTGGTCGCCACCAGCAGGATCGCCCGCTCGGTGTGGCGCACGACGTGGCCGAGGACCTCCCGGAGCACGTCGACGTTGCGGCGCAGGAGGTCGATCCGCGTCTCTCCGGGCCGCTGCGCCACCCCGGCGGCGATGACGACGATGTCCGCCCCGGCGCAGTCGGGGTAGTCGCCGGCCCAGATGCGGGCCGGCCGGGCCAGAGGGATGCCGTGGTTCAGGTCGAGGGCGTCGCCCTCGGCCTTGGCCCGGTTCTTGTCGATCAGGACGATCTCCTCGGCCAGCTCCCGGAGGAGGAGCGTATAGGCGAAGGTCGAGCCCACCAGCCCCGTGCCGACGATGACGATCCGGTGCCGCTGGTCCCCCATGCGATCGACCTCCCCGTGGTCCGGCCGGTGCGCCCCGTCACATCGCACCGGCCGGACGGCCCTCAACATGGTAAGATGGTTGGATGAGGGACAGGCTACTCCTCCCCGCGGGGGTGGCCAAGCGAGGTCAGGCGATGCGCAGCGACCGCTTTCTCAAGGCCTGCCGGCGGGAGCCGGTGGATGCCACGCCGGTCTGGCTCATGCGCCAGGCGGGCCGGTACATGGAAGAGTACCGGCAGCTGCGGGCCAGGTACCCGTTCCTGACGCTGTGCAAGACCCCGGAGCTGGCGGCCCGGGTCACGCTGCAGCCGGTGGAGCGGTTCGAGGTCGACGCCGCCATCCTCTTCGCGGACATCCTGCTGCCGCTGGAGGGGATGGGGATCGACCTCGCCTTCGGCGAGGGGGACGGGCCGGTGATCCGCAGCCCGATCCGCTCGGCGGGGGACGTGTCGCGGCTGCGGGTGATCGAGCCGGAGGCGGACGTGCCCTACGTCCTGGAGGCGATCCGCCTCGTGCGGGCCGAGCTTGCCGGACGGGTGCCGCTCATCGGCTTCGCCGGGGCGCCGTTCACGCTGGCGAGCTACATGATCGAGGGCGGCAGCTCCCGGGAGTTCCGCCTCACCAAGGCACTCATGTGGTCTGACCCCGCCACGTGGCACGCGCTCCTGGCCAAGCTGGCCGAGGTGACGATCCGCTACCTGACGGCCCAGATCCGGGCCGGCGCGCAGGCGGTGCAGCTCTTCGACTCCTGGGCGGGGGCGCTCGGCCCCGACGACTACCGGGAGTTCGTGCTGCCCCACACCCGGCGGGTGATCGAGGCCCTCCGGCCGGCAGGGGTGCCGGTGATCCACTTCGCCCACGGGGCGTCGACCCTGCTGCCGCTCATCCGCCAGGCGGGCGGGGACGTGATCGGGCTCGACTGGCGGATCGACATCGGCGAGGCCCGGCAGATCCTGGGGCCGGCGTTCGCCGTGCAGGGCAACCTCGACCCGATGACCCTCTTCGCCCCCCCGGCGGTGATCGAGGACCGGGTCCGGCGGATCCTGGACGCCGCCGGACGGTGGCCGGGGCACATCTTCAACCTGGGGCACGGGATCCACAGGGAGACACCCGTGGAACACGTGCAGGTGCTAGTGGACGCCGTCCACCGGCTGAGCCGCGCGCCCGCCGGGGAGGCCTGACCGCGCGCCGGCCCGGGCGGGAGCGGAGCAGAACGGCGATCGACGAGGAGGACACAGGATGCCGCAGCAGGTCGCGCAGGAAGCGGTGCTCCTCATGGCCTTCGGGGGCCCGGAGTCGCTCGACGAAGTCCCGGGCTTCGTCACCCGCCTCACCGGGCGCAAGCTCCCGCCACCGGCGCTGGCGGCGGTGGTGGACCGCTACCGCCTGGTCGGCGGCCGTTCCCCCCTGCCCGAGACGACCCGGGCCCAGGCGAGAGCCCTCGAGGCCGAGCTCGCCCGCCGGAACCGGCCCGTTCCGGTGCGGGCGGGGTTCCAGTTCAGCGACCCCGACCTCGCCGCGGTGGTGCGGGACCTGATCGCCGGCGGCGCGCACCGGATCGCGGCGATCACGATGGCGCCGTACCGCTCGCAGCACAGCACCGCGGCCTACGAGACGACGGTGCGCAAGGCGGTGGAGGAGCAGGGGGCGGGCGCGGAGATCGTGTTTGCCCCCGACTGGTACCTCCACCCCCGCTACCTGGATGCCCTGGAGGAGCTCCTCCGGGAGTCGCTGGCGCAGGTGGCGGCGGAGGAGCGGGACCGCGTGCCCGTGATCTTCTCTGCCCACAGCCTTCCCGTCGAGTACGTCGAGAAGGGCGACCCCTACCCGCAGCAGTTCGAGGCGACGGCCCTCGCGCTGGCGGAGCGGCTCGGCCTCGATCACTGGCGGCTGGCGTACCAGAGCAAGAGCGGGCCGGGGGGCGAGTGGCTGGGCCCGGAGGTCGAGGAGGTCCTCGAGGAGTTCGCCCGGGCCGGCGCGCGGACGGTGGTGGTCGACCCCATCGGCTTCACCGTGGACCACCTCGAGACCCTGTACGACAACGACGTCGTGCACCGCCGCAAGGCCGAGGAGCTGGGGCTCCGGTTCATCCGCACGGCCTGCCCGAACACGCGGCCCACGTTCATCGCCGCCCTGGCGGACCTGGCCGAGGCGGCTCTCGGGGGCAAGCGGTAAGTGCGTCGCAAGCACGTGGTGGTCGTCGGCGGCGGGATCACGGGGCTCGCCGCCGCCTACCGCCTGCAGGAGCGGGCCCGGGAGGCGGGCCTGGCCGTCGACTGGACCCTGGTCGAGCGCGAGAGCCGCCTGGGCGGGAAGATCGTCACGGAGGTCGTCGACGACTTCATCGTCGACGGGGGGCCGGACAGCTTCCTGTCCGAGAAGCCGGGGGTGATCGACCTGGCCCGCCGGGTCGGGGCGGCCGGCCGGCTGCTGCCGACCAACGAATCCGAGCGGGGGACGTTCATCTACTCCCGGGGGAGGCTTCACCGGCTCCCGGACGGGCTCCTCATGATGGTCCCGACCCGCCTCTGGCCCATGGTCGCCACCGGCCTGCTCTCCTGGCCCGGCAAGCTGCGGATGGCGATGGACCTCTTCATCCCGCCGCGGCGCGACCGGGCGGACGAGAGCCTGGAGAGCTTCGTCGTCCGCCGGCTGGGCCGGGAAGCCCTGGAACGCATCGCCGAGCCGCTCGTCGCCGGCATCCACGCCTCCGAGCCTTCCCGCATGAGCGTGCGGGCGAGCTTCCCACGGTTCGTGAGGATGGAGGAGGAGCACGGCAGCCTCATCCGGGCCGCGCTGGCGGCCCGGCGGCGGGCGGCGGCCGCAGCGCCGGGGGGCGGCGCCGGCGACCTCCCGGTGCCGCGCACGTACTTCATGAGCTTTCGCGGCGGCATGGGCGACCTCACCGCCAGCGTGGCGGCGCGCCTCGACCCCGGCCGGGTGGTCCTCGGCCGGGGCGTGTCGGAGATCGCCCCGGGCCGGGACGGGGCGCCGTACGCCGTCTTCCTCGAGGGTGGCGGGCGGCTGGAGGCGGACGCGGTGATCCTGGCGACGCCGTCGGTGGACACGGCACGCCTCCTGGAGGGGGTCGACCCGGAGATCGCCGGCCTGGTCGGCCAGATCCCCATGGCCCCGGCCATCACGGTGTCGCTCGCCTGGCGCCGGGCCGATCTCCCGCCGGGCCTGGAGGGGTTCGGCTTCCTCGTGCCGGCGGTCGAGCGGCGCCGGCTCATGGGCGTCACGTACAGCTCGGTCAAGTGGGAGGGGCGGGCTCCCGACGGCAAGCACTTCCTCCTGCGCGCTTTCCTCGGCGGCCCCCGCGACCGGGGCCTGGTCCAGGCCCCCGACGCCCACGTCGTGCGGATCGTCCGCCAGGAGCTGAAGGAGATCGCCGGGATCGCGGCGGAGCCCATCTTCGCCCGCGTCTACCGCTGGGAGCATGGCATCCACCAGTACACGCTGGGGCACCTCGAGCGGGTGGCGGCGATCGAGGGCGCCCTCGCCCGGCTGCCCGGGCTCTTCCTGGCCGGCGGCGCGTACCACGGCATCGGCATCCCGGACTGCATCCGGTCGGGTGAGGGCGCGGCGGAGGCCGCGCTGGCGTTCGTGCGCGCATAACGGGTGAACCTCCCTGGCATCGTAGGGGTGAGAAGCCCTTACGGGCGGCCAGGGGGGAGCCCCGGTTGAACTACCCGGTCCTGGAAGTGCCGGTCCTCGGCGGCGGCCTGCTGATCGCGATCATCTCGATCCTGCACGTGTACACCGCGCACTTCGCGGTGGGCGGCGGGCTGTACCTCGTGCTCACCGAGGGGAAGGCCTACCGGGAAGGTGACCAGGCGCTCCTGGACTTCGTCCGGGGCTTTTCGCGCGTCTTCGTGCTGCTCACGGTCGTCTTCGGAGCCGTGACCGGGGTCGGGATCTGGTTCACCGTCGGCACGGTGACGCCGCCGGCGACCTCCTCGCTCATCCACCTCTTCGTCTGGATCTGGGCGATGGAGTACGTGCCGTTCTTCGTCGAGATCACCACCGCCCTGGTCTACTACTACGGCTGGGACCGGCTGAGCCCCCGGATGCACCTCCTCGTGGGCTGGCTCTACACGGTGGCGGCGTACTCCAGCCTCGTCTTCATCAACGGCATCCTCGCCTTCATGCTCACGCCGGGGGCCTGGCCCCGCACGGGCAACGTCTGGCACGCCTGGTGGAACCCCGGGACCCTGCCCTCGCTCGTGATGCGGACCTCGGTGGCCCTGGCCCTGGCCGGGCTGTTCGGGCTCCTGACCGGGACCCGCCTGAAGGACGACGGCCTCCGGCGCCGCGTGGTCCGCTACTCGGCGATGTGGCTCTGGCCGGCGTTCATCGGCCTTCCGCTCGGGGGGCTGTGGTACTTCAGTCGGGTGCCCGAGCCCGCCCGGGCACAGTTCCTGGGCGGCGCCGCCGCCGTGACGATCTTCATGGCGGCCAGCCTGGTCCTGTCCGTGCTCATCCTGCTCTTCACGTACTGGGGCCCGTACCGGGAGCCGGGCCGGGTGTCGTTTCCCCTGGCCCTCCTCTTCGTGACCCTGGGCCTCCTGGTCACCGGCACCTCGGAATGGGTCCGGGAAGCGATCCGCAAGCCCTACGTCATCTACGACTACATGTACGTGAACGGGATCCGGCCCGCGGAGGTCGCCGAGATCGACCGCCGCGGCATCCTGCGCTACGCCCGGTGGGCGCGGCCGGTGCCGGCGGGGCCGTCCCCCGACGCCGTGCTGGCCCGCGGCCAGGAAGTCTTCCGGCTGCAGTGCATGGCCTGCCACACCGTCGACGGGTACAACGGGGTCCGGGCGCTCGTGCGCGGCTGGACCCCGGAGTTCACCGAGTTCCAGCTCCGCCACCTGAACCGGCTGAAGGGCTTCATGCCGCCCTTCGCCGGCACCGACGAGGAGCGGCGCGCCCTGGCCGCCTGGCTGGCGAGCCTGAACCCGCGCCCGCCCTGGGCGCCGTCGTCCCCCGAGGCCCGCCCGGCAGCGGCTGCGCCCCACAGCGGGGCGGATGCCCCGGCGGCCGTATCCCCGAACATGAGGAGGCTGTTGCCGCAGTGATCATCCCCGCCCCCGACCCGATTCCGTTGCCGGGGCCCGTCGGGCTCCTGCAGTTCCTCCTGGTCCTGGGCTGGTTCCTCCACGCCCTGCCGATGTACGGCCTCCTGGGGGGCTCCCTCATCACGATCGTCACGGAGGCGCTGGGGAGACGGAGCGAGTTCCACGCGCGCCTGGCCCGGCGCCTGTGGTCCGTTCTCCCCGGCGTCATGGGCGTGGCGATCACCTTCGGGATCGTGCCGCTCCTGTTCCTGCAGGTGCTGTACGGGCAGGCGTTCTTCGCCACGTCGGTCCTCGTGGCCTGGCCGTGGCTCTCCGTGATCCCGGCCCTGCTCCTCGCGTACTACGGCCTGTACGCGAACGCGCTGTGGGGGGACCGGATCGGCCGGTGGCGGCTGGCGATCGGCCTGGGGAGCTTCCTTCTCATCGGCTGGGTGGGGTACCAGTTCACCAGCCACGTGCGGCTGATCGAACAGCCGGCGCTGTGGCCGGCGATCGCCGGCAGCCCGGCGCGGCAGAGCTTCTACCTGGGACGGGACGCCGCCACCGTCCTGCGCTTCCTGTACTTCTTCACTGGCGCCCTGGGCCTGGCCGGCGTGCTGGTGGTCCTCCTGGCGGGCTACCAGCGCCGGTGGGGCGAGGCCGGGCGGGAGTTCACCGCCGCGGCGGCACGGTACGGCGGCCGCTGGGGGCTGGCCGGCCTCGCCGGGCAGGTGCTCGCCGGCGCACGGCTCCTCGCGCTCCTGGGCGCCGGTGGAGCGGCGCCGGGCCTGGACGCGGGGATCGCCGCCATCGGGCTGTCCGGCCCGTGGGGAGTCGTGCTCCGGGTGTGGCTGGCGCTCACCGTGCTGGCCGCCGTGCTGCTGGTCGTGGCCCAGCTAGGGCCCGACCCCCTCCCTGCCGGGCTCGGGGCGCTGGCCCTATTGGTCCCGGCCCTCGCCCTGACCGCGGTCCAGCGCCTCTGGCTGCGGGAAGCGGCCCTGGCTGGAATCCTGGAGGTCGAGACCCTGCCGGTCGCCTTCCAGACAGGCCCCTTCCTCCTGTTCGCGGGCGGCCTGCTGCTGGCTGCCGTCGTGATGACCTGGGTGCTGGTGATGACGCTGCAGCGCCGGCCGGTGCAGGTACCTGCCGCGGCCGCTCCCCCCAGCGTGGCGGCCGGCGCCGCCGAGCCGGCCTTCGTCACCTGGGCCCGGGAGGCGATCGCCCGGCTGGTGCGGCCGCGGCCGAAGGTGTAGGGCCGGATCAGGCCGGCGGCAGCGGCGTGGGCGTCGGCGGGACGCCGCCGCCGGCGTACTGCTCGTCGATGGCCCTGCGGATCTCGGCCAGGGACCGTCCCTCCGCCTGCATGCGGATGGTCTGCGCCGTGATGTTCAGGCACACCCCGCAGCCGGCGGCGTGCGGGTCGTGGACGAACCGGCCTCCCCGCACCTGACCGTAGCAGTCCGCGTTGCTCTTGTGGTAGCCGTGCTGCCGGTCACCGCAGCCGCAGTAGCAGGGGATGTACTGGAGCGTGTCCCGGTTGGCGAGCGCCCAACGGTACAGCACCCGGATGGAGTCCGGCACCTGGGCGAGCCACGCCGGCTCCGGCGGCACGGAAACGGCGGCGCGTCCCGGACCGGCCGCGCCGGCCGCACCGGTCGGAGTGCCCGGATTCCCACCGCCCACGCGACCCCGCGCGACAGCCGCTCCGAGCGCGATCAGCGCCGCCGCTGCCAGACCGCCGGCGATCCGTGCCGTACCCGGGCGGAGCCGTCCCGCCCGGTTCCTTCCGTCCCTCGTCCTGCTGCGCATTCGAGCTCCTCCCTCCCCGCGTCCCGGGGGCGCCACGCCGGCAGAACGCTTCGTCCGGCCGCGGAGAACCTCCTCCCTTTGACTCGGTACCCTGCCCGGGTGGACAGGCCCTGGCCCGGGCGCGTACATTCATGGGGGGACGCCGCCCATGCCCGGCCGGCAGGCCGGGGCCGGCGTCCGGAAGGGAGCCGGCGTTGGTGCAGGGGAAGCGGATCCTGGTCGTCGACGACGAGCCTGCCATCCTCGACGTGGTCCGGGCCTACCTCGAGCGCGAGGGGTTTGCCGTGGAAACCGCCCCGAGCGGCAGCCAGGCGCTCATCACGTTCGCCCGCTGGAAGCCGGACCTGGTGATCCTGGACCTCATGCTCCCGGACATCGCCGGGGAGGAGGTCTGCAAGGAGCTGCGCCGCCAGAGCGACGTCCCGATCCTGATGCTCACCGCCCGGACGGGGCAGGACGAGATCGTCGAGGGTCTCGCCCTGGGCGCCGACGACTACGTCACCAAGCCCTTCAGCCCGCGGGAGCTGGCGGCCCGGGTCCGGGCGATCCTGCGTCGGGCGCAGGGAGGGGCCGCGCCCCTCGTCGACCGGATGAGCTTCGGCGGCGGCGCCCTGGTGATCGACACGGTTCGCCGGGAGGTCACGGTCCGCGGCGAGCCGGTGGCGCTCACCCGCACCGAGATGGACCTGCTGGTCACGCTGGCCCGGCATCCGGGACGGGTCTGGACCCGGGAGGACCTCATCGCCCGCTTGCGGGGGCTCGACTACACGGGCGACGAGCGGACGATCGACGCCCACATCCGCAAGCTACGGGCCAAGATCGAGGCGGACCCGAAGTCGCCGGAGTTCATCCTGACCGTCTGGGGCACGGGCTACAAGTTCGGGGGCACGCCCGGTGCTTCGTAGTCTACGGTCCCGGCTGGCCCTGGCCTTCGCCCTGCCGGCCGCCGGGGCGCTGATCGCTGCCGGGGTCCTGAGCGGGCTTCTCCTCGAACGCCACATCGCCCTTTACCTCGCCGACACCCTGCGGGACCGCGCCGGCCGCATGGCGGCGGTCCTCGCCGCCGGCTACCGGCCCGGGACCGGGTGGCCGGCGGAGCTCATGGGCGCCCTGGGCTCGTGGGGCCTGTCGGAGGGGCTCACGCTGGCGATCCGGTCCCCGGCGGGCGATGTCCTGTGGCAGCAGGGACCGGCGGTCGCGGCCCCGGCAGAGACCGTGGAGGTGCCTGTCGTGGCCGGCGGACGGACGGTCGCCACCCTGGTCGCCGCCGTGCCGCCTGGGGGCATCGCCACCGAGCGGGAGGCGCACCTGCGGCAGGGCGTCCGGCAGGCGCTCCTGGGCGCCCTGCTGGTCGGCGCGGGGATCGCCCTGGGAGTGACGCTCTTCGTCGGCCGGGAACTGGGCCGGCCCCTGGCGGCCATGACCCGGGTGGCGCGGCGCATGCAGGCGGGAAGCTGGGATACCCGGGTGCCCCCGCAGGCCGTCGCCGAGCTGGACGCGCTCGGCCAGGCCCTGAACGCCCTGGCCGGATCTCTGGAGCGCCACGAGGCGTACCTCCGCCGGATGACCCGGGACGTCGCCCACGAGCTGCGCACGCCCCTCGCCGTCGTCCGCAGCCACCTGGAGGCGCTCCAGGACGGGGTGTGGGAACCGACCCCGGAGCGGCTCGGCCTCGTCCACCGCGAGGTGATGCGCCTGGTGGGGCTGGTCGATCAGCTCGGCGCCCTGGCCGAAGCCGAGGGCGAGGCGCTGCACCTCCGCCTCGAGGAGATCCCGTTGCGCTCCCTCCTCGACCCCCTGGCAGCCGGGTACGAGCCGCTCTTCGGTCAGAAGGGGATCGCCTTCCACTACAGGCCCCCACTTGAGGCGCTGTGGGTCCGGGTCGACCCCGACCGCGCCACCCAGATCCTCGTCAACCTCCTCGCCAACGCCCAGCGCTACACGCCGGCGGGCGGTACGGTGTGGCTCGAAGCCCGGCAGCAGGCCGGCGAGGCCCGGATCGCCGTGCGGGACACCGGCCCGGGCATCGCCCCGGAAGACCTGCCGCACCTCTTCGAGCGGCTGTACCGGGGCAAGGCCGCCCGGGGCGAAGGTCAGGAGGGCGGCGCCGGACTCGGGCTGGCCATCGCCCGCGCCCTCGCCGAGGCGCACGGAGGCCGGATCGAGGTTCGGAGCCGCCCGGGCGAGGGGGCGGAGTTCACGCTCGTTCTACCGGCGGCGGGCGCGCATGGAGCACCCACAGCGTAGCAGGAAACTGTGAAGGGAGTGCGAAGGAATGTGGAGGCTGCGCCGCGGGGGCGCAGCCTTCCTGCATTTCGGGCCCCCGGGGGCGGCCCTAGCGGTCGCGGCGGGACCGGCGGCCGTGGGTCACCGCCTCGGCCTGCCGGACAGCCGGGAGCCGGCGGGCGGCGGTGGTCAGGTCGACCCCGATCTCGCGCGCCACCTCGTGGGTGAAGCTCTCCGGCCGTGGCAGGCCCTCCCGCAGCGGGGCCAGATCGCCGTCGGCGTCCGGTCCCTGCCGGTAACCGGCGCCCGTGGCCGCGCCCCAGCCGAGGGCATCCGTCGCGGCGGCCCCGGGACCCGCCAGGTCGGCGGGAGAAAACCGATCGGGCACGGGAAATCACCTCCCGTCCGGCTTTCCGTCCCGTAGGATGCCCGGAACGCGGGCACCCGCGCCACCCGGCTCGAACCGCCTGGCCAACCGGTCCTGACCGAGAAGGTGCCGTACGTTCACGAGTGTAACTAGAGTATAGACTGCCTCCGGAGAAGGAAGAGCGCGCCGTGCCGGACCGGTACTTCGAGGAGTACGCCGTGGGCGAGCGATGGGTTGCAGGAACCGGGCTCCTCCACATCGCCCCCGACCGGCTCGTCGCCTTCTACGGCATGGACCGGGTGCGGTTCACCGCGCCCGTCTTCATCGGCGACACGATCCACCGGGAACTGGAGGCGGAGGGGCTGGAGGAGCGGGGCCCCGGCGACGACATCGGGGTGGTGGGGCAGCGGATCGTGAACCCGCGGGGCGAGACGGTCGCCGTCGCCACGCTGCGGATGCTCGTCCGGCGGCGCCCCGGAGCGCGGCCGCCGGCGGCAGCCGGCTGATCCCCGCCGGACAGGACACCCCACCGCCCGACGGAGGGAAGAGCGCCCGTGACCTACGAGACCGTTCTCTACGAAGTATCCGGCGGCGTCGCGGTGATCACCCTCAACCGGCCGGACCGCCTGAACGGGTTCACCCGGCAGATGCACGCCGACCTCCGCGCCGCCCTGCAGGCGGCCGCCGACGACCCCGCCGTGCGCACGGTGGTCCTCACCGGCGCCGGGCGGGCGTTCTGCGCCGGGCAGGACCTGGAGGAGATCGGGCAGGGCCCCGTGGGCGACCTGGTGCGCGAGCGGTACAACCCCCTGATCCTCGCCATCCGCCGCCTGGACAAGCCGGTGCTGGCCGCCGTGAACGGCGTGGCCGCCGGTGCGGGCATGAGCCTGGCCCTGGCGTGCGACCTGCGGGTCGCCTCCGAGCGGGCGAGCTTCACCACGGCCTTCGTGCGTGTGGGACTGGTGGCGGACAGCGGCATGAGCTTCTTCCTGCCCCGGCTGGTCGGCAGCGGGAAGGCAGCCGAGCTGCTCTTCCTGAGCGAGCGGATCGACGCCCACCAGGCGCTGGCGCTCGGCCTGGTCAACCGGGTGGCGCCGGAGGGCGAGTTCCCCGCTGCCTGGCGAGAATGGGCCGAGCGCCTCGCCCGCGGCCCGGCGGCGCTCGGATACATGAAGCAGCTCCTGGCGCGGTCCGCGCACGCCACCCTAGAGGAGCAGCTGGAGCACGAGGCCTGGTTCCAGGGGCTGGCGGCCGGTTCCGCCGACGGTCAGGAGGGGGTCCGGGCATTTGTCGAGAAGCGGGAGCCCCGGTTCCGTGGTCCGTAGCGATGCCCGCCCAGCCGAGGTCCTGGGCGTCGCCGGCGCCGGCACGATGGGCGCCGGCATCGCCCAGGTGGCGCTTGCGGCCGGGCTGCAGGTGATCCTCCACGACCCCGCCCCCGGGGCCCTGGAGCGGGCGGCCGCGCGCATCGCCGACGGTCTGCGGCGTGCCGCCGCTTCTGGCCTGCTGCGAGAGGAACCCGGGGCGGCCCTGGCACGGTTGCAGTCGGCCCGGACGGTGGGCGCGCTGGCCGCGGCCACGTTCGTCGTCGAGGCGGTGCCGGAGGACCCGGACGTGAAGGAGCGCTTCTTCCGCGACCTGAGCGGCGTACTCTCCCCGGACGCCGTGGTGGCCAGCAACACCTCCTCCCTCCCCATCGCCCGGCTGGCTGCGGCCACCGGCCGGCCCGATCGCGCGCTGGGCCTCCACTTCTTCAACCCCGTGCCGGCCATGCGGCTCGTGGAGGTCATCCCCGGTCCGGACACGTCCCCGCGTACCCTGTCCCGTGCCCTCGCCCTGGCGCGGGCCCTGGGGAAGACGCCGGTGATCGCCCGGGACGGGCCGGGGTTCATCGTCAACCGGCTGGCCCGCCCCTTCTACCTGGAGGCGCTCCGCCTCGCCGGCGAGGGGGTGGCCGCCCCCGCGGACATCGACCGCCTGATCCGGGCGGCCGGCTTCCGCATGGGCCCCTTCGAGCTCATGGACCTCATCGGGATCGACGTGAACTACGCCGTGAGCCGGTCCGTCCATGACCAGCTCCACGGCGAGCCCCGCCTGCGCCCCCACCCGATCCAGGCGGCGATGATCCACGCCGGCCGCCTCGGCCGCAAGACGGGGGCGGGCTTCTACCGCTACGAGGGGGTACGCGGCACCCCCCGACCCGATGCCGGCGCGGCCCGGTCCGCGCCGGCCGCACCCGATCCGGACCCCGCCCGGCCAGGCCCCTCCGGTCCCCTCCTCGTCCTGGCCACCGACCCCGCCGACGCCGAACCCCTCGCCCGGGCGGCCGGACGGGCGGGGTACGCCCTTCACGTCGAGGTCGTGGCCCCGCCCGGTCCCGAGACCCCGCCCGACCTCCTGCTGAGCGGACAGGCAGAGGCAGTCGCCCGCACGGCCGGGGCCGCCTTCGACCTCACGTGGCTCGATTTGCGGGCGCGGCGGGCGCTGGCGGCGGCCCTCGACCGCCTGCTGCCCCCGGAGGCCCCGCTGGTGGCCGCGGCGGCGACGGTCACGGCCACCGAGATCGCCGCGGCCTGCCGCGACCCCGGGCGGGTCGCCGGCCTCGGCGGGTTCCCTCCGTACGGCGCCGGGGACGCGCTGGAGCTGATCCTGCCGGTCCAGGCCGGCACCTGGCCGCCGCCGGGCGAGCCGGCGGGGCTGCCGTGGGCGGCGGACGCCCCTCCGGGGGAGGCCGGAAGTCCGGCGCCGGCCCCCGACCTGCCCCCGGCCGCCCTGAGGGCGGCTGCCCTGGCGGAACGCCTGGGCTACCGGGCCGTCTTCGTGGCCGACGGCGCCGCCGGCGTGACGGCCCGCATCCTCGCCTGCCTGGCCAACGAGGCGGCCTTCGCCCTGGCGGAGGGGGTGGCATCCGCCGGGGCCATGGACCTGGCGATGCGCCTGGGTGCGAACTGGCCGGAGGGTCCGCTGGCGCTCGCCCGGCGGCTGGGCCCCTCCCGGGTGGTGGCCGTGCTCGAGCACCTGGCCGCCGACCTCGGCCCCGACCGCTACCGCCCCGCTCCGCTCCTGCGGCGCTGGGCGGCGGCCGGCGGGATGCCGATCGTCCGACCCACACCGGAAGGAGGGGCTCGCGATGCCTGAAGCCGTGATCGTCGACGCCGTGCGGACGCCGATCGGCCGGTACGGCGGGGCGCTCAAGGACGTGCGGC
Source organism: Caldinitratiruptor microaerophilus (assembly GCF_025999835.1). Classification (NCBI taxonomy): domain Bacteria; kingdom Bacillati; phylum Bacillota; class Clostridia; order Eubacteriales; family Symbiobacteriaceae; genus Caldinitratiruptor; species Caldinitratiruptor microaerophilus. The sequence goes on along the minus strand of NZ_AP025628.1, from coordinate 3,452,645 downwards.
CCGATGACCTGGCGGCCGTCGTCATCCGGGCACTGCTGGACCGCAACCCGGCCGTGCGGCCCGAGGAGATCGAGGACGTCTACCTGGGTTGCGCCAACCAGGCGGGGGAGGACAACCGGAACGTCGCCCGGATGGCGCTCCTCCTGGCGGGGCTGCCGGTCACGGTGGCCGGCGCGACCGTCAACCGCCTTTGCGGCTCGGGCCTCGAGGCCGTGAACGACGCAGTGCGGGCGATCCGGGCCGGAGAGGGCGAGATCTTCATCGCCGGCGGGGTCGAGTCCATGACCCGGGCCCCCTTCGTCCTGCCGAAGGCGCCGGCGGCCTTCGCCCGCCAGACGGAGATCTACGACACGACGATCGGCTGGCGCTTCGTGAACCCGCGCCTCGCCGCCATGTACCACCCGTACAGCATGGGCGAGACGGCCGAGAACGTGGCAGAGAAGTGGGGGATCACCCGGGAGGAGCAGGACCGCTACGCGCTCCTCAGCCAGCAGCGCTGCGCGGCCGCCGTCCGGGAGGGGAAGTTCCGGGACGAGATCGTCCCCGTGCCGGTGCCCGGCCCGAAGGGCGAGACCGTCCTGGTCGAGGCCGACGAGCACCCCCGGCCCGACACCACCCTGGAGAAGCTGGCCCGCCTGAAGCCGGCCTTCCGGGAGGGCGGCACGGTCACGGCCGGGAACTCGAGCGGGATCAACGACGGGGCGGCCGCCCTGCTCCTGATGTCCGAGGAGAAGGCCCGCGCCCTCGGCCTGCGGCCGAGGGCGCGGGTGGTGGCCACCGCTGTTGCGGGCGTCGACCCGGCCTACATGGGCGTGGGGCCCGTGCCCGCGACCCGCAAGGCCCTCGCCCGGGCGGGGCTCACCGTGGCCGACCTGGACCTCGTGGAGCTGAACGAGGCCTTCGCCGCCCAGGTCCTGGCCTGCGTGCGGGACCTGGAGCTCGACCTGGACAAGGTGAACGTGAACGGCGGCGCCATCGCCCTGGGGCACCCGCTCGGCTGCAGCGGCGCCCGCATCCTGACGACCCTCGTGCACGAACTCGGCCGCCGCCGGGGCCGGTACGGCCTGGCCACGATGTGCATCGGGGTCGGGCAGGGGATCGCCACGGTGGTCGAGCGGATCGCCTAGTTTTCACCGCACGAGCGCGAACCCGATCACCCGGCGATGGCGGCCGCGCCGACCAGGCCCGACACACCGTACCGCTCCCTGAGGCCAGCGTCATGTCACCGGGCCGGCCGCGCCTCGACGGGGCCGGCTTCCGCTCGCCCTGGGTGCTCCTGGTTCCGGCGCGCCGCGGAGACCTGTACCGTGATCACGGCGGCCACGATGGCCCCCGCCCCGACCAGTTGAAGCCACCTGAGCCCTTCTCCCAGGAGGAACCACGCCACCACGGCGGCGACGACCGGCTCGGCGGTAGCGATGATCATCGCCACCGTGGCCGGCAGGGCGCGCACGCCGTAGATGTAAAGGCCGAACGGCACCGAGGAGGCCAGCACCGCAAGAAAGGCGTAGAACGGCCACAGGGATCGGTCGGCCAGGTAGGGCGCGAGCACCCAGGGAGGTGTCACGAACTGGGCGGCCAGCGCCGCGCCCCCCATGCCCCACACGAGCTGCGCCCACGGGCCGACCCGCCCCTCGAACCGGCCGCCCCAGACGCTGTACCAGGCCATCGCGAAGGCCGCGCCGATGCCGTAGGCCAGACCGAGGGGCGATAGCGTCATCCCCTGCTCTCCGCCGAGCACCAGCAACCCGGCGCCCCCCACGGACAGCACGATCCCCGCCAGCAGGGCGGGGCCCGGCCGCTCCTGCCGGAACGCCCAGCCGTACAGGGCGCTCAGGACCGGGGCGAGATACTCCAGGAAGATCGCCGTGGCCACGTTCGTCTCGGCGATCGCCAGGAAGTACGTGTACTGCACCAGCAGCATCGGGCCGGCGCCCCAGAGCAGCAGGGGGAGCCACTGGCCCCGCGGGACCCGGAGCAGGTTCCGGTTCGCCAGGGCCAGTGCCGGCAGGAGGCCGGCGAAGCTCAGCGTCATCCGGAGGGCGACGAGGACCATGGGCGGCAGGGCGGCATCCCGGAACACGAGCCGGGCCACGGCGCCGGAGATGCCGAACAGGGCGGCGGCGAGAAGTACGGCGAGGGAGCCGCGAAGGATGGTCGGCGGCAAGGGCGAGACCTCCTGGCAGGCGGTCTGGAGGGCGTATGCGCTGAGCCGGACGGGGTCAGTGAACGTTCTCTTAGCCTGCCTCGCTCTCGGGGATGTCCACCCCGAGCGCAATCGTTCCGACCGGGACCGGCCCGGACAGCTTCAGGCGCTCGAAGGGGCCAAGTCGGGCGATGACGTCGTGTGCCCTGCGCTGCCGCTCGTTGCCGGCGGCGAGGTAGGTAATATCTTCCCACCGCTCGGACGGGTGCGCGGGGTAACCTCCAGGCGTTCATCTGTTGGCCGGCTTGCGGGGCAACCTCGGGTTGCTTGAAGCCGCGACGAAGTCATAGAGGGCATTCCCGAGCCGGCCCCCGATCCCCTGCTCCGGGTGACGGACGAGCCGGCGGCAGGCTGCACCGGTGGGGAGGGGAGGTGCAGGGGCGTGTACGTACCGTCGTACGGAACGTCCCGCAGAAGTTGATACGCAAGTCGGTGGCTTGCGTATCAGGGTTTGCGTGTCTCCCCCCGCTCGCGAGGGCCCGCCAGGGTTTCAGGTGCTGGCAGACGGCATCGCTCGTGACAGAATGTCCGGATTATGTCGAGTACATGCCACTCGCGGAGGAGGGCAACGCAAGAGTTGATACTCAAGCCAGCAGCTTGTGTGTCAGGATCTGCGTTTCGTTCCGACCGGCGGGGAACTGTACCGGCAGACGGAACCCCTGACCGTACGGCGGCGACAGCGAGTTTGGTTGCCCACGGGCTGGGTGGACCCAATGGTGAGCGCTGCGGCGAGCGGGGCCGCGGCGGCGGCCAGCCGGGGCCGGGCGCGGGGGCAAGAACGCCGCGGGCCTCGGTAGGATTCGCCCGGGCAGGACGCGAATAGTCCTTCCGGACAGGTGCCCCCCACCCGTATCTCCGGTACACTCGTATCAGGGGGGCGGTCGGCGGCAGTGAACCTGCGAGCGGTACGGTGGATCCTGGCACTGCTCCCGGCCTTCATGGTGGGGGCCTTCGAGTGGTGGCGGCACACGCTGTACGACTTCATGCCGCAGTGGATCGGCAACAGCCTGGCCGCGGGGATGGCCGTCGCCGGCTCCATCCTGTACTACAAGGCGACCTGGACCCTCATCGAGCGCCTGCAGGCGGAGGTTCAGGCACAGCGGGCGCGGGAGCAGGTTCTCCGCGAGCGGGAGCGGATCGCCCGAGACCTCCACGACAGCATCTCCCAGGCGCTCTTCTTCTGCAACGTCGAACTCCAGAGCCTCCAGCGCCACCTGGAGGCGAAAGACCTCGACCGGGCCCGGCGCGCCGCCGAGGAAGTGCGGAGCGGGATTGCCTCGGCGTACGAGCAGGTGCGGCACACCATCTTCGACCTGCGGCTCATGCCGGAGACCGCGTCCCCAGGCGACACGGCACCGCTAAGGCCCACGCTCGAAGCGCTCCTCGCCGAGTTCTCCCGGCAGACCGGGATCGCCTCAAGCCTCGAGGGCAAGGACCCCGTCCCGCTCCCCAGGGGTACCCTGGGCGAGGTGCTGCGGATCGTGCGGGAAACCCTGTGGAACGTGCGCAAGCACGCCGGAGCCAGCCGGGTGACCGTGGTGCTGGAGAGCCGGGACGGGCACCTGCACCTGGTCCTGAAGGACGACGGCGCCGGCTTCGACCCGTCCCGGGTGAAACCGGGCTTTGGCATCCAGACCATGAAGGAGCGGGCATCCCTGCTCGGCGGCACCCTGGAGGTCGCCTCGGAGCCGGGCCGGGGGACGGAGGTCCGCCTCCGCGTTCCGCTCGCCGGAGGGGTACGAGGACATGCAGACGGTGCGCACCCTGATCGTCGATGACAGCCCGCTGTCCCGGCGGGGCATCGCCGCCGTGCTCGGCGAGGACCCCTCCTTCGAGGTGGTCGGAGAGGCCGCCGACGGGATGGAGGCCGTCGAGAAGGCGCAGGTCCTGATGCCGGACCTGGTGCTCATGGACATCCGGATGCCCCGCATGGACGGCCTCGAGGCCACGAAGCGGATCAAGGCCGTGCTCCCCTACGTCACGATCGTGATCCTCAGCGTGTCCGAGGACGTGCAGGACTTCTTCGAGGCGATCAAGTACGGGGCGCAGGGCTACCTGCTCAAGGACATGCATCCCGAGCAGTGGCTCGAGTACCTCCGCGCCGTCATGAACGGCGACGTGCGGGTGTCGCGCAGCGTGGCCTCCCACATCCTGCGGGAGTTCGCCCAGTCGGCCGCCGAGGGCGAGGCGGCGGGCGAACTCACCGCCCGCGAGCGGGAGGTCCTGGAGGCGGTGGCAAGCGGCCTCAGCAACCGGGAGATCGGTCAGCGCCTCCACATCGCCGAGACCACGGTGAAGAACCACCTCCGCAACATCCTCACCAAGCTGCACCTCCGCAACCGCACCGAGCTCGTCGCCTACGCCTACCAGCACGGTTGGCTCCGGCGCACGCCGGGTGGTACCGCCGGCCGGAGCCCAGGAGGCTGAAAAGAACACCCCCGTGCCGACCGCCCGTGGCATACTACCTGCGGGGGTGCCAGAGCCGGGCTCGTGACGGGGGTGTCGCACGTGACGGCGCGCGTTCCAGGTCGGTGGGTGCGGCGGCTCGCTTCGGCGCTCCTGGCGGGCGCGCTGCTCGTGCCCGTGGGCCCTTCCGGAAGCACAAAGGCGCACGAAGAAGCCGCAACGACTTCACCCGCTGCCGGGCCGCGGCCGGCCGGTCCGGCCGGTATCCCGTGCGGCGCGGGAGCGCTCCTGGCCCTGCGAGATCCGCCTGCCACGGGCGAGGGAGTTCAGGCGCTGCAGCACGTCCTGGGCGACCTGGGCTACGACCCGGGGCCAGCCGACGGCATCTTCGGCCCCCGCACGGCCGCGGCCGTGCGGCGTCTCCAGGAGGACCACCACCTGGTGGCCGACGGTGCGGCGGGCCCGCGAACGTGGAGCGCCCTCACCGAGGCCCTGAGGGTCCTGCCTCGCGCGCCTTACGATACCCCGGTCCCGGGGACATTGGAGGTCGCCATCGACCTGAGCCGGTTCCGCCTCACCGTCCTCGTGAACGGGTATCCCTACCGGAGCTACCCGGTCGGGATCGGCACGGGCCGCACGCCCTCGCCGGTGGGCGAGTGGCGGGTCATCCACAAGGCGAAGAACTGGGGCGGCGGGTTCGGCACCCGATGGCTCGGCCTTGACGTTCCCTGGGGCATCTACGGCATCCACGGAACGAACCAGCCCGGCTCCATCGGCCGCCGGGCCAGCCATGGCTGCATCCGCATGCTCAACCGCCACGTCGAGGAGCTGTACGAGATCGTGCCCCGGGGCACCCGGGTCGTCATCTTCGGCCAGCCCGTCCTGAGCCGGCGGACCCTGGTGCAGGGACACACCGGGGCCGACGTCGTCGAGGTCCAGATGCGGCTCAGGGAGCTCGGGTTCTACACCGGGCCCATCGACGGCCGCTTCGGCCCCGGCACCGCCGCGGCCGTGCGCGCGCTGCAGAAGGCCCGCGGCCTGAAGCCCACGGGCATCGTGCGGTGGGAGACGTACAAGGCGCTGGGGCTGACGAATTGAGGGTCCGGACGGCCCGTCCGGGCCCGCTCACCACCGCTGCCGGTTCTCGCGGCGCAGGAGCCAGATGCCGTACCCGATGAGCACCAGGGGCAGCACGTAGGGGAGCAGCGCCAGGCCGATGCCGAGAACCCAGACGATCGTCCCGAGGGCGAACAGCGCCGACGCGGCCATGACCGGCCACGTGGCAGGGCGGGTGCCGGTCGCGTACACGCCCATGAAGCCGAGACCGAGGAGCACGAAGAAGAACGCGAACGGGAGGGGACCGCCGAGCACGATCCCGAGCGCCAGGTACAGTGCCCACATCCCGAGGAGCCAGGCGGCCACCAGCCATTCGAGCCGCCGCTCCCTGCGTATGTACAGGAAGGCGAAGTACGCCGCGAGGGCGCCCAGCGTCGCGGGTCCGAACCACGGACCCAGCCCGAACACCTCTCGCACCAGGAGCCACAGGCCGAGGCCCAGCATCAGCAGGGCCAGCCACGGGCGCCCGGAATACTCGTACACCCGCACGGTCCGCCCCTCCTCAGCGCAGGGCCCTGACAATGAGATACACGCCGAAGGCCAGGAGCGCCAGGGGCAGGAGGTGGGCGGCCAGCCCGATCGCAAGCCCGAGAAACCCGAGGGCGATCCCCAGGCTCTGGAGCACGAGCCACGGGATGGCCAGCACCACGAGCACGGACGCGGTCCACAGCGCCCAGCGTCCAGCCGCTCCCACATAGTATGCGGCGCCCAGCCCGACCGCCAGCGCCAGGAAAGCGGCCCCACCCGCCAGGGCCACTTTCAGGAAGAGAAGGACCCCGAACAGTACCAGGATGAACCCGAGGCACCCGAGCGCGCCGGAGCTGCCGCCCACCGCCATCGCCTCCCCGTACTAGACCGGGGAAGGCCGCCGGCAGGTTCGCAGCAGCTCCGGCGACCGCTTTCGCCGGGCGGATCACGCCGCGGCGACGGCTGTGCGGGCACCGGGCCGGGCCCTTCGTCCCAGCCGGCTGGCGAGCAGCCGGAGCCCGCTGAGCGCCACCACGATCGTGCTGCCCTCGTGCCCCACCACCGCCAGGGGGAGGGTCAGCCCGCCCACGAAGGTCACCGTCACCAGCAGGACGATGACGCCCACCGCGAAGCTGAGGTTCTGGATGAGGACCTTCCGGGTCCGGCGGCTGAGGTCGATCGCCTCCGCCACCTTGTGGAGGTCGTCCGCCATGAGCACGACGTCGGCCGTCTCCAGCGCCACGTCCGTACCGATGCCGCCCATGGCGATGCCCACGTCCGCCGCCGCCAGGGCCGGGGCGTCGTTCACCCCGTCGCCGACCATGGCCACGGGCCCGTAGCGCTCCCGCAGCTCGCGGATGACGGCCAGCTTGTCCTGGGGGAGGAGCTCGGCGCGAACGTCGTCGACCCCCACTTCCCGGGCGATCGCCTCCGCCGCCCGGACGTGGTCGCCGGTCAGCATGACGATCCGCTCCACGCCCATCGCCTTCAGCTCGGCGATGGCCTCCCGGGCGGCGACCCGGGGGGTGTCGGCCAGGGCGATGATGCCCCGCGGCCGCCCGTCCGCCAGGACGACCACGGTGGTACGCCCGCCGTCGGCCAGGCGACGGGCCTGCGCCCGCACGGGGTGGTCCGCCGGCACGGCGAACTCGTCGAGGAGCCGGACGCTCCCGACCCAGACCTCCTGTCCGCCCACACGGGCTCGCGCCCCCACGCCAGACGTCGCCTGGAAGTCCTCGGCCTCGGGGAGGGCGATGCCCAGGCGCCGCGCGTGATCGACGATGGCTTCCGCCAGCGGGTGCTCCGACCGCGCCTCGGCCGCCGCCGCCAGGCGCAGCAGGGATTCGGCGGACTCGCCCGCCTCGGGGAACACCCCGACCACCTCCGGCCGGCCGGCCGTCAGGGTGCCCGTCTTGTCGAAGGCCACGACCCGGACGCGGGCCAGGTCCTCCAGGTGCCGCCCACCCTTGAAGAGCACCCCGGCCCGGGCGCCCCGGGCGATGCCGGACAGGATCGCCGCCGGGGTGGAGATGACGAGGGCGCACGGGGAGGCCACGACGAGGAGCATCATGGCGCGGTAGAAGCTCGACGCCCACGTGTCCAGGCCGGCCAGGGGCGGAATCAGGAACGCCAGGAGGGCGGTGCCCACGACGAGAAGGGTGTAGTAGCGGTCCACCCAGTCGATGAGCCGCTGCGTCGCCGCCTTGGAGGCCTGCGCCTCCTCCACGTAGCGGATGATCCGCGCCAGCGTCGTCTCCCCGGCCGGCCGGGTCACGCGGAACTCCAGCGACCCCTGGCCGTTGATGGTGCCGGCGTACACGGGGTGGCCCGGGCCCTTGTCGACGGGGACGGACTCGCCGGTGATCGTCGCCTCGTCGACCGCCGACTCGCCGCGCTCCACCACCCCGTCGGCCGGGATGCGCTCGCCCGGCCGGACGATCACCAGGTCGCCCGGCTGCAGGTGCGCCGCCGGGACGCGGACAAGGGCCCCGTCGCGGCGGACGAGGGCGTCCTCCGGGCTCAGGGCCATGAGCCGGCGGATGGCGTCCCGTGTCCGCCCCACGGCGAACGCCTCCAGCGCCGAGGACAGCGAGAAGAGGAAGATGAGGACGGCGCCCTCCTCCCACCGCCCCAGCACGGCGGCCCCGAGGCTGCCCGCGACCATCAGGAAGTTGATGTCGAGCGTCCCCTGCCTCAAGGCCTGCAGGCCCTCGAGGACGCGGAAGTAGCCGCCCGCGACGTAGGACAGGCTGTACAGGACGATCGCCACGAAGGCCGGCGTCCCCGGCGCCCAGCGCTGGACCGCCCACCCGGCCACCAGGAAGAGCGCCGAGATGGCCGTGGCGGCGGCGAGCCTCAGCGCCGCGCTCGGCTCCTCCGCCCTCGCGGACTCTCGTGCGGCCGGAACGCAACACGGTCCGGCCACACCCGGCTTCCCGACGACCTCGGCGCCGCTCGCCTCCGGCTGAGCGGCCATGGCGGCCGGCAAACGATCGATCATCCAGGTCTCCCCTGTCTTAGAACGGTTCTAACCTGGATCCATTCTAAGCGGTTCCGCCGAAGAATGGAAGCCCCAATTTTTCATTGCCACGTAAAGCAGATGCTCCCGGGCCGTCCTGCCTGAGGCGGGCCGGCCGGGATGGGGCACGCACCTCCGCGGTCGCGGGAAGGTACGGGCGGGCCCGGCGAGGAACCTTAGACATGGCAACCGCGGCGCCGCGCCTCGGGGGGGCCGGCGCCGCGTGGCCCGCAGCACAGAGAGAAGGAGTGCGGGAACGTGTCGCAAGGCCATCCGGAAGCGTACGGGAAATTGCTGGAGATCCTCCGGGAGGTGGACGATCTCCAGCGGGCCGCGGCGGTGCTTTCGTGGGACCAGCAGTGCTACATGCCGCCGGGGGGCGCAAGCGCCCGGGGCGAGCAGCTGGCCACCCTCGAACGCGTGGCGCACGAGCGCTTCACACGCCCGGACATCGGCGAACTCCTGGACCGGCTGGACGGCTGGGCAAAGGGCCTCGAGCAGGGCAGCGCGGAGGCCAGCCTCATCCGGGTGACCCGCCGGGAGTACGACCGGGCGCGGCGCGTGCCGCAGGACCTGGTCCATCGCCTCTCCCGGGCCAGGACCCGGGCCTTCGACGCGTGGCTCCAGGCCCGGGAGGAGCGCCGGTTCGCCACCTTCGCCGGCCCCTTCGCCGACCTGGTCGCCCTGGAAGTCGAGCTCACCGAGGCTCTCGGGTACGCGGAGACGCGCTACGACGCCTTGCTCGACCAGAGCGAGCCGGGGGTGACCACAAGGGCGCTGGAGCGCCTCTTCGGCCGCCTGCGGGAAGTGCAGGTACCGCTCGTGCAGGCCATCGCGGAGAAGCCTCGCCGGCCGGGTCCGGAAGGCGTGGTCGCGCCGGCCGGGTCGGAAGGGGCCATCTGGGAGATGTGCCAGAGCCTCCTCCGGGACATCGGGTTCGACTTCCGCCGCGGCCGCCTCGACCGGTCGGTCCACCCGTTCACCACGATGTTCTCCGTCGGCGACGTTCGCCTGACCGTGCGGCCGAACGGCCTGAACCTCCACAACACGGTATTCACCGTGCTGCACGAAGGCGGCCACGCCCTGTACAACCAGGGCATCCCGGCCGAGTTCGAGGGCACCCCCCTGGCAGGTGGCGCCTCCGGCGGGGTCCACGAGTCGCAGTCTCGCCTCTGGGAGAACCTCGTCGGGCGGTCCCGGGAATTCTGGGAGTACTACCTGCCCCGGGCCCGGCAGCACTTCCCCGCTCTCGCCGAACTCCGCCCGGAGGAGGCGTACCGGCTCGTGAACGCCGCAGGCCCCAGCCTCATCCGGACGGATGCCGACGAGGTCACGTACAACCTGCACATCATCCTGCGGTTCGAGATCGAGCGCGCCCTCCTGGACGGCGACCTCCCGGCCGCCGAGGTACCCGGTGCCTGGGCCGAGAAGATGCGGGCATACCTGGGGCTCACCCCCGCCGACGACCTCGAGGGCGCGCTGCAGGACATCCACTGGGCGTGGGGGGGCTTCGCCACCTTCCCGAGCTACACCCTCGGCAACGTGATCAGCGCGCAGCTGTGGGATGCGGCGCGGGCGGCCCACCCGGAGATCCCCGATCAGGTGCGCCGGGGCGACTTCGGCACGCTCCTCGGCTGGCTGCGGGAGCACGTGCACGCCCACGGGGCGAAGTTCACCCCGGACGAGCTTGTCCAGCGGGCCACCGGGCAGCACCTCGACCCCGAGCCTTACCTCCTCTACCTCCGCCACAAGTACGGCGAGCTGTACGAGCTGTAGTGGCGCGGCCGCGCCGGCCCGGGGCCGGGGTCCCGTGCGCGTCAACGGCCGCCCGCGTGGGGCGGCCGTTACAGAGCCGTATGTGCGGCACTTCGGTGAAGCTTCGGGATCACGACGGCCGGGAGCGCATCCGGAGCTTGATCGGGCTCCTGCGGGCCGCCGCCCGGAGGAGCACCTGCGCCGGCACGCGGTGGGCGGGCTTGCCGCCTGCCCCGGGACCGTTCGGGCTGCCCTGGCCGTTCGCGCCGGCAGGCGGGTGACCGGCAGGCTCGGCCGCGAAGGGGTCGGCTGCCGGCGACGCCTGCTCCACCGCCCACCCCAGCTGCCGCTGGCACGACGGACAGTAGCCGTACAGCGCCAGGCGCGCGCCGGTGACGCGGAAGCCGGAGTTGCGGACCAGGGAGTCGAGCTGGAGCTGGCTCCCCGGCAGGTCGACGATGCGGTGGCAGCGCACGCAGACCAGGTTCAGGTGCGGGTCCGGATTGAGCTCGTAGTGCATCGCCCCGTCCCCGGCCGGCCCGATCTCCGCCACCAGCCCGAGGTCCCGCAGGGCCGTCAGGGTGTTGTAGACGGTGGCCCGGCTGACGGTGGGGTGGTACGTGCGCAGGTACTCGTGGACCTCATACACGGTGGGGTGGGTGGTCATGCTGGCGAGTGCGGCGCAGATGGCCCGGCGCTGATTGGTCAGCTTCAGGCCCGCTGCCTCCAGGGCGTCGCAGAGCTCCTGGTAGCGCTCCTCGCGGCTGGGGCGCGCCAACGTGCCACACCTCCCCTCCGGTGAGCATGTCTTTCAGCCCCGATACTCGTTCTCAATTATACTCGGTCCGGCCGCTTCGTGCCATCCCCATACCGACCCCCCGTACGGCGGCGGTCCTGTGTTCCGAAGCGCCGGTGCGCGGCAACGCAGGCGTTGCCGCGCACCGAATGGCTCATCCGGGCCCCAGCCGGCAGGCTCGGAACAGGCCCGGCCCTCCCTACGACTGCAACGCGGCCGGCAGGCGGCGAGCGAGGGCCAGCATGAACCGCATGACGTGCTGGATCTCCTTCTCCCGCGGCGCCGCCAGCACGGCCAGCGGGCTGAGGAACTCCTGGTTCTGCTCCGCATCCCGGGCGGCGTCGTCGATGGCGGCCAGGAGCTCCGGCAGCCGGTGGGTGATCTTGAGCTGCATGATCGCGTCGAGGAGCTCCAGGCCCCGGTTGATCTTGTCCCCGGCCCGGGCGATCATCCCATCGGTCGCGGAGGCCTTGACCGCCCGCAAGACCTCGACGAGGTCCAGGAGGTCGTCCAGCCCGCCCGACTCGATCAGGGGCACCAGGCGCCCCAGCGCCCGGTTCAGGGCCGGGGCCGCGGCCTTGAGCTGCACCAGGAGATCGAGGACCTCCGGGCTCGCCAGGACGTCGAGGGCGGTGACGGCCCGCTCCGCCATCACCGCGAGCCGGTCCACCATCGCCGGGGTGGCGGCGGCCCGGGCGGCTTCGGCGACCGTCGCCAGCTCGGCGGCCAGCCCGGTCGGGGTCGATTGCACTTCGCGCTCTTCCATGGGGCGTGCGCCTCCCTGGGGTGCCGGCCCGGCGGAGATCGCCTGACCTAGACGATGGCCTGCAGGTTCAGCCAGTGCACCCGGTTGTATGTCTGCTTGAACCAGTGAACCGCCTGGGTGGGCGGGGCGACGACCGGCGGGTGGTCGTAGTCGAACTGGATGAAGGTGGCCTTGTCCAGCCCGGCCTCGAGGAAGCAGAACACCTTGCCGTCGTAGAGGTGCGACGGCGGCTCGCCGGTGAGGAGGTTGATGAGGTTCTCCGCCACGACCTCGGCCTCGAAGTGGGCGACCGACCCCGCCTTGGACACCGGCAGGTTCGTGGCGTCGCCGACCACGAAGATCTCCGGGTGGTCCTTGAGGTTGAGGGTGTGGCGGTCCGTGGGCAGCCAGTTGCCCTGCTCGCCCAGCCCGGACTCCTTGTGCACCCGGTCGCCCTTGTGGGGCGGAATGGCCACCAGCAGGTCGTACCGGAAGGACGTGCCCTCGAGGCTGCGCACCTCCCGGGCGTCGGGGTCGACCTCCTCCAGGTTGAAGAAGGTTTCGAGCTGAATCCCGCGCCGCTCGAACTCCTCGGCCGCCCAGATGCCCACGGCCTCGATGCTGTGCGCCCGGTTGATCGGGAACGTGTAGACGATCTCCGTCTTGTCCCGGATGCCGCGGCGCCGCGTCCACTCGTCGAACATGAAGGTGAACTCCAGGGGCGCCACCGGACACTTGTGGGGCAGCCCGACGGCCATCACCAGGCGGCCGCCCTGGAACCGGCGCAACGCCTCGCGCAGCCGCAGGGCGCCGTCGAGCGTGTAGAACCAGTGCCCGCCGGCAGCGAGCCCCGGGACGCTGTCGACGTCGACGTCCGAGCCCGTGGCGAGCACCAGGAAGTCATAGTCCAGGGTCGCGCCGCTCCGGGTCTGCACCCGACGGGCCGCCGCGTCGATCCGCTCCGCCCGGTCGTGCACGAAGCGGATCCCCCGGTGCAGCAGGCTCCGCACGGGCCGCGTGAGCTCCGAGGGGCGCATCAGGTCGAAGGGCACGTAGAGCAGGCCGGGCTGGTAGAAATACGTGTCCCGGTCGGACAGGACCGTGATCGCGACCCGCCCGTCCGCCAGCTCTCGCTCCAGCGCGCGTGCCACGTGGTTGGCCACCATGAGCCCGCCGGTCCCTGCTCCGATCACAAGCAGCCTGGGCATCGTCGTCCTTCCTCCCTGGCGGTTCTGACGCCCACTGTGCGTATGCATGCGGGGTATCGTTCGAGCCGATTGTACTGGTCGAACGGCCTAGACCGCCATCGCCCAAAATACCTATAGGGGTATTCATTTCGGCCGGGCACCGCTGGGCGGTACGGGAGGCAGGTGGGCGGCGGGAAGGCCAGGTCGCGCGTATGACCCCGGCGGCACACGGGCATCCTGATGAATGGCGACGGGACAAGGCGTCCGGGCCGGGAATCCGCCCTGAGGGCGAACGCTCCTGGCCCGCCGCGAAGTCCCGTCGCCTCGCGCTTCCCGGACCCCAGCTACCGCGCCCGGGCGACCTCCCGGGCGGCGGCGGCCATCGCCTCCCGGGCGAGCGCCAGGGAGGCCTCGGCGATCCCTTCGGAGAGAGTGGGATGGGGGTGGATGGTCGACGCCAGGTCCTCCACCACCGCGCCCATCTCCAGGGCAAGGGTGGCCTCGGCGGCCAGCTCGGACACCTCGGGGCCGCAGAGGTGGATGCCCAGGACGAGACCGGTGTTCCGGTCGGCGACGACCTTGACCAGCCCGTCCGTCTCGCCGAGCGTGAGTGCCCGGCCGGACGCCGTGTACAGGAACTTCCCGACCGCCACCTCGTACCCGCGCTCCCGGGCCTCCGACTCGCTCAGCCCGGCCCAGGCGATCTCCGGATCGGTGAAGACCACCGCCGGCACGGCGGCCCAGTCGCAAGCGGAGGGCCGGCCGGCGATGACCTCGGCGGCCACCCGTCCCTGGTGCCCGGCCTTGTGGGCCAGGAGGGGCCCGCCGGCGACGTCGCCGATCGCGAAGATGTGCGGCACGCGGGTGCGGCACTGCTCGTCGACCCGGACGAAGCCGCGCTCGTCCAGCGCGACCCCGGCCGCCTCGAGCCCGAGGCCCTCCGTGTTGGGCCGCCGCCCCACGGCGACCAGCACCTTGTCGGCGGGGAGCACCTCGGCGCGCCCGTCCTCGAGCTGCACCTCGAGGCCGGCGTCGGTGAGGGTCCCCGCCCGCGCGTTCCGATGCACCGTCACCCCGAGCCGGCGGAGCTTGCGCATCAGCACGTTCACCAGGTCGGGGTCCGTACCGGGGAGGAGCTGGCCGGTGGCCTCGACCACCGTGACCTCGGAGCCGAGCTTGCGGTAGAGGATACCGAGCTCCAGCCCGATGTACCCGCCGCCGACCACCACCAGGCGCCCCGGCGGTTCGGCGAGGTCAAGGGCCGCGGCGGCGTCGAGCACCCTCTCCCCGTCGAAGGGGAGGTGCGGCAGCCCGGCCGCCACCGACCCGGTCGCGACGATGCACTGCTCGAAGGTGAAGGTCTGCACCCCGTCCGGACCCTCCACCACGGCCTCCCGGGGGCCTGTGAGGCGGGCGCGGCCGTGGACGACGTTCACGTCGGCGCCCTTCATGAGGGTCTTGATGCCGCTCTCCAGGCGGTTCAGGACCTTCTGCTTCCACTCCTGCAGCTTCCGGCCGTCGACCCGGATCTCTGCGGCCACGATGCCCCGGTCTTCGGCCGCCCGCAACCGGTGCACGAGGTCGGCCGAGCTGATGAGCGCCTTCGAGGGGATGCAGCCGTGGTGCAGGCAGGTGCCACCCAGCTTGTCCGCCTCGACGAGCGTGACCTCCTTGCCCAGCTTGGCCGCGTGTTCGGCGGCGATGTACCCCCCGGTCCCGCCGCCGATGATGAGCACCTCCGTGCGGGTGCGCAGACTCCCCATGACCACGGCCTACATCATCTCCAGGAGGAGCATCGTGGGGTTGGCCAGGAGGTCCATGACCCGGCGCAGGAACCGGCCGGCCATGGCGCCGTCGACCACCCGGTGGTCGAAGGACAGGCTCAGGTGCAGGACCTTGCCCACGGCCAGGGCGCCGTCCTTCACGACGGGCTTCTCGGCAAGCGTCCCCACCCCGAGGATGGCCACCTCGGGGTGATTGATCACCGGGGTGAAGACGACCCCCGCGCCCACCGTGCCGATGTTGCTGATGGTGAACGTGCTGCCCTTCAGCTCGTCCAGGCTGAGCTTGCCCGCCCGGGCCCGCCCGGCCAGGCCGGCGATCTCCGCCGCCAGGTCGATGAGCCGCTTGCGGTCGGCATCCTTGACGACCGGCACCATCAGGCCCCCGTCGGTGTCGGTGGCGATGCCGATGTGGTAGTGGTCGTGGAGGACGATCTCCTGCCGCTCGTCGTCGAGGCTGGCGTTCAGGTAGGGAAACTCCCTCAGCGCCGCTACGGCCGCCTTGACGACGAAGGGCAGGTAGGTGAGCTTCACGCCCCGGGCCTCCGCCAGCCGGCGGGCCTCCTCCCGGAGGGCGACGAGGGCGCTCACCTCGACCTCGTCCATCACGGTGACGTGCGGCGCCGTGTGCTTGGAACGCACCATCGCCTCGGCGATCACCCGGCGGACGCCCCGCAGCGGCAGCCGCTGACCGGGCCGAGGGCCGGCAGCAGGGGCCTGGGCTTCGCCGGCGGGGGCCGCCGCGGCGGGGGCGGCGGGGGTCTGAACGGCCGGTGCTTCCGGGGCAGTGGCAACCAGGGCTGGAGCGGCCGGTGCCGCCGCGGCGACCCCCCGCCCGGCGGCGACGGCCTCCAGGTCGGCCGCGGTGATCCGCCCGGCGGGTCCCGTGCCGCGCACCTGGCGCAGGTCGATGCCCATCTCCCGCGCCCGCCGCCGGATGGCCGGGGTGGCGATGGGACGGCCCGCCGGGACGGCACCGGGGACCGACGGAGCCGGGGGCGAGAGCGGCTCACCGTCCCGCGGGGCGGCCGCCGCGCCGTTCACCGGTGCCACGGCAGCGGCCCCGGGTGCCGGCTCGGCCGCGGGCGCGGCGGCCCCCACCGGTTCCAGCACGACGATGACGCTGCCGACCTCGACCACGTCGCCGGGCTGGCCCGCGAGCCGGACCACGCGGCCGGCCACGGGCGACGGGATCTCCGTGGTGACCTTGTCCGTCTGCACCTCGACGAGGGGCTGGTCTTCCGCGACCATGTCCCCCTCCTTCACGAGCCAGCGCACGATCTCGGCCTCGTGCAGGCCCTCCCCGACGTCGGGGAGGCGGAACTCGTATGCCATGACGCCTGCCTCCCGGACTGTGGCCTAGTATGCGTGGACGGCCGTGATCGCTTCCAGGACCCGGTCGGCATCGGGCAGGTACAGGTCCTCGTTCAGCAGGTACGGCATGGGGGTGTCGTAGCCCGTGACCCGCTCGACCGGCGCCTCCAGGTACAGGAGCGCCCGGTCGTTGATGGTGGCGGCGATCTCGGCGGCCAGGCCGGCCTGCCGGGGGGCCTCGTTCAGCACGACCGCCCGGCCCGTCTTCCGCACGGAGGCCGTGATCGTCTCCTCGTCCAGCGGGCTGAGGGTGCGGAGGTCGATGACCTCCACCTCCACCCCCTGCTCACGTGCCCGGTCGGCCGCCTCGATCGCCACCGGTACCATGGAGCCGTACGTGAAGAGGGACACGTGGCGGCCTTCGCGCACCACCCGGGCCGGGCCGATCGGCACCGTGTAGTACTCCTCCGGGACCTCCTCCCGGAAGGCCCGGTAGAGGCGCTTGGGCTCGAGGAACAGCACCGGGTCCGGGTCCTCGATGGCCGCCAGGAGCAGGCCCTTGGCGTCGTACGGCGTCGAGGGGACGACCACCTTGAGCCCCGGCGTGTGCACGTACCACGCCTCGATGCTCTCGGAATGGTGCTCGAGCGCCCGGATGCCGCCGAAGGAGGGGACACGGATGACCATCGGGGCCGAGAACCGGCCGCGGCTGCGCCACCGCACCCGGGCGATGTGGTTCACCAGGTGCTCGTGCGCGGGGGCGACGAAGCCGTCGAACTGGATCTCGGCCACCGGCTTGAGGCCGGCGACGGCCATGCCCATGGCCGTGCCGAGGATCGCCGCCTCGGCGAGCGGCGTGTCGATCACGCGCTCCGGCCCGAACTCCTGGTAGAGGCCGTCGGTGACCCGGAAGACGCCGCCGTTGACCCCCACGTCCTCGCCCAGGACCACCACGGCGGGGTCGCGCTGCATCGCCACCCGGAGGGCGTTCTGCAGGGCCTGGACCATGTTCCACTTAGGCACGGGCGGCCGCCTCCTTCTGCCGGCGGGCCAGGCGCTCGAGGAGCTGCGCCTTCTGGGCCTCCAGCCGCGGGGTGGGCTTCTCGTAGACGTAGTCGAAGATGGCGGCCGGATCCGGGCGACCCATCGCCTCGGCCTCGGCCACCGCGGCGGCCACCTGCTCCCGGACCTGGTTCTGCAGCTCCTCCTCCCGGCCCTCGTCCCACAGGCCCCGCAGGACGAGGTAGCGCCGCATCCGCTCGATGGGGTCGAGCTGCTGCCACTCGCTCACCTCGGCCTCGGGGCGGTAGCGCTTCGGGTCGTCCGAGGTGGTGTGCGGGCCGTAGCGATAGGTCAGGGACTCGATGAGCGTGGGGCCGCCCCCCGAGCGAGCCCGGTCCACGGCCTCCTGGACCACGCTGTACACCGCCAGCACGTCCTGGCCGTCGACCCGGACGCCGGGGATGTCGTAGGCGACCGCCCGCTGGGCGATGGTCCGGGACTTCATCTGCCGGGCCAGGGGCACGCTGATGGCGTAGCGGTTGTTCTGGATGAAGAAGACGACCGGCAGCTCGAACACCGAGGCGATGTTGAGGGCCTCGTGGAAGTCCCCGGGGGACGTGCCGCCATCCCCGGCGTACCCGATGGCGACCCACCGCTCGCCCTTGATCTTCCCCGCCCAGGCGGCTCCCGCGGCGTGCAGGAGCTGGGTGGCGATGGGGATGGAGATGGGGAACACGCGCACGCCGTCCGGCGCCCGGCCGCCCCACTCGTCGCCCATGAAGTAGCGGATGACGTTCACCTCGGGCACGCCGTGCACCATCATCGCCCCGTGGTCCCGGTAGGTGGGGAAGAGCCAGTCCTGGGGCTCGAGGGCGAAGGCGCTGCCGACCTGGCTCGCTTCCTGGCCGCTCAGGGGCGCGAACGTGCCGAGGCGGCCCTGGCGCTGCAGGGTCAGCAGGCGCTGGTCGTGGGTGCGCAGGAAGACCAGCCACCGGTATATCGTGAGAAGCTGATCGGACGTGAGCTCCGGCTCGGGACCCACCGGCGTCCCGTCCGGCGCCAGCACGCGGCGGACGGTGGTGTACGGAGCCAGGGCCTGTTCGTCCAGGGTCAGCATGGCGCGTCCCTCCTTGCGGGAAGGCCCCTCCGGTTAGCATTCCCGGCGATCGGAGGTGCCAGCACGGTGCGAGTCGCCGCACACGGCCCGCCGTCCGGCCGCCGGGACGCGAGGGAACGGGTTGGGAGACTTTGATAACGAGTATCGTTCCAGACTGGACTCATTATAGACAGGTTGTCGATTCATGGTCAACTTACTGCATTTCATCGTGACTTGCTGGCGGTTCGCCACCGTCCATGGCATAATGTTGTGCCCGCCCGTCAACGACGGGCGGGTCCATCCTTCGGGGGAATCGCCGGGTCCCGGTCAGACCTGGCTCCGCAGGTGTTTCACCAGCACGGGATGCTGCCGCTGCACGGCGTACCCCGGTTCCCCGGCGGGCCCGGGGCTACGCACGAGGATCTGGTGCGCCAGGAACACGTCCAGCCACATGCCGGCGGGGTCGCCCGCGGCCGACGGCAGGTCGGCCTCCCGGAGACGGCGCTCCAGGACCTCGGCCGGAACCACGTCCCGGTGTTCGAACAGCTCCGCCAGAACCTGCAGGAGGCGGTCCCGGGCCTCCAGGGTCTCCCCGACCAGCGGGTGGTCGTACCGCAGGTAGGCGCCGGTGGTCGGCCGGGAGCCGAAGTGGTTCGGCTGCTGGCGGACCACGATCACCCCGGTCTCCGCCGCCAGCCGGATCGCCCGCTCCATCGTCTCCTGGCCGACCACCGCGAGCCCCTGGCGCAGGAGCCCCATCGACATCCAGAGGTAGCCCGTGCGGGTGAGGTAGTGGTCGATGATCAGCGCCAGGCGGCGCAGGACCGGGGTCAGGTCCTCGCCGGGCACGACCTCCTCGACGAGGGGGTGGTCGGGTGCCAGGAGAAGCCGCGGCTCGGCGCCGTCCGCTTCCTCGACCCGCAGGATTCCCTCCGCGGCACACACGTCCAGGAGCGCCCGGAGGCGGTCCTTCCCGTCCGCGCCCGCGGCGAGCTCCGGATCGCCGGCGACGCGCTCGCGCAGCATCCCCAGGGGAACGGCGCGCACGCCGGCGCTCTTGGCCAGGATCTCCCGCAGATGGCCGATGATCCGGTGCGTACAGCGCAGCGTCGAGGCCACGAGCGGGTGGTCCTTCTTCAGGAGGATGAAGGTCGTCTCGGTCCCCGGGCGCTTCGGGTTGGGCTGCTTCTTGGTCTCCAGGATGCCGGCCTCCAGACACCGGACGATGAGGAGGCGGCGCTCCTCGCTGTCGCGACCGAACACGGTGCTGACCGACATCTCGTGCAGCAGCGTCAGGAACGGAACCTGAACCCAGCCCTTGCGCAGCATCACCGCCTCGGCCCGCAGCACGAGGGCCCGTGTGGCCAGCTCCCACTGGCTCTCGAAGCTCCGGTCACGCTCGCCGCCCGGTGATGCGCCGGGCAGGAGGCCCCGCCGCTGCAGCAGGTCCTGGAGCCGGGCCACCTCGGCCACCCGGTGGACGAGGCGCGCGGAGATCGACCCCTCCACGCCCCACACGACGACCCGCTTGCGCTCCTGCTGCAGCAGCCGGATCACATGCACGAAGTCCCCGTCCCCGGTCACCAGGATGAACGTGCCGGCGTCCCGGCCGGGCACCCGCAGGAACTCCTGGATGGCCAGGCTCATGACCAGGTCGGCGTTGTCCTTGCGGCCTCCCTCGACGTACTCGGGCTTGATGTCGTGCCGGTCCAGGATCGCCATGGCCTCCGGGAAGAGGTCCCAGGGGGCGTAGGCCCGGGCATAGACCAGTTCGCCGTACCGGGCCGCCTCGGACCGGAACAGCTCTGCCAGTTCCCGGTGGCCGAGGGGGAGGTTGAGCCCGCGCAGGCTCTTCCAGACGTTTTCATAATCGATGAAGAGTGCGCACGTCCCCACGGTCCCTACCTCCGTGTACGTGTACGCTTTCGTGTAGCGCCCGGCGGCCGGAGGCAGCGCCCGGTCGCGGGGGATGGAGACGGTCCCGGGTGTCGCGTCCTTGATGGAGAGTTCGAGCCGCGCGGGCGCACCCCTCCTGGGCGCGCCCCCGCCGGCCGTTCGCGCGGGCGCCGCATGGACGCAGCGGCAAGAGGCAGACTATACGGTCGTGTGTCGGGGGGGACCGAACGTGCCGTGGCTTCTCCTGCTCTTCGCACTGGCCGCCGCGCTGGCGCTGTGCCTCTTCGCCGGGACCCGCCGGCGACCGCCGGCGCACGCCGGGAAGGCCGCGGCGAGCGCGGGGCGGCCCCCCGAGGCCGCCCTCCGGGAGGCCCGGGCGACGCGGCTGGAGGTGGCGGCGGAGCCTGCCCCCCTTCCCTCGCGCTACGGCGTCGACGAGGTCGTGGCGATGGTCAAGGACCCGTTCCAGCTGTACGCTTACTGGGAACTCACCGGTGGAGCCGAACCCGCCCTGGCAGCCCGGCTGGGACCCGGGTTCGGTGCAACCCGGCGGGTGTTGCGAATCCACGACGTGGACAGCGGCATCGTCCAGGAATTCGCTCTCGAGGACACGCACGACCACTGGTGGGTCGAAGCCCGCCCCGGCCGGCGGTACGCCGTCGAGGTCGGGCGCGCCGGCCCCGGCGGCGCCTGGTACCCACTCGCCCGGTCGGAGGTGGTTCGCACGCCGGAGCTCCCCTCGGCCCCGGCGTGGACGCCCGCGGCAGCGGCCGGTCAGCCGGCCGCTGCCGCCGCGTGGCCCGGGGCCGGCGGCCTGCACGCGGTCTGGTCCCCGGGTCCGGCCCCGGGGTCGCCGTGGGGGCAGCGGGGGGCCCGCTCGTGAACGCGTTGACTCCTCCCCCGGACCGCCAGGGGTACGTGGCCCTGATCCTCCACGCCCACCTTCCGTACATGCGCCACCCGGAGGACCCGCACGCCCTGGAGCTGCGGTGGCTCTACGACGGCATCACGGAGTGCTACCTGCCGCTCCTGGAGGTGCTGGAGCACCTCGGGGCGGACGGGGTGCCGTTCGTGCTCACGCTGTCGGTCAGCCCCACCCTGCTCAACATGCTCGCCGACCCGCTCCTGCGCCGGCGCTACGAGGCGCACCTCGATGCCCTGATCGAGCTCGCCGACCGCGAGGTGGCCCGCACCGCCGGCGACGGCGAGATCCACGCCGTGGCGCAGATGTACCAGCACCTGCTGCGGCGCCGCCGCCGGCAGTGGCGGCGCCTGGGCGGGGACCTGACCGGGGCGCTGCGGGACCTGGCCGGCGCCGGCCGGATCGAGCTCCTCACCTGCGCGGCCACGCACGGGTTCCTGCCGCTCCTCGCCGTGCGGCCGGAGGCCGTCCGGGCCCAGGTGGCGGTCGCGGTGGCCGAGTTCCGGCGGTTCTTCGGCCACCCCCCGGCCGGCTTCTGGCTGCCCGAGTGCGGCTACTACCCGGGCCTGGAGACCGTGCTGGCGGCGGAGGGCGTCCGGTACGTCGTGCTCGAGACCCACGGCCTCACCGGCGCCCGGCCGGCTCCGAGCGCCGGCGCGTACGCCCCGGTGTGGATCGGCGACGGGGTCGCGGCCCTGGGGCGCGACCCGGAGACCTCGCGGCAGGTCTGGTCGGCCCGGGAGGGCTATCCGGGCGACTACGCCTACCGGGAGTACTACCGCGACGTGGGGTTCGACCTCGACCTCGAGTACGTCCGGCCGTACGTCCACCCGGACGGACACCGGGTGGCGACGGGGATCAAGTACTTCCGCATCACCGGCCCGACTGACCACAAGGCGATCTACGATCCGGGGGCGGCCCACCAGACCGCAGTCCGCCACGCCGGCCACTTCGTCTGGTGCCGGGAACGCCAGGTCGAGTACCTCGCCGCGCGCCTTCACCGGCCGCCCCTGATCGTCGCGCCCTACGACGCGGAGCTGTTCGGGCACTGGTGGTTCGAGGGCCCCGTGTGGCTGGAGCACGTGGCCCGCAGGGCGGCCTGTGAGCAGTCCGTGTGGGGTTTCACCACCCCGGGCGCGTACCTTGCCGCCCACCCGCCGGTCGAGCGGGTTGAGCCGCCCCTGTCCAGCTGGGGTTACGGCGGGTACTGCGACTTCTGGCTCTCCGGCCCCAACCACTGGGTGTGGCGCCATCTCCACCACACGAGTGCCCGGATGGCGGAACTGGTGAGGCGCCACGCGCGTGCGCCGCGGGACGCGCTCCTGCACCGGGCCCTGCGGCAGGCCGGCCGGGAGGTACTCCTGGCGCAGGCCAGCGACTGGCCGTTCATCCTGCGCAGCGGCACCCAGGTGGAGTACGCGCGCCGGCGGCTCCACCTTCACCTGGGGCGGTTCACCCGTCTGTACGAGGACCTGACGGCGGGCCGCCGGCCCGACCCCGACTGGCTTCGCCAGGTGGAAGAGGAGGATGCCTGCTTTCCGGACCTCGATCCGGCCGTCTTCGCCTAGGGGGGATCGGTACGGGCTCCAACCAGCCCCTGCGCCAGAAGTACAGGTAGAGACCGATGCCGAGCGCTGCGATGAGGGCGAGCACCGCCGGGTAACCGTACGGATGCTCGAGTTCGGGCATGAAGCGGAAGTTCATCCCGTAGATGCCGGTGATGAGTGTCAGCGGCATGAAGATCGTGGTGACGATGGTGAGGCGCTGGACGATCGCGTTCATCCGGTTGTTGCCGAGGGCCAGGTACAGGTCGACGGCATAGGTCACGAGCTCCCGGTTGAGCGCCAGGAGCCCCACGAGGCGGTCCGAGTGGTCGTGGACGTCCCGCAGGTACTCCCGGGCGCGCTCGGAGACGAAGGGGGTCGACCGCTGGGCCAGCCGGGCGAACACCTCCCGCTGCGGCTCCAGGCTGTGGCGCAGGCGCAGCAGCTGGCGGCGGATGGCCAGGGTGACCCGGGGCAGCCGGGGGTGCGGGGACTCGTCGAGAAGGCCCGTGATCATCTCCTCCAGGCGGTCCTGCAGCCCCTCGAGCACCGGGATGTACTGGTCGACGAGGGCGTCGGCGAGGGCGTGGAACAGCATGTCGGCTCCCTGGGCGAGCGCGCCCTTCCCCTGGCGCTCCCGCTCCCACTGCTTGCCGACCACCTCCACCGGGTCGACGTGGACCGTCACGAGGTAGCGCGGGCCGAGGAACACGTCCAGCTCGTCCCGCCGCACCCGCCTCGTCCCGGCCGGCTCGACCTGGTGCAGCACGATGAAGAGGTAGTCCGGGTACACGTCGAGCTTGGGCAGCTCCGTGAAGCTCTGGCAGTCCTCGACAGCCAGGGGGTGGAAGCGGAACACGCCGGTCAGGAGTTCCCATTCCTCGCCCGTGGGAGCGTCCAGGTCGACCCAGAGAAAGGGGCCGCCGGTCCCGCCCCGCCCCAGAGGCTGGTCCCCGGCGAGCTGCCGCAGGACCTCCCCCAGCGAGGCGGGCTCCACCTCCCGCACGCCCTCCGGTCCTGCCATGAGTGCCCGGATCATGCCCGACCCCCCGTCGTGAGCGTCGTTGGCGGTCCACGGTCGGTATGGGTCTGCCCACGGCTATTATCGGAGATGGCGATCCGACGATAACACCGGCGGAGGTGAACGTCGAACCCGGGAAGACCCAGGAGACCGTCGACGCCGGGGACGTGGGCTACGGGCCTCCCGGCCGGGCGGTGTGCCGCTTCTACGGACCGACCCCCGTGAGCGGCCCCGGCGAGATCCGCCCGGCGAGCCCGGTGGCGGTGTTCGGCCGGCTCGATGGCGACCCGGCGGCGCTCCGGCAGGCGCGCGGGCACCGGGTCCGCGTGGACCGGGTGGAGTAAGGGCCGTGTGGCCGGGCGCTCAAACGGGCTCCCGCCGCGCCCGCCGGAGTTGCTCGACGGCGGCCTGGGTCAGGAGGCGGCCGTCGCTCCCCAGCGCCAGGAGCCGGAACCCCTCCTCCACCCGTCGGGCGACCGCAGCCCCGTCGCTGCAGTGGATCCCGGCCGCCACACCGTGCGCGGCGGCCCGCTCCCGCACGTGCCGGATCGCCTGGACGACCTGCGGTTCGTCCCGCTCGTACCCGGGCGGCAGCCCCATGGAGGCGGCGAGGTCGTTCGGGCCGATGAACACGGCGTCGACGCCGGGCACCGAGACGATGGCGTCGACGTTCTCGACGGCCCGGATGTGTTCGATCTGCAGGACGACCAGGATCTCGTCGTTCGCCCGGGCGAAGTACTCGGCCGGCTTGGCGGCGAAGCTCAGGGCGTGGCGCGCCCCGCCGACGCTCCGGATCCCCTGGGGCGGGTACTTCGCGCCGGCCACGGCCGCCTCCGCCTCCTCGCGGGAGTTCACCATCGGCACGACGATCCCCCAGGCGCCGTAATCCAGCGCCCGCTTGATGTTCTCCCCCGTGTTCCAGGGGATGCGGACGAGGGGGACGCCGCCCTGCGACCGCACCGCCATGAACATGAGCGCAGCGGTGTGCCAGTCGAAGGGCGAGTGCTCCATGTCCACGGTGAGCCAGTCGAAGCCGGCCGCGGCCAGCGTTTCCGCCACGAAGGGGCTGGGCACCGTCAGCCAGGTGCCGATGCTCGGGGTCCCCACCTGCAGCTGCCGCTTCACCCGGTTGGTCTCCATCGACCTGGGCCTCCCTTTCGCGTCCCGCAGGGGCGGGCGCGAGGTTTTCCTCTCTCCCTTCGCCTGCGGGAGCGGCTCCCCTGCGGAGCTGGAACGGCCGCCCCCGGCACCCGGGCGGCGGCCGCCAGCGAAGAGAGCCCCCCGGGATCGCGGACGGGTGCCCACGGGTGCCGAGGGGCTGCACCCCGGGGCGTGGCCAGGCGACGGCCGGACGCCCGACCTACGCCCGGATCTCGCGCCGCATGAACAGCACGTAGGACAGGGCGAAGCAGATCATCGTCGCCGCCACGAGCCCGGTCAGGTGGGGCCAGATCAGTAGCACGCTCTGGCCGAGCGGCAGGTTGCCCTGGATCGCCCCGACGACCTGCTCGAGCAGCACCGGCCCCAGCGTCCGCACCGAGGGCGTCAGCAGGGTGACGACCGCCTCGTCGTACAGCGTCACGGGCGACAGGCGGCCGAGCGCCTGCCGGACCTGCTCGTGGCGCAGGACCACCTCGGCGGGCGCGTCCTGGGGCATCGGCACCAGGGAGTCGGCCACCAGGCCGGCCAGGAGCGAGCCGAAGACGGCGAAGAAGAGCCACACGGCGATCCCCGCCAGGGCGGAGGTGGCCGACTGCCGGAACACGATCGAGAACAGGATCGCCAGGGCGAGCCAGAAGGCCACGTAGACCACGGTGACGGCCAGGAAGATGAGGAGGCGGAGGACCTCCTCGCCGGTCGGCGGCACCCCGATCATCGACAGCCCCAGGCCGGCCACCACCAGCCACAGGGCGAGCAGCATGGCGCCGACGGTGGCCACGCCGGCCAGGAACTTCCCGTGGATGACCGCGTCGCGGTGGATCGGCTGGGCGAGCAGCCGGCTGAGCGTCCGCCGGTTGAATTCGCCGGAGATGGCGTCGAACCCGAGCGCCAGCCCGAACAGCGGCGCCAGGAAGCCGACGAAAGCGGTGAAGGGCGGCAGCCGCCCGTCGGACGCTGTGAAGAGGCGAAGGAAGACGAAGTCGGGCGTGCCGGAGCCCGCCACCGCCCCACGGATGGTGAGCGAGGCCACGTAGGTCGCCGCCAGCCCGGCGACCGCCACGAGCCCGGTCAAGATGATGAAGCGCCAGCTCGTGACGTGGTCGCCCAGCTCCTTCAGGAACACCGCCCAGAGCCCGGCGGGGAGACGCCGGGCCGGCTCCTCGCGGGCCTCGGCCCGGGGGACCGCCCCCGCGCCGGCCCGGCCGGTCCCGCCGGCCTGGCCGATCGCCCGGAGGCGGTCAAGCGCCCTTAGCGGCCAGCGGCGAACGGGCGTCGTCATGGCCGTACTCACCCCCATCCGCCTGGAAGTAACGGCGGTAAACCTCGTCGAGGGTCCGGCCCCTCTGGCGCAGGTGCACCACGCCGGCGCCGGCGGCCGTGGCCGCCCGGACCAGGTCGGCCCGGACGTCCCGGCCGGCCCGCACCAGGAGCAGCCGCCCGTCCTCCTCGACGGACTCGACGCCCGCCACGGAGCGGATGGCGTCAACGGCCGCGGCCGGGGCAGGCTGCAGCTCCATCTCGACCAGGAGCGGCTCGTGGCCGAGGATGCGGTCCGCCAGCTCCTCGATGGGCCCCTCTGCCAGCATCCGCCCCCGGACGAAGATCCCGACCCGGTCGCAGATCTGCTGAACCTGGTACAGCAGGTGGGAGGAGAGGAGCACGGTCCGGCGCTCCTCCGTCGCCAGGGTGCGGATGAGGACGAGGAACTCCTGGGCGCCCTTCGGGTCCAGACCGAGCGTGGGCTCGTCGAGGATGACCACCCGGGGCTCCTTCAGCAGCACGTCCGCCAGCCCGAGGCGCTGGCGCATGCCCCGGGAGTAGGTACCGACCCGCCGGTCCGCCGCCTCCGCGAGCCCGACCCGCTCCAGCAGGCGCTCGATGCGGCTCTCCGCCTCGCCGCGGGGCAGGCCGTTCAGCGCCGCCGTGTAGAGCAGGTTCTGGCGGCCGGTCATGTCGTCGTAGAAGCCCACGTTGTCCGGCAGGTACCCCGTGACCCGCTTGACCTCCAGCGGCTGCCGGGTCGGATCGAACCCCGCCACCCGGGCCGTGCCGGCGGTCGGTTCGGTCAGGCCCAGCAGCATGAGGATCGTCGTGGTCTTGCCGGCTCCGTTGGGGCCCAGCAGGCCGAAGACCTCGCCCTCGCGGATCTCCAGGTTCAGGTCGCTGACGGCCGTGAGGTCGCCGTACCGCTTGGTGAGGCCACGGGCCTCGATCACCGCGTCCGGCATGGCTCCCTACCTCCGGCCGTACTTCTTGAAGACCCAGCTCACCCCGAGCGCCACCAGCACGATGATCCCGGCGCCCGTGACCCCCCAGGCCGTGGAGGTCAGGACGGTCGTGCGCAGGTCGACGGTGTCCGACGCGCCCCGGGTCGAGGCGGTCAGGGAGACCACGTAGTCGCCGGCGATCGCCCGGCTATCCGTTCGGATGATGGCCGTCACCTGTCGGGACTCGCCCGGGGGGACCGACACCAGGGTCTCCGGGTCGAACTTCACCGACCAGTTGGGCGGCGCGGACGAGGAGAAGCTGATGTTCTCCAGGGGCGCCGTGCCCGTGTTCTTCACCAGGAGCGCCACGCGGGCCTCGCGGCCGGCCGTGGCCTCAGCGTTCAGCCGGCCCGACGGGGTGGTGAGCTCCATCTCCATGCTCCCGACGATGTTCACGGACAGGTCGAGCGTGGCGGTCACGCCGCCGGCGGACGCCGACACGGTGATCGGGTACGTCCCGGCCGCCACCTGCTGCGGCGCCTGCACCTCGACGTCGATCCCCTGGGAGCTGCCGCCCTCGACAGGCACGTTGGCGATGCGCTTGTCGTCGAAGGCAGGCTTGAAGACGACCTGCCAGCCCTCCGGCGCCTTGGCCGCCAGGTTGAAGAGCTGCTTGGCGTCGCCGTCGTTCCGGAGGTCCACCCGGAACCGGTACGTGGCCCCGGCGGGCCCCTCGAGCGCCGGGTACTCCGTGGTGAGCCGGGCCTCGGCCGCCCGGGCCTGGCTGATCACGAGCTGCAGGGGAAGCGTGGCCACGGAGCCGCCGCCCCGGGCCTGGACGACGACCCGGTACGTGCCGGGCTGGACGCTGTCCGGCACCCGCACGGCCAGGTTCACCGACTCGCTCTTGCCCGAGGCGACGTACACCTGGTTGACGCGGAAGCCGCCGCCCTGGAAGGTGGGCGTCTCCCAGCCCTTGGGGACCTCGGTCACCGCGAGGTCGACCGGGCCGCCGGGCTGGCCGATGTTCGTCACGTCAAGCGAAAAGTCCACCCGCTGGCCGGGCTTGACGCTCACCCCGGGGAAGCGGGTCGAAAGGCCGATGGCCGCAGCGGCCCGGCCCGGCGCCGCGGCGCCGGCGGCCACGGTCACCGCCAGGGCCAGCAGGGCGGCGTGCGCCCCCTGGCGGAGCCGGTACGGGACAAATCGCATGGGTCGATCCCCCTCCTCCTTCGAATATCGGCCAGAACGGGCTCAGGCTTTCGCCGGGTCGAGGCTCACCTCCCACTCCCAGGTGTGGGGGAGCTCCTCCACCGTCCGGAGCGACGGTGAGGCGTGCACCCCCACCCGGTGCAGCCGGAGGAT
This sequence comes from Caldinitratiruptor microaerophilus, assembly GCF_025999835.1. Classification (NCBI taxonomy): domain Bacteria; kingdom Bacillati; phylum Bacillota; class Clostridia; order Eubacteriales; family Symbiobacteriaceae; genus Caldinitratiruptor; species Caldinitratiruptor microaerophilus. The sequence goes on along the minus strand of NZ_AP025628.1, from coordinate 3,424,139 downwards.
GAGCCGGCGGGTCCACGCCGGGGTGGGCTCGAAGTCGGCGATGCCCTCCAGGCGCCCGTCCACGAGGCGGTACTCGGAGCGGAACGCCTGGGACTCCGTGCCGTCGGGGGTGCGCAGGGTCCACTGGAAGCCGCCCGCCAGCCGCTCGCCCTGCAGGACGAAGTGCAGGCGGGTGAGGTCCGGGGTCAGGCGCAGGCGCTCGGGCACCGCCGTGACCCCGGCGCGGGTCTGGGGCCCGCCCAGGGGCACCTCGCCCACCCGCCGGCTGCCGGGCGGGAACGGGACGAAGAACTCCGTGAACCCCACGCCGACGCCGGCCCCGCCGGCCATCCCCGCCGGGCGGACGCTCACCTCAGCGCGGTAGTGGCCGGGCTCGGGTCCGCCGGGCCAGACGATGTGCGTCCGCACGGCCTCGGGGCCCCGGAGCTCCCGCAGCGCGAGCTCCGGCAGGGGGGCCTGCCAGACCAGTGCCCCGGTGCCGGCGCGCACCTCCAGCACCCCTCCGTCGACCTGGACCGGGCGCCCGCCCGCCGTGCCCACGACGACGGCGAAGCGCAGCGGCCGGCCCGCCTCGGGCGGGTCGAGGACGCCGGCCGAGGCGCGGATTCCCGCCGCCGGGTCCGCCCCGCCGGCGCCGGCGGCCGGCTCCGCGCCGGGAATGCCGGTGGGAGCCGGTCGCCAGAGCAGGACGAGGGCAGCTGCCAGGGCGGCAGCCGGCACCAGCCCGGCGCGCGCGACCAGGCGGCGCCAGAGCGGCCGTCGGAGCCGGGGCTCGACCCGCGCCCACAGCTGCTCGGGGTCGCCGGGCCACTCCGGAACGTCGCGAAGGGCGTCCGCTAGCCGGCGCTCCCAGGGATCCATTCCGACTCATCCCCCAAGTCGGGACCGAGGAGACGCCCGAGGTCCCGGCGTGCCTCGTGAAGGCGCGACTTCACCGTCGACCGCGGCACGCCGAGGAGGCCGGCGATCTCCTCCTCCTTGAAGCCCAGGAGGTACTTCAGGACGACGGCGACGGCCCGGCGCGGACCCAGCATGCGGATCGCCTCGCCGAGGGCGCGGGCGCGGTCACGGCGCAGGACCTCGGCCTCGGCGGAAGCCGCCGTGCGGACCGGCTGGGGCAGTCCGGCCTCGGGCACGGGCACCGTGCGGCGCAGCCGGCCGGCGGCGCGCCGCGCCTCGCGGACGACGATGCGGAAGAGCCAGGGCCGGAAGGGCCGCTCCGGGTCGAAGGAAGGCAGAGCGGCGAACGCGCGGATGAACGCCTCCTGCACGGCGTCCTCCGCGGCCTCCCAGTCCCGCGTCACCGCATACGCCGCGCGCACGGCGTCACCGACGTGCAGCCGGAACAGTTCGCCGAACGCCTGCCGGTCGCCCCGGCGCGCCTGCCGGATGAGCGTCGCCTCGTCCATGGAGCACCCACCTGATCGGACCCATTCCCTTATACCCGATTGACGGGAAAAAAGTTGGGTGCCGCAGGGCCCGGCACCTTCCGCAGCCGCTGTGGAAGTCGGTGGCTCAGTGCACCTCCGCCGCGCCGCTCCCGTGGGCGGGATCGCCGCCGAGCGCCCGGACGAGATCCGCCGCATGGCGCACGAGGCGTGACACCAGCTCTCCTGCCGGGCGGGTGAACACCTCCCGGGGCGTGCCGATCTGCACGAGTCGCCCGCCGCTCAGTACAGCGACCCGATCGGCGATCGGCGGGATCTCCGTGAAGTCGTGGGTGACGAAGAGCGCCGTTGCACCCACCGCCCTCAGGAGGGCAGGCAGGTCCCGGAGGAGGTCGCCCCGGGTGACGACGTCGAGGGAGGCGAAGGGTTCGTCCAGGAAGAGGACCCGCGGCCGGGTCACCAGGGCCCGGGCCAGGCTCACGCGCTGCGCTTCTCCGCCGGAGAGCCCGTGCGCGTGCCGCCGCGCCAGGTGGGAGACACCGAGGCGCTCGAGCCACTCCTCTGCCCGGGACCGGGCTTCGGCCCGCGGCACCCCGCGCAGCCGCTGGGGCAACACCACGTTCTCCAGCACGGTCGTGTCCAGGAGGAGCGGCTCCTGGAAGACGACGGCCATCTGCCGCCGGAGCGCCAGGCTCTCCTGGGGCAGCCGGACCGGGCGCCCGCCGAAGCGGTAGTCCATCTCGGCCGGGAGCAGCAGGGCCAGGCTCAGGAGCAGGCTCGTCTTGCCCGCGCCGTTGGGCCCGATCACCGCCAGGACCTCCCCCTCCCGCACCTCCAGGCTGGGGATGTCGAGGACGGCCCGGCCCTCGCGCACCAGGCGCAGGCCGTACGCCGCGAGGATGGGCGGGGTCACGCCGGTCGCCTCCTCTGCTGGACCAGCGTGAGCACCGCCGTGACGCCGTAGGTCAGGGCCAGGAGGATCACGCTGAGGGCCAGCGCCACGTCGAAGTTCCCCTTGGACACCTCCATGACCGTTGCGGTCGTCAGGACCCGGGTCTGGCCCAGCACGTTCCCGCCAACCATCATGGACGCCCCGACCTCGGAGACGACCGAACCGAAGCCGGCGATGACCGCCGCCAGGATCGAGAGGCGGGCTTCACGCACCAGGAGCCAGTAAAGTTGCCAGCGGGAGGCGCCCATGGCCGTGATCTGCAGGGCCAGGCGGGGATTCAGCTGCCCCACCCCCGCCACCGTGAAGGCGGCCACCACCGGGGTCGCGATGACCGACTGGGCGATCACCATGGCGGCCGGGGTGTACATGAGATTCAGGAAGCCCAGGGGACCGTAACGCCACAGGAGAAGGCTCACCCACAGCCCCACCACCACCGGCGGCAGACCCATGCCGGTGTTCACGAGGCTGATGAGGAGCCGCCGGCCGGGGAAGCGGCCCAGCGCCAGGAGCACCCCGGTCGGCACCCCGAGGACGACGCTGACGAGCGTGGCGGTGCCGGAGACCCGGAGCGTGAGCCACGTGATGCGGCCCAGTTCCGGGTCTCCGGCAAGCAACATCTCGAATGCCCTGACGAGCCCCTGCCACACGAGGTCCATCTCGGCTCAGCTCTTCGCGCCGAGTTCGTCTTCGCGCTTGCCGGCGTCCGGGAAGAACAGGGGCTGTCCGAACTTGTCCACCCCGAACTTGCCGATGAGCGCCTGGGTCTCGGGGGCGACCAGGAATTCCACGAACGCCTTGCCCCCCTCCGCGTTGACCTTGCTGAACTTCTGCGGGTTCACCCGCATGACGTGGTAGACGTTGAGAAGGGGCGCGTCGCCCTCCAGGACGATGGCGAGGCGCAGGTTCTTCCTGAGGGCGAGGTACGTGGCCCGGTCGGTCAGGGTGTAGCCGCCTTTCTCCGAGGCGATGTTCAGGGTCTGGCCCATCCCGGAGCCGGACTCCTGGTACCAGGTGCCCTGCGGCGTGATGCCGGCGGCTTTCCAGAGGGACTGCTCCTTCTTGTGCGTGCCCGAGTCGTCGCCCCGGGACACGAAGAGCGCCCCCGCCGCGGCGATCCTCTTGAAGGCCTCCACGGCGGTGCCGGTGCCCCGCACCCGCGCCGGGTCGTCCGGCGGACCCACGAGGACGAAGTCGTTGTGCATGACGAGCCGGCGGTCCACCACCGCCCCCTTCTCCACCACCGCCTTCTCCGCATCCGGTGCGTGAACCAGGACAACGTCCGCCTCGCCGCGCTCGGCCATCGCCAGCGCCTGTCCGGTGCCGACGGCGATGGTCTTCACCCGGTAGCCCGTCTTCTGCTCGAACATCGGCACCAGCACGTCCAGGAGCCCGCTGTCCTGCGTGCTGGTGGTGGTGGCCAGGATCACGTCCGGGGTGGCAGGCTTCGGCGCTTCTTGCGCCGTGGTCTCCCCCCGCTCTTGCCCTGCGCCCGCCTCCGTGGTCGCCGGCCGCCTTCCGCAAGCCGTCGCCGCCAGGACCCCTGCCAGGAACGCAACCAGTACAGCTGCACGTACCCGCCTGCCCTCCAACCGCGACGCCCCCTGGCGAGTCGTTATGTACGCCAGAACATAGCGGCTCCACGCCGAGCCGTTATGTTTGATCATGCATAACGTACCCGAGCGATCTCCGACGAGTCAAGCCCGGCGCACCGGCCCGGCCGGAGGCGTGCCGGCGCCTCCGGCGGGCGTCGCCGGGAAGAAGAGCGGCTCCCCGTGGCGGTCCTTGCCGAACCCCGCGATCAGCGCCTGTCCCCGGGGGCCCGTCGCCCACCGCACGAAGGCCGCCGCCTCCTCGTGCCGGGCCCACGGGACCCGGAGCGGGCTGACGGGGATCAGGCTGAACTCGTTGCGCAGGGCCGGGTCGCCGGCAAGGAGGACGGCGAGACCCTCCACGCCGGCGGTGAGAAACGCCGCCCGGTCGGCCAGCGTGTAGGATCCGAGTCGGGCGGCCTCCCGCAGCATCTGCACGCTCCCCATCGCCCCGAGCGGGTCCACTTGATACCAGGGGGCATCCGGCCGGACACCAGCCGCCCGCCAGAGCTCCAGCTCCCGTACGTGCGTCCCGGAGCGGTCGCCCCGGCTGCGGAAGGGCGCACGGCACTGGGCGATGCGCCGGAGCGCGTCCACGGCCGAGCCGGCATCCCGGACCCCGGCCGGGTCGTCCGGCGGGCCGACCAAAACGAAGTCGTTGTACATCACGGGGAACCGCCCCGTGCCGTGGCCGGCCGCGACGAAGGCCTCCTCCTGCCGGGGCGCGTGGCTGAGGACGAGGTCGGCCCGGCCCTCCCGGGCCATGTCCAGCGCCTGGCCGCTCCCCGCCGCGACCGGGCGCACGGCGATCCCGGTCTCCTGGAGGAAGGCGGCGGCCAGGGCGGGCACGAGGCCCACCTCGACCGGGCCGATCGTGCTGGCCAGGACGAGCGCCCGCTCCCGCCGGTCCGGCCTCCCGGGTGCGGGCGCCTGACCCGCCAGGACCCCGGCGTGCCCCTCCACCTCCGCCCGGAACTGCCGGTAGCGGGCGAGGAGGTCCTGTGCGGCCGGCGTGAGGTCGGCGCCGCCGCCTTCGGGGCCGCCGACCCGCCGGTCGAGAAGGCGGACGTTCAGGCGCCCCTCGGCGCGCCGGACCAGGCCCCACGCGTGGCGGTACGACATGCCGAGCTCCGCGGCGGCCCGGTTCAGCGACCCGAGGCGGACGATCGCCTCCAGGAGCGCGAAGAGGCGGTCGGCGGGGACGTCGTCCCCCAGGGTGAGCAGGACGCGGTAGCCGGGATCGCCCAGGCCGGCCACCTCCCCATCGGACCCGGTTCGCGCCCGGACCCGGTTCAATGGTTCTGCCCCCACCGATGTGGCGTCAAGTTGGGTGTCGCGGGGGATCGTTCGGTTCCGCGAAGCACCATTCCGCCCGGCCGCACGGGGGGCGATCGGACACCCGCAGGACGAAGGGTTGCGGGCCTGTACGCTCGGCCCCGCGCGCCGTCCTGCGGGGTGCCGGTGCAGCCGTACCGCGCCGCGATGGGGTGCACGCGCGAGGTGCTTCGGCGGTCCCCCGCGTTGCCCAGCAGACCACACGGGCACGAGAACCGCGGTTTTGCAAACGAAGCTTCGCAGCCGGTCTGCAATATCTGCAGTCGTCCCTCCGCAGGGACCGCTCGACCAGGCAGCGCCGGAGCGCCGTCCCGACGGCAGGGAAGGCCACCGGCCGGGTCGAACCCTCCACCAGCGTTCACCTCAGGTGCGAGGGGAGTACGGAACATGGCGAACCTCGTCGCCCCCCAGCCAGGTCCGGAGGGCTTCCCCCGGGCCGTCGCGCTGCCGCCGGACAAGCTGGAGGCGGCGCACCGGGAACTCGTGGAGCGCTTCGGCCCGGGCCGGGTCCTGACCGACTTCCGGGACCGGATGGCCTACGCGTACGACGCCACCGGCGAAAAGTACCCGCCCGACGCCGTCGTGTTCCCCCTGAGCACCGAGGACGTGGCGGACGCGGTGCGCATCGCGGCCCGCCACGGGCTCCCGGTCATCGCGCGCGGGGGCGGCACGAACATCAGCGGCGGGACGATCCCGGTCACGGGCGGGCTCTGCCTGGCCATGAACCGCATGGACCGCATCCTGGCGATCGACACCGAGAACCACACGGCCACCGTCCAGCCGGGGCTGCGCAACCTGGCGCTCCAGGAGGCGCTCAGGCCGCACGGCTTCTTCTTCGCCCCCGACCCCTCGAGCCACCGGGTCTCCACCGTGGGCGGCAACGCGGGCGAGAACGCCGGCGGGCCGCACTGCCTCAAGTACGGCGTCACGGTCAACCACGTGCTCGGGCTGACGGTGGTCCTCGCCGACGGCGAGGTGGTGCGCCTCGGCGGGCCGGAGCAGGACCGGCCCGGGTACGATCTGGTGAGCCTGCTCGTGGGGTCCGAGGGCACGCTCGGGGTCATCACCGAGCTCGTGGTACGGATCCTGCCGCTGCCGCCGGTCGTCCGCACCCTCCTCGCCATCTTCGACGACCTCGAGGTGGCGATGCAGACCGTCTCCGACATCATCGCCGCCCGGGTGGTCCCCGCCACGATGGAGCTCCTCGACCGCGGGACCATCGAGGTGGTGGAGCGCTACGCCCGGGCCGGCTACCCCGAGGATGCCGAGGCCGTCCTCCTCATCGAGGTCGACGGCCCAGAGGAGTCGGTGGCCGACGAACTCGCCCGGGTCGAGGCGGTCTGCCGGCGAAACGGGGTGCGGGAATTGCGGGTCGCCAAGACGGAGGCGGAGCGGGAGGCGCTCTGGCTGGGCCGTCGGGCCGCGTACGGGGCCGCGGGCCGCCTGAGCGCCCACGTGTGGACCCAGGACGTGACGGTGCCCCGGGACCGCCTCGTGGAGATGCTGCGCACGGTCCAGGCGATCGGCCGGAAGTACGGGATCCGCCTCATCAACGTGGCCCACGCCGGCGACGGCAACCTGCACCCGCTGGTGGCCTACGACCCCCAGGACGCGGACGAGATCCGCCGCATGAAGGCCGCCGACCAGGAGATCCTGGCCGCCTGCGTCGCCCTGGGCGGTTCGATCTCGGGCGAGCACGGGATCGGGATCGACAAGCTGCCGAACCTCGAGCTGCAGCTCGGCCCCGACCTCCTCGGCCTCATGTGGTCCGTGCGGCAGGCCTTCGACCCCGCCCTGCGCCTGAACCCCGGCAAGGCGGTCGCGGCACCCAGGCGCAACGTCTAGCCCCCGGGAGGCATCGACCCATGCCCGAAGAACCGACCGCGTCTCCGGACACCGTGTTGCGGCCGGCGAGCGCCGGTGAACTCGCCCGCCTCCTCCGCGAGGCCCGGGGCGGTCCGGGACTCTCTCCGCGGGGAGCCGGCAGCCAGTGGGCGAGGTGGGGCCGGCTGCCGGCTGTCGGGCTCGACCTCCGGGCGCTTCCCGCCGAGCCCCGGCTGAGCGCCGCCAACCTCACCGTCACGGTGCCGGCCTGGTGGCGGCTCCACCAGCTCGACGCGCTGCTGGCGCCCCACGGGCTGTGGTATCCCGTCGACGCCGGCGACGGCGGCGCCGCCACGGTGGGCGGGCACGTGGCCGCCGCGACGGCCGGGATCCGGCGTACCGGGCTGGGCCCGGCGAGAGACTGGGTCCTGGGCGTGCTGGCCGTGCTGCCCGACGGCAGGGAGGTGCGCCCCGGCGGAGAGATGATCAAGAACGTCGCCGGGTACAACGTGCACCGGGTCCTGGTGGGATCGCTGGGCATGCTGGCCGTGCTGGTCGAGGTGAGCCTGCGGATCGCCCCGCGCCCCGAGCGCCACGTCACCCTGCGGGCCCGCTTCGAGACGCCCGCGGCCGCCTGGGCGGCGCTCTCGCCGCTGAGGCGCCAGGCGAGCACCCTGGTCGCCGCCGAGTGGCTGCGCGCCGGCCCCGGCGTGGAGGTGCTGCTGGCGTTCGAGGGCCCGACCCGGGCGGTCGAGCACCAGTCGGGGGCGGCGGCGCAGGAACTCCGGCGCGCCGCGGGGCTCGCCCCCGGGACCGGGGACGGGGTCGAGCTGGCCGGCGGCGATGGCGCCGCGGCCCTGTGGAACGCCCGCCGGGAGCGGCTGTTCGGGCCGGCCGTGCTGAGGCTGCGCGCCGGCGTCCGCCCGTCCGAACTGCCCCGCCTCTGGTCGGACGCCGCCGAGGTGCTCGCCGGCCGGGCGTGGGACGGGATCGCCCGGGGCTACGGCGGCGTCCTCGAGATCGTCATCCCGGCGGGCAGCGAGCCGCCCGGCGGCGCGGGCGAACCGGACGCCCCGGCCGGCCTCGTGCCTGCCGTGCAGGAGCTGCGCCGGCGGGCGGAAGCCCTCGGCGGCTACCTCCAGGTGCGCGGCGCCCCACCGGGATCCCTCGGGGACCTGCCCTGGACGGCCCCCTCGCCCGACGGCCACCTGCACCGGCGCCTGAAGGCCGTGTTCGACCCGGACGGGGTGCTGGCCGGGGCCGCCTTCCTGCTGCCGGAGCCCGGGGGGCCGGCGCCCGCCATGGCGGCGTCGGAAACCGTCCACGCGAAGGGAGGGTCGGCGGGTGGAAGGGTATAGCACGGCCGCCCTTCGCCAGCTGGACCACTGCAATAAATGCGGCTTCTGCCTTCCCGCCTGCCCGACGTTCCTGGAGACGGGGCTCGAGATGGCCTCTCCGCGGGGGCGGCTGGCCATCGCCGAGGAGGTCATGGCCGGCCGGATGCCCCTCAGCGACTACGTCGCCGAGCACATGTACCTCTGCCTGGACTGCCGGGCGTGCGAGGTGGCCTGCCCCTCGGGCGTCGAGTTCGACCGCGTGCTGGCCGACACCCGCTTCCTCCTGAACAGGGCGGGCATCCCGCCGGCGGGCAACCCGCGCATGCAGCGGCTCCTCCTGGGGACCGTGGCCCGCCCCCGGCGGCTGCGCCTCCTGAAGGGCGCGGTGCGGGCCTACCAGGCCCTCGGCCTGCGCGCCCTGGCCCGCCGCCCCGCGGTCCGGCGCCTCTTGCCCGCCCGCCTGCGGAACCTGGAGGCCATGCTTCCCGACCAGGCCGAGCAGGTGCGGGCGCTCCGGCCGCCCGCGCGCAAGACCGCCCCGGGGACGGGCCCCGGGACGGTCACCGTGGCGTTCTTCCCCGGCTGCGTCCAGGCCGCGCTCTTCGAGGGCACCAACGCCCGCACGGTGCGGGTGCTCGAGCACTTCGGCGCCCGGGTTGTCCCGGCGGCAGGGTTCGGCTGCTGCGGGGCGCTTCACGGCCACGCCGGGGACCGGGAGCAGGCGAAGGCGCTGGCGCGGCAGAACATCGAGGCGTTCGAGCGGAGCGGCGCCGAGTACCTCGTCAACAACGCCGGGGGGTGCGGGACCTTCCTGAAGGAGTACCCCCGCCTCTTCGAGGACGAGCCCGACTGGCTGCCGCGGGCGGAGGCCTTCGCCGCCCGGGTGCGCGACGCGTCCGAGCTCTTGCTCGAGCTGCCGGGGCCGCCCCGCTGGCAGGACGGCGAGACGGCCGCCGGGACGAAGCCGCGCATCGTCGTGACATACCAGGACTCCTGCCACCTCCGCAACGTGCAGCGGGTGTGGCAGGAGCCCCGAAGGATCCTGCGCCGGCTTCCGGGCGTCGAGTACGTGGAGCTCCCGGGTGCCGACCAGTGCTGCGGCTCGGCCGGGATCTACAACGTGACGCACCCGGAGATGTCCCAGGCGATCCTCGACAGGAAGATGGCGAGCGTGAAGGGCGTCGACCCCGACGTCATCGTGGTCGCCAACCCGGGTTGCCAGATGCAGATGCTCCTCGGCGTGGAGCGCCACGGCCTCGGCGGGAAGGTGCGGGTCATGCACCTGATCGACCTGGTGGCCGAGACGCTGGGGCTCTGACGCTTCCTGCGCCCGTCACTCCGCCGGACGCTGCTCCAGGCGGACGTTCACGGTGGTCGGCTGCCCCTCCCGCCACAGGAGGACGGGAACCGTGTCGCCGGGCTTGCGCCGGGCGATGACCGCCTGCAGCTTCTCCGGCGTGTCCACGGGCTGGCGGTCGACCTCGAAGATGACGTCGAACCGGCGGATCCCCGCCCGCTCGGCGGGGCTGTCGGGAGCCACGCGCATCACCAGCACGCCCTGGACCTCGGGCAGGCCGATGTACCGGGCCACGGCCTCGTTCACGGCGATGGTGGACACGCCCATGTACGCCCGCTGGACCTGCCCCTGGGTGCGCAGCTGCTCGTAGATGACCTTCACCGTGTTCGACGGGATGGCGAAGCCGATCCCCTGGGCGTCGGCGCGGATGGCCGTGTTGATGCCGATGACCTCGCCCCGCAGGTTCAGGAGGGGCCCGCCGCTGTTGCCCGGGTTGATCGCCGCGTCAGTCTGGAGGAGGTTCGTGAACTCCCGGTTCTGGATCCGCAGGGGGCGGCCCTTGGCGGAGATCACGCCGACGGAGACCGTGTGGTCGAACCCGTACGGGTTGCCGATGGCGATGGCCCACTCGCCGACCCGCACGCGGTCCGAGTCGCCCAGGGTGGCGACGGTGAGCTTCCCCCGCGGCTCGATCTTCAGCACCGCCAGGTCCGTCTGCCGGTCCTGCCCCACGACGCGGGCCTTGTAGGGCTGCTTCTCGCCCCAAACCTCGACCTCCAGCTCCTGCGCGCCGTCGATGACGTGCTGGTTCGTGACGACGTACCCGTCGGCGGAGACGATCACGCCGGTCCCGAGCGAGTGCTCGACCTGCTCCTGCTGCGGGAGGAGATCGCCGAAGAACTGCCGGAAGAACGGGTCGCCGAAGAAGGGATCCGGGGCCCGGCGGACGGCCGTGGCGTTGATGCGCACGGCTGCCGGTCCCACGCGCTCCACGATGTCCGCGATCGCATCGGGGTCGACGAGCGGCGGAGTCGCCGGGGTGCGGGCAGCCGCTCCCGGTTCGGGGCTGCTCTGCGCCACCGCGCCTTCCGAGGCGAGCGCCCGGCCGGGCGCCCCGAACGCGCCCTTGCCCAGCCGCTCGGCCAGGGTCGCGCCGCCCGAGATCGCCCCGACGCCGAGGGCGGCCACGGCCACCCAGAGCAGGAGTCCGCCCACGCGCCGGCCTGAACGAACCATGACCCCTCACCTCCCGAGTCGACATCGGGTCCCGTGCCTCCACACGTGATGGCTCAACCGGTGGGGCGATGCCGGTGGCGATGCTGTCCCCGGCCCGTCCGCCAGAAAGGTAGCGCAGGGCGCGGCCGGTGTCAACCGGCCCCCCTGAGGCCGGACCCGCGGGGCGGCGGCGACCGGCGTTGCCGGTCGCCGGCCGTCTGCCTCATAATCGGGGGAAAGACCCGCTGAGAGAGTACTCGAGGGGAGGAAGGGCGGCGTGGGCGAGCGCTTTGACCCGGCCAAGGCCGATCACCTATTGGACCCGGCGCGCAAGGCGTGGTACGACCCCGACCGGGTCCTGACACACCTGGACCTGGGTCGCGGCCGGGTGGTGGCGGACGTGGGGTGCGGTCCCGGCTGGTTCACCCTGCCGCTGGCCGAGAGGGTGGCTCCGGACGGGCTGGTGTATGCGATCGACGTCGAGGAGAAGATGCTCGAGCGCCTCATGGAGCGGGCGAAGGAGCGCGCGGTGGCCAACATCCGCCCCGTCCTGGCAGAGGAAGAGGACGAGTTCCCGGTGCCGAGCTCCAGCTGCGACGCGGCGCTCGTGGCGAGCGTGTACCACGAGGTGGACCCCACCTCCAGCTTCGCGAACGAGGTTCGCCGCATCCTGCGCCCGGGCGGCGTGTGCCTCCTGATCGAGTGGCGGCCCGAGCCGACCCCCGTGGGCCCTCCCCAGCACGAGCGCCTCTCTCCTGACGACGTGATCCGGGAGTGGACCGCCGCCGGGTTCGAGGCAGCCGGCCCGGTGGAGGTCGGGCCCTACCACTACGGGATCATGTTCCACGCCGTGAAGGGAAGCGCGTGAAGTCCGAGCAGGGGGGCGGTCCCGGAGTGAACGGCGCGCCGGGCCGCTGGAGCCTCCGGCCTTCGGGGCCGGCAGCCGCTCCGGCGGCGGGAGCAAGCGCCGTGCAGTTCACATAAGCTGGTGCCGGAGGTGAGGAACATGCCCTTCGGCTTCTGGCCGTTCAGCTTCGGCGGTGCCAGCTTGTTCGGCGTGCCTGCCGCCGGCTTCGGGATCACGCCGTTCGGTTTCCCGTTCCCGTTCCTGTTCCCCTGGTTCATCTGAACCGGCAAGCTGCGCGGGGCGGCAGCCAGCCGGCGCCGGGAACGAAGCGGGCACCGGGGTGGCCGCTTTCGCCGGGGGTCACCCCGGTGCCCCCCTCACGGCGCGCTGCACGGTCTCCCGCAGGAACAGGAGCGGCGCCTCGGGGAACGGCCGCGCCTCGCCCGGAGCCGGCGGCTCGCCGTCCGGGCCCCCCACGCCGGCCACAGGCCCCGGCCCGGCCGCGGCTCGCTCCAGGCGGCGCTCCTCGTCCCGCGTGAGGCTCCCTCCCCCCCGGCCGACCACGGTCAGCTCCACGGTTCCCCCCGGCCCGGGCGCGGGCACGTGGACCCCGCCGGCCGCGCCGCAGCGCCGCACCGCCCAGGCGAGTAGCGCCGGGCCAGCCGGGGGGAGGGTGACGACCCGCCGGCCGGCGAAGGTGAGGCCTGACTCGAACGCCCGGGCGAGGGTGGCCGCGGCCGGGTGGGGGTCGGCGCCCACCGCGACGGGACCCGGGCCGAGTGCGGACCCCAGCGCCTCGCCGAGCCGCACCGCCCGCACGGGGTCAAGGTCCGTGCCGAAGGTGCCGCGGAAGAGATCGCCCGGCCCGGCGCCATGGTCGGACCAGATCACGTGGCGGCGGACCTCCGCCGCCGCGGCGACCCCCCGATCGGCCCACACGTGCACGCCGGGGTGGACGGACGCGCCCTCGCCGATCCGCGCCCCGGGCCCCACCACGGCGTCGCGGTGGATCGCGGCCCCGGCGCCCACCCGCGCCCCGGCGGCCACCACCGCCTCCGTCACCGCGGCCCCGGCGCCGACCACCGCCCCCTCCCCCACGACCGCCGCGTACAGCCGGGCGCCGGCCTCGACCCGCGCCGCCTGCCCCACCACGACCCCGCCGGCCAGGATCGCGCCGGCCTCGACCCGGGCGCCCCGCCCGAGGAGCACGGGTCCCTCCAACCGGGCCGGCGGGTCGAGCCGCGCCGCCTCCTCCAGCCACACCCCGGGGGCGACCTCCTCCCCGGGCGGCCGGAACGCCGTCCGTCCGGCCAGGAGGTCCAGGTTGGCCTGCCGGTACGCCCTGGGCTCGCCCACGTCGCACCAGTACCCACCGGCCACCCAGCCGTAGACCCGGGCCCCCCCGGCGAGGAGCGCGGGGAAGAGGTCGCGGCTGAAGTCCCACGCCCGGTGAGGCGGCACGAGTTCGAGGACCTCGGCCTCCAGGACGTACACGCCCGTGTTGACCGTGTCGGCGAACGCCTCATCCCGGGCGGGCTTTTCGAGGAAGCGGGTCACCGCCCCGTCGGGGGCGATCTCGACGACGCCGTACTCGCGCGGGTCGGCCACCCGGGTGACCGCCAGGGTGACCTGGGCCCGGCGCGCCCGGTGGAAGGCCACCAGGGCCGACAGGTCGATGTCCGTGAGGCCGTCCCCGCTCAGCACCACCAGCGTGCCGCCGAGCCCGACCGGGTCGGCACGCCACGCGGCGGCCACGCTACCCGCGGTGCCCAGAGGCGCCGGCTCGACCGACGTGACGACGTGGCGCAAGGGGCCTTCGCGCTCGGGCGGGAACGCGGGCTCTCCGGCCAGGTAGGCCTCGACCTGGCCGGCCCGGTGGCCCAGCGTGACGACGGCACCCTCGAACCCGTGGCGGCGGAGCAGGGACAGGGAATACCCGAGGACGGGCCGGTTGCAGATGGGAACGAGCGGCTTCGGGCGGTCGCACGTCAGAGGTCGGAGCCGGTTGCCCTCACCGCCCGCCATGATGACCGCCTTCATCGGCAGCCCCCCTCGGTCATCCGGCAGGCTGACCGGCCCGGGGGGGCTCCACCCAGGGGCTCTGCCGCCACTCCCGGAGTACCTCCTCGTAGATGGCCGCGGTTGCCCGGGCCACGCTGCTCCAGGTGTAGCGCGCAGCGACCTTCTCCCGCGCGCGCCGGGCCATCTCCCGGGAACCGGCGGGGTCGGCCAGCGCCGCCTTGATCTGCTCGGCCAGGGAATCGGGGTGACCCGGGAGCGCCTTGCGGCCGTCCACCCCGTGCTCGACGAGTTCGGCCAGACCGCCCACGTCGGAGACCACGAGCGGGGTGCCGGCCGTCATCGCCTCGAGCGCCACGATGCCGAAGGGCTCGTACGTGCTCGGGAAGACCGCGACGTCGGCGTAGTGGAAGAGCGCCCACCGCGCCGGATCCTGGAGGTAGCCCGTGAAGTACACCTTCGGCCCCAGGCCCAGGGCGGCCGCGCGGGCCCGCAGCTCGCCCTCCCACGGCCCCCCGCCGGCGATGACGAGCTTGGCTTCGGGAAACGCCGCCAGGACGTCGGGAAAGGCCTCGAGCAGCACCCCGGCCCCCTTCTCGGGGACCAGGCGCCCCAGGTGGTAGACGATCCTCTCCCAGGGCGCCGCGAAGAATTCCCGGGGCGGAGCGCCTTCCGGGAGCCGTTCGGCATGCGGCGGCACGTCGATGCCGTTGGGCACGACCCGCACCTTGTCCTCCGGGAGGCCGAACAGCCGCCGGACCTCGTGCTGCATGGCCCGGCTGCAGGTGATCACCCGCCAGGCCTCGTAGGTCAGCCACCACTCGACGTCATGAATGTATTTGTGTCCGGCATGGTGTAGACCTCGCATGCGCCCGTGCTCGGTCGCGTGGACGGTGGCCACGAGGGGCAGCCGGAACGCGTGCTTCAGGAGGCGGCCGGCGTAGGCGGTGACCCAGTCGTGCGCGTGCAGCACCACCTCGTCCTCCGCCGCGCCCCCGGCAGGCGGCTGGAGGGCGCTGCGGCCCAGAAGCCGGATCCCGGCCTCGGCGAGGGCAAAGTTGAGGTGCATGATCCACCCCGGGAAGTCGAGCGCGTTCCCGAAGTAGGGGTGCACCCGGTGGACGCGCACCCCGTCCTCTTCGGCCACCCCGGCGGCGCCCGGGGCCGCGCGCGTGAGGACGTCGACGGCCACGCCCCGGCGCACCAGGGCCCGGGACAAACCCAGGACGTGGGGCGAGATCCCCCCGACCTGGGCCGGCGGGTACTCCCACGTCAGCATCACGACGCGCATGCCACTGCCTCCCGGGCGCGCACCGGGGGTGGGCGGGGATTTGGCCGCCAGCTCCGCACGACGGCCCCCGGCACGGCGAAGGTGCTGATGCCGGGGGTAGTATGCCTCAGCCAGCCGGCCCCCTGACCGCCAGCCAGGGCCGCAGCCACCCCCCGGGCCACCACCACGTGACCCGCACGGCGCCACCCCGGCGCGGGGAGATCGACATGCCGGCACGGGGCAGGGAATCCCCGGGGCCGCGGGCCGACGCGCCGGGCCCCGCGCACCCGGCGCGGGGCCCGACGTCCTGTGCAGGCGGGGTCCTGCTCACGCGTACACCGGCACGATCCAGTGGCGGTAGCGCTCGTTCTCGCCCCGGCAGGCGGCGATGTACTCCTGCTGCAGGCGGCGGGCGATCGGCCCCACCTTGCCGTCGCCGACGGGGCGGAAGTCGACCTGGGTGACCGGCGCGATCTGCACCCCGGTGCCGCAGAGGAAGAGCTCGTCGGCGAGATAGAGCTCCGTCCGGTCGATGGTGCGGACCTCGACCGGAATGCCCAGGTCGCCGGCCATCTCCATGAGCGCCCGGCGGGTGATGCCCTCCAGGATCGCGTCAGTGACCGGGGTGGTGATGAGGCGGCCCTCGCGCACCATGAACAGGTTCGCCGCGGAGCCCTCCGACACGTGGCCGTCGGCGGTCAGCATGATGGCGTCGTCAAACCCGGCGCTCCGGGCGTCGTCGACGGCCAGCGCCGCGTTCAGGTAGCTGCCGGTCAGCTTGCCGCGGCCGGGGATGTCGTTGTCGTCGAGCCGGCGCCAGGACGAGACCGTGAGGTGCAGGCCCTTCTGGGTGTCGATGTAGTCCCCCATCGGCGCCATGAAGATCCCGAAGGCGTCCTCCAGGCCGGAGAGCTTCACGCCGATCGCCAGCGAGGACTTGAAGGCGATCGGGCGGATGTAGACGTCTTGCTGGAAGCCGTTACGCCGGAGCAGCTCCACCGTGATCTCGGTGAGCTTCGCCGGGGACTCGGGAAGGCGGATCTTCAGCAGCCGGCAGTTGCGCTCCATCCGCCGGTAGTGCTCCTCGACCTTCAGCCCGTACAGCTGCTTCTGCGCAGGGTTCCAGTAGGCCCGGATGCCCTCGAACACTCCGGTGCCGTAGTTCAGGGCGTGGGTGGCGATGTTGACGTTGGCGTCCCGCAGCCGGACGAACTCGCCCCCGAAGTATGCCCACGAATCGAGGTCGACGCCGTGGCGGCCACCGGCAACCCCCTGCTGGGCGACCGGATTCGCGCTCATAGAGCCTGCGCCTCCCGAGCATCGTATATTTCGCTTGTACCCTTCTACTCCCAAAACACTTTCCCTGCCACGGGCCTGCGGGTTTCCCGCGCCCGGGGACGATGGCGACCAGGGCCGGCCCGCGCTGTCCGCGGACCGGCCCTGCCGGTGCGTCTCTATCGCTTCGAGAACTGCGGGCGCTTGCGCGCCTTCTTGAGGCCGTACTTGCGGCGCTCCTTGACTCGGGGGTCCCGGGTGAGCAGTCCGGCCTGCTTCAGCGGGGGCCGGAGGGTCGCGTCGACCTTCAGCAGCGCCCGGGCGATTCCGTGCCGCAGGGCGCCCGCCTGGCCGGAGATCCCGCCGCCGGCCACCTTCGCCAGCACGTCGTAGCGGCCGTCGGTATCGGTCACGGTGAAGGGCTGCCGGACCACGATCTGCAGGGCACGGATGGGGAAATACTCCTCGAAGGGCCGCCCGTTCACGACGATCCGGCCGGTGCCGGGCAGAAGCCGCACCCGGGCGACGGCGTTCTTGCGCCGCCCGGTGGCCCAGACGGCCGCGGTTGCGACTGCCACGCGCCTCTACCTCCTTCCCGGCTCAGACGTCCAGCTTCTCGGGCTTCTGCGCGGCGTGCGGGTGCTCGGGACCGGCGTACACCTTGAGCTTCTTGAAGAGCTTGCGGCCGAGCCGGTTCTTGGGGAGCATCCCCCGCACGGCCATCTCCACGACGCGGGTCGGGTGCTTCTCGAGCATCTGGCGGGCCGGGGTCATGCGCCACCCGCCGAGGTAACCGCTGTGCCGGAAGTACATCTTCTGGTCCATCTTCCTGCCGGTCAGGCGTACCTTGTCCGCGTTCACCACGATGACGAAGTCGCCCGTATCCACGTGCGGGGTGAACGTGGGCTTGTGCTTGCCCCGCAGGATGGCAGCGACGCGGGCAGCCAGGCGGCCGAGGACCTTCCCCTCGGCGTCCACGACGTACCACTTGCGCTCGACTTCGCCCGGCTTCGCCATGTACGTTGTGCGCACCCGTGACTTCCCTCCCACGGGCGAGTGACCGAGTAACCCACGCTACGTCCGCTCCCCCGGGGGTCCGGCCGGGGCTGGGTGGGCGCCGGTTCCCTCTCGTGTCGGTTCCTGGCGCGGGTCAACAGGATTCATTTTAGGATTACCGGCGGGAACACGTCAAGAACGAAGTGGTGCGTGGTGCGGGACTACCACCACCCCCCGGTCGGCTGGCCCGCCGGTGCCCATCGACCTCGAAAGCGGGGCGGGGCAGCCGGCGCCATGGGTCTGGAACCGCGATCGGGTCCAAAGCACACGGGTCCGGGGCCTGGTCGGCGGGGCACGCTCATTCCGGGTACCGGACCGCTTCCAGGCACAGCCCGTGCGGGGGCGCCGTGCGACCGGCCCGGGTCCGGTCCCCGGTCGCCAGGGCGGCCCGGACGTCGTCGAGGCTCCGCCGGCCCAGCCCGACCTCCACCAGTGTGCCGGCGAGGATGCGGACCATGTTGTAGAGGAAGCCGTCCGCCTCCGCCTCGATCCGCAGGAGGCGCCCGACCACCGGCGCCCCCGGCACCTCGGCGACCTCCAGCCGGTGCAGGGTGCGCACGGACGTCTTCGCCGCGCCCCCGGTCGACCGGAAGGCGGCGAAGTCGTGCCGGCCCACGAGCAGGGCCGCGGCGGCCCGCATGGCGCCCAGGTCGAGGGGCTGCGGCACGAACCAGGCGTACCGGCGCAGGAGGGGGTCGGGGAACGGACTGTTGTCGATCGTGTAGCTGTACACCTTCGAGACCGCGTCGTATCGCGCGTGGAAGGCCGGCGGCACCTCCTCGGCGGCGACCGCCACCACGTCATGTGGCAGGTGGGCGTTCAGCGCGTGAGGGAAGCGGTCGGCCGGGATCCGGCTGGCGGTCGAGAAGCTCACGACCTGCCCGCGGGCGTGCACCCCCGCGTCGGTGCGGCCGGCGACGGCGAGCCGCGGCACCTCCCCCGTCGCCCGGCGGATGGCCTCCCGCAGGAGGGCGGAGATGGTGACGGCGTTCGGCTGGGGGGCGAAGCCGCCGTACGCCGTGCCGTCGTACCGCAGCGTCAGCTTGATCGTCCGCGTCAACTCCCCCACCACCGCCACGCGATCACCGCTCCGGCCCAGGCGGCGAGCAGCGCTGCCGCCACGGCGTCCGCCGGCCCGAAGGCGAGTTCCCGCATCCGGGTCCGGCCCTGACCGCCGCGGTAGCCGCGGGCCTCCATCGCCACGGCCAGTTCGTCGGCCCGCCGGAAGGCGGCGACGAAGAGCGGTACGAGGATCGGCAGGAGGGCCTGGACCTGCCGCAGCGGGCCCTGCGCCCGCAGGCGGGCCCCCCGGGCCTCCTGGGCCTTGAGGATGCGCTGCGCCTCTTCCATCAGGGTCGGGATGAAGCGGAGGGCGATCGTCATCATGAGCGCCAGTTCCGCCGCCGGCACCCCGACCCGGCTCAGGGGGCGCAGGAGCCGCTCCACCCCGTCGGTCAGGGCGATCGGGGTGGTGGTGAGGGTGAGCAGCGACGCGACCACCACCAGCAGCACCAGGCGGGCCGCCATGAGCGCGGAGAGCGCCAGCCCTTCCCGGGTCACCGTGACGGGTCCGAGGCGCCCGAGCGGCTGGCCGGGGGTGAGGACGGCGTTGAGGGCCACGGTCAGCACGAGGAGCACCAGCACCGGCTGCAGGCCCCGCAGGAGGAGCGCGGGCGAGAGGCGGCCCGCTGCGACCGCCGCGGCGGCGAGGGCGAAGGCCAGGCCGATGCCCACGGCGTCGCGCAGGAAGAAGATGAGGACGCTGTAAGCGATGACGCCGACCAGCTTGGTGCGCGGGTCCAGGCGGTGCAGAAAGCTCGTCCCGGGCACGTACTGGCCGATCAGCTGGAGATCCAGCACCCCTGCTCACCTCCCGGGCCGGGGCCCCGCGGCCTGCCCGCGGGCGGCCAGCACCGCCGCGATCTCCCGGGCCGCCTCCGCCGCGGTCACCGCCTGGCCCGGCAGGGGCCAACCCCGTTCCCGGAGCAGGTCGACCAGGCGGGCCGCCGCCGGCGCGTCCAGGCCGAGCGCCGCGAGCTCCTGCCGGCGGTGGAACACCTCGCGCGCCGGCCCGTCGAGGACCACCCGGCCCCGGTCGAGCACGATGACCCGCCCGACGAGCTCCGCCACGTCGTCCATGGAGTGGGAGACCAGCACGACCCCCATTCCGCCCTCGTGCAGCCGCCGCACCAGGTCGAGCATCTCCCGCCGGCCGAGGGGGTCGAGCCCGGCGGTCGGCTCGTCGAGCACCAGGAGCTGCGGGCGCATCGACAGCACGCCGGCCAGCGCGAGGCGCCGGGCCTGGCCGCCGCTCAGGGCGAAGGGCGAGCGGTCCAGCAGCTCCGGCCCGAGCCCCACGGCCTCCAGCGCCCAGCGCACCCGCTCCTCCACCTCCGCCTCCGGGACGCCCAGGTTCCGGGGGCCGAAGGCCACCTCCTCCCGCACGGTGGCGGCGAACAGCTGGTGTTCGGGATACTGGAAGACCAGCCCCACCTTGCGGCGCACGGCCCTGAGGTCGGCGCGGCGGGCGGAGGTGTCGACGCCGTCGATCCACACCCGCCCCGAGGTGGGCCGGAGCAGCGCCCCGATGTGCTGCACGAGGGTCGACTTTCCCGAGCCGGTGGGCCCGATCACCCCCACCGCCTCGCGGTCGTCCAGGGTGAGGCTCACGCCGTCCAGCGCCCGCCAGGCGTGGGGGGTGCCCGGGTGGTACACGAAGCTCACGTTGTCGAGTACAACCGGCATAGCTCGTCCACCAGGTCGTCGAGGGTGAGGGGGTCGGCCCCGAGCGGCACCCCGGCCTCCCGCAGCGCGGCGGCCAGGTGCACGGCGGGGGGCAGGTCGAGATGGGCGCGGCGGAGCACGTCGGCGTGGCGGAAGACCTCGGCCGGGGGGCCGGTGAGGATCACCCGCCCGCCCTCCATCACCGCCACCCGGTCGGCCCGCACGGCCTCCTCCATGAAGTGGGTGATGAGCACCACGGCCACCCCGGCCTCGCGGCAGAGGCGGGTGACCGTTTCCAGCACCTCCTGGCGGCCCTGGGGGTCGAGCATCGCGGTCGGCTCGTCCAGCACGAGGCAGACCGGTCGCAGGGCCAGCGCCCCGGCGATGGCCAGACGCTGCTTCTGCCCGCCCGAGAGAAGGTGCGGCGGACGGTGGCGCAGGGCCGTGAGCCCCACCGCCGCCAGGGCCTCGTCGACCCGGCGGCGGATCTCCTCCGGCGGCAGGCCCCGGTTCTCCGGCCCGAAGGCGACGTCCTCCTCGACGATCGCGGCCACGATCTGGTTGTCCGGGTTCTGGAAGACCATGCCCACCCGGTCCCGGATGGGCCAGAGGTTGGCGTCGTCCCGGGTGTCCAGACCGCCCACTCGCACCCGGCCCTCGTCCGGCCGCAGCAGCACGTTCAGCATGCGGGCGAGGGTGCTCTTGCCCGATCCGTTCGGTCCGACCACGGCCACGAACTCGCCGCGATCGACCGTCAGGCCCACGTGGTCGAGGGCGAGGACGGGCCCCGACGGGCCCCCCGGGTAGCGGAAGGTGACGTCCTCCACCGTGACGTAGGGCTCGGCCACGCCACCACCCCCTGGATGGACCGGGGCGCCCCGCCGGGAGCTCCGGCGGGGCGCCCACCACGTCTCAGACCAGCTCCAGCCGGGCCATGGGGGCGGCGTCACCCCGGCGGTGCACCGTCCGGACGATCCGGGTGTATCCGCCGGCCCGGTCCTTGTAACGGGGCCCGATCTGGTCGAACAGCTTCTTGGCCACCGACTCGTCGTACAGGACCCGCAGGGCCCGGCGGTAGTTGGCCAGTCCGCCTGCCTTCGCCAGCGTGATCAGGTGCTCGGCCATGCGCCGGGCCTCGAGGGCCCGCGTCGTCGTGGTCTCGATGTGCTCCTTGTCGAACAGCGCCGTCACCAGCGCCCGCAGCATCGCCATGCGCTGGTCCGTGGGGCGCCCGAGCTTGCGGTATCCCCGCGCCATCGGCGTGACCCTCCAACCGAACTGTTACTCGTCGCTGGGGCGCAGGCTGAGGCCCAGGGCCGCCAGCTTGGCCTTGACCTCCTCGAGCGACTTCTTCCCCAGGTTGCGAACCTTGATCATCTCTTCGTCGGACTTGGCCACCAGCTCGCCCACCGTGTTGATCCCGGCGCGCTTCAGGCAGTTGTAGGAACGCACCGAGAGGTCGAGCTCCTCGATGGTCATGTCGAGCAGGCGAGACCGGTCGTTCTCGTCCTTCTCGACCATGATCTCCATCTGATCCGCCGTGTCCGTGAGGCCCACGAACAGGGTCAGGTGCTCGGTCAGGATCTTGGCGGCCAGCGAGCAGGCCTCGTCCGGCCGGATCGTCCCGTTGGTCCAGACCTCGAGCGTCAGCTTGTCGAAGTCCGTGACGTGACCGACCCGGGTATGTTCCACCGTGTAGTTGACCCGCCGGACGGGGCTGAAGAGGCTGTCGACGGGGATCATCCCGATGGGCATGTCCGGCGTCTTGTTGCGGTCCGCCGGGACGTACCCCCGGCCCCGCCCGACGTGGATCTCGGCGAACAGGCGCCCGCCGTCGACGGTGGCAATGTGCAGGTCCGGGTTCATGATCTCGACGTCCGGGTCGCGGAGGATGTCGCCGGCCTTGACCTCGCGCTCGCCCTCCGCCTCGATGCGGATGATCCGGGGCTCGTCGCCGTACAGCTTCAAGGCCAGCTGCTTGAGGTTCAGGATGATGTCCGTGACGTCCTCCACCACGCCGGGGATGGTGGAGAACTCGTGCAGGACGCCGTCGATCTTCACCGCGGTCACAGCCGCACCCGGCAGCGAAGAGAGGAGGATGCGCCGGAGCGAGTTGCCGAGCGTGATGCCGTAGCCCCGCTCAAGCGGCTCGACCACGAACTTGCCGTAGCCGTCGGCAGTCATCTCGACGGTCTCGATCCGCGGCTTCTCCATCTCCAGGATCATGTTGGCGATACCCCCCCAAATCCTCCACAGGCCACGGCGCAGGGGGGCCGGGCCCGGAACCGGGCCATCAGCGGCTGTAGAGCTCGACGACCAGGTGCTCCTGCACCGGCAGGTCGATCTCGTCCCGGGTCGGCAGCCGGAGAACGGTGCCGCGCATGTTGGGCAGGTCGACCTCCAGCCACGCTGGCACGGTGTGGGCGCCGCCCGCCTCCGCGAGCTCCTTGAGGCGCCCGTGGTCCCGGGAGCCCTCGCGCACGGCGATCACGTCGCCGGGCCGCACGAGGTAGGACGGGATGTCCACCTTCTGGCCGTTGACCTCGATGTGGCCGTGGCGGACGATCTGGCGTGCCTCCTTGCGCGAGCCGGCGAGACCCATCCGGTACACGACGTTGTCCAGCCGGCGCTCCAGGGTCTGGAGCAGCACCTCGCCGGTGACGCCCTTCTTGCGGGCGGCCAGCTCGAAGTAGCGGCGGAACTGCCGCTCCAGCACGCCGTAGAAGCGGCGGACTTTCTGCTTCTCCCGGAGCTGGAGCCCGTACTCGGACTGCTTCTTGCGCGCGGTCCCGTGCTGCCCGGGCGGATGGGGCCGCCGCGAGACCGGGCACTTGTCGGTGTAGCACTTCGCACCCTTCAGGTAGAGCTTCACGCCCTCGCGCCGGCACAGCCGGCAGACCGGGCCGATGTAGCGTCCCACGCTGCGATCCTCTCCTCCTCAGCCAGTGGCCGGCGCTAGACCCGGCGGCGCTTCGGCGGCCGGCAACCGTTGTGCGGGATCGGGGTGACGTCCTTGATCACGCTCACCTCGAGACCGGCGGACTGCAGCGACCGGATGGCGGCCTCGCGGCCGGCGCCGGGCCCCTTGACGTACACCTCGACCTCTCGCACCCCGTACTCCATGGCCTGACGCGCGGCAGCCTCCGCGGCCATCTGCGCGGCGAACGGGGTGCTCTTGCGGGAGCCCTTGAAACCGAGGCTGCCGGCCGTGGCCCAGGTGAGGGTGTTCCCGGCCGGGTCGGTGATGGTCACGATCGTGTTGTTGAACGTGGACTTGATGTGCGCGATGCCACGGTCGACGTGGCGCCGCTCCTTCCGCTTGGCTCGCGCCGGACGGCGGGGCATGAGCGACGGACCTCCTTCGCGATGACGTGCTTACTTCTTGCGCTTGGCGCCCACCGTCTTGCGCGGTCCCTTGCGGGTGCGGGCGTTCGTCTTCGTACGCTGCCCGCGCACCGGCAGCCCGCGGCGGTGCCGCAGCCCGCGGTAGCAGCCGATGTCCATGAGGCGCCGGATGTTCATCTGCACCTCGGCACGCAGGTCGCCCTCGACCTTGTAGTTCTTGTCGATGTACTCGCGGAGCCGCGCCACCTCGTCCTCGGTGAGGTCCCGAACCCGGGTGTCCGGGTTGATCCCGGTGGCGGCCAGGATCTCACGGCTGCGGCTCCAGCCGATGCCGTAGATGTACGGCAGGGCAGCCTCGACGCGCTTGTCGCGCGGCAGGTCGACCCCAGCAATGCGTGCCATGCGCTACGCCCTACCTCCGTTTCCCTTACTCGATCCTCGTCCGGGTGGCCCGCAGGCAGGCGGACATCCGGAGCGACACAAGGCCCGTGACCCTGAGCTCCCGGCGGGCGGCGCCCCGGGGAGAGGGGCCCGGAACGCCCAGCCGCGCCCGCCCGGCGCGGGGTCTGCGGACCTGGAGTCAGCGTGGTCGGGTGTTCAGCCCTGCTTCTGCTTGTGCTTCGGGTTCTCGCAGATGATCATCACCCGGCCCTTGCGGCGGATGACCTTGCACTTCTCGCAGATGGGCTTGACCGATGGCCGTACCTTCAACGTCTTCCCTCCTCCGCACGGGCCGGAATCGGGCCGGAGCCCGGTTACTTGAACCGGTATACGATTCTACCACGGCTGAGGTCGTATGGCGAGAGTTCGACGGTCACACGGTCCCCCGGAAGGATCCGGATGAAGTTCATGCGGATCTTGCCCGAGACGTGGGCAAGCACCTTGTGCCCGTTGTCCAGCTCCACGCGGAACATGGCGTTGGGCAGGGGCTCGATGACCGTGCCCTCGACCTCGATCACGTCATCCTTGCCCATCGAGAGGCGACCCCCCTTCCGCCGGCACGCACGACTGGACGGCCCAGAGCGCCTGCCGGATCTCCTCGTCCCCCACCGCCCCGCCAGCCTCCAGCCGGGAACGGATGGGCTCGGGGGCGTCGGCCACCCAGACGAGATGGCGAAGGTTCTTGCGCTTGGGGTTGCGGACGGTCCGGGACAGGCCGTCGGCCACGGCGACGAAGCGCTGGTCGAGAGCTCGGACGATCAGGTAACAGGCGCCGCGGTCACGACCGGCCGTCGACCGTACCACTTGGCCCGGCCGGAGGGGTGCTGCGCTGTCCTTCACCACTTCACCGTCCCGCCCCGTTCCGGAGCCTTGCCGCTGTCGCGTCTCCAATGGTGAGATTTTAGCGTTGTCCGCGCCTCTTGTCACTAGCTTCGACCGGAATCCACCGGATATACGGTTCGCCTCCTCTTCCTGGAACGGGCTACCGTTTCCGCAGGGAAGTCATGCGTTCGGCGTGACCCAGCAGGTACAGGAAGATGAACGCCGGAACCATGAACGGCCAGAAGTCGCCGTCCGGCCCGGTAGGGGCCGGACGATGCGTTTTCTTCTTCATGGTAGCGTCAGGATGAGCGGATCCCCCTCGGTGATCGCCACCGTGTGCTCGAAGTGAGCGGAGTACCGCCCGTCGGCAGTCACCACGGTCCACCGGTCGGGCAGGACCCGGACCTCCCACGTACCGGCGTTGACCATCGGCTCGATGGCCAGCACCATGCCCGGCCGGAGGACCACGCCGGTGCCCGGCTGCCCGTAGTTCGGCACCTGCGGGTCCTCGTGCATGCTGGCGCCGATCCCGTGGCCCACGTACTCCCGCACGACCGAGAACCCTGCCGCCTCCACGTGGCTCTGCACCGCGTGCCCGATGTCACCGAGGTGCCGGCCGGGCCGGCACTGCTCGATGGCGAGCTGGAGAGCTTCCTGCGTGACCTGCAGGAGCCGGCGCGCCTCGTCGGAGACCTCGCCGACCGGCCAGGTATACGCGCAGTCGCCCACGTAGCCCTGGTAGGTCACGCCCAGGTCGATGGCGACGATGTCACCCTCCCGCAGGCGCCGGGACGACGGGATGCCGTGGACGACCACCTCGTTGACGGACGTGCAGATCGAGGCCGGGTAGTCGTGGTACCCCTTGAAGGTCGGGACCCCGCCCGCCTCCCGGATGAGCCGGTCCGCCAGAGCGTCCAGCTCCCGGGTCTCCACCCCGGGCCGGATCGCCTCCCGGAGCGCCTCGTGCACGCGGGCCGCAATGCGCCCGGCTTCCCGCATGATGGCGATCTCCCGGGCGGACTTGAGAATGATCACGCGCCTCGCTCCCCGTGGGTCAGCGGCCTGGCACCGCGGCCGCCCGGATGGCGGCCGAGACCTCCTCCACGCTCCGGGTCCCGTCGACTTCCCGGAGAAGGCCGCGCTCCCGGTAGTAGTCGATGAGCGGCGCCGTCTGCCGGTGATAGACCGCCAGGCGGTTCCTGACGGTCGCCTCGTTGTCGTCGTCGCGCTGCACCAGCTCCGCCCCGCACCGGTCGCAGACGCCCGGGGTGCGGGGCGGGCGGTTCCGCACGTGGTAGATTTCCCCGCACTTCGGACAGGCGCGCCGGCCGACCGCACGATCGACCAGCACCTCATCGGGCACGGCGATGTTCACCACCGCCTCGAGCGGCCGCTGCAGTTCGTCCAGAAGCCGCCCCAGGCCGTCGGCCTGCACCACGGTGCGGGGGAAGCCGTCGAAGACGTAGCCCCGGCGGGCGTCTTCCTCCTGCATCCGCTCCCGCACGATGCCGAGGATCACCTCGTCGGGCACCAGTTCGCCCCGATCCATGTAGCCCTTCGCCAGCCGCCCCAGCTCGGTGCCCTGGCGCACGTGGGCCCGGAGGATGTCGCCGGTGGAGATGTGGGCCACGCCCTCCGATCGGGCGAGGGCGGCGGCCTGGGTGCCTTTCCCCGCGCCGGGCGGGCCCAGGAGGATGATCCGCATCGCGAGCCCTCCTCACTTCATGAAGCCCTGGTACTGCCGCAGCACGAGGTGCGCCTCCACCTGGCGCATGGTCTCGATGGCCACGCCCACCACGATGAGGAGGGACGTCCCGCCGATGTACGCCTGCTGGACCCCCGTGATGGCGATGATGCCGTACGGGAGGAGGGTGATGGCGGCCAGGAACAGCGCGCCCACGAAGGTGATGCGGCTGGACACCCGGGCAAGGTACTCCGCCGTGGGCCGGCCGGGGCGCAGGCCGGGGATGAAGCCGCCGGCCTTCTTGATGTTGTCCGCCACCTGGTCCGGCTGGAAGGTGATCTCGGTATAGAAGAACGTGAACAGGAAGGTCAGCAGCCCGAACAGCAGCAGGTAGATCGGGCTCTGGAACCCGAGCCAGCGGTTGATGAACATCACGACCGGGTGCGTCTGCGAGAAGAAGTTCGCGACGGTCACCGGGAAGACCAGAAGCGACTGGGCGAAGATGACCGGGATCACGCCGGCCTGGTTCACCTTCATGGGCAGGTGCGTGGACTGGCCGCCGTAGAGCCGCCGGCCGACCACCCGCTTGGCGTACTGCACCGGCACCTTGCGGACGCCCTCCGTGACCACCACCGTGAACGCCACGATGAGGATGGCCAGGACGATCACGGCGAGCACCTGAAGCACGTTCAGGGCGCCGGTCCGCACCAGCTCCGCCATCCCCACCAGCGCGGCCGGGACCCGGCTGACGATGCTGGCGAAGATCAGGAGCGAGATCCCGTTACCGATCCCGTGCTCGGTGATCTGCTCGCCCACCCACATGAGGAAGGCAGTGCCGGCGGTGAGGGAGAGCACGATGAGCGCGACCCACCCCCACGACCCCGACACGAGCGCACCCTGGTTCCGGACGAACACGGCCGTGCCGAAGCCCTGCACCACGGCCAACACGACGGTCCCGTACCGCACGTACTCCTGGATCTTGCGGCGCCCCTCCTCGCCCTCTTTCTGCAGCTCCTCGAGCCGCGGGATGACCACCGTGAGCAGCTGCATGATGATCGACGCGTTGATGTAGGGGATGACGGACATCGCGAAGATGGAGAACGTGCGGAACGCGCCACCGGAGATCACATCGATGAGCCCGAGAAGGCCACCGCCGCCCCGGAACAGCTGCTCGATCACGTCGGCCCGCACCCCGGGCACCGGGATGTGGGCGCCCACGCGAAAGACCAGGAGCATCGCGATGGTGATCAGGATGCGCCGCCGCAGCCCGGGCGTTCGCAGGGACGCCCGCACGGTGTCGATGAGCGCCACGCTACTTCACCTCGTCGGCCGGCCGGTCGTCCCCCGGCTGGCCGAGGATCTCCGCCTTCCCCCCGGCGGCGGCGATCTTCTCCATCGCCGACTGGCTGAAGGCGTGGGCCTGCACCGTGAGCTTCCTGGCCAGGTCGCCCCGGCCCAGGATCTTGACCGGCCGGTCGCCGTGCACGAGCCGCGCCTGCCGCAGAAGCTCCGGGGTGACCACGGTACCATCCTCGAAACGTTCAAGGGCCGACAGGTTGACGACCTCATACTCCTTGCGGAAGGGCGCGTTGGTGAAGCCGCGCTTGGGGGTCCGCCGCTGGAGCGGCATCTGGCCGCCCTCGAAGCCGGGGCGGATGCTCGTGCCGGTGCGGGCCCACTGGCCCTTGGTGCCCCGGGTCGCGGTCTTCCCGTGCCCGGAGCCGATGCCCCGGCCCACGCGCTTTCGGGGGTGCTTGGACCCCGGCGCGGGGCGCAGATCGTGAAGCTGCATCGGGCTCAAGCCTCCCGGACGTCCACCAGGTGGCGGACCTTTTCGATCATGCCCCGGACCGACGGGTTGTCCGGCTTCTCCGTCGACTGGCCGGGCTTGCGGAGGCCCAGGGAACGGACCGTGGCGACCTGATCGTACCGCTTCCCCGCCAGGCCGCGCTTCAGGGTGATGATGAGCTTACCAGCCACCGGAATTCCCACCTTGAACGAGCCGGTTTCCCGGGGCGCCGGTGTCAGCCGACGATTTCCTCCACCGTCTTGCCCCGGGTGCGGGCCACCTGTTCGGCGCTCCGCAACTGGCGGAGGGCGTCCAGCGTGGCCAGCACGACGTTGTTCGCGTTGTTGGAACCGAGGGACTTGGAGAGCACGTCCCGGACGCCGGCGAGCTCGAGCACGGCCCGCACGGCGCCGCCGGCGATGACGCCGGTACCGGGCGAGGCCGGCCGGATCAGGACCTTGCCCGCCCCCCAGTGCCCGAGGGCCTCGTGCGGGATCGTGGTCCCCTTCAGGGGGACCGTCATCAGGTTCTTCTTGGCGGCGTCGATGGCCTTGCGGATGGCCTCGGGGATCTCGGCCGCCTTGCCGGTGCCGGCCCCGACGCGGCCGGCGCCGTCGCCCACGACGACCAGGGCGCTGAAGCTCATCCGCCGGCCGCCCTTGACGGTCTTGGCCACCCGGCGGATCTCCACTAGCTTCTCCTTGAGTTCGGGCTGATTCGCGTCGACCCGCGGCACGCTTCTCCCTCCTGCTTTCTCAGAACTCCAGGCCGCCGGCCCGGGCGCCCTCGGCCAGAGCCGCGACCCGGCCGTGGTAGAGGTAGCCGCCGCGGTCGAACACGACCCGCTCGATGCCCTTCGCCCTGGCCCGGGCCGCCAGCACCTCGCCCACCACCCGGGCTGCCTCCGCGGTGCCGGTCGACTGGACCTTCTGGCGCACCTCGGGGTCCAGCGTGGAGGCGGCGACGAGGGTGTGGCCCCTGTCGTCGTCGATGATCTGCGCGTACATGTGCTTGTGGGAACGGAACACGCTCAGCCGCGGGCGCTCGGCGGTCCCGTGGACCTTCTTGCGGATCCGCAGGTGCCGCACCTTGCGCGCCTCGTTTCGAGACACCTTCACCAGCATGCCGGGCGTCCTCCCTACTTCTTGCCGGTCTTGCCGACCTTGCGCCGGACCTTCTCGCCCACGTAGCGGATGCCCTTGCCCAGGTACGGCTCCGGCGGGCGCACCGACCGGACGTCCGCGGCGAACTGGCCGACGAGTTCCTTGTCCATGCCGCTGATGCGGATCTCGGTGGGCCGGGGCACCTCGATCTGGATCCCCGCCGGCGGGGTGATCTCCACCGGATGGCTGAAGCCCACGGTCAGCGTGAGCTTGTTGCCCGTCTTGGCGGCACGGTAGCCGGTACCCACCAGTTCCAGTGCCTTCTCGTAGCCCTTGGTCACGCCCTCCACCATGTTGGCGACGAGGGTGCGGGTGAGCCCGTGCAGGGCCCGGTGCTGGCGCTCGTCGGAGGGCCGCCGCACGACGATGTGGCCGTCCTCGACCCGGACCTCCATGTCCGGGTGCACCTGGCGCTCCAACTGGCCCTTGGGCCCCTTCACCCGGACGGTGTTGCCCTCGACCTTCACTTCCACGCCGGCGGGGATGGGGATCGGCTTCTTCCCGACTCGCGACATGCTCACCCTCCTCCCCTTACCAGACGTAGCACAGGACCTCGCCGCCGACGCCCTGGCGGCGGGCTTCCTTGTCGGTCATGATGCCGCGCGAGGTCGACAGGATGGCAATCCCGAGCCCGCCGAGCACCCGCGGGATCTGGTCCCGCTTGGCGTAGATCCTCAGGCCCGGCCGGGAGATCCGGCGGAGCCCCTGGATGACCCGGGTCTTGCCGGGGCCGTAGCGCAGGTAGACGCGCAGGATGCCCTGCTTGCCGTCGTCGATCCACTCGTAGTCGCGGATGTAACCCTCGCGCTTCAGGATCTCGGCGATGGCCCGCTTCATCTTCGAGCCGGGAACCTCGACCCGCTCGTGGAAAACCTGGTTCGCGTTGCG
The DNA here is from genome assembly GCF_025999835.1 of Caldinitratiruptor microaerophilus. NCBI lineage: Bacteria > Bacillati > Bacillota > Clostridia > Eubacteriales > Symbiobacteriaceae > Caldinitratiruptor > Caldinitratiruptor microaerophilus. The sequence goes on along the minus strand of NZ_AP025628.1, from coordinate 3,393,879 downwards.
GATGCGGGTCAGGAAGTCCGCGATGGGATCGGACACGACCACAACATGTTCCTCCCTTCGCCCCAGCCGGTTCCGGAGGTGCCGGTCGTGGAGCCTCCCCCGGCCTGGCGGGGTCGCAAATCCACTGGCAGGCTACCAGCTGGCCTTCTTCACGCCGGGGATCTCGCCCCGGTGCGCCAGGTTGCGGAAGCAGTGACGGCAGATGCCGAACCGGCGCATGTACGCCCGCGGCCGGCCGCACAGCTTGCAGCGGTTGTAGCGGCGCACCTTGAACTTGGGCTCACGCTGCTGCTTGGCGATCCATGCCTTGGTTGCCACGCTCGTACCCCCCCCTTCCGTCACTCCCGGAACGGCATCCCCAGGCCGGCCAGCAGCGCCTTGGCCTCCTCGTCCGTCCGGGCCGTGGTGACGATCACCACGTCCATGCCCCGGATCTTGTCGACCTTGTCGTAGTCGATCTCCGGGAAGATCAGCTGCTCCTTCAGCCCGAGCGAGTAGTTCCCCCGCCCGTCGAAGGCCTTGGGGGACACCCCGCGGAAGTCCCGCACCCGCGGCAGGGCGACGTGGATGAGGCGATCGAGGAAGTCCCACATGCGCTCGCCCCGCAGCGTCACCTTGGCGCCGATGGGGTTGCCCTGCCGGATCTTGAAGGCGGCGATGGACTTCCGGGCCCGGGTGATGACCGGGCGCTGGCCGGTGATGGTCGCCAGGTCGTTCACGGCGGCGTCCAGGGCCTTCTCGTTGTGGACCGCCTCGCCGACGCCCATGTTGAGCACGACCTTCTCGATACGGGGTACCTGCATGGGGCTCTTGTAACCGAAGCGCTTCTGAAGGGCCGGTACGACTTCCTTCAAGTACTTCTCCCTCAGCCGGGCCACGTCCGCAGCACCTCCTCCCCGCCCGCTACTTGTCGAAGCTCTCCCCGCACTTCACGCAGACCCGCACCTTCTGCCCGTCCTGGAGCACCTTGTGCCGGGCACGGCGGGGAGCCCCGCAGCGCTCGCAGTACACCATGACGTTCGAGGCGTGGATGGGGGCCGGCTTCTCGATGATCCCGCTCTGCGTGAGCCCGGGGCGGGGCCGGGTGTGGCGCTTCACGATGTTGACGCCCTCGACGATCACCCGGTTCTCCTTCGGCAGGACCTGCAGGACCTTGCCCCGCTTGTCCTTGTCCTTCCCCGTGATGACGACCACGGTGTCGCCCTTCTTGACGTGCACCTTCCCGGTCACCCCCCTCACAGGACCTCGGGGGCCAGTGAGATGATCTTCATGAAGTCGCGCTCGCGCAGCTCCCGGGCCACCGGGCCGAAGATGCGGGTGCCGCGCGGCTCCTTGTCGTCGCGCAGGATCACGGCGGCGTTCTCGTCAAAGCGGATGTACGACCCGTCGGGGCGGCGCAGGCCCTTGCGGGAGCGCACGATCACGGCCTTCACCACGTCGCCCTTCTTGACCACGCCGCCGGGCGTGGCCTCCTTCACCGAGGCCACGATGACGTCGCCGATGTTGCCGTAGCGCCGGAAGGACCCGCCGAGCACGCGGATGCACATGATCTCCTTGGCGCCGGTGTTGTCGGCGACCACCAGCCGCGTCTGAGGCTGGATCACGGCCCGTCCCTCCTTGGTTCCGGGCCCCGGTCAGGGTCAGCGAGCGGGCCGCTCGAGGATCTCCACCAGCCGCCACCGCTTGAGCTTCGACAGCGGCCGGGTCTCCATGATGCGGACCTTGTCCCCCACCCGGGCCTCGTTCTTCTCGTCGTGGGCATGGAACTTCTTGGTGCGCCGCACCCGCTTCTTGTACAGGGGGTGCTCCACCAGGGTCTCCACGGCCACCACGATGGTCTTGTCGTTCTTGTCGGATACCACTGTGCCGACGCGCGTCTTGCGCTGGCCACGCGCCTCCGTCATGCCGTCCACCCCCTCAGGTCTGCGCCTTCAGTTCCCGCTCCCGCAGGATCGTCAGGATCCGGGCGATGTCCTTGCGCACGGCCCGGATGCGGGCGGGATTGTCGAGGTTCTGGGTGGCGGCCTGGAAGCGCAGGTTGAAGAGCTCCTCCTTGAGGCTCCGCACCTTGGCCCGGAGCTCCTCGGAGCTCATCTCGCGGATCTCCTTGGCCTTCATTCGGTTTCACCACCCGCCTTTGCCTCGGCGCCCGCCGGCTGCGGCGCGGCGTCCGCCGGAGCCTGCTCCGCGCGGTCGGGCGGCGGCGCATCCGCCTTCGTCACGAACCGCGTCTTCACCGGAAGCTTGTGCGAGGCGAGGCGCAGCGCCTCCCGGGCCACGTCCTCGGGGACGCCGGCCATCTCGAACAGGATCCGGCCCGGCTTCACCACGGCCACCCAGAACTCCGGCGTGCCCTTGCCGGAACCCATGCGGGTCTCGGCCGGCTTCTTCGTGATGGCCTTGTGGGGGAAGATCTTGATCCAGAGCTTCCCGCCACGGCGGACGAAGCGGGTGATGGCCACGCGGGCGGCCTCGATCTGCCGGTCGGTGATCCAACCCGGCTCCAGCGCCTGCAGGCCGTACTCGCCGAAGGCGATGAACGCCCCGCCCTTGGTGCGGCCCCGGAGGTTCGACTTCCGGTGCGGCTTGCGCCACTGTACACGCTTGGGAGCCAGCACGGCTCACCGCCCCCTCCTCTCGCCGCGGCCGCCGCGCCCGGCACCGGCGCCGGCCGGCTGGCGGCCGCCCTCCCGGCCCCGGTCGCCGCCCCGGCCCCGCCGGCCGCCGCGCTCGCGCCGGTCGCGGGCGGTCTCGGCCGGGACGATCTGCTGCCCGAACTCACCCTTGTAGATCCAGACCTTGACGCCGATCTTGCCGTAGGTCGTGTTCGCCTCGGCAAAGCCGTAGTCGATGTCCGCGCGCAGCGTGTGCAGGGGCACCGTCCCCTCCCAGTCGCGCTCGCGGCGGGCGATCTCGGCGCCGGCGATGCGACCCGAGACGATGATGCGGGCGCCCTTGGCGCCGAGGCGCATCGCCCGGCTGATGGCCTGCTTCATGGCCCGGCGGGCGGAGACCCGCTTCTCGAGCTGCTGGGCCACGCTCTCGGCCACGAGCTGGGCGTCGAGCTCCGGCGCCCGGATCTCGATGATGTCGATCTTGACCTGCTTGCCGGTCATCTGCTCCAGCGTCTTCCGGAGCTCCTCGACCCCCGCGCCGCCCTTGCCGATGACCATGCCCGGCTTGCCGGTGTGGATGATCACCCGGACGCGGCCGGCGCTGCGCTCGATCTCGACGCGGGAGATGCCGGCGTTGTAGAACGTGCGCTTGATGTACTTCCGGATCTTCGTGTCCTCGACGAGGAGCTCCGGCAGCTCCTTCTTGCTCGCAAACCAGCGCGAGTTCCAGTCCCGGTAGACACCGACCCGCAGGCCGTTGGGATGTACCTTCTGACCCACGCCCTTACTTGCCCTCCTTTTCCTCCACCACGACGGTGATGTGGGAGGTGCGCTTCAGGATCGGGAAGGCCTGCCCGCGCTGCCGCGGGTGGTAGCGCTTGAGCGTGGGCCCCTGGTCCACGTACGCCTTCGTGATGACGAGGCGATCGCGGTTCATGTTGTAGTTGTGCTCGGCGTTGGCCGCGGCGCTCTTCACCACCTTGGCGATGGGCACCGAGGCCCGCTTCGGCACGAAACGCAGGATGTTCAGCGCCTCGTCCACGCGCTTCCCCCGGATCAGGTCGATCACCACGCGGCACTTCCGGGGGGCGATACGCACGTAGCGGGCGACCGCCTTGGCCTCCATGCGAACCCTCCTCCCCCTACTTGAGCCGCGTGGCCTTCTCCGTCATCCCACCGTGGCCCTTGAAGGTCCGGGTGGGAGCGAACTCGCCCAGCTTGTGGCCCACCATCTCCTCCGTGATGTAGACCGGCACGTGCTTTCGCCCGTCGTGCACGGCGATGGTGTGGCCCACGAACTCCGGGATGATCGTGCAGTCCCGGGCCCAGGTCTTGAGGACGCGCTTCTCGCCCTTCTCGTTGAGCTCGGCGATCCGCCGGGCGAGCTTGGCGTCCACGTAGGGCCCCTTCTTCAGTGAGCGCCCCATCTCCGTCCCCCCTTACTTGGTCCGCCGCTTGACGATGTACTTGTCGGAGGCCTTGCCCACCTTGCGGGTCTTCTTGCCCAGCGTGGGCTTGCCCCACGGCGTGAGGGGGCCCGCACGACCGATGGGCGCCTTGCCCTCGCCGCCGCCGTGCGGGTGGTCGACGGGGTTCATCACCGAACCGCGGGTGTGCGGCCGCCAGCCCAGCCACCGGGTCCGGCCCGCCTTGCCGCTCTTGATGTTCTCGTGGTCCAGGTTGCCGACCTGGCCCACCGTGGCCCGGCACACCGACAGCACGTAACGCATCTCGCCCGATGGCAGGCGCAGGAGCGTGTACTTGCCCTCCCGGCCCATCACCTGGGCGTAGGCCCCCGCGGCGCGAGCCATCTGCCCGCCGCGGCCGGGGGTGAGCTCGATGTTGTGCACCAGCGTGCCGACGGGGATGTTCGCGAGGGGCAGGGCGTTGCCCGGCCGGATGTCGGCGTCAGGCCCGCTCACTACCCGGTCGCCGACGCTCAGGCCCACCGGGTGCAGGATGTACCGCTTCTCGCCGTCCGCGTAGTGCAGGAGGGCGATGCGGGCGCTGCGGTTGGGATCGTACTCGATCGCCGCCACCCTGGCGGGCACGCCGTCCTTGTCCCGCCTGAAGTCGATGATCCGGTAGAGGCGCTTGTGGCCGCCGCCCCGGAAGCGCACCGTGGTCCGGCCCTGGTTGTTGCGGCCGCCCTTCGAGGGCAGGCTCACCACGAGGGAGCGCTCGGGCTCCGTCTTCGTGATCTCCTCGAACGTGGAGACGGTCCGCTGCCGGATGCCCGGGGAGGTCGGCTTGAACCGCTTGATGCCCATGCCTTCCGCTCCCTCCTTCCTACACGCCCTCGAAGATCGGGATGGACTGGCCCTCCGCCAGGGTCACGATCGCCTTCTTCCGGTCCGGCTTGCGCCCGACGAAGCGGCCCACCCGGCGCAGCTTGCCGGGGACCCGCATGGTGTTCACCTTCAGGACCTTGACCTTGAAGATCTCCTCGACGGCCTTCTTGATCTGCACCTTGTTGGCGTCGGGGTGCACCTCGAAGGTGTACTTGCGGTCCTGCATGAGGGCGGTGCTCTTCTCCGTGATCCACGGGCGAATGATGATGTCCCGGGCGTCCATCTCAGCCGAGCACCTCCTCGACCACCGCGACCGCATCCTTCGTGATGATCACCTTGGGCGCCCGCAGGACCTGGTAGGTGTTCAGGTCACGAGCCCGCATGGCGCCTACGCCCGGGATGTTTCGGGCAGACTTGTACACGGTGATGTCGCCGTCGGCGGTCACGATCAGCGCCCTGTCGGCGCCGAAGTTCTTGAGAAGCTGCACCACGGCCTTGGTCCGGGGTTTCTCCAGCTTGTACTCGTCCAGCACCACGAAGTTGCCGCCCTGGACCTTGTCCGAGAGGGCCTGCTTCAGGGCCAGCCGGCGAAGCTTCCCGGGCACGTCGATCCGGTAGCTCCGGGGGTGAGGCCCGAAGACAATGCCGCCGTGCCGCCAGTGGGGCGCCCGGATCGAACCCTGCCGGGCCCGGCCGGTCCCCTTCTGCCGCCAGGGCTTGCGGCCGCCGCCGGACACCTCGGCCCGCGTCTTCGTGTCGTGGGTGCCCTGGCGCTGGTTGGCCAGGTAGGCGGTCACGACCTGGTGCAGGACGTGCGGATTCGGCTCCAGGCCGAAGATGTCATCCCGCAGGGTGAGCTCGCCCACCTGCTGGCCGTCCTTGTTGTACACCGGTACCGTTGGCATCGCTTCTCACCCCCTCCTCTACCGGGCCGCAGCCCGTGCCGTCGCCTTGACGGAGTCACGCACGATCACCAGGGACCCCTTCGGCCCCGGGACCGCGCCCTTGATCAGGAGCAGGTTCCGCTCCGGGTCCACCCGCACGACCTTCAGGCCCAGGATGGTCACCCGGTCGCCGCCCATGCGGCCCGGCAGCCTGCGGCCCTTGGGCACCCGCGCCGCCGCCCGGAACCCGAGCGAACCGGGGGCGCGGTGGTACTTCGAGCCGTGGGCCATCGGACCCCGGTGGAAACCGTGGCGCTTCACGCCGCCGGCGAAGCCCTTGCCCTTGGAGCGTCCGGTGACGTCGACCAGCTCGCCCGGGCTGAAGATGTCCGCCCGGATCTCGCTCCCGACCTCGTAGCCGTCCACGCTCTCCAGGCGCAGTTCCCGCAGGAACCGCCGGGGCGGAAGCCCGGCCTTCTTGAAGTGCCCCATGAGCGGCCGGTTCACGTGCTTCTCCTTGATGTCGCCGAAGCCCACCTGGATGGCGTCGTAGCCATCGGTGGCAGCGGTCTTCTTCTGGACCACCACGCAGGGCCCGGCCTCGATGACCGTCACCGGGATCGCCCGGCCGGCCTCGTCGAACACCTGGGTCATGCCCAGCTTGCGGCCCAGGATCCCCTTCTTCATGCCTGCACCTCCTCATCAGCGGTTGCCGCTCCGGGCCCGCGAACCGGCCCGCCGGGGACCAGCGGGTCCGTCTCGCGCCGGCGCCCGTGCCGCCGGCCCGGTGGCCGGCGCCCCACCCGGGCGCCGCGACCCGGGGCTGCAACATGATGCCTTCCGGACCCACCTGCGGCGGGCGAATCCCGCCGCCGCTCACAGCTTGATCTCGATGTCCACTCCGGCCGGCAGGTCCAGCCGCATCAGTGCGTCGACGGTCTTGGAGCTCGGATCGTGGATGTCGATCAGCCGCTTGTGCGTCCGCATCTCGAACTGCTCGCGGATGTCCTTCTCGCCGTTCGGGGCGGTCAGGATCGTGAACACGCTCCGCTCGGTCGGCAGCGGCACCGGACCGGAGACCCGGGCCCCCGTGCGCTGCGCCGTCTCGACGATCTTCTGGGCGGAAGCGTCCAGGATCTTGTGGTCGAAGGCGCGGAGCCGGATGCGGATCTTCTGACCGGGCTGGGGAGCCGCCATCTCGCATCCCTCCTCATAGGTGGGCACGCCCCCCCGGACGGCCTGTGCCCGGGGGGGCCACCCCACGCGGCGGAGCTATTCGATGATCTTGGTCACGACCCCGGCGCCGACGGTCCGGCCGCCCTCGCGGATGGCGAAGCGCAGACCTTCCTCCATGGCGATCGGGGTGATGAGCTCGATGTTCATCCGGATGTTGTCGCCGGGCATGCACATCTCGACGCCCTCCGGCAGCTTGATCACGCCGGTGACGTCGGTGGTGCGGAAGTAGAACTGGGGCCGGTAGCCGTTGAAGAACGGGGTGTGGCGGCCGCCCTCCTCCTTCGTGAGGACGTACACCTCGGCCTCGAACTTGGTGTGCGGGGTGACGCTGCCAGGCTTGGCCAGGACCTGACCACGCTCCACCTCGTCCTTGTCGATGCCCCGCAGCAGCGTGCCGATGTTGTCGCCCGCCACGGCCTCGTCGAGCACCTTGCGGAACATCTCGACGCCCGTCACGACGGTGCTCTTCGGCCGGTCGGCGAAGCCCACGATCTCGACGGTGTCGCCCACCTTCACGCGGCCGCGCTCGACGCGCCCGGTGGTGACGGTGCCGCGGCCGGTGATGGTGAAGACGTCCTCGATCGGCATCAGGAAGGGCTTGTCGGCGTCACGGACCGGGGTGGGGATGTAGTTGTCCACGGCGTCCATGAGCTCGAGGATCTTGGGGGTCCACTCGGGGTCGCCCTCCAGGGCCTTCAGGGCGGAGACCCGGACGAAGGGGATCTCGTCGCCGGGGAACTCGTACTTGCTCAAGAGCTCCCGGACCTCCATCTCGACGAGCTCCAGCAGCTCCGGGTCGTCGACCATGTCGCACTTGTTGAGGGCCACGACGATGGCCGGGACGCCTACCTGGCGGGCCAGGAGGATGTGCTCCCGGGTCTGGGGCATCGGGCCGTCGGCGGCGGATACGACCAGGATCGCGCCGTCCATCTGGGCCGCGCCGGTGATCATGTTCTTCACGTAGTCGGCGTGGCCGGGGCAGTCGACATGGGCGTAGTGCCGGGCGTCCGTCTCGTACTCCACGTGCGCGGTGTTGATCGTGATGCCGCGCTCCTTTTCCTCCGGCGCCTTGTCGATCTGGTCGTAGGGGACGAACTCCGCCTTGCCCCGCTCCGCCAGGACCTTCGTGATCGCCGCCGTGAGCGTGGTCTTGCCGTGGTCGACGTGACCGATGGTCCCGATGTTCACGTGCGGCTTGGTCCGCTCAAACTTCTTCTTGGCCATTGCCTCTCGCGTCCTCCCTTTTGGGGGTGCGGGCTCCGCCCCCCCGATTTCCCCTTAGCGCTCCCGGCCCTGCGCCTTGGCGAGGATGGGCTCCGCCACGTGGCGCGGGACCTCCGCGTAGTGCGAGAACTGCATCGTGTACGTCCCGCGCCCCTGCGTACGGGAACGCAGATCGGTGGCGTAACCGAACATCTCGGCCAGGGGCACGTAGCCGCGCACCACCTGGGCGCCGCCACGGGCCTCCATGCCCTCGATGTGACCCCGGCGGGAGTTCAGGTCGCCGATGACGTCGCCCATGTACTCCTCCGGGACCACGACCTCGACCTTCATGATCGGCTCCAGCAACACGGGCTCCGCCTTCTCGGCCGCGTTCTTGAGGGCCAGGCTGGCCGCGATCTTGAACGCCATCTCCGAGGAGTCGACCTCGTGGTAGGAGCCGTCGTAGAGCGTCGCCTTGAAGTCGATCAGCGGGTAGCCGGCCAGCACGCCGTTCTCCGCCGCCTCCCGGAGTCCCGCCTCCACGGCCGGGATGTACTCCTTGGGGACGACGCCGCCGACGATCTTGTTCTCGAACACCACGCCCGCGCCGCGCTCCAGCGGCTCGAACTCGATCCAGACGTGGCCGTACTGGCCGCGGCCACCCGTCTGGCGGATGAAGCGGCCCTCGGCCTGCACCTTCCGGGTGAAGGTCTCCCGGTACGCCACCTGGGGCCGGCCGACGTTGCAGCCCACCTTGAACTCGCGCTGGAGCCGGTCGACGATGATCTCCAGGTGCAACTCGCCCATGCCCGAGATGATCGTCTGGGCGGTCTCCGGGTCGGTGTGCACCCGGAACGTTGGGTCCTCCTCCGCCAGGCGCTGCAGGCTCACGCCGAGCTTGTCCTGGTCGGCCTTCGTCTTGGGCTCGATGGCCACCGAGATCACCGGCTCCGGGAACTCCATGGCCTCGAGGACGATCGGCCGGTCCTCGGCGCACAGGGTGTCGCCCGTCACCGTGTCCTTCAGGCCCACGATCGCGCAGATGTCGCCCGTCTCCGCCGCCTCGATCTCCTCGCGGTGGTTGGCGTGCATCTGCAGCAGGCGGCCGACCCGCTCCTTCTTCCCCTTGGTGGCGTTATAAATGTAGGAACCCGCCGGCAGCCGGCCGCTGTACACCCGGATGAAGCAGAGCTTGCCGACGTAAGGGTCGGACATGATCTTGAAGGCGAGCGCCGAGAAGGGCTCATCGTCCGACGGCTTGCGGGTGATGGTCTCGCCCGTCTCGGGATCCTGGCCCTCGACGTCCGGGATGTCCAGCGGCGAGGGCAGGTAGTACACCACGGCGTCGAGGAGCGGCTGCACGCCCTTGTTCTTGTAGGACGAGCCGCACAGCACCGGCGTGATCTTCACGGCGATCGTGCCCTTGCGCAGCGCCGCGCGGATCTCGTCCGGGGTGATCTCCTCGCCGCCCAGGTACTTCTCCATGAGGGCGTCGTCGAGGTCGGCCACCGCCTCCAGGAGCTTCTCCCGGTACTCGGCGGCCTGATCGCGCAGCTCCTCCGGGATCGCCGTGTCCCGGGCGACCTTGCCCAGGTCGTCCTCGTAGATCACGGCCTTCATCTCGACGAGGTCGACGACGCCCTGGAACGTGTCCTCGACCCCGATCGGGATCTGGATGGCCACCGGGTTCGCGCCCAGGCGCTCCCGCATCTGATCGATGACGCGGAAGAAGTCGGCGCCGATGGTGTCCATCTTGTTCACGTACGCGATGCGCGGGACCCCGTACTTGTCCGCCTGGCGCCACACCGTCTCGGACTGCGGCTCCACCCCGCCCTTGGCGCAGAACACCGCGATCGCGCCGTCCAGGACCCGGAGCGAGCGCTCCACCTCGACCGTGAAGTCCACGTGTCCGGGCGTGTCGATGATGTTGATCCGATGATCCTTCCACCAGCAGGTCGTGGCAGCGGAGGTAATCGTGATGCCCCGCTCCTGCTCCTGGACCATCCAGTCCATCGTCGCCGCACCCTCGTGGACTTCGCCCATCCGGTGGATGCGGCCCGTGTAGAAGAGGATCCGCTCCGTCGTCGTCGTCTTGCCCGCGTCGATGTGAGCCATGATCCCGATGTTGCGCAGCCGCTCGAGCGGTACCTGTCGGGACATCCGCTTACCCCCCTTTCCCGTCAGCTTCAGGGTCCGTTGGCAAGACCCGGCCGCTTACCAGCGATAGTGCGCGAACGGCCGGTTCGCCTCGGCCATCTTGTGCACTTCCTCCCGCCGCTTGACGGCACCGCCGGTGCCGTTCGCAGCGTCCATCAGCTCGTTTGCCAGCCGCTCGATCATCGTCCGCTCGCTGCGGTCCCGGGCGTACTGTACCAGCCACCGGAGCGCCAGCGACGTCCGCCGCTCCGGGCGCACCTCGATCGGCACCTGGTACGTGGCACCGCCCACCCGGCGAGGCCGGACTTCCAGCAGCGGCATCGCGTTCTTCACTGCCGCCTCGAACACCTCGAGCGGCGACTTGCCGGTCTTCTCGGCGACCCGGTCGAAGGCCGAGTACACGATCCGCTGTGCCAGGGACTTCTTCCCGTCCCACATCACCTTGTTGATCAGCCGGGCCACCAGCTCGCTGTTGTAGATGGGGTCCGGCGCGATCTTCCGGCGGGGAGCGGGTCCACGGCGCGGCATGAAGCCTTCCCCCTTTCTGAGTCCCGGCTGGCCAGTCCCGGATCCGGCCCACGCGGCCCCGCGGGCACGCCGGCAGCGGGCGCCGGGCGGCACGGCGCGAAGCCAGGGCGTAGGTTTCCCCCGCCCCCGGTCGGGTATGCCGGATCTGGGGCTTCGTCTCGGGTGCGACTACTCTTGCCAGCCGGTTCCCCGCATCCGACGATGAGACCGTCTGCTCATCTGCGGGCGGCGCCCTTCTGGGCCCGCTTGGCACCGTACTTGGACCGGCCCTGCTTGCGGTTGGCGACGCCGGCGGAGTCCAGCGTCCCCCGCACGATGTGATAGCGCACGCCCGGCAGGTCCTTCACGCGCCCGCCGCGCACCAGCACCACGGAGTGCTCCTGCAGGTTGTGGCCTTCCCCGGGGATGTAGGCAGTCACCTCGATCCCGTTGGTCAGGCGCACGCGGGCGATCTTCCGCAGCGCCGAGTTCGGCTTCTTCGGCGTGGTGGTCTTGACCACCGTGCAAACGCCCCGCTTGAAGGGGTTGCCCTTCAGGGCCGGGGCCTTGGACTTCCTCTCGAACGCCTCGCGCCCCATGCGAACGAGCTGCTGAATGGTCGGCATCGGTCTGCCTCGTACACCTCCCTTCCCGTTTCTAACCTTCGAGGATGGCCGCCGCCGCGGCGCCGACGTCGATCCCGCACGCCTTGCCGAGGGCGGCCATGGTGTCGACGTACACGAGTTCCAGGTGCCGGGCGGTCGCCGCAGCCACCACGTCCCGGGTCACCGCCGTGTCCGCATCCCGGGCCACGAAAACCACCCGGGCGAGCCCCCGTTCAATCGCCTTGGCCGTCTGCTTGGTGCCGATGGTCTTCTTCCTGGCCGCCTTCAGACGCTCCAAAGACATCTTCCGGGTACCTCCTGCCCGAGACACACGTTCATATTCTACTTTGGTCCCGGGTTGGCGTCAATTCTTTCGTCACGCGGAACCCCCAGCCACCCTTGCGCCCGGTAGACGTGGTAGCCCCCCTTGCGGTCCACGTCTTCCAGTTCCCGGAACACCGCCCCGAGGTGGCGCTTCAGCGAAGGGGCCCCCTGCTTGTTGCCGATGACCACCCACAGGCTGCCCCCCGGCTTCAGGGCCGCTCCCGCCTCGGCCACCAGGCGGTGCACCGCCGCCTTGCCGGCCCGCACGGGCGGGTTCATCAGGATCACGTCGAAGCGGATGCCGGCCAGGGGGCCCGTGCCATCCCCGACCCGAACCTCCGCGTTGCGCACCCCGTTCCGCTCGGCGTTGGCCTCCGCGAGCCGGGCGGCGCGCTCGTTCATGTCTACCATATATACACGTCCCTGCGGCGCGAGCCGGGCCGCCACGATCCCGAGCACTCCGTAGCCGCAGCCCAGGTCCAGCACGGTGTCGGCCGGCCCGATCCGCATGGCTTCGACCAGGAGCCGGGTGCCGGGGTCGACCCGCTCCCGGGAGAACACGGCCCGGTCGGTGCGAAAGCGGAACTCCATCCCGCGCAGCACGGCCGTGAACTCCGCCTCTTCGTGGGGCGTCTGGGGTCTCGGCGTGAAGTAGTGCTCGGTCATGTCGCCCTCCGGGAGGTGCGCTGAAATTTTCGCGCCGGAAGCGAACGGGTGCAAGAGGAACGGCCGGCGGCGCAAGATCGCGCCACCGGCCGCGTTGCGTTGCGCTCAGTCGTCGCCGGCCACGGGGACGGGCGCCTCGCCGGCCTCGCCGTAAAGCTCGTCGTAGGTGTGGACCCGGATGTTGCGGTAGCGCCCCATGCCGGTGCCGGCCGGGACCAGCTTGCCGATGATCACGTTCTCCTTGAGACCCAGGAGCGGGTCGCGCTTGCCCTTGATGGCGGCCTCCGTCAGGACCCGGGTGGTCTCCTGGAACGAGGCGGCGGACAGGAACGAATCCGTCGCCAGCGACGCCTTCGTGATGCCGAGGAGCACCGGCCGGGCCACGGCGGGCACCCCGCCGGCCTCGATGACCCGGGCGTTCTCATCCTCGAAGTCGAAGACGTCGATGAACCCGCCGGGCAGCAGTTCGGAGTCCCCGGGGTCCTCCACCCGGACCTTGCGCAGCATCTGCCGGATGATGATCTCGATGTGCTTGTCGTTGATGTCCACGCCCTGCAGGGCGTACACCTTCTGCACCTCGCGCAGGAGGTACATCTGCACGGCCCGCAGGCCCTTCACCCGCAACAGGTCGTGCGGGTTGATGGAGCCCTCGGTCAGCTCGTCGCCCGCCTCCACCACGTCGCCGTCGCGCACCTTGATGCGGGCGCCGTACGGGATGGCGTAGGTCACCGATTCGCCCTCCGGCGACGTGATCGTGATCTCGCGCCGGCCCTTGTTCTCGGCGACGCTGACGGTGCCGTCGAGCTCGGCGATGACCGCCTGGCCCTTCGGCTTGCGGGCCTCGAAGAGCTCCTCCACCCGGGGCAGACCCTGCGTGATGTCGTCGCCGGCCACGCCGCCCGTGTGGAACGTGCGCATCGTGAGCTGGGTACCCGGCTCGCCGATCGACTGGGCGGCGATGATGCCGACCGCCTCGCCGACGTCGACCAGCCGCCCGGTGGCCAGGTCACGGCCGTAGCAGAGCCGGCACACGCCGTACCGGGTGCGGCAGGTGAGGACGCTGCGGATGGCGACCTGGTCGAGCACCAGGTCCTCCCGGCCGCGGCGGCGCGCCTCGTCGTTGAGGAAATCGATGATCTCCGCGTGCTCCTCGGTGATCATCTCGTCGGCCGCGGCGATGAACCCGTTCTGCAGGTTGTAGTTCAGGTACGGATACTGGCTCTCCGGGTACCTGGCGACGAGCTGCTCCCGCAGTTCCGGGAACTCGTCCAACATCGGGTGGACGATGTCGTTCAGGGCGCAGCGGCCGACGATGCGCTGCGTGACCTTCTCGACGATCTCGTCGCCATCCCGCACCTCGAACACCGGGATGCCGGCGGTGGTGCCGCAGTCCTCCTCCCGGACGATGACGTCCTGCGCCACGTCCACCAGGCGGCGGGTGAGGTAACCCGAGTCGGCCGTGCGCAGCGCGGTGTCGGCCAGGCCCTTGCGGGTGCCGTGGGTGCTGACGAAGTACTCCAGCACCGTGAGGCCCTCGCGGAAGTTCGACTTCACCGGCACCTCGATGATCCGGCCCGACGGGTCGGCCATGAGGCCGCGCATGCCGGCCAGCTGGGTGATCTGGCTCACGTTACCCCGGGCGCCGGAGGTCATCATCATGTTGACCGGGTTGAACTGGTCCATGTGCTGGACCAGGGCCTTGGTCACCTTGTCCTTGGCCTGCTCCCAGATCGAGATCACCCGCTGGTAGCGCTCCTCGTTGGTGATGAGGCCCCGGCGGTACTGGCGGGCGACCTGCTCGACCTCGGCCTCGGCGTCCCGGAGGATCTGGTCCTTCTCCGGCGGCACCTCGACGTCATCGATGCCGATGGTGGCGCCCGACCGCGTCGCGTAGCGGAAGCCGAGGTCCTTCAGGCGGTCGGCGAGTTCCGCGGTGGCGGAGGTGCCGAGCTGCCGGTAGGCCTCGGCCACCACCTTGCCCATCCACTTCTTCTCCACCACGGCCTCGATGTAGCGAAGCTCGGGCGGCAGGATCTCGTTGAAGATGAGCCGGCCGATCGTGGTCTCCACGTAGGCGTACGCGCCCCGGACCTCGGTGCCCTCCGGCCACTTCGCCGCCCAGTCCTTCGGGAACCGCACCTTCACCCGGGCGTGGAGCTCCACCTCGCCGGAGTCGTGGGCGAACAGGGCTTCCTCCGGGCTCGAGAAGACCCTGCCCTCTCCCCGGGCGCCCTCCTTCACCAGCGTGAGGTAGTAGCAGCCCAGCACCATGTCCTTGGTCGGCGTGATGACCGGCTGCCCGTCCTTCGGGTTCAGGATGTTGTTGGCGGAGAGCATGAGGATGCGCGCCTCGGCCTGCGCTTCGGCGCTCAGCGGCACGTGGACGGCCATCTGGTCGCCGTCGAAGTCGGCGTTGTAGGCCGTGCAGACCAGCGGGTGGATCTGGATCGCCCGGCCCTCGACCAGCACCGGTTCGAAGGCCTGGATGCCGAGGCGGTGCAGGGTCGGCGCCCGGTTGAGGAGCACCGGGTGCTCGCGGATCACCTCTTCGAGCACGTCCCAGACCTCGGTTCGCACCCGCTCGACCATCCGCTTGGCGGACTTGATGTTGTGCGCGTACCCGTCCTGCACGAGCTTCTTCATGACAAACGGCTTGAAGAGCTCGAGCGCCATCTCCTTGGGCAGGCCGCACTGGTGCAGCTTGAGCTCCGGGCCGACGACGATGACCGAGCGGCCCGAGTAGTCGACCCGCTTGCCCAGGAGGTTCTGGCGGAAGCGGCCCTGCTTGCCCTTCAGCATGTCCGAGAGCGACTTCAGGGGCCGGTTGCCGGGCCCGGTCACCGGCCGGCCGCGCCGGCCGTTGTCGATCAGGGCGTCCACGGCCTCCTGCAGCATCCGCTTCTCGTTGCGGACGATGATGTCCGGCGCCTGCAGGTCCAGGAGCCGCTTCAGGCGGTTGTTGCGGTTGATGACCCGCCGGTAGAGGTCATTCAGGTCCGACGTGGCGAACCGGCCGCCGTCGAGCTGGACCATGGGCCGCAGGTCCGGCGGGATCACCGGGATGACGTCGAGGATCATCCACTCCGGCCGGTTCCCCGACTTGCGGAACGCCTCGACGACCTCCAGCCGCCGGATGGCCCGGATCTTGCGCTGGCCGGAGACGGACTTCAGCTCGGCCCGCAGCTCCCGGGACAGCTTATCCAGGTCGATCTTCTGGAGGAGGGTCTTGATCGCCTCCGCCCCCATGCCGGCCTTGAAGGCGTTGCCGAACTTTTCCCGGTACTCGCGGTACTCGTTCTCCGTCAGCAGCTGCTTCTCGATCAGGGGCGTGTTGCCCGGGTCGATCACGATGTACGCCGCGAAGTAGAGGACCTTCTCCAGCGCCCGCGGCGAGATGTCCAGCAGGAGCCCCATCCGGCTGGGGATGCCCTTGAAGTACCAGATGTGGCTCACGGGCGCCGCCAGCTCGATGTGGCCCATGCGCTCGCGCCGGACCTTGGCACGCGTGACCTCGACACCGCAGCGGTCGCAGACGATCCCCTTGTACCGCACCCGCTTGTACTTGCCGCAGTGGCACTCCCAGTCGCGGGTCGGGCCGAAGATCTTCTCGCAGAACAGGCCCTCCCGTTCGGGCTTCAGGGTGCGGTAGTTGATGGTCTCAGGCTTCTTCACTTCGCCACGGCTCCACTGCCGGATCTGCTCCGGCGACGCGAGGCCGATGCGCATCGAGTCGAAGTAGTTGACGTCCAGCAAGCCCGACCGTCCCCCTTCGCACCCTTACTCCTCGTCGTCGAGGTCTCCGTCGGGCCCGCCCTCCGGGCCCTCGCCGTCCAGATCGTCGAGGCCGCCGTCCACGCCGGCCCCGGTACCGCCCCGGGCGCCGGCGCCCAGCCGCCCGGCCCGGCCGGTGCGGCCGGCACGGACCGGGAGATCCTCTTCCTCACCGCCGTCGGCGTCGGGCAAGGCGTCCTCCAGGTCGAGCGTCTCGCCCATGTCGCCGCCGGCCAGGATCGCGGCGTCCTCCTCCGCGTCCTCGGCCTCCTCTTCCTCCTCGTCACCGGCCGGGCGGCGGGCCGGCACCGGGCGCTCGACGTACTCGTCGGGCACCGGGATGTCGAGGTCACGCAGCCCGTCGTGGAAGTCCTCGTCGACCTCCCGGATCTCGATCTCCTGGTTGTCCTCCGACAGCACCCGCACGTCGAGGCAGAGCGACTGGAGCTCCTTGATCAGGACCTTGAAGGATTCGGGCACGCCCGGCTCCGGCACGTTCTCGCCCTTCACGATCGCCTCGTACGTCTTCACGCGACCGACCACGTCGTCCGACTTGACGGTCAGCAGCTCCTGCAGGGTGTACGCGGCGCCGTAGGCCTCGAGCGCCCACACCTCCATCTCCCCGAAGCGCTGGCCGCCGAACTGCGCCTTGCCGCCCAGCGGCTGCTGGGTGACCAGGCTGTAGGGGCCCGTGGAGCGGGCGTGAATCTTGTCGTCGACCAGGTGGGCGAGCTTCAGCATGTACGCCACGCCCACCGTGACCTCGCTGTCGAAGAGCTCGCCGGTGCGGCCGTCCCGCAGCGGGATCTTGCCGCTCTCCGGCAGCCCGGCCTTGCGCAGCAGCTCCTTGATCTCGTTCTCGTCGGCCCCGTCGAAGACCGGCGTGGCCACGTACATGCCGAGCTTCTGCGCCGCCCAGCCGAGGTGGGTTTCCAGGATCTGGCCGATGTTCATCCGGGAAGGCACGCCCAGCGGGCTCAGGACGATGTCGACCGGCGTCCCGTCCGGCAGGAACGGCATGTCCTCGACCGGCAGGATCTTGGAGATCACGCCCTTGTTCCCGTGGCGGCCCGCCATCTTGTCGCCCTCGGAGATCTTCCGCTTCTGGGCGATGTAGACGCGCACCAGCTGGTTCACGCCCGGAGGCAGCTCGTCGCCCTGCTCGCGGGTGAAGACCTTCACGTCGACGACGATGCCGCTCTCCCCGTGCGGCACCCGCAGGGAGGTGTCCCGGACCTCCCGGGCCTTCTCGCCGAAGATCGCCCGCAGGAGCCGCTCCTCGGCCGTGAGCTCGGTCTCGCCCTTGGGGGTGACCTTGCCGACCAGGATGTCGCCGGGCCGCACCTCGGCGCCGATGCGGATGATGCCCCGCTCGTCGAGGTCGCGCAGGACGTCCTCGCCGACGTTGGGGATGTCCCGGGTGATCTCCTCCGGCCCGAGCTTGGTGTCGCGGGCCTCGCACTCGTGCTCCTCGATGTGGATCGAGGTGAGGAGGTCCTCCGTGACCGCCCGCTCGCTGATGACGATGGCGTCCTCGTAGTTGTAGCCTTCCCAGCACATGTAGGCGACCAGGAGGTTCCGGCCCAGGGCGAGCTCGCCGCCGTCGGTCGAAGGCCCGTCGGCCAGGATGTCGCCCTTCTCCACGCGCTGGCCCTTGCGGACGATCGGCCGCTGGTTGAGGCACGTGCCCTGGTTCGAGCGCTGGAACTTCGTGAGCTTGTAACGCCGCACGGTGCCGTCGTCCTGGCGGACGACGATCTCGGAGCCGGACACCCGCTCGACCACGCCGGGACCCTCGGCGACGACCAGCACGCCCGAGTCGTACGCGGCGCGGAACTCGAGCCCGGTCCCGACCAGCGGGGCGTCGGGCCGCAGGAGCGGCACGGCCTGGCGCTGCATGTTCGAGCCCATCAGGGCCCGGGAGGCGTCGTCGTTCTCGAGGAACGGGATGAGGGCGGTCGCCACCGAGACGATCTGCTTGGGCGACACGTCCATGTAGTCGACCTGCTCGGGCGGCACCTCGACGAAGTCGCTCCGGTAGCGGCACACCACCCGGTCGCTGGCGAACCAGCCGTCCTTGATCGGCGTGTTCGCCTCGGCGATCACGGCCTCGTCCTCCTCGTCGGCCGTGAGGTAGACCACCTCGTCGAGGATCCGCTTGTTCTCGCGGTCGACCTTCCGGTACGGCGTCTCGATGAAGCCGTACTCGTTCACGCGGGCGTACGTTGCCAGGGCGCCGATCAGGCCGATGTTCGGGCCTTCCGGCGTCTCGATCGGGCACATCCGCCCGTAGTGGCTGTGGTGCACGTCCCGGACCTCGAACCCGGCCCGCTCCCGGCTGAGGCCCCCGGGGCCCAGGGCGGAGAGGCGCCGCTTGTGGGTCAGTTCCGCCAGCGGGTTCGTCTGGTCCATGAACTGGGAGAGCTGCGAGGAGCCGAAGAACTCCTTGACCGCCGCCACCACCGGCCGGATGTTGATGAGCGCCTGCGGCGTGATGGCCTCCACGTCCTGGATGGTCATGCGCTCCTTGACCACCCGCTCCATGCGGGCCAGGCCGATGCGGAACTGGTTCTGCAGCAACTCGCCCACCGAGCGCAGGCGGCGGTTGCCCAGGTGGTCGATGTCGTCCACCGACCCCAGGCCCTTCGCCAGCGTGCACATGTAGTTGACGATGGCGACGATGTCTTCCCGCGTGATCGTCTTCTGGGTGATGGGCGGCTGGCCGTTCGAGACCACCCGCACCGTCGAGCCGTCCTTCAGCTGGACGGTGATCCGGCCGATGCCGGCCTGCTCGATCCGCTCGGCGAGCTTCCGGTCGATGGGCTGACCGGGTTCGGCCAGAACCTCGCCGGTGGCGGGGTCGACCACCCGCTCGGCCGCGTTGGTGCCGGCGATGCGCCGCCGCAGCGCCAGCTTCTTGTTCAGCTTGTACCGGCCCACGGGGGCCAGGTCGTACCGCTTGGGCTCGAAGAAGAGGGAGTCGAGCAGCTGCCGGGCGTTGTCGACCGCCGGCGGCTCGCCCGGGCGCAGGCGCTTGTAGATCTCGATCAGCGCCTCGTCCTCCGAGTCCGTCCCGTCCTTCTCCAGGGTGCGGCGCACGAGCTCGTGTTCGCCCACGGCTTCGAGGACCTGGTGGTCGCTCGAGTAGCCGAGCGCCCGCAGGAGCACCGTGGCCGGCAGCTTGCGGGTGCGGTCCACCCGCACGGTGATGAGGTCGTTGGCATCGGTCTCGAACTCGAGCCAGGCCCCCCGGTTCGGGATCACGGTGGCGAAAAAGAGCTTCTTGCCCGATGCGTCGACCTGTTCGCTATAATAGACACCAGGAGACCGCACGAGCTGGCTGACGATGACCCGCTCGGCCCCGTTGATGATGAAGGTTCCGTTCGCGGTCATCAGGGGGAAGTCCCCCAGGAAGACCTCCTGCTCCTTGACCTCGCCGGTCTCCTTGTTGACCAGCCGTACCCGTACCCGCAGCGGGGCGGCGTAGGTGACGTCCCGCTCCTTGCACTCCTCGATGCTGTACTTCGGTTCACCCAGGCTGTAGTCCAGGAACTCGAGGACCAGGTTGCCGGTGAAATCCGTGATGGGGGAGATGTCCCGGAAGATGTCCTGCAGCCCTTCGCGGAGGAACCACTGATACGAGTTCTGCTGGAGTTCGATGAGGTTCGGCAGCTCCAGGACCTCGTCGATCCGGCCGAAGCTGTAACGCTCCCGCATGCCCGCCTTCAGCGTCCGGCCCATCCACGCTTGGCCTCCTTACCGCATGACTACCCACCGGGATCGCTCTCCGTCTGGACCCAACCCCACCGCGAAAGCTGATCCAGTGGAAACCCGGCACGAAACAAGAAAAAGGCCACTTACCGGAGTCCCTCGGGGAACTGGTAAATGCGTCCTACCAGGGGACATGTCCTATTCGTGACCGCTTCCAAAACCGTTTATGCACTTCCATCCCGCAGTCAGCATCGCCGCCGCTGCCGGGGATGTGCGGCCGCGCGCGGCGCAGCTGAGATCGCAGTAGTGTATGATACGATACCCACCTCCGGCTGTCAATACCGAATCTGGATCAGGATCACGAGCCCGTCGTCGTTGCCGGCTCCTCCGGGCGCACCTCCGGGTGCAGGGCCACGGTGAGGTACAGCCGCGCCCGGTCGTAGTACCCCTTGAACGCCCCCCCCGCCGCCCGACCGGCGGCCTCCGTCTTCTGCGCCTCGGCCTTCCGGCCCGCCTCCCCCTGGACTGCGGCCAGCCACGCCAGGGCCTCGGGCTGCAGGTCCTTCTCCTTCGCGGCCTCCGCCAGGAGGGCTTCGGCCTCAGCCAGCTGGCCCAGGAGCGCCCGGGCCTGCCCCACGGCCAGGTTCAGCCGCGCCGTCGGCGGCTTCATCCGGTAGTAGGTCGGCACCCACGCCGGTTCCCCGTCCCGCACCCGGGCGGCTTCCTCCGGCAGCGCAGCGGCCCGCCGCAGGTACTCCCGGGCCCGCTCCGGCTCCTTGACGAGCAGCGCCTGGCCCGCCTGCGCGTAGGCCTGGGCCAGCGTCTCGTAGCGCTGGATCTCGTGCGGGTGCAGTTCCCGGGCCCGCTCCAGGTGCTGGAGCCCTTCCTCCACTTGTCCGTTGCGCAGGAGGTACAGGCCCAGCAGCGTGCGGTAGTTGGCGCTGTACGGCTCGAGGTCGACCCCCTGCCGCAACTGCCGCTCGGCCTGCTGGAGAAGCTGTCGCCGCTTGCTCTCGTTCTTTTCCCGGGCGGCCAGCGACTCCAGCGCCGAACCCAGGTCCATCCGGTACGTGACCTCCAGGGGGTCAAGCCGCACGGCCCGCCGGAACGCCTCTGCGGCCTCGGCGACCCGCCGGTCCTGCAGCGCCCGGGCCGCCGCCCGGCCCGTGCGGATACCGAGGGCGAGGCTCCCCGCCAGGGCCAGCAGCACCACCGCCGCGCCGGCGGGGACCCAGCGCGCCGCGCCTCCCCGGGTGTGCCCCCGCGGCCCGCGCCGGCCGGCCCGGACCACGGTGAGGACCAGCCCTTGCGGGTCCCCGGCCCGCTCCCGCTCCGCCGCCCGCACCAGCCCGAAGAGCGCCCACAGGTAGAGGCTCACGGCGCTCAGGGAGAGGTTGAAGTCGAGGGCGCTGTGCGCCCCGAGCGCCAGCCCGGCCGCCAGCACGCCGGCCAGCGCCGCGCGCTCGGGGTCTCCGGCAGCGGCGGCCTCCCCGCCCGCGTGCGTGGCCGCGGCCACCGCCCGCGCGGCCCGCCACCACCCGTAAAGCCAGGCGAGCCACATCGCCACGAACACCCCGAAGCCCACGACGCCCACCTCGACCAGGGTCTGGGCGAAGTGGTTGTGGACCTGGGTGCTCCAGTACGGCCAGCGCTGGAAGCCGAGGTACACGGCGTTCCAGCCGCCGCCGCCCCAGCCGAGGACCGGCCGCGCCAGGGCGATCCGCACCGCGTCGTAGGTCCACTCGATCCGCGACCGGGCGCTGTAGTCCTCGACCCGGATCGACTGCAGGCGCTGGACCAGGGCGTCGGGCGCGCGCAGGTCCGGTACCACCCGGAAGGCGGCCACGACGGCCCCCACCGCCAGACCCACCAGCAGCGCTGCCTGCGCCCGCGGCCGCAAACGCAGCAGTGCCCGGAGCCCCGCCTGAAGCACCAGCGCGAGCGCCGGTCCGGCGAGGCCGGCCAGCCACACGGGTCCCGGCGCGCCGGCCTTGACCGCCTGCGGGAAACGGAGGATTCCGGGCACGGCAGCCAGCACGCTCGCCACCACCGCCAGGGCCGCCCCGAGCCGCGCGCCGCGGGGCGAGGCCGCCCAGAAGATGGCAGCCACGACGGGTAAGAGGAGCCAGGCGCCGCGGGACAGGGTGTGGACGAAGACAATGAATAGGAAGGCGGCGACAGGCAGGTACAGGAAGCCGAGGGCGGGTCGCTGCCGGGCGGACCACGACCAGAGCCCCAGGGTGGCGAAGTAACCGGCCGTCAGGTAGGCGGCCAGGGTGTTCGGGTACTGGAGCGAGGAGCTGATCCGGCTGCCCTCCCAGGCCGCCCTGTACTGGAAGGTCCCCGCCGCGGCGCCCAGACCCAGCACCGCGACGCCGAGCGCCGCCGCAACGAGGGCGTGCATGACCCACAGCCTCTCCCGGCGGGTCCGGGCCAGGTCCTGGACCAGCCAGAAGAGGAGAGCGTACAGGAGGTACTTGACCACGTCCTGCACCGCCGCCCGAGGCGCCGCGGCAAACAGGCTGCTGAGGGCGTAGGCCGCCGCGAGCCCGGCCACGGCCAGGTCGAGCGGCCCGAGGGCCACGCCGTCGCCACGCGGGCGGGTGAGCCAGCGCGCGGCGAAGAGCGCCAGCGCCGCCATCAGGGCGACGAGCTGCTCGAGCGGGAAGAAGAGCCCCCGGAAGAACGGCGGGATCAGGATCAGGAGCAGGGACGCCCCGAGGAGGACCATGCCGGTGCGATCGAGCGGCACTGCCCGGGTCTCTGAGGTGGCCCTGGCTGCGGCCTCGGCCGCGGCGGCTTCCTCCCGCTGCCCTACGACTGCACCGGCCGGGGCCGCCGTTCCCCCGACCTCGTGCCCGCCGGGTGCCGGCGCACCGGCCCTTCCCCGTACCCGATGCTTCCTGCGTGCTGCCACGATCGCTCTCACCAGCCGCCAACGGAGTGCCGCCCCACCCGGCCACGCGCCGGGGCGGAATGCGTGGGGTGTCCAGCGCACCCCCTAAAGGAGTACTCGACCGCCGGCCCGAGTCCTTTCTGGCACCGAGCAGTCGCGTGTCCGGGGCCGGGCCCGGCGTCCGGACAGGCGCAGGCCCCGGGGCGACGGACCCCGGGGCCGTGCAGAGCATCCTGCGTACCGTCTTACTTGACCTCGACCTCGGCGCCGGCCTCCTTGAGCTTGGCGGCGATGGCCTCGGCGTCGGCCTTGGCGATCTTCTCCTTGACGGGCTTGGGGGCGCCGTCGACCAGGTCCTTCGCCTCCTTGAGACCCAGACCGGTGATCTCGCGGACGACCTTGATGACCTGGATCTTGTTGCCGCCGGGATTCTTGAGGATGACGTCGAACTCCGTCTTCTCCTCGGCCGGAGCGGCAGCGGCCGGGGCGGCGGCGGCCGCGCCGGGCGCCGCCACGGCCACCGGGGCGGCAGCGGTGACGCCGAACTCGTCCTCGAGCGCCTTCTTCAGCTCGGACAGCTCAAGGGCCGTCATGTTCTTGATGAGCTCCACGACCTCCGCGACCTTGGACATCGGGAATGTACCTCCTCCAGATCGACGCGTGTCCGCGAACCGGATCGTACGGGGGGCCGCCACCGGCGCGGCCCCGGCAGGACTCGCCTACGCGGTGGCCCCTTCGAGCTGGCGGATGCGGGCATCGATGGCCCACACGACCTGGGCCAGGATGCCGTTCACCGCACCCACGACGCCGGCGAGCGGCGCCTGCACCCCGGCGATCACCTGGGCGATGAGGACCTCCCTGGGCGGCAGGTCGGCCAGGGCGCGGACGCCCTCGGCGTCGATGACCCGCCCGTCCAGCAGGCCGCCCTTGACCTCGAGCTTGGGGTTCCGGTCACGGGCGATGAACTCCTTGATCATCTTCGGCGCCGTGACCTCGTCCGTGTACCCGAACGCCAGCGTGGTGGGGCCGGACAGCAGCGGCTCCAGGCCCTGGATTCCGACCTCCTGGGCGGCAATCCGGATCAGCGTGTTCTTCGCCACCTTGAGCTCGACGCCGGCCTCACGCAGCTGCCGGCGCAGCTTCGTGGACTCGGCCACCGTGAGGCCCCTGTTGTCGGCGAGAACCACGGCACGGGCGCGGCGGAACTTGTCCTTGAGCTCCTCCACGACCGCCGCCTTTTCCGGCCGGACCGGCATCCCGATCGTCACCCCCTCCGGGACCGGAAATGAAAAAGCCCCCGGCCAGACGCACGGAGGCAGCACGTCCCCTTGCTGCTCCGACCTCGGCAGGCGGGCTCCGGGGCCGGCGCCGGGGTGGCACCGGTCTCCCCCCTTTACGCCCCCCGGGCATGGCCCGGGCAGGCACCTGCTGTCTCTGGCCGCCGGCCCTCACTATACCCCGCCACTGCGCCGGTGTCAACGGGCAGCGGTCGGCGACCGACCCTCGGAAAGGACTGGCGTCCCGCGAAACGAATACATGCGGCTATATGTGAATTACATTCCCGGGGATGTGAGCAGCGTTGCTGAAGCTCGGGGCGGCGCAGAAACAGGAACTCCTCGAGTTCGCCCGGAGGCTGGTCCAGGTTCCCAGCCCGCCGGGCGGCGAGGGGGGCGTGGCCGAACTCGTCCGGGCGCAGATGCAGGCGCTCGGGTTCCACGAGGTCCGGGTGGACGAATGGGGTAACGTCGTCGGCACCATCCGGGGCCGGGGCCGTTCCTCCGTCCTGTTCGACGCACACATGGACACGGTCCCGGCAGACCCGTCCGGGTGGCGGCACCCGCCCTACGCCGCCGTCGTGGAGGACGGCCGCCTGTACGGACGCGGCGCCAGCGACATGAAGGGGGCCCTGGCCGCCGCCGTGTACGGGGTCGGGCTCCTGGCGCAGGCGGGCGATGACTTCGGCACGGTGCACGTGTGCGCCTCGGTGGCCGAGGAGGCGGTCGAGGGTCCGGCGCTGGAGCGCGTGCTCGAACGGCTGCAGCCGGAATCCGTGGTGATCATGGAATCGACCGGGCTCGATATCGCCGTCGGTCAGCGTGGCCGGGCAGAACTCACCATCGAAACGCTGGGGCGCAGCGCCCACACCTCGAACCCGGCCCTGGGCATCAACGCCGTCGAGAAGATGGCTGCTGTCATCCGGGCTCTCGCCGATCTCGAACTGCCCACCGACCCTTTCCTCGGGCCCGCCATCGCCGTGGTGACCGACATCGTCTCGGAGCCCTTCCCCGGCCTGTCCGTCGTGCCGCATCGCTGCGTGATCACCGTCGACCGGCGACTCGTGGTCGGCGAAGAGCCGGAGGCGGTGCTCGGTCAGGTTCGAGCCGTGCTCGACCGGCTGGCCGCCTCCGACCCCGAGTTCCGGGCCCGCGTCGCCATCGCCGAAGACCGTCTCACCACCTTCACCGGCCGGGAGATCGTCGCCCCCAACTTCGCCCCCGCCTGGCGGATCGACTCGGAACACCCGCTCGTCACCCGGGCCCGGGCGGCGCTGCGGGACGCCGGTCAAGAGCCACGCCTGGTCACGTACCGCTTCTGCACCAACGGTTCCGGGAGCATGGGGCGCATGGGGATTCCGACCATCGGCTATGGCCCCGGGCGGGAGGAAGTCGCCCACACCGCGGACGAGTACGTCGACCTGGAAGAACTGTACCGGGCCTGCGAAGGGTACGCGGCCCTCGCGACCCGGCTCAGCCGGTTCTAGCCGGAATGGCGACCGTTCGGGTGATCATCTCCGGACGTCCGTCCGCGGCCGGGACCCGCTCCCAGCCCTTCAACCGGTCGGGATCGAGCCCCGCCTTCTGAAGGGGTTCCAGCCGCAGGAAGAAGGTGAGCGTCCCCGGGCCGACCTCCACCCCGTCACCGCCCGGCAGCACCAGGGCAGGCCGGCCGGTGAGGGGGCTCGCCCCCAGGAGTTCGGGCCTGGCCTTGAGCAGCGTCTCGATGGCCTGTGCAGGTTCGGTCTCCACGCGATCGGCCGGGACGTTGACGGCGGCGAAGCGCACCAGGCGGTGCCCGTCCGGCCCGTGGTGGGAATGGGCCTTCCGCTCGCCCCCCGGGCTGAGGTGCTGCCACGACGCGGGATCCAGGCGGTCGTGGTCGAGCCCGGCCGCGTGAAGCGGGTCGCCGTCCAGCAGGAGGGCCACGGCACCGGCGCCCGGCGCGACGTTCCAGCCGACCGTCTCGTTCCCGGCCAGCACGGGAGTCCAGAACCCGTCCCGATGGGCGAGGAGCCAGCCCTGCCGGGCGTCCAGGTCCCGCACCCAGCTGAGGAAGTCGGCCGGAGGGGCGGGATGGGTGACTGCCCGGCGCGGTGGGGGCTCGCCCGCCTGGTCCGGGGCGGCGGGAACCGCCGCAGCGGCCGGCGCCTTGGGTGGCGCGGCCGAGGGGGCGCAGGCGGCCGTGAGCGCCGCCAGCCCCAGGCCGATCAGGAAGGGAGCACGCGTCACGGTCTGTCCACCTCCAGCCAGGGACCCGCCCATCCGGGCGGGTCCCTGGGTTGTTGCCTCACTTCTTCACCTTGTTGATCGAGCGCATGAAGGCGATGACGTTGATCAGGTCCTCGTCGGTGAGCGCCGGGTTACCGCCCTTGGGGGGCATGTCGACCTTCGTGGTGTTGGCCGGGTCGGTGGCCGGGCGGCCCTTCTTGATGAACTCGAGGAGCTGCTGGTCGGTCTGGCTGGCGATGAACTCGCTGGTCACCCAGTTCTTGCCGAGCCCGGGCATGCCCTCGGCGTTCGGCCCGTGGCACGAGGCGCAGGTGCTCATGTAGACCTGCTTCCCCTTGGCGACGTCGCCGCCGAGGCTCTGGGCCGCCGCCTGGCCGCCGCCACCGCCGCCGGCGCCGCCTTCCTTCTTGGCGGTACCCCCGCCGCAGCCCGCCGCGACCAGCGCGAGCACCAGGAGGAGCGCGGCCGGCGCGATCTTGCGGCGCCGGGCGCCTGCCGTCTCGTGAACGATCGTCCCCTTGTTTTTCATCCCTCACCATGACCTCCTCGGTTCCTTTTTCGTCAAACTCGTTTAGTTTATTGCCATCTACCTATGGGCATGAGGCATAGTTAGATCCGCAGCGCGTAACTCCTGCCAGGTCATGAGCCGAGAGCCGGTCTTCTCGGCGAACTCCCGCGCCTCGGCCTCGTTCTCGAAGGCTGCGATGTTCCAGCCCATCGGAGACTTCACGGACTCCCCGCGCACGTAGTACGCCGCCTCTGCCGGAATCCACTTGCGGCTGCGGACGTCGTGCACGTAATACGCGATGGGCTCCTGATCATCTTTTTTCTCGTACACCAGCATGTCTCCGAGGTCGTCGAACAACCGTGCCTCGCCGCTCTTCGTGACGTACGCCGCGGCGAAGCGCTCGTCGCTGATGATCATCCCGCACTCCGCGCACACGTCGCGGTCGTACCGGATCGCCGGCGGGCGCGGATCCCGCCCGCCGCGGCAGCCGGTCAAGAGCAAGGCCGCCAGCGCCGCCACGGCGACCCCCTGCCGCCACCTCACGCTGCATCCCTCCCCGTGAACGAGACCAGGGCCAGGACGAGCGGCACGGCCGCCCACAGCACGAGCACGCCGGTCAGCACGGGCAGGAGTTTCGGCCCGAGGGTGTCGGCGGCGTACAGCCCCACCGGGCCCAGAACGTCGAGGCTCGGGTGGAGGAGCGCCACCGCCGCCACCTTGAAGGTCTGCAGCGGGTTCAGGAAAGCGCTCAGGAAGAGGGCCCGGATCCCCAGCCGGAACAGGACCGCCGAGCTCATGAGGCCCAGGTCGCCGGCGAACACGAGACCCAGCCAGACGAACACCGCGCCGCCCAGGGCCACGGCCGTGCGCGCGGCCAGGACCGAGATCAGGGACCCCAGGGCGAGCGAAACAAGCCCCAGGAGGAGGGTCAGGCCCACGAAGCCCGCGAAGGGCAGCGCGCCCACCCCCGTCCCCGTCGCGCCCAGGGCGAGGCCCAGCGCTCCGAAGCTGAGCGCCAGAGAGAGGGCCAGCGCGGCCACAAGCCCCAGGAACTTCCCGGTCAGGACTTCCCCCCGGGTCACCGGGTGGGCCAGGAGGTAGGCGAGCGTGCCGCGCTCGCGCTCGGCGGCCACCGCCTGGGCCCCCGCCGTGAGCCCCATCAGGGGGACGACCAGCAGCACCAGGTTCACGAGCCCGGCCGCCGTGCGCCCGAAACCCTGGAGCCCGCTGTATCCGCCCAGTGAGCTGGCCAGGTAGGTGAGGCCCGTCCCCAGCCCCAGGAACGCGACGGTGTACAGCACGAACCAGCGGGTACGGAGGGAGTCCCGCAGCTCCCGCCCCGCGATCAGGCCAACCGCGGCGAGGTCCATGGCATTCCCTCCGGCTCGAAGTCCACGACGCCCACCCCGGACCGGTCGAGGCGGGCCAGGGCCTGCGGCGGTCCCGATGCCTTCACCTTGCCGTCCTCCATGACGATCACCTGGTCGGCCAGGTCGAGCACCTCGCCCGGGCGGTGAGAGGCGAACAGGATCGTGTGCCCCTTTCGCCGCAGCGCCACCAGGAGGTCGAGGAGGTCCTGCCGGGCCCGGGCGTCCAGGTTGGCCGTGGGCTCGTCGAGCACCAGCACGGGGGGGTCGGCCACCAGGGCCAGGGCGACGGCGAGGCGCTGGCGCATTCCGCCGGAGAGCGTGCCGGCGGGCCGCGACCCGATGCCCCCGAGCCCGACCCACTCGAGGAGCTCGTGAGCCCGCTCCGGCGGGACCTTGCGCAGGCCGCAGAAGAATGACAGGATCTGGCTCACGGTCATGTCGTACAGCGCCAGGTGCTGCGGCACGTAGCCGATGCGGCGCCGCACCTCCCGCCCCTGCCGGCGCACGTCCAGGCCGTCCACGGTGATCCGGCCCTCGAACGAGGCGAGGCCGAGCACGCACCGGAGCGTCGTCGTCTTGCCCGCCCCGTTGTGCCCCCACAGCGCCACCGCGGACCCGGCGGGCACGCGGAAGGACACGTCGGACACCGCCACGAACCGGCCGTACCGCTTGGTCAGGTGCTCGACCTCGACCACAGTCGGGTCCCCCCTTTCACGCCGAGCCCGCACCACAGCCCCGCCACGCCGAGCAGCACGAGCAGGGCCGACACCGTCAGGAGCCGGGGATCCGCACCACCCCCGCCCGGATGGTACCAGGCGGGCAGGACGGGGGCCAGGAGCGGTCGGGTATCCTCCAGCTTGGGCCGGGGGGCCACCGCCGGTAAGGCCCGGGCCGCCATGTCGACGGCCAAGGCCGCCGGGCTATGCAGGAACCACCGCAGCTCCGGCCGGCGGTCCATGAGGCTCTCGAAGAGGCTCTGGGGCCGGTAGGGTAGGTCCCCCACGCCGTCCCCGTCCCGGTCGTAGCCGCCGTAGTCGCTCCAGTAGTTGCCGCGGCCGCCCTCCGCCCACTCGTTGCCGGCGAAGTGGCCGCCGCCCTGGATCGCCACCTGCTCGTGGTTGTCGATGAAGCTGTTGTCGCGGAAGACGTTGTACCGGACCGACGGGAGGAAGGCCAGGGCGATGTCGTTGCCCACGAGGGCGTTGCGGTGCCAGCGGTTCCGGGTCGTGAAGGACCGGGGGGAGTTGTCGAAGTAGACCCCCACGCGGTTGCGGGCGAGCCAGTTCTCCTCGACCGTGAGCGAGTCGGCGTCCTTGAGCCCGATCCCGTAGCCGCTCGGCCCCCGGTTGTCTTCGAGCCGGTTTCGCCGGATGATCGTGTCCTCGCAGTACATGGCGTACGCGCCGACCGAGTTGTGGTGGAGGTAGTTCCCCTCGAGCCGCACGCCGGCCGTGTACATCAGATGGACTCCGTAGCGGCTGTCCGAGACCTCGTTGCCTTCCATGACGCCATCCCGGACGAACCAGAGGATCACGTCCCGCCCGTGCCGCACCCGGTTCTCCCGCAACACGACACGGTCCGAAGACCAGACCCGGATCGCGTCCCCGCGCTCGCCCGCCTGGACGGCCTCCCGGCCTTCCACCCGGTTGCGGGCCACCACCGCGCCGTGCGCCCGCCGCAGGTAGATGCCGAAGAGCGAGTCACGCACCGTGTTGCCTTCCACGACGACCCCGGGGGCTTCCACGGCGATCCCGGCGTCCTCCCGGTCGAAGCTGTCGCCGCTCCCGGTGACCACGAAGCCCACCAGCGCGGCCCCCGGGGCGGTGATGCGCACCACGGTCCCCTCGCGCCCGCCGTCGATGACGGGGCTGCCGACCCCGACCAGACGGACGGAGCGGTCGACGACCACCGGCCCCGGATGGTGCCCCCCGCGGACCTCGACCGTGTCGCCGGGCCGGGCAGCCGCCAGGGCCGCCGCCAGCGTCCCGTAGGGTCCGGCGGCCGAGACCGTCAGGGTGCGGCCCTCCGAGGCCCTCGCGGGCGTGGCGACCGCCAGGCCGAGGCACAGGCACGCCGCCAGGAGCCCCCGGGACCGGGTCATCCGTTCCGCCTGCCTTTCCCCTCGCGCGGCTCACGCTGGAGCAGCACGACCACGGCCAGCACCGCGGCAGCGAGGGCCACCCAGAAGCCGGCCTCGAAGGAGGCGGTGGTCGCGAACTGGGCGATCTTGCCCGTTCCCAGGAGCTTCGGGGTGAACGGCTTGATGCTGCTGCTCAGGGGCGCGCGCTTGTCCAGCGTGTGACCGGCGATGTAGAGCCACGCCTGAAGGTCCGCCGCGAATGCGGCGGGGAACAGGATCAGGGGAAGGGCGGCGAGCCAGCGCCACCACCCTCGCAGGAAGATGGCCAGAAGCGCCAGCGCCGCGAAAGCGGGGAGCACGTAGGGGACGAGGCTCTTCTCCAGCCGCGCGGCGTCGTCGAGGCGCATCATGCCGATGTAGTGGTTGAGTGTGTCGATCTCGGCGACGTCGCCCTCCAGCCGTGTGAGGTACGCGACCGCCTGGAGCCCCTTCGGGTACTGGGGCGCGTGGAGGACGATCCTCCACCACGGCAGCGTCATGGAGTAGAGGAGCAGCCCTGCAGCCAGGGCCAGCCCCAGCCCGCGGAGGAGGGGGCTCAGGCCGGTGCGTTGGACGCGCGCGGCGTTCGTGGTGATCACGTCAGATCCTCCCTTGGCCCCGGACGTCCGGTGCGCGGGGTGGGGGGGCGCAGGCCCTCAGCGGGCCGGCGCCCCCGCCGGCCGTTCAGGCCCCGTGTCCCTAGGGCTCCACGAGGAAGTATCCGGCCATCTCGAGGTGCAGCGCCGAGCAGAACTCCGTGCAGTAGTACGTGAACGTGCCCGAACGGTCCGCGACGAACGAGAACGTCTGCGTCTCCCCCGGCTCGAGGCTGAGCTGGATGTTGTAGCCCGGCAGGGCGAAGCCGTGCGTCGCGTCGCGCGCCCGCTCGATGTTGGTGATGTGCCAGATCACCTTGTCGCCCTTCTTGACCTGGACCTTCTCCGGCGTGTAGTGGCTCCGGATCGCGGTCATGTAGACGTGCACTTCGTTCCCGTGCCGCTCGACCCGCTCCTTGCCGGGCTCCACGGCGTTGGGATCCTTGGACTGCGTGCCCGGGTTCCAGCCGACCTCCGGGTAGACCTCCCAGGCCTTCAGCCGGTCGGCGCGGATGATCTGGGCGTAGTGGGGCTCCGCCATGCCGATGGGCATGTCGTACAGGAGCTGCATCTTGTCGCCGGGCTGGCTCACGTCGATCAGCTGGAAGTTCTGCGGGAGCAGGGGACCGACGTTCAGGAAGCGGTCGATGGACCACTTGTTGAGGGAGACCAGGTACTTGCCAGCCGGCTTGGCCGTGTCGCCTTCCGGCATCGCGATGTGGCCCACGTTGTAGTGGACGGGGATCTTACCGACCAGCTTCCAGCCGCCCTCGTTGTTGTACGGCGGCCCCAGCGTCCAGCGGGCCACGGCGCTGTCCAGGAAGAGGCTCGTGTAGGCGTAGCCCTTGTCGTCGAACTGGGTGTGGAGCGGTCCGAGACCGAGTTCGACCTGCGCCTCCATGACGTCCTGGAACTTGAGCACGGGCACGCCGAACTCGTCCCGGTCGAAGTTGCCCTTGGCGATGTTCTCCTGGATCTTTTTGAAGCTGTAGATCGTCACGTGCGGGTCCAGCTTCCCGGAGACCACGATGTAGTCGCCGCGGGGGGCGACGTCGACGCCGTGCGGGCTCTTGGGCTCGGGGGCCAGGAAGAGCACGCCCTCCTTGGCGGCCGTGTCCAGCCGGATGACCCGCATCCCCTTGATCGTCTCGAACTTGCCCGCCCGGACGAGTTCTTCCGCCTTCTTCCAGTTGACGATGTGGAGGTAGTCCATGTCGCGACCTGCGGTGCCGGCCTCGAAGAACGGCTGCCCCTGCACGCCGGAGCCGGTGGCCATCTCCGCGTTCAGGGAGTTCAGGAACAGCCAGCCTTCGCTTTCGCCCTTGCCGGCGTCGGCCAGGTCCTGCCAGTACGGCGGCAGTTCGATCGAGAAGGACTTCTCCAGGTCGATGCGGCCCTTCTCACGATCGAACTTGTAAAGGGTCAGGAGGCCACGGTACTTCTCCTTGTACTGCTCCAGTGGTGCGTACTCCCAGCCGAGGGGCACCGAGTACTGGGAACCCTCGATCACGTACTCCGTGTTGGGGGTCACGAACGTCGAACCGTGGTCGTTGATGAAGAGCGGGTTCTTCACGATCTGCTTGGTCTCGAAGTCCCGGAGGTCAATGACGGCCACCCGGCCCCCCGACTTGTCGTTGATGAACAGCCACTGGCCGTCGTACTCTCCATTGGTCTCACTCAGCGCCGGGTGATGCGTGTCGGCCCAGGTGATCTCCTTGCCGTCGATGGACCCCTGCTTGAGGATCTCCCGGGTCTCGTCGCTGTACCCCCACCCCTGCCAGGGCTCCGGCGTGAAGACCCCGATGATCTTCAGGATCCGCATGGACGGCACCCCGATGACCAGAACCTGGCCCGAGTGGCCGCCCGACGAGAACATCACGAACTCGTCGTACTTGCCCGACGGCACGTAGGTCTTGAGGGCGGCCGTCACGTCGTCCGGGGTGAGACCGCGCGCCTTGATGATCTGATCCGCCGACTCGCCGAGACCGCTCGGGCCGGCGCCGCCCGCGCCGCCGCCCTTGCCCGGCGTACATCCGGCCAGGACGAGCAGGACGGCCATGCTCGCCGCCAGGGCGGCCAGGCGCTTTCTCCCTTGTCTCACCGGTCATCCCTCCCTTGTTCCGTCTCCCTCGTGCGGTGGGCGCCCAGCACCGCCGCGACGAGGACTTCGGTGGCCACGTCCTTGAGCAGGTACCCGCTGCCTCCCGCGAGCATCACCTCCAGGCGTTCGAGTGCGTCCGGATAGGAGGTCACCACGAGAACCGGCGGACCCTCACCCCCACGCGCGAGGCGGCGCAGGAGGTCCAGGCCGTCCCCGCCCCGCCGCTTGGTCTCGAGCAGCACCACGTCGGGCCGCCAGGTCCCGACCGCGGCCAGCGCCTCGGCGGCGCCGCCGACCGCCCTTACCTCCCCGATGCCCGGCGCGGTTCCCAGAGCCTGCGCGAGGGCCGTCCGGACGCCGGGGTGGGGGTCGACGATCAGGACCCGGATGCCGGTCGAGGGGGAGGCCACCTGCACCGCCCCCTTGCTTCGTGGCTACCTTGAGCGTACCGGAAGCCATCGCCCTGGGACGATGGCCGCTCGGGCTCACTTCCCACCGCCCGAACCGGTGAAACTGACACAGGAAGGAGGGGCCGGTACCCCTGCCCCTCCGTGCTATTCGCCTGATGCCTTGGGATTACGATGCGGGCCGGTGCGAACACGCGCTCGTACGTCGGAAGGCCTAGCGCACCCCGACTCCGTTCCCGTCCCCCGCAGTACTCCCGCCGGCTGCCGGACCGAGCCCGACCCGGCGTTCATACCGCGCCAGATAGGCGGCCGCCTCGGAGCGCCGGCTGAGGCCGAGCTTCTCGAACAGGCGGCTGATGTAGTTCTTGACCGTGTGCTCGCTCAGGTAGAGGACCTCACCGATCTCCCGGTTGGTCTTCCCCTCCGCGATCAGGGTGAGGATCTGCCGCTCCTGGGCGGTGAGCCGCTCGATGGCGTCCGGGCCCGGCCCGGACTCCGCCTGCCGGCGCACTCCGGCCAGCACCCGGGTCACCAGGTCGGGGCTCAGGAGCGACCCGCCCCGCGCCACGATCTCGAGCGCGTCCCGCAGGCCCCGCGGGTCGATGTCCTTGAGAAGGTAGCCGGAAGCGCCCGCCAGCACGGAGGCGACGACCGCCTGTTCGTCCGGGTACGAGGTGAGCATCACGACCCGGGTACCGGGAAGGCGGGCGCGAATCTCCCGGCACGCCTCGATGCCACTCTCCCCGGGGAGGCGGACGTCCATCAGCACCACGTCAGGCGGGTCGGCCAGCGCCCGCTCGACCGCCTCCTGGGCGGTGCCGGCCTCGCCCACCACCTGAAAGCGCCCTTCCATCTCGACCAGCGCCCGCAGCCCGGCGCGGACCACCGCGTGGTCGTCCACGATCAGCACGCGAACCCGGCCGCCTTCCGACTCAGACACGGCCCACCACCTCCACCTCCACCGGCACCCGGACTTCGACGACCGTGCCGCTGCCGGGCGCGGAACGCACCCGGCACTCGCCCCCGAGGAGAGCCGCCCGCACCTGCATGTTCCGGAGACCGAAATGTCCGTCTTCCTGCGCCGCCGCCACGTCGAACCCACGGCCGTCGTCCCGCACGGTGAGGACGATGGCTTCCCCTTCCCGCCGCAGCCCGAACGCCACGTGGCGGGCCTGGCTGTGCCGTAGCACGTTCGAGACGGCCTCCCCGAGGATGTGCGCCACGTGGGGGGACACGTCGGGGGGCAGGAGGTGGCTTACCCCGGGCTGCAGGTCGACGGTGACGTGCAGGGCGTCCTGCTCCTCCAGCCGTCGCGCCATCGAGACCAGCAGTTCCTCGACGGGGCGCTCTGCCCCGCAGGGGGATCCCTGGCCCAGGATGTAGCGGCGCAGGTCCTGGATGACGGCGTTCAGCTGTCCGATGGCCTGCGCGAGCCGGACCGCCGCCTCCTCCGCCCCTTGCGGCAGCAGGCGGCGCGCGGTCTCGAGCGTGAGGCCGACCGCGTACAGGGACTGGATGCTGCCGTCATGGAGGTCCATGCCGATCCGTTCCCGTTCCTCCAGGAGGGCCAGGCGCCGGCGCTGCGCCTCGAGGCGCTTCTGAGCGGTCAGATCCTTGACGGTGAGAAGGACCCCGCCCTCGTCCCCACAAGCTGCCGGCAGCGGCGAAAGCGCAGCCAGGACCGGCACCAGCGAACCGTCCTTGCGCTGGTGGTACGCCTCCTGGCTCGGAACCGCCTCGCCCTGCGTCACGGCCCTGAGGCGCTCCAGGACGGCGGGCCGGTCCGGGACCGGGACCATCGGAAGCACCCTTCCGATCGCTTCGGCGGCCGGGTAACCGTAGAGCGACTCCGCCCCCTGGTTCCAGAACCGGACGGTGCCGTCACAGGCGAGGACGACGATGGCGTCTTGAGAGGTCTGCAGGAGCCGCTTCAGGTACTGGGCCGTGCGCCGCTCCTTCTCGAACAGGCGGGCGTTCTGGATGGCCACCGCCGCCTGGTTCGCGAGCAGGGTGACCGCCTCCTCGTCCGCCGCCGTGAACTCGGGGGCCCCCTCCTTCTCCGTGAGGTAGAGGACGCCGAGCACCGTCCGCCGTGACAGGATCGGGACGCCGAGGAACGTGTGCATGTCCGGATGCCCCGGCGGGAAGCCCACCGAGGCGGGGTGGCTCCGGATCTCCTTCAGCCGCAGGGCCCGTCCGGTCTCCTGGATCACACCCAGGACGCCGCGCCCGCAGGGCTCCGGGCCCATCCGGGCCCGCTCCTCCGGAGTGATGCCGGCGTAGAGGAAATGGGCGGGCTCCCCGTCGACGGGCAGGACCCGGAGCGCGGCAAAGCGCGCCCGCGCAACCCGGCGGGCGCGCTCGACCACCTGCTGCAACACGGCATCCAGCGAGAGTTCCGACGAGATGCTGATCGCTGCCTCGTTGAGGGCCTCGAGTTGCGAGTTCTTGTCGAGGATGTCGGCCTGCAGGGTTCTCAGCAAGCGGAACAGCCACATCGAGAAAACGTACGATCCGGCGGCGATGCTCCCCACTTCCGCCACGAGCGCCGCCCACGGCGTGGTGGGGAAGAGGTTGCGCCAGAGGCAGACGACGAGCGCCAGCACCGCGGTCGGGACGGCGAAGGCCACCCACCGCAGGGTCCGGAGCCGGCGATACACATCCATCCGCGGTCACCGGGGCCGGGGTTACGTCGCCGTCCCGGCAAGCCGGTCGGCGCACCCGGTCTAGCCCGAAAGTATTGTACATCCGGCCCGTCCTGGCAGGTAGTGATGTGCATCACCGTGACGAACGCTTTCGGGGAGGCATCCTGTAAGGAAAAAAGCCTCAACACGGTCCGGCCGTGCGGGCTGCGAACCGCAGCCGGAGCGGGTGCCCCTCCGGGACCGCCAGGGTGGCCAGGCGCTCTCAGTCCCCGTCCGCGTCGCGACCCATCGCAGCGGCGGCCTGCGCCTGTGCGCCCCGTCCCTGCGGGTGGGCCATCTCGCCGCCCAGGAAGCCGGTCACGCCGAGGCTTCCGAGTCCCACGGCCGCCAGCAGGAGGTAGGCGACGAGCACCGACCCCCGCAGGGTGCGACGGCCGAGAGTGCGCCAGAGAAGGATCGCGGCAAAGATCCCGACCGTCGCGTAGGCCGCGATCTCGTGCGCCTCGAGCAGGGCGGGACCGCCCGGTCGCCGGGTCAGAAACCTTTCCAGGCTCTCCTCCGCGACCTTCCCGGTGAACGCAGCCAGCACGGCTCCGGCGAAACCGGCCAGAAGCGTGTAGAGTCCGGCTTTCTGGAAGTCCTCCCGACCGCGCAGGTGCCCGATGACCTCGAAGACCACAGCAACGAACAACAGCGCGATCGGGAAATGGACCAACATCAGGTGGGACTTGACCACATCCCGCGCCCCCTCTCACCGGCTTTGTCATCACGCTGGAGCGAGAGTGACACGCCCGGCTGAAGACAACCTGAAGGCGAGGCCAAGCCCTACACCGAAATTCCGATTCTCGAACTTATCGGATACGAAAATATAATCGTTCGACCGGATCCTTTCTTCCGCTGGACACCCCCCGGTACAATGGCGCCCAGCACCGCGGCCTCCGCCGCACGCCGGCGCGGCGCCTTACACAGCGGGAGGGGTGTCTGCTTGCGCAAACCCATGGCCCGATTCGTGGCCACGTCCGTCTTCTCCCTCGTCGCCTTTGCCGCTCCCTTCGCCGTGGCGTCCTGGGCGAAGGTGAGCCGGGCTCTCGAGGAGCGGCACTTCACGCTCAGCTTCCCGTCGGCGAACCCGAAGCCCGTCACCGTCGACCTGCGGCAGCAAGGCTACCTCAAGCGGATCCTGCAGCCGGGCTCCATCCGCATGGCGGTCTCGGTGGTCAACAAGGGCCAGGAGGCGCCCAGGATCCGCCTTGCGCTGGAGGGCTGTCCGCTTCGCCAGTCCTGGAGCGTGAACCACACCGGGTGGAGGGAGGCCACCCGGACCGTGGCCGACCCGATCCCGCCCGGGTTCAAGTTCAGCCTGAACCTCTTCGTGTCCCTGCCCCGCGCCGAGCGCGACAAGCCCGTGATCTGCGACGGACGCCTGGCGGTCTACGACGCCGATACCGGCCGTGAGCTGGGCTTCGTGCCCGTTCGCATCGTGAACTCGAGTTTCGCCCCCGCCGGAACGCACGAAATGGAAGGGGCCGGCCAGGGCGCACACGGGGGGCACCACCACTGATGGTCAGGCTACCGTCCTTCGTCACGACCACACGCCGGCACGACGGCCGGCGGCTGCTGAGCTACGTCGCCGGCCTGCTGATGTTCTACGCCCCGTTCGCCCTGTTCACGCGGCTCTGGGGCTGGGCCACCGGGACCCGGACGGCGGGGAGCATCAGCGACCTCTGCCTGCGCATGCAGATCAACTGGCTGACCAACCCCGCCCAGTGGGGGAACCTGTTCGGCGAGATCGGCCTGCGCACAGTCGGCTTCTTCGTCATCCTGGGCCTCGCGCTGCTCATGGGCCCCCTCTTCTGCGGCTGGATCTGCGCCGCCGGCGCCCTCCCGGAGTACCTGAGCCGGCTCGTGCCCGATCGGTTCAAGATGGACGTTCTGGACAAGGTGAACGTCACGGCCATCCGGTACGGCTTCCTGGCCGGATACGTGATCACGCCCTTCCTGGCCGGCGGCATCGGGTGCGCCTTCTGCAACTACAAGACGTTCGAGCTCATGGTCCTCGGGGTGACCGGAAGCTTCACGGCCCTCAGCTCCACCTACATCCTGGTGACCCTGCTGTGGCTCGTGGCGTTCGGCCTGTTCATGAAGGGCGGGCGGGGCTGGTGCAACTTCGCGTGCCCCGTCGGGGCCCTGCAAAGCCTTGTCCACTCGATCGGGGCACGGTTCGGCTTCACCTGGAAGCTCAAGTACTTCCCCGGCAACTGCAAGAGCTGCCACCGCTGCGTCGCGGCCTGCCCCATGCGGGCGATCTCGCCCGTGCCCGACCGTGGCGGCGTGAGGATCAACCGGCATCAGTGCATCCTGTGTAAGGACTGCATCGAGGTGTGCCGGCATGACGCGCTGGCCTACGGCCGCGGGCCGGCCATCGAACCCGCCGTCCTTGACCGGCCGGCCCTGGAGCCGGCTGCCGCCGATGCATGAGGCCGCCTTTCTCGCCCGGCTCCGGGCCGCCTGGAGGAGGGTCGGCACCGGCACCCTCCAGGGCCTGGTTGCCGCCGTGCTCGCCCTGGCCGGGTCGGCGGGCATGAGCCTGCAGGCGCAGGCCGCCCAGGCGTGTCCGGGCTCGTGCGCGACCTGCGGCCGGTGCGGCGCCGGGGCGGCGCTGATCGGGGCGATCGCCCTGGTGACAGGCGCGGGCCGGCGCCGTGGCCTGCTGGTGGCGCTCGGGGTCACCGGCCTCCTGCTCCTCGGCTTGGCGCTGTGGCTGAAGACCCACGGGGGGATCCGGACCCTGCTGCAGCGAACCCGTTGACAGGCGGGAGGATCACCCGGATCGGGAGGTGGTGCTGTGGAAACGATCCCGTCCTGCGCCGCCGGCGTGCCGATCTTCCGCGTCCTGCCCGCCGCGGGACTGGCAGAGCTGGGGGAGGCCATGCGCCACCGGCGGTACGCCAAGGGGGAGCTCGTGCTGGCTGCCGGCGACCCGATCGAGCACCTGGTCGTGGTCGCCCGGGGGCGGTTGAACTTCCTGTACACCACCAGCAGCGGCCGGGAGCAGGTCGTGCGCGCCCTCGGGCCCGGCGAATTCCTGGGGGAGATGGCCCTGTTCACGCCCGTCCGGTGTGAGGGCGACCTCGTGGCGGCCGAGGACACCGACGTCTGCCTGGTCCCGCGGCAGGCGGTCCAGTCGATCCTCCGCAGACACTCCGACGTGGCGGTGCGGCTCGTGGAGGTGCTCGCCCAGCGGCTCGCTGCCGCCGAGCAGACCATCGCCGACCTCGGCCTGCGGGACGTGGGCCAGCGGCTGGCCGCCGAACTGCTGCGGATGGCGGCCGGCGGCACCCGGGTTCCCGACGGGATCCGGCTGCGGGTGCCGGTGCCGTGGGCGGAGATCGCGGTTCGCCTGGGCACGACGCCGGAGAGCCTGAGCCGGCGGCTGAAGGCTCTGGCCGAGCGAGGGCTGATCCGGCAGGCAGACGCCCGCACCGTGGTGGTCCTCGACCCGGAGGGGCTCCGCCGGGCCGCCGGGGGGTAGCCCGGTCTTGGTTCCCGCCCCCGGAGCCGCCGGCACAAGTATTGACCCATGTACCCCCGCGGGTACTTGGGTCAAAACCGATCCTGGCAAGCTCATTTGCCTCACCAAGGTTTACAGAAGGCCGTAGTTATGTCCTGATCGGGGCGTCTTCCGTCTACTCAAGGGGCCCTTGACGGGGTGCCGGGACGGTTGAAAGCGCTCTGGCAGCCTCACCGGGACAATTCCTGTGCCACCTGTCGCGGTGCCGCCGGGACAAAATCGGTGCACCCTACCGCCGGCAACACCTTGTGATCGGCGATGTCGTCTCCGGGTACACACCTCAAGAGAAGCGCACTTTCGCCCACGCCACCGGGCCGCCCGCCGCCGGCCGGCACCGCTGCGGACGGCCCTTCGCGCGCCATTGACGCGCGTCAAGGCGCGGCCACCCCTGCCCGGGCGATCATGAGGGTGCACGGCCGGTGTACCGACCGGGGAAGGAGGGGATCCCATGCGCCAGATGATCATGCTGCGGAACCTCAACTGCCCGAACTGCGCCGCCAAGCTTGAGAGGGCCGCGCAGAAGCTGCCCGGCATGCGGACGGCGCGGGTCGCCTTCGGGGCCGGCGCCCTGAACGTCGAGTACGACGAAGGGCGGCTGTCCGAACAGGCCATCCGGGAGCTCGTCCGCCAGTTCGGCCTCGAGGTGGCCGCGATCCTGCCGGGCCCCAGCAGCTAGAGAGTACTGTCTCCCGCCCTCCCGGGCCGGGGCCGGAGATCACCCCCGGCGCCGGCCCGGGAGCGAAAGGAGGGCATGCACGATGACCTGCAGACACGAGAGGCTGCACCGGTGGCTGGCCCGCCACGGCGACCTGCTCACCGTGCTGGCTGCCGGGGCGCTCATCGCCGCCGCCTGGACCGTCCGGCTCGTGAGCCCAGGCGCCGCCGCCCAAGCCGGCCTGTACGACGGCCTCATGGCCGCCGCCGCCGTGATCGCGGGCGCGCCCATCGCCCGCGAGGCGTGGGGGCGGCTGCGGGCGGGGCAGTTCAGCATCCCGCTGCTGGTCAGCGTCGCCGCCCTGGGGGCGCTGTGGATCCGGGAGACGTGGGAGGCGGCGGCGGTCACCTTCCTTTACGTCTTCGGGGGCTACCTCGAGAGCCTGACCCTTGCCCGCACGCGGGCCGCGCTGCGGACCCTGGTCGACCTCCTCCCCCGCACCGCCCGGGTGAGGCGCGGCGAGGCGCTCGAGGTCGTCGACGCCGCCGCCGTCCGCCCCGGGGACACCGTGGTGGTGCTGCCGGGCGACCGGGTCCCCGTCGACGGCACCGTCGTGGCGGGCCGGGCCGCCCTCGACACCGCCGCCCTCACCGGGGAGCCGCTGCCCGCGGAAGTGGGCCCCGGCGACCCGGTGCTCGGCGGTAGCGTGAGCCGGGGCGGCTACCTGGAGGTCGTGGCGGAGCGCGTCGGGCCGGACACGACGTTCAGCCGGCTCGTCTACCTCGTCGCCGAGGCCCAGGAGCAGAAGCCCAAGGTCCAGCGTTTCCTGGACCGCTTCGCCCGCTGGTACACCCCGGCCGTGCTGGCCGCGGCGGGCGTGCTCTACCTGCTGACCCGGGACGTGGAACTGGCCCTCACCTTCCTGGTCATCGGCTGCCCGGGCGCGCTGGTGGTGGCCGCCCCGGTGGCCGTGGTGGCCGGCCTGGGGAGCGCCGCGCGCCAGGGGATCCTGATCAAGGGCGGCGAGCGGCTCGAGCGGATCGGCAAGGTGGACGTGGTGGCCTTCGACAAGACCGGCACCCTGACGATGGGACAGCCCCGCGTGACGGCCGTGGTGCCGCTGAACGGCGACGCCACCCGCGTCCTCGCCCTCGCGGCGGTGGCCGAGCAGCGCTCGGAGCACCACCTGGCGGCGGCGATCCTCGCCCATGCGAAGGCGATGGGCATCGAGCCCGAGCCAGCGTCGGAATGGACCCTGGAGCCCGGGCTCGGCGCCGTGGCCCGGGGGGAGGCCGGGGAGATCCTCGTCGGCAACCGCCGTCTCCTCGCCGCCCGCGGGATCGCCCTCACGGCCGGCCAGGAGGCCCTGGTGGCCGCCCGGGAGGCCGAGGGTGAGACCGTCGCCCTGGTGGCGGCCGGTGGCGTGCCGGTAGGGATCATCGGCATCACCGACCCGATCCGGCCTGAGGCCGCCGGCCTGGTCGCGGCCCTCAGGCGGGTCGGAGTCCGGCGGACCGTGATGCTGACCGGGGACCACCGCGCGGCGGCGGAGCGGGTGGCCCGGCGGCTCGGGGTCGACGAGGTCCGGGCAGGGCTCCTCCCGGAAGAGAAGGTCGCCGCCATCCGGTCCCTGCAGGCTCAGGGGCACGTGGTGGCCATGGTCGGTGATGGGGTCAACGACGCGCCGGCCCTCGCCACCGCCGACGTGAGCATCGCCATGGGCGCCTCGGGGACCCGGGCCGCATTGGAGGCCGCCGACGTCGCCCTCATGGCGGACCGCCTGGACATGGTGCCGTACGCGATCGGGCTCAGCCGGCGGATCCTGGCCGTGGTCCGCCAGAACGTGGCCTTCGCCGTGGCGGTCGTGGTCCTGCTGCTGGCCGGCGTCCTGGGCCGGGTGGTCTTCCTGGGCAGCGGGATGCTCATCCACGAGGCGAGCGTGCTCCTGGTGATCTTGAACGGCATGCGGCTCCTCCGGACGCCGGGGGCGGGCGACGGGTACGTGCAGGCGGACCTGCAGGTACACTCGGGTTGAGGAGGGCGTCGGTCGGGACCGGTGAGGCATCCTCGTACCTTTTCAAGCGCGCGGGGGTGGTCGAGCGCACTGGGCGCGGCGCGGCCGTGGCGTACGTCCGGGTTCGCGGCTTCGAGCCTCTACAGCAAGAACAGATGGTGCTCCAACATGGCGCGGCACACGGGCGAATCACGCGCCGCGAGGTTGCTGAGCTGTGCCAGCTCTCGTCTGTCCAGGCAAAGGCTCTTCTGCATCAGCGCGGAGAGTTGGTACTGCGTGGTACCCGTCGAGGAAGCTATTACGTACGTCCTCGCTGGAACAAGAATGGGCTTGGAAATGCTCCGTAGACTTCAGCGCAACGGATCGGCATCCCTAATTATGGACTTGTAAGGATCTGGATATGGACAAAGTCCATAACTGTGGAGTTCGGTCGTTCAATTGCTGGCGCCCCCAGCATGAAGCCGCCGGGGTATTCTTAGTGACCGGCCCTGTCGCCGGTTGCCGGGGAGCCTGCAGGAAAGCCCTCCGCC
Source organism: Caldinitratiruptor microaerophilus (assembly GCF_025999835.1). Taxonomy (NCBI): domain Bacteria; kingdom Bacillati; phylum Bacillota; class Clostridia; order Eubacteriales; family Symbiobacteriaceae; genus Caldinitratiruptor; species Caldinitratiruptor microaerophilus. Next base: position 3,350,991 of record NZ_AP025628.1, on the reverse strand, counting down.
TACTCGTACATTGAACTCAACGGCATCCGGCGGCCCGGCGTGCTCGCGCCCTCACCGGCGTCCGCGCCCCGGCCGCCTCGTGGAGGTTCAAACGTGGCGCGACCGCAGGTCTACATCACCCGCAAGATCCCCCGGGAGGCCGTCGACATCATCGCCGCCGCCTGCGACTACCGGATGTGGGAGAAGGAAGACGAGGCCGTACCGGCGGAGGTGCTCGACGCCGAGATCGCCGGGGTCGACGGCGTCCTCACCCTGCTCACCGAGAAGTGGGACGCGGCCCGGCTGGCCCGGGCGCCCCGGCTCCGGGTCCTGGCCAACATGGCGGTGGGGTACGACAACATCCGGATCCCGGACTGCACCGCCCGGGGGGTGCTCGTGACCAACACCCCCGGCGTCCTGACCGAGACCACCGCCGACCTGACCTGGGCGCTCCTCATGGCCACCGCCCGCCGGATCCCGGAAGCCGAGCGCGTGCTGCGCGCCGGGCAGTGGAAGACCTGGTCGCCGATGATGCTCACCGGCCAGGACGTGTTCGGCCGGACGCTCGGCATCGTGGGCCTGGGGCGCATCGGGCAGGCCGTGGCCCGGCGGGCCCGGGGGTTCGCCATGCGCATCCTCTACCACAACCGCCGCCGCGACCCGGCGGCCGAGGCCGAACTCGGTGCCGAGTACCGGCCGCTGCCGGACCTCCTGCGGGAGGCCGACTTCGTGGTCGTCCTCGTGCCGCTGTCGCCGGAGACGCGGGGGCTGATCGGCGCCAGGGAGCTCGCCCTCATGAAGCCCACCGCGGTGCTGGTGAACGCCGCCCGGGGCGGAATCGTCGACGAGGCGGCCCTCTACGACGCCCTCAAGCACCGCCGGATCTGGGCCGCAGGGCTGGACGTGTGGGAGCAGGAGCCCGTGCCACTCGACCACCCGCTCCTGACGCTTGACAACGTCGTGGCTCTGCCGCACATCGGCAGCGCCAGCATCGCGACCCGCACCCGCATGGCGACGCTGGCCGCGGAGAACCTCGTCGCCGCCCTCACAGGCCGCCGGCCGCCGACGCCCGTGAACCCGGAGGCGTGGGGGCTCGACCGGCCGGAGCACCCGGCTGGCAAGTAGTAGGTCCCGCAGACCCAAGTGGCGCATACCCCAACGCATGCGAAGGGGCGCCAGGTTATCCCGGGCGCTCCTTTGTCGTAGCGATCTGCACCACGTAGGTCTTGGCCTCGTCCACCCGGGACACCTCAGCTCTCAGCTCACTCCGCGGCACCAGCGAGGGTCGCTGTCGTTCATATTGGCCATTCCCCCCCGTCCCGCCCGGCGGGGGTGCCGGCGTTTCCGCGCCGGTCCAGTCGTTATGTCAACCCCCCATGCACACGCATATACTTTCCGTGGGACTCCCCCGCCCCGGCCGAACCGCGCACCCCGGCGGGCCGCCCGGCCGGCCCGGCCGTACAGGAGCGGGCCTCTGACGCCCGCAGATCCCGTACAGGACCCCCCGCACCGTCGGACCCCACAGTGGAGGTGCTGACTTGATGCCCACCATCTTCGCGGACGGGGTCGCCGTCCAGACCGAACTGTCCCCGCCGGTCACGTTTCGACCGCGGCCCGCCCGCCGCCGGCAGGAGCAGCCGGAGGAGGCGCTCCCGCCGATCGAGGGCGGTCAGGTCGTCAGCAACGTCATCCTGGACGGCATCACCGCCGACATCGGCGAGGTCGTGGCGGCCGTGATCCGCGGCGACGGCCCGAGCGGCGTCTTCGTCGGCCGCCTCGCCGGCGTCACGGCCGACGTGATCGTGCTCGCCTTGACGGAACCGACCGGCCCCATCCCGGCCGGCGCCTTCGTGGCGATCCGCCGCCAGGAGATCGTGGCCGCCGCGCGCCTCGAGCGGAGCCGCTAGTCCGCACGCCTGCCCAGACCCCACCCCGGGCGGCCCCCACCCCGTGGGGGCCGTCCCGCGTGCCGGGCAGGCCCGGACCCGCACGAAGCCGGGTGAAAGCCCGGCGTACCACCCGTCGGGCGCTCCCCGGCAGGTCCGTTGACAGGGATCTCCAGTTCGGGTATTCTTGCCTTCCGAGAACTTCCAGCCCCGTCGTTTCGAACCTCGTCCGGATGACCGGGGACCCATGACCAGCGACCCATGACCGGGGACCCGGACGCAAAGGAGGTCCCGCCCCGTGAAGATCGGCACGAAGATCCTGGCAGGTTTCCTGGGCCTGGTCGTCCTCCTCGTCGCGGTGGCAGTGACCGGGTACCTGAGCCTGGTCACCGTGGAGGCGGACATGGTCGACCTGACAGACCACGTCGACGAGGCGATCATCCAGGCCCGCCAGCTGGAATCGGCCACGCTGGACCAGATCCGCGCGGTGATGAGCTACCTCGTGACCGGCGAGAACCGGTTCGCCCGGGAGTTCCAGGATGCCACGCAGGCGGCGGGGGCGGCGGCCGCGCGCCTTCGCGAAGTGGTGAAGACGTCCGAGGCCAGGCAGATCCTGGATGAGATCGACTCGGCCCGGGCCGAGTACCAGCAGGCGGCCCAGTCGGTCTTCGCACGCGATTACGGCGAGGCGGAGAAGGTCGAGCTCGTCACCACCACCCTGCGGGGCCCCCGCGTCCGCCTGACCGGCGCGATCGCCCGGCTGATCGAGATCGAGCAGGCGATCGCGACCGAGGAGCGGCAGCGGGCGACGCAGACGGCCGACCGGGCCCGGGCGGCCCTGGTCGGCGCCTCGGTGATCGCCGCCGTTCTCGGCGTGGCCCTGGCCGCCGTTCTGGCCGGTGCCATCTCGCGCCCCGTGACGGCGGTGGCGCAGGCGGCGGCACGACTGGCAGCGGGCGACCTCACGGCGGACCATGTCGACGTCCGCTCCCGCGACGAGATCGGCGCGATGGCCCGGGCGTTCAACGAGATGGTCGGCAACCTGCGCAACCTCATCGGCCGCATCACCGCGGCCACCACCTCCGTGCTGGCGGCCGCGGAGCAGCTGTCGACGGCCGCCGACCAGTCCGCCCGCTCCGCGCAGTCGACGGCCGAGGCGGTCGGCCAGGTGGCGTCCGGTACCCAGGAGCAGGCGCGCACCCTGGGCGAGGTGGGGCAGACGGTCGGCCAGCTGCAGCAGACGATCCAGCAGATCGCCGCGGGGGCGCAGCAGACGGCCGGCGAGGTGCAGAAGGCCGCCGAGACCCTCGCGCAGGCCATCCGTGCCCTGGAGGCCATGGCCGCCGACGCGGAGCGCGTGGCCCGGGGCGCCGCCTCCGCCAAGGACGGCGCCCGGGAGGCCGCCCGGGTCGTGGGCGAGACCGTCGGCGGCATGGAGCGCGTCCGCCTCGCCGTGGGGGAGGCAGCCCAGCGGATGCGCCACCTCGAGCAGCTCTCGAATCAGGTGGGCGAGATCACCCGGGTCATCTCCGAGATCGCCGAGCAGACCAACCTCCTGGCCCTCAACGCCGCGATCGAGGCGGCCCGGGCCGGCGAGCAGGGCCGCGGCTTCGCCGTGGTGGCCGACGAGGTCCGCCGGCTGGCCGAACGGTCGGCCGCCTCGGCCGGGGAGATCGCCCAGCTCGTGCAGAACATCCAGGCCAGCACGGCCGAGGTCGCCCGGTCCCTGGAGGCCGCCCGGTCCGAGGCCGAGGGCAGCGGCCGGCGGGCCGCCGAGTCGGGCCAGGCGCTCCAGTCGATCCTGGACACGGTCGACCGGATCACCCAGAACGTCGAGGAGATCGCCCGGCAGGTCGGGCGAACCCAGGCGGACGCCCAGGGGGTCGTGAAGGCCTTCGAGGTCGTCGCCGCCGTCACCGAGCAGAACACGGCCGCCACGGAGGAGATGGCGGCCGGGGCCACGCAGGTGACCCGGTCGGTGGAGCGCGTGGGCTCCATCTCCGAGCAGAACGCCGCCGCCAGCCAGGAGGTCTCCGCCGCCGTCGAGGAGCTCAGCGCGTCGGCGGAGGAGGTCGCCGCCTCCGCGCAGAGCCTCATGAAGATCGCCCGGGAGCTGCAGCAGGAGGTTGCCCGGTTCACCGTGTAGGCGGGCGGGCCGATCCAGGGACCCGCGAGGCCTCCCGACGGCTCCCACCACGGGGGCCGTCGGGCGTTTCACGCAGTCGCGGGCGAACCGCGCCGTCCGTGGCAGGAGCCTGCGTAACCGACGGTTACATTTGTGATATGATGTCCCCAGGAATCGAAAGCCAGGATTACCCGAGGAGGGAAGCGGTGATGCAGGACGGTCCACATGGCTCCTCCATCGAAGAAGAGACCACCTGGCGCAGGATCGGACAGCGCCTACGCGCCGTGCGTGAGCAACTGAACAAGACTCAGGACGCCGTGGCGGAGTACCTGGGTGTCACGAGGCCCGTGGTCTCCAACCTGGAGAACGGGAAGCGGCCGGTCTCGCTGGCGGAGCTCATGAGGCTCGCCATGCTGTACGGGTATCCGGTGCAATACTTTCTGGGGAACGACGGTTCGGCAGAAGACGGCGTGGTCGCGTTGTTCCGGTCGAGAGACCTTACGGACACCGATCGGGAGAAGCTGGCCTGGCTTCACGGGTTTCTTGAGGATTACTTGTTCATCCGGAGGCTCTGGGGCGGTGAGAGCGGATGACACGCCTCAACCCCCAGACCCTCGCGGGGAAGGCCAGGCAGCGGTTGGGCGTAGGGCCCGATCTGCCGTTGTGCAACCTCTTTACGCTCCTTCGTCAGGACGGGTTGCACGTCATCCGGTATCCCTTCTCGTTCGAGGGGTCCACGGCCGCCGTTCTCTGCCGCAAGGGGAAGGAATTCTTCGCGGCGATTGACTCCGCCAAGGCCCTGGAAAATCAGTACTTCTCTGCCGCTCACGAGTTCGGCCACTACCTGGCCCACCAGGACCGCCTGTACTTCGCCTGCGGGTCCGTTGAACCCGGCTCGCCGGAGAGCAACGAACTCGAATGGTTTGCCAATGCATTTGCTGCCGAGTTGCTGCTTCCACGAACGGCGGCCGAAGCATGGCTCGAGCGCAACGCCCTCAACCCCAGCGCCCCCTCGCTTCATGAGGTCGTGCGGTTGCAACAAACCTACTGCCTCAGTTACTCGGCTGCCCTGTACCGCCTGGCAAATCTCGGCATCATCCGCCGGGAGCAGCGGGACGAATGGCTCGCAGAATCGCCATCCGCCCTGGCCAGGCGGTGGGGACTCCCGGGTAGTCTGTACGTTCCGGACTACGCTACCGATATCCCACCCGATTATGTTGCTCGCTGGGTGGACGCTTACGAAGCCGGTAAAGTGAGCTTCAAGCGTCTTCGTCTGGCACTGGAACGGGTGAAGGTTTCGGCCGAGTCGCTCCAGTTGAGGCACCCGGTGGCGGTCGACGATGTCATCTAACATCGTCATCGCCGACACGACCCCGCTCTCGTACTTCCTCCACGGTGGCTTTTTCTCCCTTCTCCAGGCCCTGCTGGCCGGCCGCCTCATGATCAGTCGCACGGGGCACACGGAGGTTGCGTCCTTTCCGCCGTTAGCCCATGAGGTGAAACGTGCAGTTGAACACGGCTGGCTCCAAGTGTGTGAGCCTGCCCCAGCGGAGCTTGCCCTGGCCGCCCAGTTCCTGGCTGCCGGCCTCGATCCGGGAGAGAGCGAAGCGCTCGCGGTCGCTCAGACGCGCCGCTGGATTCTCGCCTGCGACGAGCGGGCGGCTCGACGCCTGGCGGAGGCGCAGCGCAGCGGCCACCTCTCACCCGCCGAAGCCGACACAGCACTGAATCGCATGCGCCAGGCCAGTCAGCGCCTGCCACCTTACACCTACGAAGAGTTCCGGCGTCTCATCGAGAGCACCCCTGAACGAGCCGTCTGGCTCCGCAGGCTCTGACTTGGTGCCCCCCCATTCGGCCCCCACCGCTCCGCAGGGTGGGGGCCATGGCGTGCCCTACGCCGGGCACGGGAACCCCGGCAGGATCCGGCTTATGTCAACCCCGTGGCCCGGGACATAGGCTAAGACGGAGGTGACCCCATGCACGGCATCCCGCCCCTTCCCCCCATCGAGGGCGCCCAAGCATGCACTGTGATCCTGGACGGCATCACCGCCGACGTCGGCGAGACGGTGGCCGTCGTCATCCGGGGCGACGGTGTGAACGGGGTCTTCGTCGGCCGCCTGACGGCCGTCGCGCAGAACGCGATCTCTCTCCTGCTCACCCGGCCGGTCGGGCCGATCCCCGCGGGAACCATCGTGGCCATCCTGCGTGACGAGATCGTGGCCGCGGCGCGGCTGGGGTCCTGGGGCCACCACTCGGACCCATAGGGCGGCGGCGGGCGCCGGCTCTCTCGCCGGGCCCGGAAAAGCCGCCGCCACGGGAGGCCGGCAGCGCTCCGCCCGCCCGAGTGGTCCCCACGAGCCGCCTTCGCCGGCGAAGCCCGTGCGGTCCGCAGCGAGTCAGCCGCTGAGGCCCCCCGGGGGGCCTCAGTCGCGTGTCGCGGGTTCCCGGGGGGCAGGGCGGGCGCGGCGGCCACCATCCCGATGGTGCTGTGCGAGCGGAGCCGTGGTATCATGATGGTAGCATCCAGGCGAATCGAATTTGGCAGGATTCACGCGTGAAGAAGCGAGACGCATCGCTTGACTCCAGCTTCTGGGCCGTCGCCGTGACGGCCGGTGTCTTCACCTACCTCTTCGACTTCTTCGACATCCACTACTCGGCAGCCGTCGCGGCCGAAATCGATACGAATCCAGCCTCGGGATACGTCTTCCCGCAGGCCCAGGCTTTCCGTCTCTGTCGCGACCGTATGGAGCTGTCCGAGCCCGGCCAACCTTGGCCCGGAATGTATCAGACCGGGGAACGGTACGCTCTTGCGCTGGCCCGGGAGCGTGGGTGGGTGTGTCTGATCAACGACGCCAAGCCATATTGGTTTGGCCGGCGCAACGGCGTCACCTGTATCAGCGTCCCCGAGTTCTGCGTGATGATCCGGGCAGCGGGTCTCCTCAGCTCCGATGCCGTCCGCGGGTACCTGCAGCGAATCCGCAAGGTGACGAGCCCGACCCTCTGGCAACTCGCCATGACCGCGCTCGACCACATGGACAGAGGGGGAGCCCCATGAAGAGCGTGACCAAAAGCATCCGTCTGTCGTCAGCGGAGGCCCAGCGCCTCGCTCAGATCGCACGGCTCGAGGCCGTGCCCGAGGCAGCTTTACTGAAAAAGTGGGTGCTGGCCGGCATGCAGGAGCAGGCTCTGGACAGGGCGATTCTCCTCTATACGAAGAGGCAAGTGAGTCTTGGCGAGGCCGCGCAAATTGCCGGTATCCCTTACATGGCCATGGTGGCCGAACTGGAGCGACGCGGCATCGCGCTCATGGACGGATCGGAGGCCGAAATCCTCGAAGGCTTCGAGAAGCTGGCGGAGGAGTTCGAACTGCCGGCGCTGCATCGCTCCGATCCCCGCACTCCACGACCCGTCTCCGGCTAAGTGCAACCACACCGCCGCCCGGGCCAGGGGGCTTGCCGGGCGAGGTTTTCCCGCCGTGGGCGTCGCCGTCAACCGGCGGCGTCCAACGCGAAATAGGACCGCCCCTGTCCCGCCGTTCAGTCCGCCGCCAGGTGGGCCGGGGCGCGGCGCCCGCCGTCCCCCTTGCGCAAGCCCACGGCCGGGATGACGGCGAGGAGCATCAGGAGGGCCATGACCAGGAAGACGTCGTCGAGCGCCCGCGTGAACGCCTCCCGGCCCAGGGCGACCGGGGCCGGCGCGCCCGCCCCGCTCGCCGCCAGCCGGCCCCGCCACACGGCGACCCGCCCCTGCAGCAGGTTCGTCAGCAGCGCGATACCGAACGAGGCGGATACCCGGTTGACGATGTTCGTGATGGCCGAGGCCCGGCCGATCTTCTCCGTGGGCACCACCGACAGCGCGGCGGTCTGCGCCGGCATCATCGTCAGGCCCATGCCGGCCGACCGCAGCACGCTCCACCACACGATCGCCCCCAGCGGCGTATCGAGCGCCAGCCGGTGGAAGAGGTACGTGCTCGCCGCCAGGAGGAGGGTCCCGGCCGGCACCAGCGCCCGGGGGCCGGCCCAGTCGTAGAGCCGCCCCGCCACCGGCATCATCACCGCCGAGGCGACGGCAGGCGGCAGGAGCAGCAGTCCGGTGTCGAGGGCGCCGATCCCCCGGACGTCCTGAAGGAACACCGGCAGGTAGAAGAGGGCCGCAAAGAGTCCCGTGGTGATCAGGGCGATGTGAAGGTTCCCGAGGGTGAAGGTCGGGTACGTGAAGAGCCGCAGGTCGAGGAGCGGCTCCGGCGTGCGCAGCTCGTGCCACACGAAGATCGCCAGGGAGACGAAGGCGAGGGCGAGCATGGCCAGGATCGGCCCCGCCGTCCACCCCGCCGCCGGCCCCTCCGCCAGCGCGTAGAGCAGGAAGAACAGCCCCGCGCCCGCCGTGAGGGCGCCCCACCCGTCGAACCGCCCGGCGGCTACCTGTTCGAACTCCGGGATGAAGAGGAGCGAGAGCGCCACCCCTGCGATGCCCACCGGGACGTTGATCGTGAAGATCCAGCGCCAGCTCACGTACTCGACGAGGTATCCGCCCAGCGTCGGGCCGATTGCCGGCGCCACCAGCATCGCCAGCCCGAAGGTGCCCATCGCCGAGCCGATCCGCTCCCGCGGCACGAGGCGGTAGATCATCGCCATGGTGACCGGCATGATCATGCCGCCGCCGGCGGCCTGGACCGCCCGGAACGCCACCATGGCGCCGGTGCTCCAGGCCAGCCCGCACAGCGCCGACCCGGCCACGAACACCAACAGTGAGAGCACGTAGAGGCGCCGGTACCCGAGAAAGTCGCCCAGCCAGCCCGACATCGGCACGACGACGCCGAGCACCAGCATGTAGATCGTCAGCACCCACTCGATCTCGTCGGTGGCGGCGCCTAACTCGCGCATCATCGTCGGCAGGGCCACGTTCACGATCGTGCTGTCGAGGATCACCATGAAGGCGCCGATCATCGCCGCCAGGACGGCGACCCCCCACGCCCCGCCGCGCCGCTCCGCCATCCTCTCCCCCCTCGCCGGGGCCGTGCGCCCCGGAGTGTCCGTTTCTTCGTGAGTCGGAAAGTCAGGCAAAATTGTACGACCGCCCACGGGGGTGGTCAAGGAAGGTTTCGAGTGGACAGGCCCCCTCTCGCGGCGGATTCCGGGCCGCCTGCGCCAGTGAATGCGGCACTTCCAGTATGCCAGCCGGATGTCCCTCAGGACATGAGACAGCGACCCCCGGCGGTTCTTCGCCCGGGGACCGCATGGTGAAGCTACCCGGTCCGACGATTCTCGATCTTGGAGCGCTCAGAGACGGTCTCTTCGGTCCCCTGCCGGCGCGAGTCTGGCCGGGTTCATCCAGAGCCGGTTCTAAACGGAAGGGCTCGCCGGTGCCGGGGCCCCCATGGGAGGAGTTCCCGAGCCGGCGCAGTAAGCTAAACCGGTGCCCACACGCCTCGGGAGGGGCGCATGTCGTGCAACTACGACGTGTCGTCCGAGGGGGGACAGTGCCACCGGCCAGCTCAGCTTCCGGTTTGACTCATCCGGGCTCGATCAGGCGGGGGAGGCCGCCGTTGTAGTTACCCTCCCGGGTAGGCGCTCCTACGCCTTCCACTACGTGCTCGCAGGAGCAATACGGTCTACATGAAGTCTCAGAGGCGTCTCGGACCCGGCCGGGGGACCGTAAGCCTGAAACCTTGACCAAACGGGCTTCCAACACTATATGGTCACCCAGGAGATTGGCAGCGACAGGAGGCGCGTGCGCCGTGTCCATGCTCTTTCTAGTCTACGTCCTCATCGGAATCGTAGCGTCGCTCTATGCCTGGTTTGAATATGTCGCTCACCGAAACCGAAAGACGCTCGCAGGAGCCATCGTCCTCACGACGACCACGATCCTCCTCATGCTGCCGGAATCGTGGATCATCACCCTGGTCCTGCACGCCGGACTGGCCTCGTCGGGTGCCGGGGCGTGGCTGGCCAGTGCTTTCCACCGGCCCTCACCGCTTGCCCCGGTGACGTACGGCGGACTGCTGACTATCGGCATCGTACTGACCATCAAAGGGGCGAACCTCCGGCGCCGGCGACTGGTTGGCAAGGGCTCGCGCCACAAAAAGCACCGGTAACGACGGCCGGAAGGATACCGTCCTGGCTCAGTCCAGATACGCCGCCAGGAGATCGAACCGTGCGGCATCCGTCAGGTAGCTCGGAACCGTGAGGTCGAAGTGAGCCGCCTCGCCATTTGCGACCGTCTCGGGCTGGACGGGGCGGTAGTCCGTGCCCCCGCTGACGTGGCCCTCAGCGTCGTAAAACTTCGCCCGCACGGTTACGTAACGGCGGGTAGATCCGGATTGGTTCAACACCTCGCCCGTGATGTGCAGGTCGCCCTGCACATCCTCTTTCAGTGCCACGTTCCGGAAGGCGAAACTCGGCTGATACACCGGCGTCCGATTGCCCTCATCCGACCGGATGTCCCGGCCCGCAGTCCGGATCCGAACCGTCTGCGTGGCCCCGTCCCAGGTCACGTCCGCCCCGAGGGCCTCGGCAACAAAGCGAATGGGAATAAGTACACGTCCGTTCACGTTCATTGGAGCAACGTCGGTCGCCACCGGCTTACCGTTCACTTCGATGGAGATGCGGGTCCCAGCCCACGCGCTGGCGCCCCATCCTGCAGCCGTGACTGCCAGCGCATACAACAGCCAGCGGGCGCGGACTCCACGTAGCCTCGCTCGCATGATCTCCCTCCTTACGATCAACAGGCTCTTCGCCGCCGCTGAGATCAGTCCCTTCCACTGACTGACTGGCCAATATGCGACTGTTACCTGCGGCAGGAAGATCGGGATAGGAGGACCTGTCTCCGGCCCTCCCCTCCCACGCCACCCGGGATGCGGGTCCCCACCGGGCGGTTCGCTGAGCTTAGCCCGTGGTGGACCACCATCATCCCGACAGGCTCCCAGGTCCGCTCGTGCCGGAGGTGCTCGACCATCTTGCGGACCGCTCGGGCTTCACCGGTCTCTTCCGCAAGCGGGTCCCCGTTCGGGGAAGGCTGCTGTCAATCGCGCACTTAGGACGTGCCGATGTCGGCCACTACCCGCCGCGTGGCCCCTCTTCCGTCGGCTCCCCGGCGTGCGTACTGTGGCTGTTGCTAACTTCTGGCGGTTCAGCGGGACCTCTCGATCCGGGTTGCTTGCCAGGTGCGGTTTCCAATCTGGTTCCCGTGTGATGTCCGCCAGATCTCCAGGGTACGGGCGCCGACCTTCTCCCCGCGCCCGCAGTATCTACTGGCCCACCCCTTGGCAGCCTTAGGCTTTCGCTGTCCTTGACCAGTTCACCCGAGTGGGACAGCCTCGCCCCCGGTTCGTGGTCCGTGGGCGGTGGGTTGGCCGCCGGCTTCCTCCCCACGTTCCCTCACGGGCAACGCAGTTGCCTTGGGCAGTGGGCTTGTGCTGCCTTGGCCGCACCGAGCCAACGCCCACGCCGGGCGCACGAAGCAAGGAAGGCACCCTCGCGGGTGCCTTCCTGCCGCCTGGAGCCGGCGCTGCAAGTTACGGCGTGCTGTTGTCGTGCTTCACGACAGCCTCGAGGACACCGTCGCCGTTCAGGTCAAACGCCCAGACCTTGTCACCAGCGCCCAGGTTGCCGATCGTGATGGCTGCAGGTGCGCTCCCGGTCTCGTCGAAGAAGACGGTCTTGTCGTCATACCTATATGCCGTGTCGGTGTTACCGGCCAGATCCGCCTGATTGTTGAACGTGATGATCCCGCCCGCGGTGTCGATGCTCTTGACGTAGACAGAGCTCGAAACCGTCGGTTCCGTGATGCTGGTGATCTTCCCGGTGGAGCCGAACGACACACGCACGAAGTCACGGGTATTCACGTCACTGACCGAGTTCGACGAGGTGCCACTATTCTGTCCGCTGTACACGGCAGCGCTGACGGCGCTGTCGACCTTGTAGGTCGTGGTGGCTCCGTCGATCAGGAGGGTCAGCGTGGTCCCGTCAGCATCAAGACCACGGCTAACTACCATGGCGCTCTTGGCGCTCGTGGCCAGCGTTACACCGTTGGTGATGACGACGACCTTCAGCACCCTGTTCGAGTCGTTGAGGGCGACCTTTACCGTGGTCGGATCGCTTACGCCCTTGAGAGCTTCCCAGGTCGTCAGCGCGGGATCGAACTTGTTGCTGCGGATGTTCTGGATGAACACCGTGCTGTCCGTGACATAGTACGTCTGGCCGCCGACCTTGATTGTCTTGTTGTCCGAATTGATCCCGTTGCTGTCGATGGCGGTGCCGCCCGTGTATCCGGTGGTTCCGTCACCGGCCTCCCGCAGCAACTTGCTATCGGTGTCGATCCCGGCGACCTTGCCTTGGCTGTCGAGCTTCAACTGTACCAGATCGCCCTTGCTGATGTCGTCGCTGTCCGTGCCGAGCGAGGCGAGGGTTGTAGGAGTGTCGTTCTGACCGTTCACGAAGTCGATGTACGCGTCTACATCCTTGAACGCGTAGCTCACCTTCGTCCCGTCCGTCTTGAGGATCCGCACGTAGTAAGTCGTCCCGTCAGCGGTGGTCGCCGAGAAGAGGTCAAGCACGACGCCCTTGACTGTGGTAGTACCCACAGCGGTCCCACCGGTCTCAACGTAACGCACCTGACCGAACTGGTTGAGGTAAAGCGTCGCATCGACGTCCAGAAGGTCCGTCACGTTGTTAGGGTCGAGTTGTGTGATGGTGGAACCGTTATCCGTGCTGTAATACGCCTTCGTGCTCAGCTCATAGTCCTTGCCGTCGACGCGGAGCTTGTAGTCCGAGATCCCAGCTGTCGCAGCAGTGATGGCGGTCACCCTACCGGTCACCTTATTGTCGGTCGCCACGAGATAACGGTAATTGCCGCTGCCATAGACCTCAAGTACGTCGCCAGGCTTGATGTCGCCGAGCGTGGCGGGCTTTCCGTTTCGGACGATCCGCATGTTCCAGTCCTTGACGCTCTGGATGGCCTTGGTTGCGTTGCGATCCTGGTACTCGATCTTCTTGTTGGTTGTGTCAACAGAGGTCACGATCCAGGAGTTATCGCCCTGCCAGATCTCGATCGACCGAATCTTTCCGTTACCATCGAGGATCACGGTCGCCTTCGCGGGACCCTTCGTATTCTCACTCGCCGCGTCATCGAGAGCAGTCTTCTTGTCCGGCGCGCTGGTCTTTTCAACCCCGTTATAGTAGAGCTTGAAGTTGGCGTCGCTCACGTTATAGGTCTTGCTGGTGTTGCCCGAGAGTACCACCGCATCGTTGGCTGCATTCGAGCCATCGGTGCTGGTGCTGTCAATCGTGTCCGTGATGATGTTCGCCGGGTCCGTCTTGACCTTGACAGCAATGATATCGCCCGCACTGTTGTAGTAGTAGTCGATCTCGCGGCCAAGCAGATCGTCCGGGTTGTACGTCTCCAGCAGCGCCCGGGTCTCAGTACCGTTGATCGTGATCTTGTTCGGGTACAGGCCGCTGAGGTTGACCTTCGGCACGCTGGTCACGATGTACGGCGTGGTGCTGCTGGACTTCTTCACCGTCAGCCCGAGGTTCTCCGTCAGCAGGGTCTTGCCCGTCTGCGGCTCCCACCTCGGGCTATCACCGAAGGCCACCTGCTGCAGGAGGTCGACGTCCAGTGCGTTGTCGGTGAAGATCGCGATGTCGCCGCGAGTAGCCGGAGCGTTGGCGGCGACGACCACGCCCTTGGAGAGCCCCAGTTCGGAGGCCTTGACGATGTAGTTCGTCGGCCACAGGCCCTTCACGGCGGGCTCGTAACCAAGCGCACGCACCAGGATTGCCAGCGCCTCAGCGTACGTGACCTGGTTCTCGGGCTTGAACGAGCCGTCCGGGTAACCCTTCAGGAGACCCTGATCGACGGCCACGTTGATGTAACCGGCAGCCCAGTGAGCGCCCGACACATCGTTGAACTTGGTGTCCATCTTGGCGTACTGCGAGGCGCTCTCAAGGCCCAGGGCGCGTACGGCGATCGCTGCCATCTGCGCCCGTGTGACAGGCTCGTTCGGGCGGAAAGTCCCGTCAGGGAAGCCCGCGAGAATGTTGAGAGCGGCCAACCGAGCAGATGCGTCGGCGTATTTGGTCCCGCCCACATCCGGGAACGTCGCGGCACTGGCGGTTGCCACGGTACCGAGGACCAACGCCGCAGTGGACAGGGCCACGAGCAGTTTCTTGAGCCGCATCGTTGTACTCACTACCCCCTCGTTCGGTCTGCTACTAGCAAGTCGCACTTGTGGAGCCACAGCTTCCCGCGCGCATCACCCCTTTCGCATCGGGTGACTACGTTGGAACACCTCAACGCGTGAACGGTCTGCCGGACATCACCCCTTTCGCGGGGTCACGCTGCCGTTAGGTCACCTGCGCCTCTCCGGTTACCGGATGAACCGGTCCCGAAATCATCGACACCCGAACCACCGCCATCGACGTGCTGTCCAGGATCTCCTGCCGGCGCTTGCGTAAAGCGGCGATCGCTGCTCTGACCTGGACGTCGTTGGCCACCTCCGGCACCCAGCCAATCTGGCCGTTCAGATAAGCAATCCGCTTATCGATCTCGGCGATCGTGCCGCTGAAGTCCTTCATCGAAACCTGCCTGCTCTTGAGTTCGCCGAGGCTCGAAACGGCAGCGGTGGTCACGTTGGCCAACCTGACCGGCACCCAGATCTCGTACTCCCACTGCCCGCCCGGTTGCTGGCCTCCCAACGAGATCACGCCATTCAGCTCCGAGATCACACGCTCAAGCTGTGTTACTGCCGCTACCGGGTCCGCAACCTGTACCACCACGTTGACCGAGTACTTCACCGCGTTCGAATGATGAGCAGGAATGCCAGCACCCAGGGCCACAAAGGTGCGCCGCGACCCGACGTCTGCCTTCGACTCCTGTTGTCCAGGCAACTGTGCCGGCGCGGGTGAGTCGTTGGCAGCTGGTTTTCCAGTAGCGGTTGCAACCTCGCTGCCAGTGCGCTGACCTGCCACACCCACGAGATCCTCAATCAAGCCGGTCGGGTTTCCTTCGGGACTTTGCCCGGCCGGTGGAGTGTCGCTTGAAGCTTCCCTTTTCTGTACCTTAATCCGGGTATCCTCGTTCGGCGGGACCACCGTTCCTGTCAACGATCCAGTTTGATCGCTGATCGCCGGGGCAACACTGGCGAGCGACTGCCTCGCATTCGGACGGGATACCCACGGGCGGAGGGCCTGTCCATCCATCATCACAAGTGCGGCTACAGCCGCTGCCATCGCCGCTGCCAGCCCAAGACGCAGCGGTACTCTGGTTTGAGCCCGCCGGGCAGGGACAGGTTCCAGCGCTCGGACTCGCGCCATGAGCTGTGCATGGAAGGTGGGCGGTACTTCTACGTCTAGGGGGTTCAGTGCAGCGCGGATTTCCCTCCACAACTCCAGATCCGCCCGGCACGTGGAGCAACTCGATAGGTGCTGGGAAACCAGGGAGGCCTCCCGGGATGGGAGCCCGCCGTCCAGGTACGAGTCCAGGAGCTCCTGCACGTGCTGGCACGTCAACGGAGCTCCCCCCTTTGCGGCGATGCTCACCCCTGTCCCGGGTCACCGGCATCATTGACGTAGCAGGACCAGGTTTTGTTCCCCGTCACCGCGCCTTTCGGACGCGAACTTCCCCCCTCCACTTTCACACCGCGACGGGTTGGGCGCGCTTCAGCTGCGGGTCTTCACCTCCAGCACCCGCAGCAGCACGCCGCGCATGTAGATGTTCGGCCGGTCCTCGACCAGGCCGACCACCTGGACCGTCTTGCCCATGGACGCCTCGAGCAGCCGGGCGATCTCGCGGGTATCGGGCATGAGGACGTACCGGATGACCTGCCCGCCGGCCGTGACTTCGAGCTCCAGGTGCCGTCCCTCGATCTCGCTGACCGTCACGGTACCCGTCAACGTGATCGGCGCCGTGATCAGACCCATGCGCTGCATGGCCCGCAGGACCACGGCGGCTGCCTGGGCCCGGGTGGCGCGCTCCCTCGGCGCAAGGGAAGAGGCATCGACACCCTGGAGAAGGCCCCGCTCCAACGCCAGGGCGACGTAACCCCTTGCCCAGGCCGCAACCTCGGTGGCGTCCCGGAACGGGAGCATCCGACTGGCAGCAGCCTGCGCGGCGGCCTCCTGGCCGAGGGTCCGCAGGATCATCGCGGCCATCTCCTCACGGGTCACCGGGTCGTCCGGCCGGAAACGCCCGTCCGACCCCTTGATGATCCCGCGGCGGGCTGCCGTCTCGACATAGGGGAAGTACCAGGCGTCCTCGGGCACATCCGTGAAGGTGGGGGCCGCCGGACGCTCGAGCGTCACGGCCCGCTCGGGGTCCTGTGCCAGCGCCTCGACGAGGAGCCTGGCCAGCTCGGAACGGGTGACCGGCCGGTCCGGCTGGAACTCGTGCTCGTTGACGCCCTGAACCAGATGCCGGCTCACCAGCACCTCGACGTCGCCGCGGCTCCAGTGGCCCCGGAGGTCCGCAAACGTGCGGTCGTACGCCATGACGGCATAACGGCTGAACCGCGTCAGCTTGGCCCGGACGGTTCCCGATACGGTGTCGACGGCTCCGCCCACGTAGTCCCACTGGTCGGGGTTCTGTTCGCTCTGCCGGTAGAGCCCCAGCTTGCGCGGGTCTACGCCGGCGAGCTCCGAAGGCTTGTAGCGGACGCCGACCGTGACCGGCTTGCTGGGCGTCGCGCCATCCGTGTCGAACTCGATGACTTCGCTGACGGGCTTCAGGCCCTCGAGCCCAGGTTCCGCCGGCTCGTCTACTCTGCGGACGGTCAGCTTCGTGCCAGGGGCGAAGGTATCGGCGGGAATCTCCAATTCCACGGCACCGCCCAGGGCACTGACGGCCTTAGCGTCCGGACCGACCTCGATCACCTCTTCGTCAGCCGGGGGCACCAGGACGGCCCCTCCTCCTCCCCCACCACCTGCGGCTCCAGCGCCAGCGATGCCGCCGCTCTGCGGCACCGGGGTGGCGAGGAGTGCCTGGTAAGCGTTCACCGTCCCACCGGTCACGGTCCTTCCGGCCAGGGACGGCCGGGGGTCCACGGTACGCTCGATGATGTCGATGACCTGCTCGGGGGTCAGGTTGGGGTTGCGGCTCAGGATCAGTGCCGCCACACCGGATACGTGCGGAGCAGCCATCGAGGTGCCGTTCAGAGGCTGGTATCCGCCGGCCCGGTAGACCATGACCGTCCGGGTGCCCGCGCCGGTCGGATTCAGCCCGTCCGAAAACAAGAGGGCGCCCCGGGAGGCAGGCAGCCGTATCCCTGCGAGCGGGGAACCCGTCGGTCCTTCCACAGCCGTGGCCGATCCTTCCGGGGCGCCGTCCTCGTCGACGGTTACACCCAGGACAGTAGTGAACAGGGTATCGCTCGCTGTACCGAGGGCCAGATCCTCTCCGGCGAGAACCAGCTTTCCGCCCGCATCCAGGTAGGTCTTGAGTTCGGCAAGGTCCCTCACCGTCAGCGTGGGCGTTGTCGGGGTTCCGAACGCCTCGCCGGTGAACCAGACCACGGCATCGTACGACAGCATCTCGGCGGCCGTGGGGCCGTCGTACACATCCCCTGCCACCGTCCGGTACACCGCATCCGTGACCGTCGAGACCATGTTCCGGTACTCGGACCAATAGTCTGGATAACCGGCGTCGTACTCACTGTTGTCGTCGTCCACGAGGAGCACCCTGCTCCCCCGCCCGAGGCCCAGGTCGGCCAGGGCAGCGTTCATGACCTGCTGGCGCGTCGCGGCGTCTCCCACGCGTTCGAGCGCGAAGGCAAAGTAATAGGCCTGAGGCCCGTAGACCGCGTCCGTGACGTAGACGGCCGCTGGAACGCTGTCCGGGGTGGTCGGGTACGTGCTGAGGATGTCCTCCCCGGGTGCTGCGACGTCCACTGTCGTGGCACCGTAATTGGAGAACGAAGAGAGGTTCCCCTGGCTGTTCACCGCTGCCACGGAGATGATCTTGCTGCTCGGCAGTCCGGAAGGCGAGTCAGGGTTCAGGTCGTTGTTCTTGCTCTCGTTGCCCGCGGCGGCCACGAAGACCAGGTTGGCACGGTCGATGGCATCCCGCAGGGCGAAGTCCTCTTGACAGGTGGAGTCCGTGCAGGCGTGACCCCACGAGGCGTTGATCACACGGGCGCCGTTGGCAGCAGCGTACTCGATCGCACGGATGGCGTCCATCGTGTTTCCGCCATCCGGTCCGATGAACTTGAGGGGCATGATCTTGACACGCGGGGCCACGCCGACCACGCCTAGCGAGTTCGCCACGGCCGCGATCGTGCCCGCAACGTGGGTCCCGTGATAGTCTCCGGGGTGGAACACGCTGTTATCGTTGTTCAAGAAGTCCCAGCCATTCACGTCATCGACGTATCCGTTGTGGTCATCGTCGACGTTGTTGCCTGGGACCTCGTCAACGTTAATCCAGATGTTTCCACTGAGGTCAGGGTGGTCGATCTGGACACCGTCGTCAATCACTGCGACCACGATTTCCGGTTTGCCCTGCGTGATGTCCCAGGCCTCAGGCGCGGCGATCTGTTGCAGGCCCCACAACTGGCCAAAGAGGGCATCATCGGGAATAAGGCGTGGGTAGTAGATGAAGTTGGGCTGCGCGTACTCCACAAGGCCGCTCTGCCGCAGTTGCTGGACGACCTGTTCGACCGTCCCCTTGCTCACCGTTACCAGTTCAGCGCCGGTCAGGGGGGTTCGCTTGATCGTGCGGAAGCCGAAGTGCCCCCGGACGGAGGCCACATCGGCTGCCCGGGCCGTGGGCCGGAACTTGACGATCACCTCGCCGTCCCGGTACGGCGCCCCCCTGAAGCCCTGTGCCGTCACAACTTGTCTGGCCGGCCTACCCGGGCTCGTCCCGCTGCCCGCCAGGGCCGGTGATGCCGTGAAGGCGACGGCAGCGACCGCCACCAGCCCTGCCGCCAAACCACGTGAGAGCGTGTGGTGGCCAGTGAAACGCGGATTCACGTACGTACCGCCCCCCTGCTGCCCCGCGCCACTGACGGTGTGAACCGGTTTACCGCCGATACGCGTCAACGTGTTCGTCGTGGGGGCTGGGATATCCTTCCTGGCCGCCGCGACTCCCCACCTCCTGTCACGGGCGCGCCGATCCCCGCCGTGGGGTGGAGCGCGGCGCCGGGGGCCCGCGCCCTCCGTCGAAAGCAACACGCGACGTACCTCGGCGGCGCGCGCCTACCCGAGCCGCCCGCACCGGCACGCCTTCATCAACTTTTGATCCGGGAGTGCGGTGGCGTTATTGTATGGACAAGAAACCTTGTGCGGCCGGGGGCCAGCTCTCCGGGGAAACGAAGGCCGTAAACACATAAGGCTCACGGATCGCCGGGTCCGAAGGAGCGACAACGTTTGGCAGGACAGGATCATGGCAGGTGGCAGGGACCATCGAACGGAGGCCTCGCGTCGCGGACCCCCTACACCGTGAGCCTCAGCATGGGGCTGGTGTTGAACGGCGTCTTCATCGCCGGCTTCGTCAAGCTGGCAGAAGAGTTGCTGGAAAACGACCTGGGCCGTTTCGACAGCGCGGTCACCGCGCGGGTCGGGCAGCTCGCCCACCCTGCCGTGACCTCCTTCATGCGGCTCCTCACCTGGTTGGGGTCGGTGCCCGCCACCGCGGCTCTCACGGCGATCCTGGCCTGGGTGCTCTGGCACCGGCACGGGCGGGGGCGGGAGGCGTTGACCCTGCTTGCCAGCGTGGCGGGCGCCGCGGTGCTGGACACGGTCCTGAAGGAGACGTTCGGGCGGGCCCGACCCCCCGGGCCCTGGCTGGTTCGCGCCGGCGGTTTCAGCTTCCCCAGCGGCCACTCGATGGTGGCTTTCGCGCTGTACGGCTACCTGGCGTACCTGACCTGGCACGGCCGCCACCGACCGTGGCAGCGGCTGCCTCTTGCCGGGGCACTCGTGGCGGTGGCGGTCCTCATCGGTGTCAGCCGGATCTACCTGGGCGTCCACTACCCATCCGACGTGGTGGCCGGTTTCGCCGCCGGCGGCACCTGGGTCACGACCTGCACGCTGATTGGCCACCCCGGGCTCCGGAAGCGGTCGGGCGGCGAGAGCCGGCCGCGGGCGTGAGGAGACGGCGCGACGCACCCGGCCCCGGTCGCGGGCACCTGGCCCGGGCCTGAACCCGCGTGCACGACGTGTGTAACGACTCGTCACGCCGCAACGTGGAACAACGCTCGCAGGTAAGGCAGCAAGAGCACCCCGATCACGGTGCCCATGAGCAGCCATACTTCAGCCGACGCGGGCGGGAGGAAACGGCCCTACGATAGTCGTAAGATCTCCTCACGTGACAGCCGCTCCCGTCTTCTTGCGACCCGTGTGGCGACGCCCGCGGCCGAGCGGGAGTCGCTGTCCTTGCGCACGGGGCGTGGCCGGCACCTTCCCGGCAAGCCGGCCGCCGCCCCGAAGGAGATGACCGTCTTTGGGCTTCTCGCTCTGGCGCCTCCTCCTGATCAGCCTCGGTCACCTCATCACCGACGTGAACCAGGGTGGGCTGCCCTCCCTCCTCCCCGTCCTGAAGCAGACCTACAACCTCACCTACAGCCAGGTCGGGACGATCCTCCTGGTCCTGAACCTCACCTCCTCCGTGATCCAGCCTTTTTTCGGGTACTGGACGGATAAGACGCGCCAGCGCTGGCCCCTGCCGCTCGGGCCGGCGCTGGCGGCGGTGGGGCTGGCGCTGGCGGGGCAGGCGTCGACGTACGGCGGGGTGCTGGCAGCCACCGCCGTGTGCGGCCTGGGCGTGGCCCTCTTCCACCCGGAGGGCGCCCGGGCGGCGCGGGTCGTCGCCGGGTCCCGGCGGGCCACCGGGATGGCGATCTTCTCCGTGGGCGGCAACATCGGCTACTCCCTGGGCCCGGTCGTCGCCCTGGGGCTGGTGGGGTGGTTCGGGCTCGGCGGGCTCCGGGGCGTGCTGGTGCCGACCCTCCTGGTGGCGGCGGGCCTCCTGGCCGCGCTGCCGGCACTGGCGCGGCACGAGAGGGCCATGGAGGACCGGAGGAACGGTACGGCCGCGGCGGTCCCCCCGGCGGCGACCAACTGGCGCGCCGAGGCCCTCCTCGTCCTCATCGTGGGCATCCGGTCCTGGATCCAGTTCGGCGTGATCAGCCTGCTGCCGTTCTACTACCTCGAGCGAACCGGCGGCCGCGGCTTCAGCACCGGCACGCTGCTCTTCATCTTCCTGGCGAGCGGCGCCCTCGGGACGCTGGTGGGCGGGCCGCTGGCGGACCGCGTCGGCACCCGTCCCGTGCTCCTCGGCTCGATGGCGGCCCTCCTCCCCCTGGAGTGGCTCCTCCTCCACACCCAGGGCTGGCTCATGCTCGTGATCCTGGCGGCGACCGGGTTCGCCGTGGTGTCGACCTTCACCATCACCCTGGTGATGAGCCAGGAGTTCATGCCCCGCTACGTCGGGGTGGCGTCGGGGCTCAACACGGGCTTCTCGATCGGCATGGGCGGCCTGGGCGCCGCCGCCCTGGGCGTCCTGGCCGACCGCTGGGGGGTCCAGGCCACGCTCCAGGCCCTGCTCGTCCTGCCCGCCCTGGGCCTGGTGCTGAGCCTGCTCGTGCCCGCGCCGGGGCGGGCGGGGCCCTCGGGCGAGGCCGGCTCCCCGGGGCCGACGGCGAGGCCCGGCGCACCCGGCCCGGCCCGACCCGGTCGCGGCGCGGTGGCGTCCCACACCTGAGCCGGTGCGGCCTGCGCCGGTCTACCGGCGGGGGACAGGGGCCGTGCCGTAGAGGCACGCGGCGTGGCCTCGCCCGGCCTTCGCCTGGTACATGGCGGCGTCGGCCCGGGTCAGGAGCTCCTCCGCCGACAGGCCGTGCTCCGGGTACAGCGCAACGCCGATGCTCAGCCGGATCCCCCCGGGCACGCCCGCGTAGGCGGAGGTGTGCTCTGCCAGCGCCGCCAGGATGCGGCGTGCCACGGCCAGCGCCTGCTCGCCGCCCGCGCGGGGCAGGAGAGCGGCAAACTCGTCGCCGCCCAGACGGGCCACGACGTCGGTCTCCCGCAGCACGGCGCGCAGGACGCGGCTGACCTCCACCAGGAGCGCGTCGCCTGCCTGGTGGCCCAGGGTGTCGTTGACGCGCTTGAAGCCATCGAGGTCCAGGAACAGCAGTGCCCCGTTTTCGCCGTAGCGGCCGGCCTCGGCCAGGTGCCGGTCCAGTTCCTCCCGGAAACGCCGGCGGTTCAAGAGATCGGTGAGCGGGTCGTGGTCGGCCAGGTGCAGGATGCGGGCCTGCATGGCCTCCATCGCCTCGGCCCGGCGCTGGAGCTCCTCGTGCTGCGCCTGGATCTCCGCCTGCTGGGCCATCAGCTCCTCATACGCGTTCTGCAGGTCCGCCTGCGCCCGCGTGAGGTCCTGGATGAGGCGCCGCTGTTCCGCCGCACTGCGCATGCCCACCGCAGCCGCCGCCGCCAGCACCAGGCCCTGGACTGCTCCGGCCCCGAGGGCCTCGAACAGCGGTGCCCCGTTCAGCGCCCAGTTGCGCACCTGCCCGACGACGACCGTGGTGAGGCCCAGCCCAAGGATGCGGCTGCCGACTTCGGACCCGAGCGCCCGGGTGGCGAGAATCGGTGTGGCGGTCAGGAGCGCCAGGAAGCCGGGGTCGACGCGGCGGGCGCCGGCCAGGCCCAGGCCGAGGGCGACCGTGAGGAAGGCCAGGTGCCAGAACACGCGCCGCTCCGGGGCCAGACGGCGCCCGGGGCCCCAGTACATCGTCGAGTTGAAGAGCGCCGCGCCGACCACGAACGCCTGGGCGGTGAGCGGCTGGATCATGGCCTCGCCCCGGTTCACGGCGGAGAGGACGATGACCACGAGCGCGAGCAACCAGGTCCACATCTCCAGCAGTCGCTCGGTGGAGGCGAGCGAGTCGGAAGCGGCGGTTTGCGCCGCCGGCCTCCCGTCGTCCAGTGGGCCCGGGCTCCAGGCCATCAGCCCCGTCAGAGGGCCGAGGACCCAGGCGCCCCAGGCCACCACGCCCGTCCAGATCCCCATCCGGGCGAAGCTGTAGATGACCAGTAGCGGGAAGATGGAGCCGGCGAGCTGCCGCCATGGGCTGCGCGGCTGGGCCCAGCCCCGCCGGGGCTCCGGCACGATCAGGGCCGCACCCCCGACGAGCCCGAGCAGCCCGGTGACGGGCCGCATCGAGCCGATCGGGTCGACGGCGGGGTCGGCGACAGCCCCCGGGGCGACCAGCATGAGCAACCCGGTGACGGCCTGAATCAGGCCGAAGGTGGCGGCAGCCAAGTCGGGGTCGGACGCGCCGTCCGCGGGCTCCCCGGCCGGCGGCGGGAGCCACGGCGAGGCGGCGACCGCGGCCGCCAGGAGCCCGTAGAAGACGGTGCCCTCCCACACGCCAGCATCCCCGAAGAACCAGGCTTGAAGCGCCAGCGGCGCCGCAGGAAGCACGGCGAGCCCCCGCGCGGCCGCGCCGCTCAGGGGAAACCGCATCAGCAGCAGGAGCAAGACCCCGCTGGCGACGAGGGCGGCGGAGATCAGGGGGAAGAAGGGGCGTAGAGGCTCATACACAGGGGCCCAGAAGTCGCGGGGGAAGACGTAGATGCTGAGCCCCTGGAACATCTCGATGGCCGCCGCCACGATCAGCAGCCGTGTGGAGTTCACACAACCGACTCCCGTCAACCGTGGTCTCGCAGTGCAGTGCGAACCCGGACGCGTGGCGCCGGCAGGTCTCCCGTCTCCTCAGCCGCCCACCTGAGACGCCCCCTGGTCGAAGGCGCGCGGTGACGGCGGTGCGCCCTGTCCGGCCGGTACAAGGCGGGCGGCCGATACGCCGGTGACCGCACGCGAAACCTCTCCCGTGTCCGCCAGCGGGCGCCGCCTCGCTCGCGGCGTTGTGCGCCACTACCACGAGGGAGATGGAGCCTGCTCAATACGAATTAACAATACAGATAGTTTACCTGTCAATAGCGTAATCCGCGTGCCCTCCGCTGTTCCCCAATCCCGGAGCGGGTAGCGGATGCGGGGGCTCTGCTGCGGCAGATGTGCGGGTCTCTCCCCGACCTGCCCACGCAAGACGAACCAGGAGAAACGCACGCGCCCGCCTCCCTGGTCTCCACCCCGCCGTAGGCGGCACGTAGGTGGCGAACGACCTCGCCCGGCTGGGCGAGGTCCTCTTCCAAACATCCCGCACTGCCGGCTTGCAAGCAACATGCGAGTTGGGATGTTGCTTGTAAGCGGTGCTGTCTAGTCTCTGACCCGGTAACGGACGTGTGGGCTTCGCACGGTGGGCGTCGTCGTCTCCACCCGACCTTCCGCACGCAAGACGCTCAACCAGTTCAGCACCGCCTGCCGCGTCAAGCCGAGCTGGGCGGCGATCTCCGCTGCAGAGAGGGCGCCGTGCTGGCGAAGTACTCGTACGATCTCTTCGCGCCTGTCCGGGCGCCGGGGCCTGGTGACCTGCTGGGCCTGAGGATCAGACACCACAACCTTCCCGCGACGCCCTCCGGTCTCCTCCGGGGTGTAATCCTTCAGGGTGTAATAGGTCCAGCGCCTGGTTCCGTGCGGCTCCAGGAGCCCCAAGGCAATGAGTTCGCGCAGTTCCTTGCTCACCTCGCCCGAGTCAAGCTGGGGATTGAGGCGCCGATACTCGGCATGCCGAATCCTGTCATGGCGGCGCACGTAGGCCAGGGCGAGCCGCTGCGTGTCGCGTAGCGGTAGGCCGGCCAAACCGTTTAGCCACGCAAGGGTTTCCTCGTCGAGCAAGCTCCCGTTGGAAACGACGACGCGGAACGTGGTTCGGGAATCGTGAAAGTCAGGGGGTTCCATACCTGCCCGGCGCAGTGCTTCCAGCATCGTTACGACTCCCGTTCCCCGATTCTCGCAAACGGCTCGCCCGGTGCCGGGCTGGGGCAAGTCTTCGAGAATCTTCAACAGGTACGCGTTGCGGGAGGACTGGAGCCCTGGCTCCCCCAGACGCTCCTCTGTGACAGGTCCAAAGAGACCGCCGGGGTTCTCGATCTCGATGCGGTCGGGGAAGATCCTCACCTGCACGGCGCTACCCCGGGCAAGGGGGGAGTAGTCGCGGTGGACGAGGGCATTCACGAGTGCCTCACGCAGAAACTCGAATGGGTACTCGGGCACGTCCTCCCGGAACAACCCGCGGATCACCGCGCGGGTCGCGATGTTCTTGCGGATCGCACGAAGCCCTTCCTCGAGCATCGTGATGATGTTACCTTCAACTTTCACGTTATCGACGAGACGCTCGCCATGGGGGCCGGTGTCTCCGGCTCTAACGCTGGGGTAGCGAACGACCGTCAAGTGCAGGCCGGGAAATACTTCCTGTGGATAAACACCGAACGTTAGGTAGCCGGCCAGGGTCGGCGTCAAGACTCCTTCATGCTCCGTGATTACCCGGAAAACCCGGAGGAGACGGTCGTCCCCCCACCCGTGATAAGGGGTTCCGGTTTTCCTGCGAAGATTCCCCAAGAACTGCTTGAGGAGGTCCTCATCGAGGTCCTTCAACGTAGTACCAGGAACAGGCTCGAGATCGTACGTTGGCTGTCCTCTCGCGTCCAGGAACAACTGGACTTCGTACTGGGTCAGTCTTCGATCGCCATCTGCCACACGAATGAACGCGCCCCCCATGAGACCGGCGCCCTTGTAAAAGCAGGGCTTCTGATTGAAGGGAACCTCCGGCACTTCCACCGTGACGATCGTTCTCCCCTCGAACCGGTGGAGTTCGATGAGTGGCCGCAGTGGAGGCTCCATCTGGTCGCAAAGGGAGGCGACATCGGCCTGGATCTTTCCCGGGTCTTCCACGCCGACCGTCGCGAACCCCGCTTCTTCGTCGAGACCGAGGATGATCACGCCACCGCCTGGGGTATTGGCAAACGCGGAGAGGGTCTCCCACAACCGTTGGGGGAGCACGCGACTCGCCTTCTTGGCCTCCACCCGGCTCGTGTCGGCACGAAAGTGGCGAAGGTCCTCCACCAATTGGGCGAGGTCATCTTCCAACATCCCACTCACCAACTTACAAGCAACATGCTAGTTGTCATGTTACTTGGAAGATAACTTGGAAGTCAAGCTTGGAAGCCACGATCTGGCTCTCCCAAACGATGATCCGTCTTCCCAGTATCCCTCTCCGCACGCCGCCACGGTGGCAGCACCGTGACCGTTCGCGGGGCCGCGCCCGGAGGCGACGCCACAGCCGTGATCGCCGACGCCGCGGTGGGGGCGCCGGAGCCTTGGCCGGCAGCCGAAACCGTGGGCTCGGTACCCGCGCCCTCCGCGGCGTTGGTGCAGGTCGGGTGGTCAGCGGCTGAGACGTCCGGTCGAAACGCCACCGCGCGGGCGCGATCCGCGTGGTGGGTGTCGGGCTCGAGCCTGGGGACGTGCAGATCAGGCACCGCTACGCTTCGGCTAGCGGTGCCTGATCTGCACGCGAGGTCTTGAGACGCCCCCGTGCGGGAGGTTTCGGACCCTCCCTCGAGCGCTTGAGTTCACCATACGTTTGGGTTCTGTCAACTAGACTCCACCCCGGGGCAGGCTGTTGTGCAAATCAGGGACCGCTACGCTTCGGTTCGTGGTTCCTGAACTGCACACGAGACCTTGAGACGCCGTCGTGCGGGAGGGTTCGGCGCGTCTTGCGGGCCGAAGTTCACCGTACGGCGGCGTTCCGTAAACCAGGTCCCATGCCCAGACGCGAAGTCGTTACGCAAACTGTGTAGGGGCGCCGGGCACGTGCCCTGCGCCCCTGCCCGCGCACGCCAGGGTGATCCGCGTGGAAGCCGCACAGGAGGTGCCGCTGACCGCCCTCGGACTGCCCGCGATCCTCCTGGTGGCTGCCGTCGAGAACGCCCGCAACACGCCGCACTCCGCCACCCGGTCGCTCCTGGAGGTCGTGATCGCCCTGTCCATCCTGCGGTCAGCCACCGCCACGGCGTTCGGCCAGACCTTCGCCGCGGCGCAGCTCCTCGTCTCCCTGGGGAAACTCCTGGCGCTGGCCCTGCGGGGCGGGGCCGCCTGACCGCACCGGCGCCCCGCGCTAGACGGCGGTCATCCCGCCGTCGATCACGACGGCGGAGCCCGTCATGAACTCGCTCTCGTCGGAGGCCAGGTAGACGGCGAGGCGCGCGATCTCCTCCGGCCTGCCCATGCGCCCGAGGAGCTGGCGCTGCTCCATCTTCCGCCGGGTGGCGGCCGCGTCCGGGTCGGAGGCCAGGATCTTCTGGATCCAGGGAGAGTCGACGGTCCCCGGGCAGATCGCGTTGGCCCGGATGCCGCGGGCGGAGTAGTCGGCCGCGATGGACTTCGTGAGGCCCACCACCCCCGCCTTGGCGGCGTTGTACGCCGCCCGGTTCGCCACCCCCACGAGGCCGGCGACCGAGGCGATGTTGATGATGTTGCCGTGCCCCTGGTTCAGGAACACCGGAATGGCGTACTTGCACCCGAGGAAGACCCCGGTCAGGTCGATGTCGATGACGCGCTGCCAGTCCTCCAGCGACGTCTCGTGGAGGGTGGCGGCCACCCCCACCCCCGCATTGTTCACGAGCACGTCCAGCCCGCCCAGCTCCCGGACCGCTGCGGCGACCATGGCTTCGGCGTCCGCCGCCTTGGAGACGTCGGCGGCGAAGAAGAACCCGCCGGACAGCCGGCGCACCTCTGCCAGGGTTTCCTCGCCGCCCGCCGGATCCACGTCCACGATCCCGACCCGGGCCCCTTCGGCCGCGAACGCCACCGCGATGGCCCGTCCGATGCCCGATCCGGCTCCCGTCACGAGCGCCCTCTTGCCTGCCAGCCGCATCGTCGCCTTGCCTCCCACTGGCGCTGCTTCACAGCCAGGTTCGCTGCACCGTCCACTGTCACACGTCAATTAGGTCCCCGGGGGCACGGTTCCTGCCCCCATCGCACGTGTCCGGTGGTGCGAACACGCCGGCGCCGCCTTGCGCCGCGCCCCGGCGACGGACATCTTTTCCGCTCCGGCTGCGATACCTCTGCGTAGATACACAGTGAGAGGGGGCTGAGAGAGATGACCCGCCGAACGAGCAGGTGGTTGAGTGCGGCGGCCATGGCCGGCGTTGCGCTGCTGCTGCCCGTGGCGGCCGGGGCTGCGGGAAGCCGGGCAGGGATCGGCCTCGGAGCCCGGGCGACGCTGGGGGCCGGCGTGAAGCTGGTAGGGGGCTCCGGCGCCAGGCTGCAGGCGGTATCCGGTAGCGCGGTGCAAGCAGACGCCCGGCTCGGTGTGCGCGGGGCGTCCACGGCGCTTGCGGCGGCGAAGGGCGGGGCGGCCGCCGGGGGTGGTGACCGCACCGGGGGGAAGGTCGTCGTGACCTGGGGAGCCGACCTCACGGCCGGGGAAAAGGCGGCCCTCGCGGCGCTGCTCTCCGTCCCGGAGGGAGCCGTCGAACTGACCGTCACGAACGCCGAGGAGCACCGGCTGCTGGGCGCCCACTTCGACGCCCGCACCATCGGCTCCCGGGCGATCTCGTCCGTGCTGGTGCGGCCGGCGCCGTCCGGATCGGGCATCCGGGTCACGACGCGTCACATCACGACCGTCACCCCGGCCATGTACGAGAACGCGCTCGCCACGGCCGGCATCCGGGACGCCGAGGTCACGGTGGCCGCTCCGTTCGATGTCTCCGGCACCGCCGCCCTGGCCGGCATCCTGAAGGCATACGAGACCGCCGCCGGGACGGCGCTGGCGCCCGAGCGCAAGGCGGTGGCGCCGGCCGAGGTGGCGCAGACGATCCGGCTCGCCCGGGCGGTGGGCAACCCCGACCTGGCCGCCGCCTTCATGACCCGGTTGAAGGAGCGGATGGCGCAGCACCCGTCGAACTCCCCCGAGTCGATCCGCCGGCTGATTCGGAGCGTCGCCGCCGACCTGGGCGTCAGACTCAGCGACGAGATGGTCGACGAGCTCGTCGTCCTGGTGCAGAAGATGAAGGCAGCGAACGTCGACTGGCAGGGCGTCCACGACCAGCTGGCCAAGGCCCGGGCGGAACTCCACGCGTTCCTGGGGACGGACACGCCGCTCCTGCGCGCCTGGGTCGACCGGATCTATGGCTGGCTAACGCAGTTCCTCACGCTTGTCCGGCAGTGGCTGGCTTGACGGCGCACGGGCCGGCCTCGGGGAGGGGGCCGGGCCGTGCGGCTACCGGGGCGCCCCCGCCCCCACTTCCCGTACCGCCTCGTCGACGACGGCGACGAGGCGGTCGACTTCCTCCTCCCGGATGGTCAGGGGCGGCGTCAGCATCAGGACGGGGGTGTACGGGCACACGCCGATGATGACCCCCCGCCGGAAGCAGGCCTCCTCGACCCGGAACTGGGTCCCGTCCGGCCACGGCAGGGCCACGCCGATGAGGAGCCCCTGGCCCCGGACGTCGGCAAAGTGGGGGTTGCCCGCGGCCCGGAGGCGGTCCATGAGCCGTGCGCCCAGCTCGGCTGCCCGCCGGGGCAGGTCCTCGCGGAGGAGGATGTCCACGGCGGCCAGGGCCACGGCACACGCCACGGGGTGCCCGGAGTAGGTGTGGCCGTGGAGGAAGGGGAGGTCGGCCGCCTCCAGGGCGCCGGCGATGCGCCGGTGGACGATCGTGGCCCCGAGCGGCAGGTAGCCCGACGTCAGCCCCTTCGCCGTGGCCAGGATGTCCGGGACGACCCCGTACACCCCTTCCAGGCACCACACCGTCCCGCAGCGGCCCATGCCGGTCAGCACCTCGTCGGCGACGAGGAGGACGCCGTGCCGGTCCAGAAGCGCCCGGACCCGGGGCCAGTAGTCCGGAGGCGGCACGGTGACGCCGCCGACGGCCGGGATGGGCTCGGCGACCAGGGCCGCCACCGTCTCCGGCCCCTCCGCTGCCAGGGCCGCCTCCAGGGCGGCCAGGTCACCCGGCTCGACGTGCACGAATCCCGGCACCAGCGGCCCGAACGGGTCGCGGTGGGGTGCCAGACCGGTGGCGGACAGCGCGCCGTAGGTCGACCCGTGGTAGGCGTTGCGGAACGCCAGGATCTTGTGACGGCCGGGCTCGCCGCGGGCCCGGTGGTATGCCCGCGCCAGCTTGATGCCCACCTCCACCGCCTCGGCACCGCCGGGGGTGAAGTACACCCGCTCCAGCCCGGGCGGCGCCAGCTCGGCCAGCCGGGCCGCGAGCCGGACGGCGGGCTCGTTGCCGAAGCGCCAGTACGTGTGGTAGTAGGGCAGGGCCTCCATCTGCCGGCGCGCCGCCTCGGCCAGTTCCCGTCGCCCGTAGCCGACGTTGACCAGGCACAGCCCTGCCTGCGCGTCCAGGTAGGCCCGGCCGTCCGAGTCCCAGACGGTGGACCCCTCGCCCCGGACGATGACGACCGGCCCCTTCTCCCGCGCCATCCGGAAGTCGTGCTCGGAGTGCAGGAGGTGGCGGGACTGCAGGACCTTCAGGTCGCCCCCGGCCGGACCGCCGCGGGCCGGAGCGGGCACGTCCTCCTCCCGGACGGCGCCCTGCACCGGCGCCTCCACGTCGCACCAGTGCAGGAGCGGCAGGAGCACGGGGCTGCCGTCGTGGTGCCAGGCGGGCGCCGGTTCCTGAGCCCGGCCGACGGGGCAGAGGCGGCTGAGGCCCAGGGGCGCCAGGGCCGCGGCCAGCGCCCGGCCCCGCTCGGGCGGGCCGGCGTAGCTGCAGGTCTGGAGCACCCCGGCCCAGGGAGCCGCCAGGCCGGCGATGGCCGCCAGGTCCGGCACCGGGTGGACGAAGACGAAGCGGCCCAGGGTCGATGCCTCGAGCCCCGGCTGCGGGAGGTACACCACGCTCCAGGCGGTGGAGCCGGGCGAGGTCCAGATTCGGGCGCCGGGCACGAACCGGTACTCCCCGCGGGCCACCTGGATGTCCGCCGCGTCCTCGGGACCCAGCGCCGCCCGCGGCCACACGCCCTGCAGGCGCTCCAGGGCGGCGGCCAGGGCGGCGGCGAAGTCGGCGGGGGATCGCTCGCCCCCTTCCTCGACGAAGATGGCGTGCGGCGATACGCACCCCTGCTGGTCGTAGAAGGCCACGTCCCGGGCGGCGCGCCCGGCCAGGTCCGGAAGGCCTGCCGGCGTCATGGCCTCCCGGGCGATCGCCCCGAGGCTCATGCGTGACCCGTGCGCTACGAAGCGGCAACCCGGCGGGAGGTGCGGGCGCAGGGCCGCCAGGCTCGGGTCGCTGCCGAAGGCCACGACGGCCGTCGCCCGCCGGAAGGCGGCCTGGTGGAGGTCGGCGGCCTCACCGGGCCACCAGGCCGCCGCCACGCAGGCCCCGAGACCCGGGTCGACCTCCGCCAGGGAGCGGCACCACAGCGCGGCGAAGAGCGGCTCCCCTGTGGCGGTCTTCGCCAGGCAGGCGGACCGGATGAGGAGGCCCGTCGCCAGGTGAAAGGCCGGGATGCCGGGGACATTGCCGCTGAACACGAAACCCGTCAGCTCCGGCCCGAAGGCCCGGGTCCACCCGCTGCCGCCGGGGTGGGGGACAAAGCCGTCGAGGGCACCCTCGGGCAGCTCGGCGGCCAGGAGCGCCCGGAGCGCGGGGCCGGCGGCCCGCTCCACCTGGGCGCGGAGCCCTTCGGCGACCATCGCGGGCGCGTAGCCCGTGACTGCCGGGAGCCACTCTTCGGCCGCCCGGCGCAGGGGGTAAGAGGGGTCGCGCCAGCGCGCCGCCACGGCCTCCAGCGCGGCCAGGATCTCCGCCGTCCTCCGCCCGGCGAGGTGGCGGCGGCGGTTCTCGAGGAGCGTGGTGCTCAGGTGCTCCAGGTGCGCCGGGGTCAGGTCCGGCACGGTGAGTTCCGCCCGGCCCACCCGGAGGGTGCGGGTGGGCACACCGGCCAGACCGGGGAGCCAGAAGGCGTCCACCTCAGGCGCCCTCCCCCGGGTGACGTCCGCTCCCGCCCAGGACGATGTCGGCCGCGATGGAGCAGCCCCGCGGGGCCGCTCCCGGCACCCGCCCGAGCACCTCGAAGCCGCCCGGGACCTTCCGCCCCAGGTCCTGCGTGAGCAGGAAGGCACACGAGCCCACGTTCGCGAGGTCGACGACCTCGATCAGCCCCACCTCGCCGTCGGGCACCTCGGCCAGGGTCTCCGGGTCCCGGATCACGACCCGGCACCAGGCGGCGCCCTGCTTCGGGCGGGGGAAGCCGGCGTACCGGGGGTCGCGTAGGTTCGGCTCGTAGAACTGGCTGGAGAGCTCGGTCATGCCGTACTGGTTCACGATGCGTGCC
This sequence comes from Caldinitratiruptor microaerophilus, assembly GCF_025999835.1. Lineage (NCBI taxonomy): Bacteria > Bacillati > Bacillota > Clostridia > Eubacteriales > Symbiobacteriaceae > Caldinitratiruptor > Caldinitratiruptor microaerophilus. The sequence goes on along the minus strand of NZ_AP025628.1, from coordinate 3,318,816 downwards.
GGGGGGATGCCCAGGACCTCCGCCATGAGGGCGTACAGCTCGGGCTGGCGCAGCTCCCGGGAGCGCCCCTTGAAGCCGCCCGTCTCCATCGCCCGGGACCCCGGGGGGAGCCGGAACCGCCAGCCCTCCTGCCGGGCCCGGTCACAGAAGTGCACGAAGGCGAAGGCCGTCCCGAGGAGGACGACCGGCGTGCCCGCCGCCTCCGCCTCGCGCAGCGCCCGGGCAAGTGCCTCATAGAGGAGGTCGCCGGCGCCGCCGTCCCAGAAGAAGCGGCTGCCGGGCCCGCCGAGTTCCCGGCGGATCACGCCGAAGTAGTAGCTCAGGCTCGAGTGGGGTGCCGCCTCCGGCGGCGGCGTCAGGATGAACATCGGCAGCCGGGCGCCGTCGGGCAGCAGGTAGCGCTCGAACACTGGGAGGAGCGCCGCGTCGTAGAGGTCGAGGGTGAAGAAGTGGTGCCGGCCCCGCACCTCGGGTCCCCGGGTGGTCCCGGAGGTCTCGAAGACCGCCACGGCCCGGGCCGGGTCGCCGCAGGCTACGGCCGCCTGCTTGAAGGCGCCGACGGGCAGGGGCGGCACCTCCCGCCAGTGCCGGGGCCGGGCGCCGGCCCAGAAGGAGGCCAGCACCGGATTGCGCTCCCGCTGCCAGCGGAACAGCCGCAGGGCGAGGTCGTCGAAGGCCGCCTCGTCCCCCGGCTCCCGGATGAAGGCGAGGACCTCCCGTTCCACCGTCACACCCCCCGGGCGGCCGGGTCCCAGATGATCTTGTGGATCTGCAGCTGCAGGCGGGCGTCGAGCCGGTCGCGCAGGATCCACCCGGCCAGGAGGCGGGGCTCCAGCTGCCCCCAGACCGGCCCGAAGAGGATGTGCGCCCGACCCTGGAGGCGGTACCGCTCGATCAGGTGCCGGGACCAGAGGTAATCCTCCTCGCTGCCGCAGACGAACTTGACCTCGTCCGGGTAGGCCACCTGCTCCAGGTTCTGGAAGCACATGCGGTGCGATTCGCCCGAGGAGGGCACCTTCATGTCCACGATCCACCGCTGCCGGGGGCGATGGAGCCGCCACTGGCCGATGTCGATGGAGCCGCCGGTCTCCACCGACAGCTCGTACCCCTCTTCCGCGAGGCGATCGAAGAATGCCTGGAGTTCCTCCCGGGGCTGCACGAGCGGCTCGCCGCCGGTGAGGCAGACCCGCTTGTAGCCGTAGGAGCGGATCTGGTCCATGATCTCGTCGATGCTCATGGAGTAGCCGCCGTAGAAGGCGTACGTCGTGTCGCAGTAAGTGCAACGGAGGTTGCAGCGGTTCGTGCGGACGAAGATGGTCGGTAGCCCCACCGACGACGTCTCCCCCTGCAGGGAGAGGAAGATCTCCGTCATCCGCACCGGGCCGGCCCCCCCTCGGCCTCCGCGCCGCGGGCCGCCTCCGCCGGGGGCCAGCCGGCGTCGCCGTCGGCCTTGCCGGCCTCCCAGTCGGCCCGGCTCAGGGTCACGTAGGAGGTCGGCGTCTCCCAGAGCCGGATGCGCTCGGGCCAGACGTGGGGGTAGCGGGGGCTCACGTACCGCTCCCAGTAGTTGAAGAACCAGACCGCGATGTTCTCCGCCGTGGTGTTCGCGGTCGGAAGGGTCTCGTTCAGGAACTTGTGGTCGAGGACCGCCTCGTAGAACTCCTTGAAGATCGCTTTCAGGTCGAGGAAGTCGACGACGATACCCCGGCGATCCCGGGGCCCCCGTACCGTGAGCTCCAGGCGGTAGGTGTGGCCGTGCAGGTCGTGGCACTTGCCGACGTACTCGTCGATCCGGTGGGCCGCGTCGAACGTGAACACCTTCGTGACCTCGAGCAGGACCGGCACCGCCGGGCCCCCCTCGCCGTGTAGGATGCGCGGCCCGCCGCGACCCTGCCGTGGGCGGCCCCGGCCGGTGTCGCGCCCGGGGTGGGGCCCGAACGTCCGACGCCGGGCGGCTACTCCTGCCCGGCGTCGCTGACAGCCCGAAGAGCTGCCGTTTTGGTGACGCGGGTGTGCGGCGACCGCGGACGCAGGGATCGCCCGGGCGCCGTGCACCCGGGTTCCCTGCCGCCACGGCCAGTGTAGCACACCCGTGGGGGGAAAGCCAGCCGCACCCGCTGCACCCGCCGGCGCCCGTCGCGGGCGCGCCCGCAGAGCCCCGGAGCCCCTGCAGCCCCCGGCCGCCTCAAGACGCGCCGAGGCCACAGCCGCAGGAAGTTTTGCCCCTGCCGCTGTGGCCACCGGCCACGTATCCCGGATGCACCAAGGGAGCGTACGCGGGCAGCTTCCGCCTCAGCTCGCCTTGGCCCGCCGCTTGGCGGCCTCTAGAGCCTCCTCCAGGCGCATCTTCTCGAGGACTAGCTGGGCCCGCTCCGCAGGCGTGGCGGTGAGCCAGCGCTCAAGCAGATCGTCCAGGCGGTTCTGAAGCTCCTTGACCTCACGGGAAACGGCCATGGCAAGTGCCTCCTTTTTTCTACCCGACCTGTGTACTCACCGGCAGGCCGGAGCCCGCACCCGCAGACTTCCAGCCGCTGGCTGCACGACCGCAAGGTGTTTGGGCTTCTTGTTGCCTTCAGAATACTACGGGCGAGATGCAAAATCAAGGGCGCTTGGGTTAAAAATCCGCAAACTATCGTCGTGTCGGCGCACGTTCGTGCCCACGCAAACAAAATCGCACGCTCCGGGCGGCCTCCAGGTGGTCAGACCACCAGGGCAGGGCGACCGCGGCTGCCGGGAGACCGCCGCTGCGGCCCGGCCGCCTCCGGCCGGCCATCGCCGACCGGCCGCCGCCGGCCGGAAGGCTGAGGCCGCCGGGGGTGGGCCCGGCGGCCTCTCCGCTCATCGCTCCGGCGCCGCCACGGCGCGGGCCGGGTTCACCTTGATGCCCGGACCCATCGTCGAGGACACCGTGATGCTCTTCAGGTACTGTCCCTTCGCCGCCGCCGGCCGGGCCTTGATCAGGGCGTCCATGAGGGTCCGGAAGTTTTCCAGGAGGCGACCCTCGTCGAAGGACACCTTGCCGATCGGCGCGTGGACGATGCCCGCCTTGTCCGTCCGGTACTCGATCTTACCGGCCTTGATCTCCCGGATGGCGTTGGCGACGTCGAAGGTCACCGTGCCGGTCTTCGGGTTCGGCATGAGGCCACGCGGTCCCAGGATCTTGCCGAGGCGGCCCACCATGCCCATCATGTCGGGGGTCGCGACGGCCACGTCGAAGTCCAGCCAGCCCTCCTGGATCCGCTGGACGAGGTCCTCGGCGCCGACGTAGTCGGCCCCGGCCGCCTCCGCCTCCTTCGCCTTCTCGCCCTTCGCGAAGACGAGCACCCGGCGGGTCTTCCCCGTGCCGCCCGGGAGGACGACGGCGCCACGGACCTGCTGGTCGGCGTGCCGGGGGTCGACGCCCAGGCGGACCGCGACCTCGACGGTCTCATCGAACTTCGCCGGCGCCGCCTGCTTCACCAGGGCGATGGCCTGGGCGGGGTCGTAGAGGGTGCCCCGGTCGATCTTCTGTGCGGCCTCACGGTAACGCTTCCCGTGCTTCGGCATGGCGTTCCCTCCTTGTGGTGACGGTCGGCCGTCCGGCCGGCACGCCGGAGCAGGCCTCCCACAAGTCGGGGGGCGAGCCCCCGATCAGGCTTCCTCCACCTCGACCCCCATCGACCGGGCCGACCCGGCCACGAGCCGCATGGCGGCCTCGATGTCGGTCGTGTTGAGGTCGGGCATCTTGATCTGGGCGATCTCCCGGAGCTGCGCCCGGGTGAGCTTGCCGACCTTCTTGCGGTTGGGCTCGCCCGAGGCGGTCTCGATCCCCAGCGCCTTCTTGATGAGGACCGAGGTCGGCGGGGTCTTGGTGACGAAGGTGAAGGAGCGGTCCTCGTAGATGGTGATCTCGACCGGGATCACCAGGCCGACCTGGTCCTTGGTGCGCTCGTTGTACTCCTTGCAGAACGCCATGATGTTGACGCCGTGCTGGCCCAGGGCGGGGCCGACGGGCGGCGCCGGCGTCGCCTTCCCGGCCGGGAGGGCGAGCTTGACGACGGCGGTTACCTTCTTGGCCACTGGCCTTCCTCCTCATCCGCGTGGTATTGGCGGGCGGCGAGCTCGCACGCCCTCCCACAGCCAGGGGCGCCGGGGGGCGCCCCAGAGCTCCCTGATGTGGCGGCCCTTGCGGCGGACGGGCTAGAGTTCCTCGACCTGGTGGTGGTCCAGCTCGATCGGCGTCTCCCGGCCGAACATGTTGACCTTGACCTTGACCTTCCCCTTCTCGGGTTCGACCTCTTCCACCACGCCGATGAAGTCCTTGAACGGGCCGGTGCGCACCCGCACGTGCTGGCCCACCTGGACCGTGATGCGGTGCTTGATCTCCTCGCCGCTCGCCTGGCCCAGGATCTGCCGGACCTCCTCCTCCAGGAGGGGGATCGGGCGGCTGCCCGAACCGACGAACCCCGTCACGCCCGGCGTGTTCCGGACGACGTACCAGGAGTCGTCGTTCATGATCATCTCCACCAGGACGTAGCCCGGGAAGACCTTCTTCTTGACGATCTTCTTCTTCCCGCCGCCCTTGTCCTCGAGCTCTTCCTCCGTGGGCACCAGGACCCGGAAGATCTTCTCCTGCATGCCCATGGACTCCACACGCTTCTCCAGGTTCGCCTTCACCTTGTTTTCATACCCGGAGTACGTGTGCACGACGTACCATTTCTTCTCGCCTTCCATCGGACGGGGCCACGGGTGGGCCCGCCACCTACCTTCCCAGAAGGAGTAGCATGAGCCCGCTGACCAGCTTGTCGAAGGCCCAGATGATCACGGCCACCAGGGCGCTGGAAAGGATGACGACCGAGGTCAGGACGGTCGTCTGCCTGCGGTCCGGCCAGACCACCTTGCGCAGCTCCCCCCGGACCTCGCGCAGGTACTTCTTTGCGTCCTCGATCCACTGGCGCAGCTTTTCCATGACCCTGACCTCGCAATCACGGAGTGGAGTCCGGGAAGGGCACAACACAAGAAAACTGGCCTGTCGCCAGCGGACTTGATTGTAACACAGGGCCAGACCCGTGTAAAGCGAATCCTGCTCTCCGGCCCGCTCTCTCGCGCCGCACCCGACTCGGCCGCGAGCCACCTACCGGGATTGCTGGTTGACGGTTCCATGGGAATCCGATACAACGGAGATGGTATCTGTTACGACAACGAAAGGTCCGGGGGGCTCCGCATGCAACACGTTGGTGCGCGTATGCAACGGCTCCGTCTGCCGGTCTTCCGCCTGCCTTCCCTCACGATCGCCGCCCAGCTCCAGGCCCTGTTCTTCTTCCTGATCCTCGTGGTGGTGGGGCTGAGCGGCTTCGGGTTCTGGCTCTCCAACCTCCTCGTGGACCAGACGCGCCGGAGCAGCACCGACATGGCGCGGATGGCGCAGCTGACGCAGGCGAACCAGCTCCTCCTGGAGGTCGCCCGCACGGCCACCCAGATCAGCGAATTCACCACGGAGGGCCAGAAGGAGTCGATGCTCACGAGCTTCCAGCTGGCCTCCGACCTGATCCGGAAGGAACGCGAGGCGGCCGCCGGCGCCGGCCTCGACAACGTCGTCCGCACGCTGGACCTGGCGGTGGAGAACCTGACCAAGGTCCCCGAGTACGTCGACACCGCGTTCCAGGAGCGCGGCAATGAAGGCACCCTGATGCTCTACAAGAACTGGGTCATGGATGCGATCACCAACATCACGTATTCCGTCTCGTCGGCGCAACAGGCCTACGCCCGGGTGGAGGCCGATCACGCCGAGGCGGCCGTCGCGAGCGTCCGGAAGATCCGCCTGGCGGTGCCGGTGGTGGGGGCCGTGGCCACGGTGTGGACGCTCCTGAGCGCCTGGATCGTCCGGGCCCGGGTCGCCCGGCCGCTGGCCGCCGCCGCCGCCGTCGCCGGCCGGGTCGCCACCGGCGACCTCACCGTCCGCATGGGCCTGCGGCGCAAGGACGAGATCGGCGCCCTGGCCGGCAGCATCGACGAGATGGTCGGCCACCTCCGCCACCTCCTCGGCGCCGTCCGCACCGAGAGCCACACCGTCGAGGAGCAGGCCGGCCTCCTCGGCCGCCACGCCGCCGAGGTCAGCCGCCTCGCCCGCGAGGTCTCCGAGGCCGCCTCCGGCCTCGCCGAGGGCGCCCGGCAGCAGTCCGAGGACGTCGCCCAGGCCTCCGAGCGCCTCGCCGAGGTCGCCCGGGCCGTGGAGCAGATCGCCACCTCCACCCAGGTCCAGTCCCAGGAGGCCGCCCGGGTCATGGAGCAGCTCGACAAGGTCGAGCGCGCCGCCCGGGCCGTGGCCGACACCGCCCACCAGGTCGAGGACGCCTCCGCCCACACGGCCCGGACCTCCGCCGAGGGCGCCGGCGTCGCCGCCGCCACCGCCGGCAGCCTGGAGGCCATGTACTCCCTGGCCACCCAGGCCGCCGAGCGGATGGCCAGCCTCGAGGGCCACGCCCGCCAGGTCGCCGAGTTCCTGCAGGTGATCGACGAGATCGCCGGCCAGGTGAACCTCCTCTCCCTGAACGCCGCCATCGAGGCGGCCCGGGCCGGCGAGCACGGCCGGGGCTTCGCCGTCGTCGCCGACGAGGTCCGGGGGCTGGCCGAGCGCTCCCGGGAGGCCGCCGGCCGCATCCGGGAGGTGCTCGCCGCCATGATGGAGGCGCTGGGGGCCGCCAGCGAGGCGGTCGGCGGCTGCGCCCGGCGCGTCGAGGAGGGCGTGGCGCAGGCGGGCCAGCTCCGGGAGGCGCTGGAGCGCATCCAGAAGGCCGTCGACGGCGCCCGGGAGCAGGCGGCCCGCATCTCCCGCCTGGCCGACGGGATGCTGGAGGCCACCTCGGCGGCCACCCAGGCGACGACGGGGATGGTGGCGCAGGTGGAGGAGCACTCCTCGGCCACCGAGGAGGTCGCCGCCATGATGGAAGAGGTCGAGCAGATGGTGAAGCGGATCGCCCGGGTGGCGGAGACGACGGCGTCCACGGCCCGGGAGGTGTCGGCCGCGAGCCAGGGGTCGGCGGCGGTGGCGGGCGACATCGCCGGGGCGATCGAGTCCCTGACGGCGATGAGCCGGCGGATGACGGAGGCGATCGGCGCCTTCCAGATGTGACCGCCTACGCCTTGGCGGCGGCCGCCAGGGCCTGGTCGAGGTCGGCGATGAGGTCGTCGGCGCCCTCGATGCCGACCGACAGCCGGACGAGGTCGGGCGTCACGCCGGTGAGGAGCTGTTCCTCCTCGTCGAGCTGCTGGTGGGTCGTGGTGGCCGGGTGGATGGCCAGCGACTTGGCGTCGCCGATATTGGCCAGGTGGCTGAAGAGCTTCAGGCTGTCGATGAACCGCCGGCCGGCCTCCGGGCCCCCCTTGATGCCGAAGGTGACGATGGAGCCCTGGCCCCTGGGCAGGTACTTCCGGGCGAGTTCGTGGTAGGGGCTCGACTTGAGGCCGGGGTAGTGGACCCAGGCGACCTGCGGGTGGCCCTGGAGCCACTCCGCCACCCGGCGGGCGTTCTCGCAGTGCCGCTCCATGCGGAGGTGCAGGGTCTCGAGGCCCTGGAGCAGGAGGAAGGCGTTGAAGGGGCTCAGGCTGCCGCCCAGGTCCCGGAGCAGGTTCGTGCGCGCCCGGGTGATGTAGGCCAGGTTCCCCACGGCGTCCCAGAAGCGGAGCCCGTGGTAGCCGGGGTCGGGCTCGGTGAAGCGCGGGAAGCGGCCGTTGTTCCAGGGGAAGCGGCCGCTGTCGACGATGACGCCGCCCAGCGCCACCCCGTGGCCCCCGATGTACTTCGTCGCCGAGTGCACCACGATGTCGGCGCCCCACTCGATCGGCCGGAGGAGGTACGGGGTGGGGACGGTGTTGTCCACCACCAGGGGCAACCCTGCCTCGTGCGCGATGTTCGCCACCGCCTCGATGTCGACGACGTTGAGCTTCGGGTTCCCCACCGACTCCACGAAGACGAGCTTCGTGCGCGGCGTGATGGCCCGGCGGAAGTTCTCAGGGTCGTCGGGGTCGACGAAGCGGGTCGTGATCCCGTACTGCGGCAGCGTGACGGCGAGGAGGTTCCAGGTGCCGCCGTACAGGCCGGTGGAGGCAACGACCTCGTCCCCGGCCCCGGCGATGTTGAGGATGCTGAAGAGCACGGCGGTCTGGCCCGCGGCCGTGGCCAGGGCCCCCACGCCGCCTTCGAGGGCGGCGACGCGGCGCTCGAAGACGTCGACGGTGGGGTTCATGATCCGGGTGTAGATGTTCCCGGGCTCCTGCAGGGCGAAGAGCCGGGCGGCGTGGTCGGTGTCGCGGAACTGGTAGGCGACGGTCTGGTAGATCGGCACCGCCCGGGCCCCGGTGACGGGGTCGGGGTCCTGGCCGGCGTGAACGGCCAGCGTGTCCAGGGTGTAGCTGCGCTCCTGCTGCTCGATGGGCATGCGAACGTGTCCTCCTCGTGACAGGCGGGGCTCACGGACGTGCGAGCGGGCCTCCCCCGGCCGGGGGAGGCCCGCAGCATCGCCGCCAGGCCGCCCTCTTATCTCCCGGGGTCACCGGTGGAGTTGGCACCTTCGCGGCGTGCGCGCTCCGCCGCGGGTTGCCGGGCTTCATCGGGCCAGTTCCCTCCGCCGCTCTGGATAAGAGGATGGTTCCGTTGTCGCTTGGCGCCAGTCTAACAGGAAACCGGTGGCGGGTCAAGCAAGTGTTCTATAAGGATGGTACAGTTTTGGCGCTGGACCTGCCGCCGGCGCGTACGAGGCCCCCTGGGCGCAGCCAGAGCGCCCCGGGAGCCCTGGTGGGCACATTCGGTACCGCAAGCCAAACCCTAGCGGTGCCTGATTTGCACAACAACCTGCCCCAGGGTGGAGGCTAGTTGACAGAACGCCAACGGATGGTGAACTCCAGCGCTCACGGGAGGGTCCGGAACCTTCCGCACGAGGGGCATCTCAGGGTCCCGTGTGCAGTTCAGGCACCGCAAGCCAAAGCGTAGCGGTACCTGATTTGCACTTCGCCATGCTCAAGCCTGGGAGCGACCAGGCGGATCCCGCCTGCGCGGCGGCGCTTCGGCCGGAGGTGTTGCAGCCCTCACCGCGCGGCGGCGGCGAGGACTCCGGTACCCGGCACCGGCCCCGGAGTCCGGGCAGGGCTCCGGCGTCCCGTCAGGAAGGCGGCGCCGGCGAACGCGGCTCTGGCGCCGGATCCCCGCGCGGCCGCGCGACCGGTCACGGCGCCGGCACCGTGGCGACGGACCGGGGAAGGACGAGGAGGTAACTGACCATCGAGGGCGTGTGGGTGTGGCAGACGATGCGGAAGAGGCCGACCTTGTCGGCGACCAGCCGGACCCGGGTCAGGCGGCCGCGGCGGACGGTGAACCGCTGGCCGTAGCCCTCGATCTCCGCCGGGTGGACGTCGCCGTTCACGCCCCAGAAGTGCAGGTCGAGCTCGTCGCCCTGGTAGGCGACGATGAGGCCCGGGTCCCAGCGGTAGGCCTCCGTCTCCCACTTGCCACGGCGGGGCGGCATGAGCCGGATGCCCTGGCCCGGCGGAGGCTCCTCGGCGGGGAACGGCTCCTTGCCGGCGTCGGCGGTCCCCTTGAACTCGACCGCCGCCACCCAGACGGTACGGCGCGCCCCGGTGGCCGCCATCGGCGACTCGGCGGGCCGGGCCTTGCCAAACCGCGCCCCCACCGCCCCCACCAGGAGGGCGAGGAGGCCCAGTCCGATCCAGCGCGCACCCGGCCGGGTGAAGTCCGGGAGTCGAAACCGCCCCTGCCCCATGGCCGTCGCCCCCCATCGGCCCGGAGAGGTCTCCGTGTCGATGTCTACGGGCACGTGCGCCGCGATATGCGGAGAACCCCGCCGCCTGGTGGCGGCGGGGTTCGGGCGAACGGGGACGGCGACTCACGCCCCCTCGGGGTGATGGCAGGCGACCCGGTGGCCGCCGCCGGCGTCCCGCAGCACCGGCTCCTCCTCGGCGCACCGGGGCGAGGCCAGGGGGCAGCGCGTGCGGAACCGGCAGCCCGACGGCGGGTTGATCGGGCTGGGCGGGTCGCCCTCCAAGAGGATCGTCTCCCGGGAGGCCTCGATCTCCGGATCGGGAACCGGTACGGCCGAGAGCAGCGCCCGGGTGTACGGATGCACCGGGTGGGCGTACAGCTCGACGGCCGGGGCCGTCTCCACGATCTTCCCCAGGTACATGACCGCGACCCGGTGGGAGATGTGCCGGACCATCGACAGGTCGTGGGCGATGAAGAGGTACGCCAGCCCGAGCTGGGCCTGGAGGTCCTCCAGCAGGTTCACGACCTGCGCCTGGATGGAGACGTCCAGGGCGGAGATGGGCTCGTCGGCCACGATGAACCGCGGCTGCACCGCCAGGGCGCGCGCGATGCCGATCCGCTGGCGCTGGCCGCCGGAGAACTCATGCGGGAAGCGGCTGGCGTGTTCGGGCAGGAGGCCAACCATGTCGAGCAGCTCGTAGATGCGCTCCATCCGCTCCTGGCGGCCGGGGTAGAGCCCGTGGATGTCCAGCGCCTCGCCGATGATGTCGCCCACCGTCATGCGGGGGTCCAGGGAGGCGTACGGGTCCTGGAAGATGATCTGCATCTGCCGGCGGTACGGGAAGAACTCCCGCTCGGGCAGCCGGGTGATGTCCCGCCCGTCGAAGCGGATCGTGCCGGCCGTCGGTTCGTACAGGCGCAGGAGCGTGCGGCCCACGGTGGTCTTGCCGCAGCCGCTCTCCCCCACGAGGCCGAGCGTCTCGCCGGGGTAGACCTCGAAGCTCACCCCGTCGACGGCCTTGACGTGGCCGACGACGCGCTGCAGCGGGAAGCCCCGCACGATCGGGAAGTGCATCTTGAGGTCCTGGACCTCGACGAGGGGCCCGCCGGTGCGGTCCGGTTCCGGGCGGTGCGTGGCAAGCTCTTCGTTCACTGCGCCCGTGCCTCCTCCCACTCCACCCGGGGGGCCTGCGGGTGCAGGAGCCAGCAGGCCGAGCGGTGCTCCCCCCGCACTTCCTGTAGCTGGGGGGCTTCCTCCTCGCAGATCACCATCGCGTGCCGGCAGCGCGGGTGAAACGGGCAGCCGGACGGAGGCGCCAGGAGGTTGGGCGGGGACCCGGGGATCGACTCCAGGCGCTCGCGCCGGGAGGCGTGGACCCGGGGGACACTGCGCAGGAGGCCCCACGTGTACGGGTGGCGGGAATTGTAATAGATGTCCCGCACGGGCCCCTGCTCGACCACCTGCCCGCCGTACATCACCATCACCCGGTCCGCCATCCCGGCCACGATGCCCAGGTCGTGGGTGATGAGGATCAGGGACATGTTCAGCTTCTTCTTCAATTCCTTCAGAAGGTTCATGATCTGGGCCTGAATCGTCACGTCCAGTGCCGTCGTGGGCTCGTCGGCGATGAGGAGACGGGGCTGGCAGGCGAGGGCGATGGCGATCATCACCCGCTGCCGCATGCCGCCGGAGAACTGGTGCGGGTACTGGTTCAGGCGGGACTCGGCGGCGGGGACCCCCACCATCTTGAGGAGCTCGATGGCCCGCTCCTCCGCCTCCCGCTTCCCCATCCCCAGGTGGTAGCGCAGGCTCTCGGTGATCTGCAGGCCGACGGTCAGCGTCGGGTTGAGGGAGGTCATCGGATCCTGGAAGACCATCCCGATCTCCCGCCCCTGCACCCGCCGCAGCTCCGAGTTCCGCAGGGCGAGCACGTCCCGACCGGCGAAGCGGATCCGGCCCGTCACGGTCGCGTTCCGGGGCAAGAGCCGCATCACCGACAGCATCGTGACGCTCTTGCCCGACCCCGACTCGCCCACGATGGCCAGGGACTCGCCCTCCCGCAGCGTCAGGTCGACGCCCCGGACGGCCTGCACCTCGCCGGCGTAGGTGTGGAACGTGACGTGCAGGTTCTCGATCTCCAGCAGGTTCGCCACGGCTCGCCCCCCTAGCGCCGGAGCTTCGGGTCCAGGGCGTCCCGGAGCCCGTCGCCGACGAAGTTGAAGGACAGCATGGTGATCACGATCGCCAGGGCCGGGAACGTCATCTGCCAGGGGTAGGACCGGAACGACCGGACTCCCTCGGAGGCCAGCACGCCCCAGCTCGCCATCGGGGCGCTGACGCCGAGGCCGATGTACGAGAGGAACGCCTCGGTGAAGATCACCGACGGGATCTCGAAGGTGAGCGCCACGATGATGGGGCCCACGGTGTTCGGGACGAGGTGCCGCCAGATGAGCCGGCTCATCGACGCTCCCAGGGCCCGGGCGGCCAGCATGAACTCCTGTTCCTTCAGGGAGAGGACCTGCGCCCGGACGAGCCGGGCCATCCGGGTCCAGTACGTGATGCCGATGGCGATGAGGATGCTCTTCATCCCCGGGCCCATGACCACCATCAGGAGGATCACGTACAGGGTGAGGGGGATCGTGTCGATGATGTCCACGATCCGCATCATGAAGTTGTCGGTCGTGCCGCCCCGGAGTCCGGCGACCGCGCCGTAGACCACCCCGATGATGCCCTGCATCACGCCGCCGGCCACCGCGACGGTCAGGGAGATCCGGGCGCCGAAGAGAACGCGGGTGAAGAGGTCGCGGCCCAGGTTGTCGGTGCCGAACCAGTGCTCGGCGCTCGGTGGCTTGTCGCGGTTCAGGAGGCTCTGGTCGGAGTAGCTGTACGGGGTGAGCTCGGGGCCCACGATCGCCGCAACCGCGATGACGGCCAGCATCACCAGGCCCAGCACGGCCAGCGGGTTGGCCCGGAACCGCCGCCACGCGTCCTTCCAGAAGCTGATCGGCGGGGTGGTGATGCGCTCGGCCTCGCCTGCACGGACCCGGGCGGGGGCGAACTTGGTCTGGGGAAGGACAGCTGCCATCTCAATCCCCCTCCAGCCGGATCCGGGGGTCGACCAGGGCCGTCAGGAGGTCGCCCACGAGGGTCAGACCCACGAGCAGGGCCCCGTAGAACACGGTCACGCCCAGCGTCACGGTGTAATCCCGATTCGCGATGCTGGTCACGAACTCCCGGCCGAGCCCCGGGATGGCGAAGATGCTCTCGATGACGAACGTCCCCGTCAGGAGCGCCGCCGTGAGCGGGGCCAAGTAAGCGATGACCGGGATCATCGCGTTCTTCAGCATGTGGCGCCAGGTGATGACCGCCTCCGGCAGCCCCTTCGCCCGGGCGGTGCGGATGTAGTCCTGGCCGATCACCTCGAGGAGGCTCGACCGCGTCAGCTTGGCGATCCACGCCATGCTGAAGCTCGAGAGCGCGAGGGTCGGCAGGACCATGTGCTTCCACGAGCCCCACAGGGCCGGAGGGAACCAGCGCAACTTGAAGGCGAAGACGTACTGCAGGACCGTCGACAGGATGAAGCTCGGCACGGAGATCGTCAGCACCGTCAGGGCCATGGTCACCCGGTCGGCGGTGCCGTTGTGCCGCATCGCGGCGATGATGCCGGCGGGAACCCCCACGGCCAGGGACAGCAGGACGGACAGCGCGCCCAGGGTGGCGGAAACCGGGAATCCCCGGTTGATGATGTCGTTCACCGTCACGCCCTCGAGCTTGAAGGACGGCCCCAGGTCCCAGACGATCACGTTGGAGAGGTAATCCGTGTACTGCTTCCACAGGGGCTGGTCCAGCTTGTAGCGCCTCTCGATGTTCTGCAGGACGGCCTCCGGGATATTCTTCTCGCTGGCGAAGGGACCGCCGGGAATCGCCCGCATCATGAAAAAGGTGAGGGTGACGATCACCCACAGCACGACCACCATGGTCACGAGGCGCTGCACGACGTAACGTCCCAAGGCCTCACCCCCCGGGTAGGGTCGATGGCTCCTCCCTCACGCCAGGAAGGGGAGGTATGCCGGGCGGGCCGGCATACCTCCCCGCCTCCCGGTCTCTCGAAGCCTTACTTCTCCCAGTACGCCCGGCTGAAGTCGTGGCCGCCCACCAGGTGGACGATCACGTTCTTGAGCTTGGGCTTCTGCAGGTCCACCTCGACGTAGAAGTAGATCGGCATGACGACCGCCTGGTCCATCAGCAGCTTCTCGGCCTCGTGCATGAGCTGCATCCGGGTGGCCTGGTCGCCCGTGGCCTTGGCCCGCTTTACCAGGTCGTCGAACTGCGGGTTCTTCCAGCCCGTGTCGTTGTTGCCGCTGGTGCTGGTGAACATGTCGATGAAGGTCATCGGGTCGACGTAGTCGCCGATCCAGCCGGCCCGGGCGATGTCATAGCCCAGCTTCGTCCGGGTGTCCAGGTAGACCTGCCACTCCTGGTTGGTCAGGTTGACCTCGATGCCGAGGTTCTTCTTCCACATCTCCTGGATGGCCTCGGCGATGGCCTTGTGGGACTCGCTGGTGTTGTAGAGGATGGTCAGCTTCGGGAAGCCCTTGCCGTCCGGGTAGCCGGCCTCGGCCAGGAGCTTCTTCGCGGTCTCGACGTCGTTGTCCTTCAAGTAGTCGCCGCCGTTCTTGCGGAAGTCACCCTGGACGTCCGGGATGCCGGGCGGCACGTACGCCAGCGCGGGGATCTGACCGGCCTTGGTGATCTGGGTGACGATGGCGTTGCGGTCGATGGCCAGGCTCAGGGCCTTGCGCACCCGCGGGTCGTCGAGCGGCTTCTTCGTGGTGTTGAAGAGGTAGTAGTAGGTCCCGAGGTAGGGCCGGATCATCAGCTCACCGGCCTTCTCCTTCTTGAGCCGGTCCATCTCGGCCACGGGGACGTCATCCAGGACGTCCATCTGGTCGGACTCGTACATGGTCAGAGCGGTGGACGCTTCCTCGACCGGGTAGAACTCGAGCCGGTCGATCTTGACCTCGTTCGCCGCCCAGTAGTTCGGGTTCTTGACCAGGACGATCTTTTCCTTCGGCTTCCATTCCTTGAGGAGGTACGGGCCGTTGGTGACGATCGTCTCCGGCTTGCGGAACCAGTCGGGGCCGCTCTCCACGGCCTTCTTGTTCACCGGGAACAGCGTGTGGAAGGCAGCGACGCTGAGGAAGTACGGGGTGGGGGCCTCGAGCTTGACCTCCAGCGTCTTGTCGTCGAGCGCCTTGACGCCCAGTTCCGCCTTGGCGGCCTCGATGTCCTTCTTGACGTCCGCCTCCGGGCGGTCCTTGCCGTCCTTATCCTTGAGCGGGACGGTGTTCAGCTTCTCCGCGCCCTTGACGTAGTACAGCTGGTAGGCGTATTCCGAAGCGGTGTACGGGTCGAGCACCCGCTGCCAGGCATAGACGAAGTCGTGCGCGGTGACGGGGTCGCCGTTCGACCACTTGGCGTCGCGGAGGTAGAAGACGTAGGTCGTCCCGTTGTCCTTGACCTCGTAACGCTCCGCCATGCCGGGGACAGGCTTGGACTCGGCGTCAAGCCGCATGAGACCCTCGAACAGGTGGTTCTCCACGTTGGCCTCGGGGATGCCCGTCGAGAGGCCGGGGTCGATGGTCTCCGGCTCCGTACCGTTGTTGAACCGGACGACCTGCTCCTTGGGCTGCTCGGGCTGCTGCTGCGCTTGCTGCTGCCCCGGCTGCTGCTGCGGCTGTTGCTGTTTACCGCCGGCGCAGCCCGCGACGGCAAGCGTCAAGAGCGACGCCACCACGAAAACGGAAATCCACCTGCGCACGCTGTCTTCCCCCTCGTTCTGAAGTGACCAACCCATCCTTCCCAAGAGGCACTGCCGGCCGGCACCGGCCTCGCCTCCGGAAAGCCTGCGACCTCCCGCCCCGTTCCCGATCCGGCGGGACTCCCCGTGACCACCCCCAGGGCCGCGGCATGCGGGCCGTACCTGCTTGCCCGGTGGGCCCAGGCTCGCACCGGCCTGGGCCACGTACACATACCAGGATAGCAGGGCCGGCCGCATTTATCCACTACTGCATATTCCCAGGCGCGACAGACGGGGCGGACGCGGCAAGACGACCTGCGGGGGCGGCGCTCACCCCCGCCGCCTTCGACTACGGGACAAGTTAGCCATCCGCCCCGCGTTTCCCTGCAGAAAGTTTTGCGCCCGGCTCACGTGGAAACCGTGGTCCGCCCGGATGATCGCCCGACCGGGGTTCGCCCCGTGGGCGGTGACGGACGGCGTGATCAGTTCCCGGCGTCCACGGGGAGCATCGGCATGTCCAGGCGCATCTGGCCGTGGTAGTACTCCCAGAGCGCAGGCGCGAATACAACCCGGTCGTTCACGATCATCCAATCGGGTTCTGCCGCGCAGCGCCGGGACCCACTGGGATCCCCCTCACACCGGACGGCGGATTCCACCCGATCCTGGGTGGCGTCTGCGTATTGCACAACCAGATGAACGGGATGTGGCGGTGGAACCGGCAACCGCCCCACGCCCTCTGGCGGCAGCACGTCGCCCGAACGGGCGGCGTCGCTGAGAGCGGTTATGAGACGATTCAACGCGGGCCAGTCCTCTTGCCGGCTGCCCTGGAGGGGACGCGGCGCTCGACTGGCACCATGGGACCAGGTCAGTCGGGCTCCCACCACCCGCCCGCGTCCGGGGAGCGCAGGCTCCGGCACGGCAGGACCTCCGTGAGACAGGGCCGACACCGGCGCCATGCGCTGCAGCATGGCGACCAACTGGGCGCGCGTGACGGGCTCATCGCCGCCGAAGCGGCCGTTGGGCAGCCCCACGATCAAGCCAGAGCGAACCGCCTCCAGCACGTAAGGTCTGATTTCCGCGGGTACGGCGTCCTGAAACGGCCAGACTCCATCCTCGATCCCCTTCCGGGCCGCCGCCTGGGCCGCTTCCGACCAGTTCTCCGCCCGGCGTTGGTCGAGGATGGAGAGCCGCATCCTCAGAGCTGGTCGCGCCATGTGCGCAAGCCAGACCGCGGACTCCAGCCGGGTCGCGGCGGCGTCCATGTCCACCAGGTGGAGCCATTGTCCCGCCCCGGGCGTTGTCGCCAGTGCGAGAGGTAGGAACCCTTGCTTCACCACCCAGTGCTCCCGCAACTGGGGGTCGAACTCGTCCGCAGCGTATGGCACGTGGATCCGCGGCAGGTAGCCGGCCTGCTGCAGCGCCTTCACCGTGAGCGCCAGGAGTTCGGCCCGGGTGACGGGCGCATCCGGACGGAAGGTGCCGTCCGGGTAGCCATGCACGTAGCCGGCTGCCACGGCTTCGCGAATGCTGGCCTCCGCCCAGTGCCCCTGGACGTCTCGGAACACGGGCTCATCTGGGTGCGCGTCCAGCTTGCTATCGGTGGTGTACCCTGACTGGGCACCCCCACGTGCCGCCGAGACAAGAACCACAAACATGGCGAATAAGCTGACGATCCGGCGCCCCCAAGGCACTGTCTGCACGAGACGCATGGGTTTGCCCCCATCCACATGCCAGAAGGTCTGGTTGGCCCGTGTGACGACGCCCAGGTCCGAAGGGGACGAGGAACCCTCTACCCACCGGTTCCCGTTATAACCCATTCATGGCTATACGACGCGATGGCCAGCAATACCGCCCCGGGAAAGATGAGCGCGCCGACGCTCATGACGCCGAGAAGCGACAGCCCCACCGTGACCTACGCGATTACCTGTACCGGGAACCAGTTCCTCCGGAGCGCGGACCGCGCGGCGATGCCGAACAAGGCCAGGAAGCCGAACCCCCAAAGAAGCATCGTCCGCTCTTCGCCGCGAGCGCCCCAGCAGACCATCACGACGCTCCCCGCCGCCCGCGCTGCGGCCCCCAGAAGAGCCACGAGCCGGCCCAACGTCCCTCGCCTCCGGGCTCGAACGGTCTCCGGGCGGTAATCTATGGTTCAGCCCCACGGCCGCACCTTCCTCTATGCCCCTCCGCCGCCGGCCCACGGAACAGGTCGGTCGCGCCGTCGCCTGGCCCTTCACCACCGGGCCGGGTGACCGCCCGCGACCTTGGCCGGCGCTCCCACTGTACCAGCGTGTCGTACGTCAGGATGCCTCATCTACCACCCTGACCGCGCGTTCACAGGCCGTCTTGTAGCCGTGATCGTGTTGAATCATAATTTGGACAGCATCAGTGCGGCTGGAGGCGAAATCCAATCGACATCCTGCAAGCCATTCTGGAGCGAATTGCGGATGTTGGTGCCCAACTCATCGGACTCGGTCGTCTGAACCCGGTGACCGTGGCGCTGGTCTGTCTGCTCCTGGCGTTCACCGTGGCGGTGATTGCCGTTTTCGTGTTTGGCGTCAGTGTGTAATAGTGGCTGAGGTGGCAAGCCGTGCGGAAGATCGCGTCGTTAGCTTTGCTGGCTTTCGTAGCCGTGGGAGTCTGGGGTCCACGGTTCACCACCGGAGTGACTCGGTTCTCAGGCGAACAACGCCAGTTCGCTGAGGACGCCGTTCGACTCGCCCGAATGGTCCTTGATCACCCCATCGAGCGTGGTCTCACTCGGGGAATGCGGGTGACAGACATGATGCCGCTGCCACCGGGAACGGTAGATCCCATCACGAAAGCGCCGTGCTACTGGGTGGCAAAGGTGAGGGCGTACTCGTTCTTCTGGGTGCCCCTTCGAACCTACGCGGTGTGGTGTCGAGGTGCGTCAGTCTGGGAGCACAGCGATCACCCCTCGCCTCTCCTGTCGGCGGACTCCAACCAGTTCGTGGAAAGGCTATCCAAACAGGGCGTTGAGGTGGAAGAGGTGGCACGGTCCAAGTGGGAGTCCTTTTTCCCCGGTGGCGCCCACAAAGCGGCCTGGATGAGGACCAACTTGGGTATTCTGGACGTAATCTTCTTCCCCGAAGCGGAAGACGCTGACAAGATCCGCATCACCCAGATCGAAAGTGATCCGGGGCGGTACAGATACAGGGTCGAGATCGACGGGTGGAGTAGTGTCATCGACTCGAACGCGCCCGAATTGTTCACCACCCGGGGAAATGTGTTTGTGGTTACGCGTGACGCTGCCCTCGACGCCGCCGTGAAGCGAGCGCTGAAGCAGGAATGGTACCGACTGCTCCATCCGATCAGGCGTCACGCTGCGCCCCTTCGGTCACGGCTACCGAGTGACGGCATCCCCGACCTCACTGCACCCCCGGTTACCTTGCCACTCACCACGTGGATCTCTTCTCCAGCGAGGTCGTAGTGGGGCTCCTCGGGACCGAAACCGATCCCCGTGGACGTGCACTGTGGGAAGGCGGAGGTGGCCACCGTGCGCCCGTTCGTACGCCCTGTCGCTGCGTTCGGGCTCATGAGCGCTCTGAGCTTCGGCACGGGGGCAGCCCTGGCGACGCTCTATCCCCCGGCCCGCATCATCTCCCGTCTCGAGGCTGAGCCAACCACGCGGACTGCGGCCCCGGCCGAAGACGACGCGCCCGACCAGCTCAAGTCGACAGAACCACATGCGGCCGAATCCGTTCCCCAGTCCATTCGCCGACACTATAAGGGCTTCCCCGAAACGCCCATCAGCCGGGTGGATGCGGAGAAGGCTCTGGGCAAGCCTCCGGTCACGATGTCCGGCTTTCTCGCCCACTCGGCCGCCGCCAACCGCATGCGCCTGCTGGGTGGCACCCTGTACCAGTCCATGGATGTTGGATCTGGCGACCGCTGGATCGGACGGGTCTGGTACCGTGAAAGCGACACACCAGCCTTCTTGATGGTTCGACAGATGCGTGTGTCGGAACAGACCGCGCGAGACATCTTGAATGACGGCCGACGAACGGTCGAGTTTCGCACCGGCACCGTGGCCGAGATCGACTTCAACGAAGTTGGGGAGGACGGGAAGCCGCTCGAACCCCCGTGGACCAAGCACATGTGGCACCTCACGTTGTACAGCGACGGCGTGCTCCACACCGTTGATGCCGCGAACCCGGGGCTTGAGGAAGTCCTGCAAATTGCAGAGGCAATATCGTGAACAGAAAGCGGACACAGGGGGAGGGAGAGCCTTCCACCCGTGTTCCGTCTCGGCTCCAGGCAACGGCCTCACGCCGGGCTCGTTTCAATCCAGATCGTGGTGGGACTGGTACCCTCCGCGAGCCCAGAGTCCACGAAGAACGATGAGGTACATGTTGAGAGCACGGAGGTGCTCAACATGCGCGGACTTCCCGCTGTGGCTGTCGTCGGTGCAGGGCTCGTTCTCGCACTGTTCAGCGGTGCGGCAGCATGCGGGGTCAAGGCCAGTACCGAGGAATCAGTCGCCACGTCCTATGCCCAACCTTCGCAACCGGACATGCCGTTCAAGGTCTACCGCTTCGGGGACGGTGAAGTTCGCTTCCAGGTGGAAGGCGACCCACCGCCAATACCACTGGCCCCCGCGCCTCCCTGGGACCCTGGTAAGGAGGCCACAGCGCAGCTTCTTGTTCCATCTCTCACCACACCATGGGGTGTGCCGCTTCCTCCCGGGCCGTACACAGTCGAGCCCTGGGGACTCATTGTCCCGATTCACGTCATGGACGCGAACAACCAGCGCCAGCAAGGTCTGTTTTGGCCACCGAGGGGCAATCTCGGACAAGTGAACGCACCGACGCCGCCTGTGTTCGTCAAGGTGGTGGACGGAAACGCGACTGTGAGTATGCGCCCGTTCACGTGGGACGACGGTAGGTACTGGGTTGCAAACGGCAAGGCCGTGGCGGAAGTCCGCCTGAGTTATAGCCGGAAGCACCCCACAGGGGACGTACCCTTTTCGTCCGGTTTTGAGGCGTCACCCCCGCTACCCGCTCGGTTCGTACTGGTTCCAGTTCTCAAACAAGGCCACAAGGAGATACCCGGCCAGGCAGTCGAAATCATCATCCGCCCCATTCCCCAGCAACCCGAAACCCAGTGAAAGGCGAAGAAGGTCGCCCCGGGGAATGGTCGGGAAGCGAGGGGCAGCAACTTCAGAGAACGCATCAAGGGCCTCGGCAACAAACGCGTCATGCTGTCGGAGTTACTTGACGCTATGGAGGACGTACGTTCAGTCGGCAACGACGCTGCGCACTGTTCAATCCGATTGTCAAGGCATCGCGCTATGTCGAAGCGCATAGCGGTGTGTGGGTGAGTTGGGAACAGAACGGGGAAATAAGGCAAGCCACTCTCTTTCCGCCTTCGGGAGAGAGGCTGTGTCGGCAGCAGCGACCAGTGAAATCTCACCGGCCTTCCGCGCGGCAAGGAGTGTGAACCCGGTTGGTGGATGCCGGCAAGAGTAGCGATCACCAGCGCGACGTGCCCCCAGCGTCCAGAGGCTCGCTCGGTGGCGCGGTTGTCGTTCAAGCTGTTGGCCGAACTCCCCACCTCTGTGACCGAGTGGAACGACACGAGCGTAGGGCACGGCAAAGAGTACGTCTACCGCGTGAATATCTTCTCGAAGGAGGGCGAAGCCGGACCGGTTCCGGTCCTCATACGAAAAACGGTGCCCTAAGACAAGAAAGGAGCCCGGGTTATCCAGGGCCCCTTGTCTCTTACGCCGAGTTCGTCTTGATGCTGACCGTGGTCGCCCGCTCCCGGTTCGTAGCCCGGTGTCCACAAACCCGTAACTGGCACGTCACCTTAAGGATCCTAAAAGTGGTTGAAGACGGTGGTTGCGTACTACTTGCAATGACGAGGGTTGCAAACGGGTTGCAAACCCGCCCAGATAGTCACATCTGCATACCCCTGCCTATAAATTCCAACCCGCCAGACTTACAGCCTGGCGGGTTCGCGGCTTCTTGAGTTGGCAGGGGCGGCAGGACTCGAACCCGCAACCTGCGGTTTTGGAGACCGCTGCTCTACCACTTGAGCTACACCCCTGCGGCGTGCGCGTCCACCGCGCATTGTAGCATGGACGGCACCCCGGGTAAACGCCTGCGGTTCGGCACCCGTGCGCGGCCTCGCGCCGACCCTACCGGGTCTCGCGGTGCAGCGTGTGGCGGCCGCAGGTGGGGCAGAACTTCTTGAGCTCGAGACGCCCCGGGTCGTTCTTGCGGTTCTTCGTCGTGGAGTAGTTCCGCTGCTTGCAGTCCGTGCACGCCATCGTGATGATGACGCGATTGCCCTTCGCGGCCACGGCGGCCACCCCCGTCCTGGAACAACTGCCGGCCCCGTTCCGGGGCCGGAAGCGAAACGCTGGAGCTGGTGACCGGGATCGAACCGGTGACCTCGTCCTTACCAAGGACGTGCTCTACCTACTGAGCTACACCAGCCTGGTTGCGGGGGAGGGATTTGAACCCTCGACCTTCGGGTTATGAGCCCGACGAGCTACCGGACTGCTCCACCCCGCGACGTGGTCCCGATGCCCTCCCGGCACGCCCTCGCGTGCCCTGGTTCCCGAGACCGGTGACTATTATATCACGCTCCGGCGATCTGTCCAGACCGTTTGTCTCCAACCGGGGGGACGCCGCCCAGCGCCGGATCTACTGCCGCCGTGCCGCGCGCCGCGCCGTTCCCGCGCTCGCGCCGCGCAGGGGAAGCCGCCCGCCGCCTCGAATCCGATCCTGTGTCACTCGACCAAACGGTTGGTCAACCGGTCAGGGTACCACCCACCGGGCCACAGGGGAGGCGCGTGTGAGCCATGGCAGACACACGGTCGGTGGTAGCGGCACGGCGGCGCACCGAGCGGCTGCAGGCCGCCTTGCGGGAGGCCGGCTGGGCAGCGGCACTGATCCAGCATCCCCGTGACGTCTTCTATTATGCCGGGACGGGGCAACCGTGCAACCTCTGGGTGCCCGCCGAGGGCGAGCCGGTGCTCTTCGCCCGACGGGTCGAGGAGTGGGTGCGCCAGGACAGCCTCCTCCCCCAGGTGATCGGCGCTGCGTCCTTCGGCCAGATGCGGCACCACCTCGCCGAGCGGGGCCTCCTGCCGCGTGAGGGGGCGACGATCGGGATCGAGAAGGACGTCCTGCCCGCCACGCTGGTCGAGAGCCTGGGCCGGACCCTCGCCGGATACCGCCTCGAGAACGTCGCCCCGGTGGTCCTGAACCAGCGCCTGGTCAAGGACGACATCGAGATCGCCGCGATGCGCGCCGCAGCCGGGCTGTGGGCCGAGGTCCACGCCGGCGTCCTCGAAGCCCTGGCGCCCGGCGCGAGGGAGTCGGACGTGGCCGCCAGCGCCCTCGGCCGGGCGATGCGGGCCGGCGCCGGCCCGGAGATCTACTTCCGGCGCTGGGACGGCACCGGAGCGGCGGGGCGGGTCGTGGCGAGCGGCCCCAACGGCTGGCGGATCTCCGGTCCGGCCTTCACCGTCACCGGCGTCGGATTCGGGCCCGCGCAGCCGTGGGGCTACAGTGACCGGGTGATCGGCGAGGGCGAACTCGTGGTGGTCGACTTCGGCCTCTACCGGCAAGGCTACCATGCCGACATGACGCGCACGTACGCCGTCGGGAAACCGTCGGCCCGCTTGAAGGACCTGTGGGACCGCCTCGTGGAACTTCATCAGGCGGTGATCGCCGCCATCCGGCCGGGTAGGCGCGCCGCCGAGCTGTGGGAGGTCGCCCGGAAGCACGCCGGACGGGCCGGGTATGCCGACTGGTTCATGGGCTACGGCCCGAACCAGGGCCAGTACATCGGCCACTCGCTGGGCCTCGAGATGGACGAACCGCCGGTGCTCGGTCCCGGGGCCGACCAGGAGCTCGTCCCCGGGATGGTGGTGACCGTGGAGCCGAAGTTCATCGTGCCGGGCGTCGGCGCCGCGATGATCGAGGACGAGATCCTCGTGACCCCGACCGGCGGCGAGGTGCTCGGCACGGTGGAGCAGCGCCTCTTCGAGGTGACCTGATCCGTGGAGGTCATCCGCTTCCTGCAGGCGACCATGCCGGGGCCCGGGTGGGAGCGCTTCTGGACGCTGATGTCGAAGCTCTCCTCCGAGCAGGTCTTCGTGGCGCTGGTCCCGATCCTCTACTGGACGGCCGACCGCCGCTTCACCCGCCTCTTGACCGGCCTGCTCCTCTTCAACATCTGGGTCGCCAGCGTCGCCAAGGGCCTGGTCGCGTCGCCCCGCCCGCCGGCCGGCGGGATCCGGGTCGCGCCGGTGGACGTCGGCAGCCCCCTCGGCTTCCCCAGCGGCCACGCGCAGAGCGCCGCGCTGGTGTGGACGGTGCTCGCCTCCGGCGTGCGCCGCCGCTGGTTCGCCGGGCTGGCGGCCGCCGTCATCCTCCTGGTGGGCGTGTCCCGGCTGTACCTCGGCGTGCACTGGCCGGCCGACGTCGTGGGCGGGTGGGCGCTCGGCCTGGGCCTGGCCTGGCTCGGCATCCGAGTCCACGGCCGGGCCGGCGGCTGGCTGTCTGCCCTGCCCCTATGGCTGCGGGCGGCGCTGGGCGCCGGGATTCCGGTCCTGCTCTACGCCGCCTACCAGGCGGTGCCCGCCCTCGGCCGGATCCAGCCCGAGGAGCTCCCGGTCGCCATGGGCGCCCTGACCGGGTTCCTTCCCGGCACGGTGCTGGAGGAGGCGTGGATCGGCTACCGCCCCCACCCCCGCCCGGGCTGGCAGGTCGTGCGGGTGGCCCTGGGGCTCGCCGTGGTGCTCGCCGCCCGCGCCGGGCTCAAGGCGGTGCTGCCGGACACCGCCGGCGGGGACTTCGTGCGCTACGCCGCCGTCGCACTCGCCGCGACGCTCCTCGCCCCGTGGCTCCTGCGGCGGATCGGCGGCCCGGTCCCGTCACCGGTGGGAGCAGCGGAGCGATCGCCCGGCGCCTGACCGTGCGGCACCGGGCATCCCGTTACGCCGGAGGAGGATCCCGCATGGGTACGAGCGTTCGCGTGGCCGTGGTGCAGGCCGCTCCGGTGCTGCTCGACCGGGAGGCCACCGTCGGGAAGACGGTCCGCCTGATCGAGGAGGCCGCCGGACAGGGCACCCGGCTCATCGTGTTCCCCGAGGCGTTCATCCCGGCCTACCCGCGGGGGCTCACGTTCGGCACGGTGGTCGGGAGCCGCAGCGAGGCAGGACGCCGGGCCTTCGCCCGGTACTGGGACAACGCCGTCGACGTGCCGGGCCCCGCCACCGAGGCCATCGGCGCCGCCGCCCGGCGAACCGGGGCCTACGTGGCGGTGGGCGTGATCGAGCGAGCGGGCCCGTACCGGGGGTCGACGCTGTACTGCACCCTCCTCTACTTCGGTCCGGACGGCAGCCTCCTGGGGAAGCACCGCAAGTTGAAGCCGACCGGGGCCGAGCGGCTGATCTGGGGAGAGGGGGACGGGTCCACCCTCACCGCGATTCGAACGGAGTTCGGCACCGTGGGCGGCCTGATCTGCTGGGAGAACTACATGCCGCTCGCCCGGATGGCGATGTACGGCAAGGGCGTCGAGATCTACCTGGCCCCCACCGCCGACTGCCGGGACACCTGGCAGGCGACCATCCAGCACATCGCCTGCGAGGGCCGGTGCTTCGTGCTCTCCTGCAACCAGTTCGTCACCCGGCAGATCATGCCGGCCGACTGGGAGGACCTCGGCCCCGGCCCCGAGGTCCTGTGCCGCGGGGGCAGCGCCATCCTCGGCCCGCTCGGGCAGTACCTGGCCGGCCCCCTGTACGACCGGGAAGGGATCCTCACCGCCGATCTCGACCTCGACCAGATCACCCAGGCCCGATACGACTTCGACGTGATTGGTCACTACAACCGGCCCGACGTGTTCCGGCTCATCGTGAACGAATCGCCGGCCGTGGGGTTCGAATCCGTCCCGAGACCGGAAGTGGTCCATGAGGAAGAGGCGTGAACGGCGGCCGGGGCCCTGGGGCCCCGGCCGCACGATCGCCCGGCAGCGCCCCCCGGAGGCTGGGACCTCACTGCGCCGTGTACGCGCCGTCCACGGTGAGGGCGGTCCCGGTCACGTACGAGGCGGCGTCCGAGCAGAGCCACATCACGGCGGCGGCGATCTCTTCGGGCTTGCCCATCCGCTTCATCGCCGACAGAGCCGCGATCTGCTCGTACACCTCCCGGTTCTTGCCGGCTGCAACCCCGCGCTCCATGACCATCGGCGTCTCGATGAAGCCGGGGCACACGGCGTTGATGCGGATGCCGCGCTGGGCGTACTCCATGGCCGCCACCTTCGTGAGGCCGACCACCCCGTGCTTGGCCGCCGTGTACGCCGGGGCGTTGGCGAAGCCGACCAGCCCGAGGATGGACGCGTTGTTCACGATCGCCCCGCCGCCCCGCTTGACCATCTCCGGGATCTCGTACTTCATGCAGAGGAACACGCCGCTCAGGTTGATGCCCAGCACACGGTGCCACACGTCCTCGGGGTAGTCGGCGGTGGGGGCGAGGGCGCCCTCGATGCCGGCGTTGTTGAAGGCGTAGTCGAGCCGGCCGAAGGTGTCGACCGTCACCTTCACCATGTTCTGGACGTCGGCGGAGTTCGACACGTCGGCGCGAACGAAGACGGCGTCGCCGCCTGCGGCCTTGATCTGGCGGACCGTGTCCTCGCCGCCCTCGGCGCTCACGTCCGCCACCACGACGTTCGCGCCCTCCCGGGCGAAGGCGAGCGCGGTCGCCCGGCCGATTCCGGAGGCCCCGCCCGTCACCAGTGCCACCTTGCCCGCGAACTGCCCTGCCATGCAAAAACACCTCCTCTGCACGCTTCCCGGCCCACCCTGTCGCGGCAGGCCCGAAGCAGCGTGTCCTTCTCGCACGTCATGGCAAGCTCCTGCCGGCCGCTGCGCAGGGTGGCGCCTGACCCTGACGACCTCACCGAACCCTACACGAATCAGACTGTCCCGGCCGCCCCGTCCGCATGGGGGGTCCCTGCGGGCGGAAGTCCATCCCGCGGGTCGAACGCCGGATGCGGCGATGACGCCGGCCTGGGAGGGCCCTCCGCCGGACGAAACAAAACGAATTCGGGCCGGCGTCCCGCGGACGCCGGCCCT
This sequence comes from Caldinitratiruptor microaerophilus, assembly GCF_025999835.1. NCBI lineage: Bacteria > Bacillati > Bacillota > Clostridia > Eubacteriales > Symbiobacteriaceae > Caldinitratiruptor > Caldinitratiruptor microaerophilus. The sequence continues at coordinate 3,292,154 of NZ_AP025628.1, read as the reverse complement.
TGGCGTGTGGACGTGGTGGAGGGGGAAGGATTCGAACCTCCGAAGGCAGAGCCACCTGATTTACAGTCAGGCGCGTTTGGCCACTTCGCTACCCCTCCACGACGCTGCCGGGTTCCCCGGCAGCGTTCCATATCTTACGGCAAGGGCGGTTTCGCGTCAAGAGGAACTGAGAGGGAAGTGGGAACGCGGGCAGCGGTTCGCCTGGTTCAGCCTGGAGAGAATATCGCCCGGCCCGACGCGAGGTCACCGCACTACCCGTGCCCCAGGGAGGCTCCGGGAAGGAATCCGGTCGATGGGCGAGAACGACCTCCATCGAAACGCGCGGAAGTGAGCGGTCCTCGAAGGAAGGGACGAGGTAGGCATGGGTAAAGAGTTGCTCTCTGTGCCGGAGGGGCCGGGGTTCTACGTGACACGGACGGAGGAGATGGAGCCGGACCCCACGGGAAAGCCGAGGGTGATGACCCAGATCGTCTTCATCCCGTACGGCCGGGAAGAGGACTGCCCCTGCGGCTCGGGCCAGGCCTTCGGCTCGTGTTGCCTGCCACTGGGGGTCAGCCGCATTTTCGCGGCCAGCCCCGGGGGCGGTTACGCGCCAGCCATCGTCCACACCGAGGAGTGGAACCACCTCACCTTCGACACTGTCCGTGAGAAGTTGGCCGGGCGTCCGGAGTTCGCGTGCATGGAGGACAGCCCGCAGCGCTGCTTCTGGCGCTACCGGGGTCAACAGGGAACGGGGCGTGAGTTCTTCGGAACTGTTGAGCTACTGCCCGGCCGGCTGATCGCCCAGACGCTCAGCCGCCCCCGCCACGCGCACATTCGGGCTGCCTTGGAGGAAACGCTGGGACCCCTCCCCAGGGGCCGGCTCCAGGTAGAGGTACTGCGGCACGTGGAAGGTCCGGCCCCGGCAGGCCTGAGCCTGCCCGCAGCAGAGTCACCGGAAGGCGACGGCGTTCCGGTGCTCGAGGCGTACCGGTCGGCCAGAGCGCGACTCAACCAGATCTATCGCCTGGCCCTGAAGGAGGTGCTGCCGGACGAATTCGCCGAGGCCGCGAAGCGGCTCGGCCTCCTGGCACCCGGCGGGGTGCTTGCCACCCGGTCGGGAAACGAGGAGAGCCTGGTCATGGACACCGCCTTGTACGAGGTCCGCCGCCACGGCCGCCCCGTGATCGTGCACTTCTGCGCCCGTAACGCCCCGGCCGACCCGGAGGCTGCCGCCCTGCACCGGGCGATCGGGGAGTCCCGGGTGGGCTTGTTTCACATCGAACAGGTCACCACCCAGTACCTTGTCATTCGGGATGCGCTGTCACTCGGCAGAGAGACCTACCGGCTGGCCGACTTCGGCCTGGTCAGCACAGGCGAGCCCGGTATGGGCATCGTTACCCGTCTCCTGCGACTGGACCGGTTTGCCATGACCTCCGGCTGGGGTTTCGGGATCCCTCCACAGGATTACGACAGGCTCCTGGATCGGGTGAGAGCCGTGTGGACGGCCACTGCGGACAGAAACCGCACCATCGCGCTCATCCGGTACTGCCTCGAGAATCTCGCCAGCTTCCATGTCACAATCCCGCCTGTGCGAGAGCCGGTGTGAGATAGTGGGTGCTCCACCCGGCGGGCAGCCGGTCAGTCCGCCGCCCGGCGGACCAGGACGCCCTTGGAGAGGCCCCTGGGTCCCGCCGGTAGGCCGGCGCCGGCCGCCGGGAGTCAGCTGTTCGTCGCCGCCGCGTCTCGGTCGGGATGAGCCGGTCCGGGCGAAGCGGGGATCGCCGTGGGAGGGGGCGTCCGGCCGTGTCCGGCGATCCCGCCCGTTCGGGCGCGGGTACGAGCAGAGTCCGGAGCGTGGCCGCCACCCGCAAGCGCCGGCAGAGCGGCCAGGAGGCTCCCGTCGCTTCACCCGCCCCCGGCTCGCTCGCTCACTTGCCCTCGCCAGGGCGTCCCGGACGGATTGGACGGCTTGCCCAGGTTCGAGCACCCGTATTGTCCGTGGGGGGAGCGTAGCGGTTCTTCATGTCGAATGTGACGGGCCAACGCGCCTTTGCCCGCAACGCGGCCACGAGCAGTGGGCAGATCTTTCGCGTGAGCGTTGCCCTCGAGCGGTTCGAGATCGTGTAGACGTGGATCTTACACGATTATGGGCACGCGAAATAAGGCGCGCCCGTACTCCGGCAGCGCCGCGGGAACGGAAGCCCTGACCTGCGGACCGTCTTGTTTCCATCTGTTACGGTTCGGTGCCGGCGGGAACGGCACCGAACCCCATTTTTCGGGTTTCCGGACCGGAACAGCGCCCCGTTGCTACATCCGTCGCGACATCGGGCCTTTTTCCGCCGGGCGTGATCCCCGAAACCCGTTTCCTAACTGGAGCCGGTTGTGGGATTTGAACCCACGACCTACCGCTTACAAGGCGGTTGCTCTGCCGCTGAGCTAAACCGGCGTGCAGGCACGTGCTAGACGCGCCCACGCTCCACGGCGCCGGCCCGCTGGTCGAGGTAGCGCTCCAGCTTGCGCTTGACCCGCTGGAGGGCGTTGTCGATGGACTTGACGTGCCGGTTCAGGTCGAGGGCGATCTCCTGATACGACTTGCCGTCGAGGTATGCCATGAGGACCTTCCACTCGAGGTCGCTCAGGATCTCGCCCATCTTCTCCTCAATGTCACCGAACTCTTCCCGGCTGATGATCAGCTCTTCGGGATCGGTGACCTTGGAGCCGGAGATCACGTCCAGGAGCGTGCGATCGGAGTCCTCGTCGTAGATGGGCTTGTTGAGGGAGACGTACGAGTTCAGGGGGATGTGCTTCTGGCGGGTGGCCGTCTTGATGGCGGTGATGATCTGGCGGGTGATACACAGCTCGGCGAACGCCCGGAAGGAGGTGAGCTTGTCGCTGCGAAAGTCCCGGATCGCCTTGTACAGCCCGATCATGCCCTCCTGGATGATGTCTTCGCGGTCGGCACCAATCAAGAAGTACGACCGGGCCTTTGCCCGAACGAAGTTCTTGTACTTGTTGATCAGGAACTCCAGCGCGACCGTCGACCCATCCCGGGCGAACTCCACGATGTCCTCGTCAACCATGCTGTCGTAATCGTGCAGGACAACGCGCTCCGGGCTAGCCGCCATGAACGGGTCCCCTCCCCGCGCCCCTGGAGGTAAAACAAACGAAATATACACAAAAAACCAGTGCGTGACCGGGTTGGAGGGCTAGACCGACGTACACACTGGTGTTGGAGAGTTAGACACGGCATAACGGATTGACCGGGTCACCACTGCCGCCATTATAGATCGGCGTGAGACGCCCAGTCAAGCCAGGGCGGGAGCCCGGTACATGGATATGCAAGTTCGTGGGAAACCTAACCCGCCACCCTTTTCCGCGAGGCGCGCGGGCACGTTTCGACGTGAATACACGGCAGCCCGCAGTTCTGCAGGCTCTGGCAGACGGAACTCCACGACCGCCGGGTGAACACCGTCGGGATCCCCTGCGCCTTGGCCTGGTCCTTGACCCACCGGGCAAGGTTGTGGTTCACGTAATCGACCAGCACCAGGATGAGGCGGGTACCGGCCGGGATGTCCACCCGCCGTTCGTTGCGGCCGGTCACGTGGACGACGTCGCCGTAACCGAGCTGGCGCAGGTTCTCCGCGATCGACCCCAGGTGGTCGCCGCCGACGACCAGGACCACGCCGTCGCCCTCCCTCCTGCGCCCAGGATCGCCTCCCGCCGTGGGAGGCTTGCTGAGAATCATTCTCATGTCCTGAGTCTACCATACTTCCCCTGCCGTCAGCAACAAGAGGATAGTGCAAATCCGTGGGCGTTAACCCGTGTCCGGCGCGGCCGGGGCAACCGGCAGCGGCGCCGCCCCCGCGTCTCCGCGCGGGGCGGGCAGCAGCGCGGTCCCGACCACAACGTGGCCACGCCTGGGCGCGTAGAAGGCCCGCGCGACGACCTCCTCCCTTCCGTCGGGCCCCGTGCGGATCACCCGTACCTGGTAGCCGGGCCGCCCCTCCTCGACGACGAGCCGCCGCCCCACCGGCAGGCTGGAGTCCGGGATCTCGGCGATCTCGGGCGGGGTGTAGCGGTCCACCCGGGTCCGCAGCCGGTAGGCCGGGACCCGCACGGCGCCGTAGAGGGCGACCTCGATCCGCTGCGGAGACCCGCTCAGGAGCCGGGCCCGGATCTGGACGGGTCCGGCGGTCGTGTTGCGGAAGCGGAAGTCCAGGCCGTCCCAGGCCACCGTCGCGTCGCGGCCGAGGTCGACGTAGGTGAGGGGCCGGGAATGGTGGTGCCGCTCGGTGACCGGAAGGCCGGCGAGGAGCACGCTGTTGAAGAGGGTCGACGACACCTGGCAGACCCCGCCACCGTAGCCGACCACGAACTCGCCGCTGTACAGCTCCGGCGCCGCCTGCCAGCCGAATTGCGGGTCGCGGGGCCCGACCACCCGGTTGAACGAGAACTCGCCGCCGGGCGGGACCACGTGGCCGTCGATCTTCGCCGCCGCCAGCCGGATGTTCGCCACCCGCCCTGCCTGGGCCGATACCACCGGCGTCTCGAAGCGGGCGAGGAGCCGCAGCCGGGCCAGATCGGGGGCGGAACTGCCCCCGGCCTCCCCGACGCCCGGAGCCTGCGGCCCCGGCGCCGCGGCCCCGCCCGTCGAGGGGTCAGGCGGGGTCCCCGGCACGTCCCCCGGCGGCCTCCCGGGCAGGCCCCCCGACCGTCCTCCGGCGCCGTACGGCACCAGCAAGAGCCAGCCGCCCCGGCCGCGACCGGGGTGGCCGGGCCACCGCCCCGCCGGCCACCGGCCGGACAGGGCGCGCGCCGCCACCGCGCTGCCCGCCACGGCGGCGAGGAGCGCGATCGCCGCCCCGAGCGCCACGTGCCGTCGCCGGGAACGGACCCGGGTCCTCCCGTCCACCGGGCCTCCCTCCCCCGGGCCGATCTGGGCGCCGTGCGGAGGCCCGTGGGCCGGGGCGGATCAGGACGCCCCCTTGTCCCGCTGCCTCCGCACCTCGTAGAGGAGAATGGCACCGGCGACCGCCGCGTTCAGCGAGTTCAGGTGTCCGCGCATGGGAATCCGCACGGTGAAGTCACACGCCTCGGCGACCAGCCGGCTGAGCCCCCGGTCCTCCCCGCCGATCACCACCGCCAGCGGCCCGGTGAGCCGCGCCTCGTGGTAGACGGTCGGGGCGCCGGGTGCGGCCCCGCAGACCCAGAGCCCCGCCTCCTTGAGCTCGGCGATCGCCCTGGGCAGGTTGGTCACCCGGGCCACGGGGACGTGCTCCACGGCGCCGGCGGCCACCTTCGCCACCGCCGGGGTGAGGCCGGCGGCCCGCCGCCCGGGGATCACCACCCCGTGGACCCCCACGGCGTCGGCGGTGCGGAGGAGCGAGCCCAGGTTCTGCGGGTCCTCGATGCCGTCGAGGACGAGCAAGAGCGGATCCTCCGCGGCCGCCCGGGCGCGGGAGAGGATGTCCTCCAGCGAGGCGTACTCCCGGACCGCCGCCACCGCCACCACGCCCTGGTGGCGGACCCCGCCGGCGAGGGCGTCGAGCCGCGCCCGGTCGACCTCCTGGACCGGCACGCCCCGCTCCCGGGCCAGTGCCCGGATCTGGCGGATGGATCCCTCCACGGCGCCCCGGGCGACCAGCAGCCGGTGGATCGGCCGCCCGGCCCGCAGCGCCTCCAGGACCGGGTTGCGGCCGGCGATGTGCTCCTCCGCCACGATCCATTCTCCTTACGGTGACTTCAGCATGCGCGCCGGGGCAGGCGGCCATGCGGGGCGCCTACGCCCGCCGCCGGGTCGGTGCGAGGTGCGGGTGCACGCGCCGGACCTGCTCGTTCAGGTCGAGGATGGCCTCCCGGATCTCCCACTGCGCCTCCGGGCCGCCGCGCAGGTTGACGAGGTGGTACAGCTCCCAGAGGTCGAACCGCGCCCGGGCGCGCCGGCGGTGCGCGCCCGTGAGGACGTAGGGCGCGGCGAGGGGGGCGTCGGCGAGGAGGCGCCGGTACAGCGCCTCGCTGGCCTCCACCGCCCGGGCCAGCACCCCCTCGAGCCCTGCGGCGCGGACGTTCGGGGGCACCACCCACCCGTCGTCCGGGCGCGGCTCCGCCGGGGCGAAGTCGACCTTCCGGCTGTGGCGCAGGAGCTGGTGCCAGCACGCTTCGGAGACGCAGAACTCCACCTCGTAGGCGACGCGGTGGAAGGCATCGTGCGGGTGGTCGTGGGGGCCCAGGCGGTCGACGAGCACGCGGGCGAGGCGGACGAGGCGGTCTGCGGGGAGATCGGCGACGTGGCGGCGCAGCGCCTCGCCGCCCAGCCGGCTGTGGGTGGTGAGAGCGCCCTCGAGGAGGGTCCGGAGGGCCCGCACCTCGTCCGGCGGGATGGAGTCCCCGGCGGGTGCGGCGTCGCGGGCCGGTCCGGCCTCCGGCGCCGTGCCGTCCCGGCCCGTCCAGTCGAGCAGGACCGCCGCCCGCGGGCCGGCCGCCCCGGAGGCGGAGGAGCGGGTCGCCTCCGCACCCCGCGGCGCCCAGGAGCCCAGGTCGCCCAGCTCCGCCTCGAACGCCAGCCGGGTCTGCGTCTGGTACGGGCTCTCCTCGGCGTGGCGCAGGAGAACCGGGAGGACGGCGGACACCTCCTCCCGCATGGCGGCGGCCAGGCGGCGGCACTCCGGGTAGGGGTCCGAGAGGAGCCGGACGATGGCGTCCCTGAGGGCCCGCCCGTTGCCGGTGAGCCCCAGGTTCGTGTGGACGGCGAGGGTGAGGGCGTAGCGGGCGTCCTCGAAGGCGATCTTCTCGAGGCGGGACCGCCAGGCCTTCTCGCCCTCCCCTTCCCGCGGCCCGATCACCCCGCGCAGGTAGTCGACCAGCCCCGCCTGCAGCTCCTCGTACGCGCGGTACGTCTCGTCCTGCAGCTGCTCGAAGGCACCGCGCAGGTCGGGCCGCTCCTCGAGCTCGGGCGGCACCACGTACCCCCCGCGTGCGGGGCGCTGGTAGCGCTGTGAGTATTCAACGAAGGAAAGGAACGGGTTGGCCAGTTCCAGGCGCGCCGACGCCAGGCGGGAGATCCGCTCGATGCCCACGTGGGCCACCGCCAGTTCGGCCACGCTCGAATGCCCGTAGCCGATCACCACCCGCTCGTGGAACCGGCGGGCCTTCTCGAGGTCGAAGCGGGCCTCCGGGGGCGGGCCTTCCCCGTCCGGCGACGCCAGCGCCAGTTCCCGGTCCCGGATGAGGGAGAGGAGGTTGTCGCGGAAGCTCGCCGGCGACCGGCTCACCCGGGCGAACACCACGGCGATGACCTCTTCGGGCAGCCCCCAGATGGCGTAAACGTTCCGGTCGAGGTTGCTGACGTATCGCGACAGCAGCGCCGCTTCCTCCGGGCTGTAGCGGGACAAGCTCCGCCCCCTCCTCACCGGGCCGGCTGGCCCTCGCCGGCGTGCGCGACGGCCCGGGCGAGCACGGCCCGCAGCCGCTCACGCTGCCCGCTCAGGTACAGGTACCCCACAAGGGCCTCGAAGGCCGTGGCCGCCTGGTACTCCGCGGCGTCCGCCCCGCGCGGGGCGTGGGCGGGCCGGGCGTTGCGGCCCCGCCGCACGATGTCGGCCTCGACGGGGCTCAGCTCCGGCAGGAGCGCCCGCAGGGCGGCGGCCTGGGCCCCGGCCCGCACGTAGGCCGTGGCGGCGCGGTGCAGCCGCCCCGCCGGCTGCGCGCCGCCCTGCCGCACCAGCCACTCCCGGACATACAGGTCGTGGACGGCGTCGCCCACGTAGGCCAGTGTGAGGGCAGGTAGCAGCTCGGGCCGGGTCGCCGTCATGCGCGGCGCCACCGGACCCCGGCCGGGGTGTCCTCGAGGAGGATGCCGCGGGCCCGGAGCTCGTCCCGGATCCGGTCGGCCTCGGCGAAGTTACGGGCCTTGCGGGCCTCCTGGCGGAGGGCGATGAGGCGCTCGATCTCGGCGTCGAGCCCGCCGTCCTCCGCTGCCTCCTGGCGGAAGCGGCCGAAGAGCCCGAGCACGCCGCCCAGCTCGAGCAGCAGGTCGAGTGCCCCCCGCGCCAGCGCCCGGCTGGCACCCGGCTGCACCCGGGTGTTCGTGTCCCGCGCCAGGTCGAAGAGCACGGCCTGCGCCACGGCCGTGTTGAAGTCGGCGTCGAGCGCCTCGACGAACCGGTCGCGGTGACGGCGGAGATCGGCCAGGAGGGTCCGCTCGGCGTCGGTGAGCTCCTCCCGGCTGGCCGCCTGGGCCAGGTGGCGCAGGGCCCGGGCGGCGTTGTAGAGCCGCTCGAGGCCGGCCCTGGCGGCCTCGACCAGGTCATCGCGCCAGTCCAGGGGGTTGCGGTAGTGCGCGGAGAGCAGGAAGAAGCGGACGGCTTCCCCGTCGTACTGCCGGAGCACGTCCCGGACCCAGAAGAAGTTCCCCCTGGACTTGGACATCTTCTCGCCGCCGATGTTCAGGAACGCGGTGTGGAGCCAGATCCGGGCGAAGGGCTTGCCCGTCACCGGCTCCGACTGCGCGATCTCGTTCTCGTGGTGGGGGAAGATGAGGTCCTCCCCGCCGGAGTGGATGTCGAGCGTGTCCCCCAGGTAGTGGCGGGCCATGACCGAGCACTCGATGTGCCAGCCGGGCCGGCCCTTTCCCCAGGGCGAGTCCCAGGCGATCTCGCCCTCCTTCTGCGCCTTCCAGAGGGCGAAGTCCATCGGGTGCTCCTTCCGGGGGTCGACCTCCACCCGGGCCCCGGCCTGCAGCTCGTCCAGGGAGCGGTGGGAGAGCTTGCCGTAGTCCGGCTTGCGGGTGACCCGGTAGTACACCCCGTCGCCGGGGATCTCGTACGCGTAGCCCTTCTCCACGAGGGCGGCGATGTGCTCGACGATCTCCGGGATGTGGTCCGTGACCCGGGGATGGAAGTCCGCCCGCTCGATGCCCAGGGCGTCCGCGTCGCGGAAGTACTCCTGGATCATCTGGTCGGCGAGCTCCCGCTCCGGCACGCCGAGCTCCGCCGCCCGGCGGATGATCTTGTCGTCGACGTCCGTGAAGTTCTGGACGTACGTCACCGTGTAGCCCCGGTAGCGGAGGTACCGCCGCAGGGCGTCGAAGACGAGGAACGTCCGGGCGTTGCCGATGTGGAACAGGTTGTAGACCGTCGGGCCGCAGTTGTAGAAGGTCACGCGGCCCGGCTCTTGCGGGACCAGCTCCTCTTCCTGCCGGGTGAGGTCATTGAGCAGCCGTACGGGCACGCGGGATATCCTCCCTCTCCTCGGGCGACTCGCCCCGCGCCCTCATGAGGGCGAGTTCCGCCTCCAGGTTCTTCACTTTCGCCTGGAGCCGGTGCACTTCCTTTGTGAGCTGGTCGAGCGCGGCGGCCACCGGGTCGGGCAGGTTGACGTGGTCCAGCAGGTCGACCTTCTGCCCGCTGCGGCGGACGATGCGGCCCGGGTTCCCGACCACCGTGCAGTCGGGCGGCACGTCGCGCAGCACCACGGCGCCGGCCCCGATCTTGCAGTTGTCGCCGATGGTGATGGCGCCCAGGATGCGCGCGCCGGTCCCTATCACCACGTTATTGCCGATCGTCGGGTGCCGCTTTCCCTTCTCCTTGCCGGTGCCGCCCAGGGTGACGCCCTGGTAGAGGGTCACGTTGTCGCCGATCTCCGCGGTCTCGCCGATGACCACCCCGGCCCCGTGGTCGATGAAGAACCCCTCGCCGATCCTGGCGCCCGGGTGGATCTCGATCAGGGTGAGCCACCGGGAGAGGTTCGACACCATGCGGGCCAGGAGCTTCAGGTTGTGCGTCCAGAGCCAGTGCGCGATGCGGTGCAGCCACAGCGCGTGCAGGCCCGGATAGCAGAGGATGACTTCCAGCACGGAGCGGGCCGCCGGGTCCCGGTCGAGCACGGCCTGGATGTCGCGCTTCAGGCGGGCGAGCATCGCCATCCTCCTTCACTGCGAACGTTTTTCCGAGCGGTCTATGGGGATATAAGAGCGTCCGCCTCTGCGGTGCGCAGAGGCGGACGGCCGATCCGCGGTTCCACTCTGCTTGGGCCGGCCCGGCGCCCCGCGGCAGGCGGTGGCTCCGGACTCCGCGCCCATCTCGGCAGGGACGGGCCTTGCGGCCGATCCCCCGGCCCCGTAACGGAGGCCCCCGTGGGCGCCTACTTGGCCGGCATGCGCCGGACGTTCGGACCCCGGCTCCCGGGTGCATCTTCCCCGTCCGCCCTGCCTGCCGGACCCGCCGGCAGGCTTCTCCGGCCGCCGCTTGCAGCCCGGCGCCCCGGTGGCGCTCCGGCGGCGGCTCTCTGTGCGGCGGCGGGCGGGTACTCCTCCCGTTCCTCGCCTTTGAGAACCATTCTCGGTTTGGATGCCCTGATTATAGGGCCTGGGAACCAGGGCGTCAAGGAGAATCTCGAACGAGCAGGGCCACGGCGTAGCAGGCGATGCCCTCCCCTGCCCCGATCGCCCCCAGGCCCTCGTTGGTGGTGGCCTTGATGCCGACGTCCTCCGGCGCAACCCCCAGGGCGGCGGCCAGGCGCCGGCGCATCGCCTCGCGGTGCGGGGCGATGCGCGGGCGCTCGCACAGGACCGTGGCGTCCACGTTGCCGACCCGCCACCCCCGCTCCCGGACGAGCGCGACCACCCGCTCCAGGAGCGCCACGCTGTCTGCCCCGGCGAAGGCCGGGTCGGTGTCCGGAAACAGCTGGCCGATGTCCCCCAGCCCGGCCGCGCCCAGGACCGCGTCGATCACCGCGTGGGTGAGGGCGTCGGCGTCCGAATGGCCCTCCAGGCCCAGCCGCCAGGGGATCTCCACACCGCCCAGCACGAGCCGCCGCCCGGGCACCAGCCGGTGGATGTCGTAACCGATCCCGATCCGCACGGACCGCCTCATCCTCCCGCAGAACCGGCGACGGGGCTCATGCCGGCGCCGGCGGCGCGGCCGCCGCGTGCCGGCGGGCCAGGAGCGCCCCGGCCAGGGCGAAGTCCTCGGGCGTCGTGAGCTTGAGGTTCTCCGCCGAGCCCGGGTACAGCACGACGGGCTCGCCCAGGCGCTCGACCAGGGCCGCCTCGTCGGTGCCGGTGAAGCCGTCTTCCCGGGCCCGGGCCAGCGCCGCCTCCAGGACGTGCGCGTGGAACACCTGCGGGGTCTGGGCGGCCCACAGGCGCTCGCGGGCCAGGGTCCGGGCCACCCGCGGCGGATCGCCGGGGGCGGCCTCCTTCACCGTGTCGCGCACCGGCACCGCGGCGATCACCGCCGGGTAACGGCCCGCCGCCTCCAGGAGGCCCGCCAGGAGTGCCGGCGGCAGGAGCGGGCGGGCGGCGTCGTGGATCGCCACCACCCGGGGGCGGGAGGAGACCGCCCCGAACGCCCGCCCGACCGACTCCTGCCGCGTCTCCCCGCCCTCCACCACCCGGGTGAGCTTGGGGATGCCGTACTGCCGGGCGAGCTCCCACACCCGGTCGACCCACCCCGGCGGGGCGGCCACCACCAGCTCGTCCACCCGGGGGTCGGCGGCCAGCACCTCCAGACTGCGGACCAGCACGGGCCGGCCGGCCAGGTCCAGGAACTGCTTGGGGACGGGCCCTCCGACCCGGGTCCCCCGACCGCCGGCCGCCACGATCGCCGTCACTCCGACCGCCAGTCCGGCCGGACCCAGAGGGATGGTCACGGGGCGACCCGCTCCCGGTCTCGCTCCCCGCCGCCCCGTTGCGGCTCCCGTGGCCGGGCGAAGATCATGCGCCCCGCCGCCGTCTGCAGGACGCTCGTCACGAGCACCGTGACGGTGTCGCCGATGTGGCGCCGGCCGCCGTCGACCACGATCATGGTGCCGTCGTCCAGGTAGGCGACGCCCTGGCCCGGCTCCTTTCCTTCCTTAATAATCGTCACCGACATCTCCTCGCCCGGGAGGACCGCCGGCTTGACGGCGTTGGCCAGCTCGTTGACGTTGAGGACCTTGACCCCCTGCAGCTCGGCGACCTTGTTCAGGTTGAAGTCGTTGGTGAGGATCTTCCCCCCGAGCAGCCGGGCGAGCTTGAGAAGCTTCGAGTCGACCTCGCCCTCGCCGAGGTCGCGTTCGTACACCTCGACGGGGACGGCCAGCTCCTTCTGGATGCGGTTCAGGATGTCGAGCCCCCGCCGGCCTCGGTTCCGCCGGAGCACGTCGGAGCTGTCGGCGATGTGCCGCAGCTCCTCGAGGACGAAGGACGGGATCACCAGCGGGCCCTCCAGGAAACCCGTCTGGACGATGTCGGCGATGCGCCCGTCGATGATCACCGAGGTGTCCAGGATCTTGGGTACAGGACCTTTCGGGGTCCCGTCGCGCTCCCGCCGGGTGTCCGTCTCCCCCTTTCGCTTGCCGGGAGGATTCCAGTTGGCGAACAGCCCGGCGAGCTCGTCCCGCTTGCGGGTCGCCAGGGTCATGCCCAGGTAGCCGAACACCAGGGCGGCCAGCACCCCCACGATGCTCCCGAACCACGGGATGCTGGCGACCGTGAAGCTGAGGAGCGTGGCGATCAGAAGGCCCATGATGAGCCCTCCGGCGCCGAACAGCAGATCGTGGACCGGCGTCCGGGTGAGCCGGCTCTCCATCCAGGTCACGGCGGGAAAGAGGAAGAAACCGATGAGTCCACCGAGAAGGCTTCCGGAGGTCAGGGTCAGCACCGTGCCCCAGACCCCGAGGGTCCCGCCGGCCGCCGGCCAGATCTCCCGGATGGGTTCGAGGTTGAACGCCGTCAGCACCAGCCCGCCCACGATCCCCGCGATGGTGAGGATCAGGCGCAGGTTTCTCCGGAACACCCGACCACCCCCCTGAAGATAAAGACGTGCGGTCTCGCCGGAGCGTTCGGTGCACCGGCCGCACCCCGGGGCCGGCCACCCGCCGGCCCCGGGACCCCGCCGTCATGCGCCTCTCGCCGCCGGACAGTCCGCGCTTCCGGGCCCGCTCCGCGAGGTGCTCCACCACGACCGCCACCTCCAGCATACCGCCGCTGCGCATCATCGCAAGGTGCGTCCGGCAGGGCCGGGGGCCGCTGCCGCCGCGTTCCCGGCGCTCAGTCGGCCGCCGCCTGGGAGGCCGGAGCCGGCCTGTGCCGCTCGCTGCCGGCCGGCCCGACCGGCTGCTGGACCTCCCGGGAAGCCCGCAGGATCTCCCGCCAGATCGCCCGCACCGCCCGGGCGCCGAGGGGCTCCCGGGCGTCGCCGACCAGGGCCTCGACGAGCTGCTGCTCCCGCTCGGGCTGGTAGACGGTGAGCCCGAGACGGGCCTTGACGGTCCCGGCCCGGGCAGCCAGGCGCATCCGGTCCGCCAGGGCCGCGAGGAGAACCCGGTCCGTGGCGTCGATGGCCCGCCGCACGGCAGGGAGGCTGGCCCCCCGCCCCAGCTCGGCGCCCGCCAGAAGCGGGGCGAGCAAGTCCGGGTCGGCGTCGCGCTCGACTCGCAGCACGGCGCCGCCGATCCCGGCGGCCAGCGCCGCCCGGACGAGCGGCCCGGGCGGGTGGGGCACGTAGCTCACGTCCAGCAGTACCGGCAGGGCCGTCTGCCGCGCGGCCTCCAGCGCGGCGGCCAGGTCGGGAACCGGGAGCGGGCCCCCGCCGGCCGTGAGCACGCCGGTCTCGCACAGGATCACCCGGTCGTTGCCGCCGGCCAGGACGTACTCGGCTGCCAGGAGCCACTCCTCGATGGTGGCCGCCGGGCCCCGCGAGAGGAGCACGGGGGTCCGGACGGCGCCCAGGGCGCGCAGGAGCCGGAAGTTCTGCATGTGGGCCGGTGGGACGCGGTACGCGTCGACGTGCCCCTCGAGGCTGGTCAGCGCTGCCGGGTCGGTGACGGGGAACGCGAGGGCCACGTCCGCCCCCTCCCGTGCCGCCCGGACGAGGTCGAGGGGGTCCGGGGCGGGGCCGTAGGGAGAGGAGCCCGGCCGCAGCTCCACCAGCGGGAATCCCGCGGCGGCAAGCAGGCGGACCCGCCGCGTCACCCCGCCGGCGGCCGCCCTTCCGCCGGCGCCCGGCACCTCCCCGTCCACCGGGGTGGCGACCAGCACCGCCGGCCGCTCACCGCCGACCCACAGCCCGGGGCCCACCTCGATCCGCTTCCGGGTGCCCGCTCCCTCGCGCACGCGGAGCGCCACGGCCTCACCCATGTAGCCTTCCTCCCCCGAAAACAGAATCCCGCCCCTTGCAAGGGGCGGGATCGATGTGTCCCGCGGTACCACCCTTCTTGCCGCCCGGAGGCGGCCGCTCGCCGGGTGCGGGAGCGGCGGCTCCGACACCCTGCCCGGATAACGGCGGGCGGCCGGCCCCGCCTACCCACGCCTGCCGGGGCGGCAGGCGCTTCAGCGGGCGGCTCAGGGGCGAACTTCGCCCGGCGCTTCCCGGGGACGCTTTCAGTCGCGGCGTCCCTCCCTGTGCGGGCCGCTCTCCGGACTACTTTGCCCCGTCATGGCCTTTGCCAGGTGGATCACGCTGGCAGCGTGTGTGGTTGGCATCAACACTAGCACGCCCCGGCCCGACCTGTCAACGGGGCCCGCCCGCCGCGCGACCGCCCGGCGGCCATTTGTCCCGGGTTCCGGGCTCTGCTAAAATACAAGGTGTTCGGCCTGCGGTGAGGCAGCGCGAAGGGGTGGGTCGGTTCGTGAAGGATCTGCTGTGCGACCAGTTTCAAGAGGCGGTGGGCGAGTACCTCATCCGCCATCGCAGCATCCTGGACGTGCTGGCCAAGCTTCAGGAGGCCAACGCGAGGATCAACCGGGCCATCACCAAGTCGGTCACCCAGTGCGGCTGCATCCGGATCGAGGCGGTGAAGCAGCAGGTTCCCGCGGACGTGTCGCTGCACGAGATGCGCAACCACATGCACACCCACCTGAGCGGCCAACTCTGTGAACATGATCGGGAGATCCTGGAGGCGGAGATCGGCAACAGCCTCTTCTACCTGGCAGCCCTCTGCAACCAGTTCGACCTGAACCTCTACGACATCCTCCTGAAGGAGCACAAGAAGCTCGTCGCGCTGGGGGTGTTCAACTTCGCCTGAGCGCGCCCAGCCGCCGCCGCACGAAATCGACGCCGGGGGTCACCCCCGGCGCTGTTCGTTCTCACAGGCTCACAGGTCCCGCTCGAGCATCGTCTGCTCCCTCAGCCGGCGCAGGCCGTCGCGGATGGCCCGGGCGCGGGCCTCGCCGATCCCGTCGACCTCGTCGAGCTCGTCCGTGCTGGCCCGCAGGATCCGTGGCAGGTCGCCGAAGTGGCGGACCAGGTTCTCGATCACCGGCATCGGCAGGCGGGGGATCTTTCGCAGGAGCCGGTAGCCCCGCGGGGTGATCGGCACCTCGAGGGTGGGCCCGAGCCCCAGGGCGCGGCCGATGGCGACCGGATCGGTCAGGTCGATCGCCCCGCCGGCCAGCTGCTCCGCCAGCCCCTCCGGGGGACGGCCGTCCTCGCCGCGGGCGTAGTCGCGGAGGAGGAGCTGCCCCTCCTCCTGCAGCCCGGCCACGAGCTCCTCGAGCTGCATCCCCACCAGGCGCCCCTCCGCCCCGAGCTCGGCCACGTACCGTTCGATCTCCCGCACGATGCGCAGCACCGAGGCGAACCGCTGCAGGACCTTCACGACGTCGGTGGCCGTGGCCAGGTCTTCCAGCTCGAGGGCGCTCAGGTTGACCAGGGCCTGGGTGAGGACGGCCCGGTAGCGCTCCAGTGTCTGCAACGCCTGGTTCGCCTTCGTGAGCAGGATGCTCATGTCCCGCAGCACGTAGCGCAGGCTGCCCATGTAGAGCGAGATGATGCTCCGGCGCTGCGACACGGCGATGGTCAGCTCGCCCGTCTGGCGGGCCACCCGCTCGGCGGTGCGGTGGCGCATGCCGGTCTCCGTCGAGGGGATCGCCGGGTCCGGCACGAGTCCGGCGTTGGCGTAGAGGATGCGACGGGCGTCGTGGCTGAGGACGATCGCCCCGTCCATCTTGGCGAGCTCGTACAGGTACTGGGGCTGGAACTCGGTGTCGATGCGGAACCCCCCGTCCAGGAGCGCCAGCACCTGCGGGGTGTCCCCCACCACGATCAGCGCGCCCGTGCGCGCCCGCAGGATGTTTTCCAGCCCCTCCCGCAGAGGGGTGCCCGGGGCGACGATGCGGAGCACGCGCCCCAGGCGCTCGTCCCGCTCGTCTACCACCCTTGCCCGACCTCCTCACGGGACCCGCCCAGAGCGGCCTCCAGGCCCTCCGCCACCGTCCGCACGCCGACCCACTCGATGTCCCCGCGCCGGCCCTCGGCCCGCAGGTTGCCGGCCGGGATCACCGCCCGGCGGAAGCCCAGCTTCTCTGCCTCGTAGAGACGCTCGGCGAGCCGGCTCACCGCCCGGACCTCGCCGGCCAGGCCCACCTCGCCGAGCACGACCGTATGGGGGTCGGCCGGCACCTCCCGGAAGCTGGAGGCGAGCGCCACGGCCAGGCCGAGGTCGACCGCCGGCTCGTCGACCCGCACCCCGCCCGCCACCTTGATGTAGGCGTCGTGCCCGCCCAGGTGGAGCCCCACGCGCTTCTCGAGCACGGCCAGGATGAGCTGGACCCGGGTCAGGTCGACCCCGGTGGCGGTCCGGCGCGGGTTCGGGTAGGGGGTGGCGCTGACCAGGGCCTGCACCTCGACGAGGAGGGGGCGGGTGCCCTCCACGCACGGCACCACCACGGACCCGGCCGCGCCGGCGGGGCGCTCGGCCAGGAGCACCTGGGAAGCGCCGGGCACCTCGGCGAGGCCGCCGTCCCGCATCTCGAAGAGCCCGATCTCCCCGGTCGACCCGAACCGGTTCTTTACCGCCCGCAGCACCCGCAGCTGGCCCTGGCGCTCGCCCTCGAAGTAGAGGACCGTGTCGACGATGTGCTCGAGCACCCGGGGCCCGGCGATGGCGCCCTCCTTGGTGACGTGGCCCACCACCAGCACCGTGACCCCGGTCGACTTGGCGAGGCGCAGAAGATCGGACGCCGCCTCACGCACCTGGGTGACGCTGCCCGGGGCGCTGGAGAGGTCCGGGCGGAACACCGTCTGGATGGAGTCCACGACCAGGACGCCCGGGGACAGGACCCGGACGTTCTCCTCGATCTGGTCCATGTCGGTCTCGGAGGCCACGTAGAGCCCCGGGGCGAGGGCCCCGAGGCGGTCCGCCCGCAGGCGCACCTGCCGGGCGGATTCCTCCCCGGAGACGTACAGCACCCCCACGCCCTGCAGGGCCAGCCGGTGGGCGGCCTGGAGGAGCAGAGTCGACTTGCCGATGCCCGGGTCGCCGCCCACGAGGACCATCGACCCGGGGACCAGCCCGCCGCCCAGGACCCGGTCCAGTTCGCCGATCCCCGTGACCACCCGGGGCGCCTCCCCGGGGTCCACCTCGGCGATGGGGACGGGAAGGTGCCCCACCGCCCCGGGGCCGGCGCCGGCCCGGGCACGGCCCGCGGCACCGCGCCCGGAGGGGGCGGGCACCCGCTCCTCGACCATGGTCCCCCACGCCCCGCACCCCGGGCAGCGGCCCTGCCAGCGCAGGGCCTCCTGCCCGCACTCCTGGCACACGAAGACCGTGCGTTCCCTCGCCATCCCGCTCCCCCCGGCCCGGTAGCTTCGCCGGGTGCGCGCCCGATCCCTTCTCCCCGCCCGTGCCCTGCCTCCGCCGGGTAGGATGGTCCTTTCGGACCACCCGGCGCTTCCATCGGACCATGTGAACGTGTGTACATTCGTGTTCTAGTGAGTCGTATCCAGGTGTGGCTATGATGAAGCTGCAAAGCACAGGGAGGAGGGACCACAAGGATGAAAGCCTACCTGAAGAGCAAGCAGGCCTCCTGGATCTGGCTCGTCCTCCGCCTGTACGTGGGGTACCAGTGGCTGGAGGCGGGCTGGGAGAAGCTCACCGGCCCCAAGCCCTTCGACGCCTCGGGCTTCCTGAAGGGCGCCATCGCCAAGGCGACGGGCGAGCACCCGGCCGTCCAGCCCTGGTACGCCGCCTTCCTGAAGGGATTCGCCCTGCCGAACGTCGGGCTCTTCAACTTCCTCATTCCGTGGGGCGAGTTCCTGGTGGGCCTGGCGCTGATCGCCGGCTTCGCGACCCTGTTCGCCGCCTTCATGGGAGTGTTCATGAACCTCAACTTCATGCTCGCCGGCAGCACCAGCACGAACCCGATCCTGTTCACCCTCGGCATCTTCATCCTGATCGGCGGCCCGTACGCCGGCTACCTGGGTGTCGACTACTGGTTCCGCCCGATCTGGCGGAGCTGGATGGACCGCCTGACCGGCAAGGCCGCCGTCGCCACCCACGCCAGCGGTCACTGAACAAGGCCAGCACCACCTGCGCAGGGCCGGAACCCCACCGGGTTCCGGCCCCGCTCGCGCCTCCGTCCCGCCGTGCCCGCGCTCCGGGCCCCGACCGCCCCACGGCCGGGGCCCCCGTCTCAGGCCGTCGCGGGCGCTTTCTCCGGCGCCTTCTTCGAGAACTTGATGTTCCCCTCGGCGTCGGTGTCAATCACCACCACGTCGCCGGGGCCGAACGTGCCCCTGAGCATCTCCTCCGAGAGCGGGTCCTCCACCAGGCGCTGGATGGCCCGCCGCAGCGGCCGGGCGCCGTACTGCGGGTCGTGGCCCTCGCGCACCAGCTTCATCAGGGCCGCGTCGGTGGCCTCGACCCGGATCCCGTTCTCCTCCAGCCGCCGCGCCACCTTCCGGATCTCCAGCTGCACGATCTTCTTGAGGTGCTCGTCGGTGAGCGAGTGGAAGATGATGATCTCGTCGACGCGGTTCAGGAACTCGGGGCGGAAGATCCGCTTCACCTCGTCCATGACCCGCTTCTTCATCTCTTCGTATTCCTTCTCGGCGTCCTCCGTCCCGACCACGAAGCCCATCCGCTTGTCCCCGCGGATGGCGTGCGCGCCGGCGTTGGAGGTCATGATCACGACGGTGTTCCGGAAGTCCACGGTGCGGCCCTTCGCATCCGTCAGCCGGCCGTCCTCCAGCACCTGCAGGAGGATGTTGAAGACCTCCGGGTGGGCCTTCTCGATCTCGTCCAGGAGGACGACGCTGTACGGGCGCCGGCGCACCGCCTCGGTGAGCTGGCCGCCCTCCTCGTAGCCGACGTACCCCGGCGGGGCGCCGACGAGGCGCGAGGTCGTGTGCCGCTCCATGTACTCCGACATGTCGATGCGGATCATCGCGTCCTCGTCGCCGAAGAGCGCCTTGGCCAGCGCCCGGGCCAGGTGGGTCTTGCCGGTGCCGGTCGGGCCGAGGAAGATGAACGAGCCGATCGGCCGCTTGGGGTCCTTGAGCCCGGCCCGCGCCCGGCGGATCGCCCGGGCGACGGCGCGCACGGCCTCGTCCTGGCCCACGACGTCCTCGTGCATGACCTCCTCGAGCTTCAGGAGGCGCTCGGACTCCTCCATCGCCAGGCGGGTGACCGGGATGCCGGTCCAGGAGCTGACGATCTGGGCGATGTCGTCCTCGGTCACCACGCTCTTGGCGGTCACCTTCTTCTGCTGCCACTCGCTGCGGATCCGCTCGAGCTCCTCCTTCAGGCGCTGCTCGCGGTCCCGCAGGCGGGCGGCCTTCTCGAACTCCTGGCCCTGGACGGCCGCCTCCTTCTCCTTGCGGACCTCCTCGAGCTTCTGCTCCAGCTCCTTCATGTCCGGCGGCGCCACGTAGCTCCGGAGGCGCACGCGGCTGGCGGCCTCGTCGATGAGGTCGACGGCCTTGTCCGGCAGGAACCGGTCGGTCACGAAGCGGGCGCTCAGGCGCACCGCGGCCTCGATGGCGGCGTCGGTGATCTCGACCCGGTGGTGCGCCTCGTAGCGGTCACGCAGGCCCTTGAGGATGGCGATCGAGTCCTCCACCGACGGTTCCTCGACCATGATCGGCTGGAAGCGCCGCTCCAGCGCGGCGTCCTTCTCCACGTGCTTGCGGTACTCGTCGATGGTCGTGGCGCCGATGGCCTGCAGCTCGCCCCGCGACAGGGCGGGCTTGAGGATGTTCGACGCGTCGATCGCGCCCTCGGCGGCGCCGGCGCCGATGATCGTGTGCATCTCGTCGATGAAGAGGATCACGTTGCCGGCGCCGCGGATCTCCTCCATGACCTTCTTCAGGCGCTCCTCGAACTCGCCCCGGTACTTCGAGCCGGCCACGAGGGAGGCCAGGTCGAGCGAGACGACCCGCTTGTCCTTGAGGAGCTCGGGCACCCGGCCCTCGACGATGCGCTGCGCCAGGCCCTCGACGATCGCCGTCTTGCCGACGCCCGGCTCGCCGATCAGGACGGGGTTGTTCTTCGTGCGCCGGCTGAGGATCTGGATGACCCGCTCGATCTCCTTCTCCCGGCCGATCACCGGGTCCAGCTTGCCCTCCCGGGCCATCGCGGTGAGGTCGCGGCCGAACTGGTCGAGGGTCGACGTCGTCGTCTTCGCCTTCGCCTTCGGCGGCGCCGCGCCCTGGGTGTGCGGCACCCCGCCGAGCAGGTGGATGACCTGGTTGCGGACCCGCTCGAGGTCCGCCCCGAGGTTCTGCAGCACCTGTGCGGCGACGCCCTCGCCCTCCCGGATCAGGCCCAGGAGGATGTGCTCGGTGCCGACGTAGTTGTGGCCCAGGAGGCGCGCTTCCTCGATCGCCAGCTCGACCATGACCTTCTTCGCCCGGGGCGTGAAGCCGATCTCCCCGCGCGCGCTGGCGGTGCCCTTGCCGATCATCTTCTCGACTTCCGCCCGCACCTGCTCCAGACTGATCCCGAGGGACTGGAGCGCCTTGGCCGCGATCCCTTCGCCCTCCCGGATGAGCCCGAGGAGCAGGTGCTCCGTGCCCACGTAGTCGTAGTTGAGCCGGCGGGCCTCATCCTGGGCCAGCACGATCACGCGCTGCGCCCGTTCCGTGTAGCGGCTGAACATGGCCTCGCCTCCTTTGGTGTCCCCGCTCCAGCTTGCTCCCGCCGTGGGGCGGGCATCCCCGGACCCCTTCCTTCCCTTCAGGCCCTTCAGGCGGCAAGCCGCTGGCGCACCAGGCTCGCCCGGCGTACGTCCCGCTCGAAGGGCCCGAGGTCCTTCCCCGCCGTCTTCTGCAGGAAGGCCGGCCGGATGGCCACCAGCAGCTCGTTCAGCACCTTCACCGGCACCCGGGGGATGAGCCCCAGGTCGACCCCGAGCCGCACGTCCGACAGGAGCCGCATCGCTTCCTCGGAGGAGAGGATGTGCGCACCGGTGAGGATGCCGTACGCCCGGCCCACCCGGTCCTCGATCTGTGCCCGCATCTGCCGCTTCAGGTGATCCCGGGCCTTGCGTTCGTGTTCGATGACCTGCTGGGCCACGCCGTTCAGGTTGGAGATGATGTCCTCCTCGGACCGGCCCAGCGTGACCTGGTTGCTGATCTGATAGATGTTCCCCTGCGCGTCCGTACCCTCGCCGAAGTACCCGCGCACGGCCAGGCCGAACTGGCCCAGCGTGTTGAAGAGGCGCCCGGCCTGGCCGGTGATGACGAGCGCCGGCAGGTGGACCATCACCGACGCCCGCAGACCCGTCCCCAGGTTGGTGGGGCAGGCCGTGAGGTAGCCCCGCACGTTGTGGAAGGCGTAGGTGAGCTTCTCCTCCAGCGCATCGTCCACCCGGGAGGCCAGGGTCCACGTGTTCTCCAGGTCGAGGCCCGAGCTGAGCACCTGGATGCGGATGTGGTCCTCCTCGTTCACCATGATGCTCACGGCCTCGTTCGCGGAGATCGCCACCGCCCGGCCCCGGGCGTCCTGCGCCAGCGGCGGGCTGATGAGGTGCTTCTCCACCAGCACCTGCCGGGCGAGGGGCGGGATCTCCGCCAGGCGGTACAGCTCCACCGGCGAGACCACGCCGGGGACCTGGATCTTGTCGATCTCCCGCACCCCGGCCTCGACCTTGCGGATCACCTCGGCGGCCTGGCCCTCGCTGAGCATGTGCGGGAAGGGGAAGCCCTCGAGGTTGCGGGCCAGCCGGATGCGGGTGGAGAGCACCACGTCGGAGTGCGGGCCGGTGGCTTCCATCCAGTGGCTCATGGCCCGGTCGACCACCTTATTCCACGGCACCACCCTCACCCCCTGCCTCCAGCCGCTGCTCCAGGACCCGAATGCGGTCCCGCAGCTCGGCCGCCTTCTCGTACTCCTCGGCGGCGATCGCCCGCTGCAGCTGCTGCCGCAGCTGCTCCAGGTCCCGGCGCACCCGCAAGCGCCCGCCCGTCCGCCGCGGCGCCTTTCCGACGTGACGGTCGGAACCCTGCATCCTCCGCAGGAGGGGCAGGAGCTCGCCCTCGAACGTGGTGTAGCACTGGCCGCAGCCGAAGAACCCCCGCTCCTTGAACTGGCGGAACGTCAGCCCGCAGGAAGGGCAGCGGGTTTCCGCCGGCGCCTGGAGGGACCCCGGCATGGGCCCCCACGGCCCTTCCTCCAGCATGCTGGCGAGCAGCTGCTGCAGCGAGAAGTTCGGCAACTCCATGGAGAACTGGCCCTGCTCCCGGGCGCAGGTCTCGCAGAGATGGTATTCCTCCTTGTGGTTGTTGACCTGCTTGACGATGTGCACCGTCGCCGGCCGCTGGCCGCAGTTCTGGCACAGCACGGTCCTTCCCCCTCCGCCCGGGCGGGTCACGCCCGCAGGGCCGCCAGCACCATAGCCTTGACGAGCCGGGCCCGCACGATGTCCCGGAGCGGCAGCCCCAGCCCCAGGGTCTCCCGGCTGACGGCAGCCTCCATCACCGCCGCCTCCCGGTCGGTGACGAGCCCGTTCTCCCGCAGGCCCCGGATGATGTCCACGGCCTCGTCCTGCGAGAGCTCGTCCCCGATCCGCTCCAGCACCAGCGAGCGGAGGTCCTCCGGGCCGAGCTCGAGCCGCACGATCCGGATGTAGCCTCCGCCACCCCGCCGGCTTTCCACGACGTAGCCGCGGGCGGGGGTGAAGCGGGTTGCCAGCACGTAGTTGATCTGGGACGGCGCACAGCCGAATCGCTCGGCCAGGCTGGCCCGCCGCACTTCGATACTACGCTGCTGGCGGAGTTGCTCCTTCAGGAAGTCTTCGATGAGATCGGCGAGGTTGGCCATCCCCCGGCCCCCTTTCCGGTCGACTTTGTCTTTCTTTGACCATTCCGGTGCTATTATAGCGCGCGCCGCGCAGTCTGGCAAATCCCACCGCGCGGACCGGACCAGCCGGGTCATCGGACTTCGTAGATCAGGCACTTCAGATAATGGCTCTCGGGGTACCCCGGCACGATCGGGTGGTCGGGGCCCTGGGCGCGCTCGGCGGCCAGGCGCAGCCGGCGCCCGGCGTCCCGGGCGGCTTCCGCCACGACCTCGCGGAAGAGGTCCGGGGTCATGTGGAACGAGCAGGAGCAGGTCACCAGGAACCCCCCGGGGGTCAGGAGGCGGAGCGCGCGCAGGTTGATCTCCTTGTAGCCCCGGCGGGCGCCCGGGAGCGAGGCCCGGTTCCGGGCGAAGGGCGGCGGGTCGAGGATGATGACGTCGTAGCGCCGGCCCTCCCGGTCGTGGGCACGCAGCAGGTCGAAGGCATTCGCCTCCACCGTCTCGATCCGGCCCCCGAGCCCCGCCCGGGCGGCGTTCTCCTGCAGCGTGGCCAGCGCGGCCGCCGAGGAGTCGACCGCCACCACGCTCTCGGCCTGGCCCAGGGCGGCGTTCAGGGCGAAGCCGCCGGTATGGCAGAAGGCGTCGAGTACCCGGGCCCCGGCAGCCAGGGGGCGCACCAGCGGCCGGTTGTCCCGCTGATCGAGGTAGTGGCCGGTCTTCTGCCCGGCGACGACGTCGACCACGAAGGGCACCCCGTGCTCCTGGACCCACACGCGGTCCGGGCCCGTGTGATACGCCCAGCCGCTGTCCAGGGGGAGACCCTCGAGCTGGCGGACCGGCACGTCGTTGCGCAGGTAGATCGACGTGGGGTCGAGGAGGTCCCGAAGCGCCGGGAGAACGGCGTGCAGGAGCCGCTCCATGCCCAGCGAGACCACCTGGACGACCAGGACGCGGTCATACCGGTCGACGAAGAGGCCCGGAAGACCATCCGCCTCGCCGGACACGACCCGGCAGGCCCCCAGGTGCTCGGGGACGACCCGGCGCCGGTAGGACCACGCTTCCTCCAGCCGCCGGCGGATGAGCTGCTCGTCGACCGCCTCGTCCGGGTCCCGCGTCACGATGCGCACGGCGATCATCGACTGCGGGTTGTAGAGCCCCCGCGCGACGAACCGGCCCCGGCTGTCGACGACATCCACCACCGCGCCCGGCTCCGGAGAGCCCTGCACGTCGGCGATCTCCGTCCTGTACACCCACGGGTGCCCGTCCGCCAGGCGCCGCTGCCGGCCGGGCAGGAGGTGAACGCTGGCCATCCGTCAGGCCTCCCCCCATGGAGTATAACCTCGGCCCTCACTTCCCGGGAGGGAGCGCGTGCTCGGCTGGATGCCGGAAATCCGAAACCGTCCCGGGGCTGGCGCGGCGAGGCCCGCGCCGGCACCGCGTCTGCCCGGGGGCCGCTCAGGCCGCCGCCCGCACCGGCCGTCGCGCTGTTCATGACGCCGGGCGCCCGGTGGACCGGGAGTATCTGGATCGAAAACGCAAACGTTGCGCGGCGAGACAGGCCGTTGCCTGTCAACCTTTGCGTTTCCGGTCCTCCGGCCAGCGCTTCCTGTCGACATAAGATCGAATACCAGTAAACCCCATGCGGTCGAGCGGCCTCTTCGTGCCCACGTCCGGGCGAGGTGCGGGCACCCAGACGCAGAACCTGACACCCAGAGCGGCGCCTCGCCTGTCACCTTCTGCGTTTCGTCCCGCCGGCGCTGACGGCGTTCTGCACAGTGAGACGCCGTCGGGGTCGTCGCAGGCCCATCGAGCCAAACGGTCAGGCCGAGCCCGGCCACAGCGCCACGACGTCGCCATACCCCGCCGGGTCCGCCCGGCGCGGGGTGATCTTGACACGCCCCTAGGGGTATCCTAAGATGGGATCGAAATACCATAGGGGGTATACCCTGGGGGTGTGGCCTGCATGGGCCTGTTGAGGGAGGCGGACCGGAAGACGCTGGAACAGGAGTTCCAGAAGGAACTCGTCCAGCCCGTCCGGCTCTTGGTCTTCACGAAGCCTGACAGCAAGCTGATCCTGCCGGGGCGGGAGCCCTGCCAGTACTGCAAGGAGACCGTCCAGCTCGTGCAGGAGGTGGCGGAGCTCTCGCCGCTCCTCCGCGCGGAGGTCATCGACATCGAGGCCGAACCCGACAGGGCCCGGCAGTACGGGATCGACAAGGCGCCGGCGATCCTGGTGGCCAACGAGGTCGTGCACGGCGCCCGCTGGTTCGGCATCCCCGCCGGGTACGAGTTCGGGGCGATGATCGACACGATCATCGACGTCTCGAAGGGCAAGACCCGCCTGCCCGACGCCATCAAGCAGCAGCTGGCGGCCATCAAGGAGAAGGTCCACATCCAGGTGTTCGTCACCCCTACCTGACCGTACTGCCCCCGTGCGGTCCGCACGGCTCATCAGTTCGCGCTGGAGTCCGACCAGGTGGTGGCGGACATGGTGGAGGCCAACGAGTTCCCGGAGCTCTCCGAGCGCTTCGGGGTCATGAGCGTCCCCCACACCGTGGTCAACGACGGCAAGGTCATGTTCGTGGGCGCCCTGCCGGAGCGGCAGTTCCTGCAGAAGGTCCTCGAGGCCCTCAGCGGCGGGGACGACAAGTAAAGGGGGGTCCGCCCGTGGCGGACAGGAGGCGGCGCCTGGTGGTCGTGGGCGGGGTGGCGGCCGGCATGAGCGCCGCTTCCCGCGCGCGGCGGCGCGATCCGGACCTGGAGATCGTCGCCTACGAGGCATCCAGCCACGTGTCGTACGGCTCGTGCGGCCTGCCCTACCTGATCAGCGGGCAGGTGCGCCGGCCGGAGGACCTGGTCGTGGTCACCCCGGAGCGGTTCAAGTCGGAGCGGAACATCCTGGCGCTCACCCGGCACGAGGTGCTGGCCATCGACCCCTGGGGGCGGACCGTCACGGTCCGCGACCCGTCCGGATCGACCTTCAAGACGGAGTACGACGTGCTCGTGCTCTCCACGGGCGGCCGGGCGTCCCGTCCCCCGGTGCCGGGCGCCGACCTCACGGGCGTCTTCACCCTCCGCACGCTGGACGACGGGATCGCCCTGCTCGAGTACCTCCGCGGTCACGCCCCCCGCCGGGCGGTTATTGTCGGGGCCGGGTACATCGGGGTGGAGATGGCCGAGGCGTTCCGGACGATCGGCCTGGAGGTGGCCGTGGTCGAGATGCTGCCGCGGCCGCTCAGCAACTTCGATCCCGACCTCAGCGAGCTCGCCCGGGCCGAGATGGAGCGAAACGGGGTGGCGCTCTACTTCGGGGAGCCGCTCCAGGCCCTGGAGGGCGACGTGCGCGTCCGCCGGGTCGTCACCCCGTCCCGCACGCTGGACGCCGACCTCGTCCTGTTCGCCGGCGGCGTCCGGCCGGCCGCGACCCTGGCCCGGGACGCCGGCATCGCCCTGGGGCCGACCGGCGCCGTGCAGGTCACGGCCCGCATGGAGACGAACGTCCCCGGCATCTACGCGGCGGGCGACGTTGCCGAGGTGCACCACCTCCTCAGCGACCGGCCGGCCTACATCCCGCTGGGGTCGACCGCCAACAAGCAGGGCCGGGTGGCCGGGGAGAACGCCGCCGGCGGCGACGCCACCTTCCCGGGGGTGGTCGGGACGGCGGTGCTGAAGGCGTTCGGACTGGAGCTCGCCCGCACCGGCCTGAGCACCGACGAGGCCCGGCAGGCCGGGTTCGACCCGGTCTCCGCCGTGGTCCGCCACGGGTCCCGGGCACACTACTACCCGGGCGGCGGGCGAATCACCGTGAAGGTGATCGCCGACCGGCAGAGCGGCCGCCTGCTCGGCGCCCAGATGGCAGGACCGGAGGGGGTGGCGAAGCGAATCGATATCTTCGCCACCGCCCTGCACGCCCGGATGACGCCGGAAGAGGTGGCCGAGCTGGACCTCAGCTACGCACCGCCCTTCGCGCCGGTGTGGGACCCGGTGCTGGTGGCGGCCCGGGCGGCGGTGAAGGAGCTGGGCGGGAGCGACTGACCGCCCCGGGGGGCGATGCCGTGTCCGCCGAGTCGCGCGGGATTCTCTGGGGAGCCGGCCTTCTGGCCGGCTTCACGGCTCTCCTGCTGCTGATCGGCGTCCTGGCTCCGTGGGCACCGCCGGCCGAGGCGCTGCGCCACTTCGACCCGGCGTACCTCGTCCGGGCGAAGGCGTACAGCCGCGCCCGCTACCTCCTCTTCCTCGCCGGCCAGGCCCTGCCGGTCGCCCTCCTCGTGTGGACGATCGCCCGCGGGTGGGACCGGGCGCTGGCGCGCTGGCTCCTCGGCCTCGTGGGGCCCCGCCCCGTGCTGGCCGCCGTGCTGATCGGGGCGATCGTCTCCGTGGGCATCACGGCCGCCGGGCTACCGGCGGGGATCGCCCGCTTCGTGCTCGACCACCGCTATGGCCTCAGCACCCAGACGGTCGGGCTGTGGCTGGCCGACCTGGGCAAGTCGCTCCTGATCGGGCTGGCGATTAGCTCGGCGCTCCTGGCTGCGCTCTTCGCCGCCATCCGCCGCTGGCCGGCGGGGTGGTGGGCGGCCGCGGCCGCCGGCTTCGCCCTGTACCTCGCCCTGTCGAGCTTCCTGGGGCCGGTGGTCATCGACCCCCTCTTCCACCGCTTCACCCCCGTCGCCGACGCGGAGCTGGCGGCCGAGTCGCGGCAGCTCGCCCGCCGGGCCGGGGTGCCGGTGCGGGAGGTCCTCGTCATGGACGCCAGCCGGCGGACCCGGCGGGTCAACGCCTACTTCACCGGCTTCGGCGCCACGCGCCGCATCGTGCTCTACGACACGCTGCTGCAATCGTACGACCGCCGGCAGGTCCTGCTCGTGCTGGCCCACGAGCTCGGGCACTGGCGGCTGCACCACATCTACCTGGGCATCGCCCTCGGGGCGGCGGGGAGCGCGGGCGTCTTCTGGCTCGCCCAGCGCCTCCTGGCCGGGGCGCCGGGGCGGCCGGGCGACCCGGCGCACGTGGTCGTGCTGGTGCTCTTCCTCACCCTGGCGTCGTTCGCCGCCCTGCCCGTGCAGAACGCCGTGAGCCGCACCTTCGAGCGCCAGGCGGACCGCTTCGCCCTGGCCCTCACCGGCGACGGGCCGGGAATGGCCGAGCTGGAGAAGCGCCTTGCCCGCAGCAACCTGGCCGACGTCGCCCCGCACCCGTTCACCGTGGCCGTGCTGTTCACCCACCCGCCGGTGCTCGAGCGCATCGAGACGGCCCTCGCCGCCTCCCGGTGAGCGGACCCGTCCGCCGGCCGGAACGCGGGCCGCCCCCCGGTGGGATCCGGGGGGCGGCCTCCGCGCCTCCGGCCTTACCCTCACTCCGCCTCGGCGGCCTTCTGAGCCGCCTCGATGATCGGCTGGGCGATCGGCGCCGGGACCTCCTCGTAGTGGTCGAAGACGGCCTTGAAGGTGCCGCGGCCCTGGGTGATCGAGCGCAGGTCGATGGCGTACTTGAACATCTCCGCCTGCGGCACCTGGGCCCGGATGATCTGGGTCCCGTCCGGGCCGGGCTCCATGCCGAGGATCCGGCCGCGCTTCTTGTTCAGGTCACCGATGATGTCCCCCATGTAGCTCTCCGGCACCGACACCTCGACGTTGAGGATGGGCTCGAGGAGGATCGGCCGGGCGGACATGAACCCCTTCTTGAACGCCTGTGAGGCGGCGATCTTGAAGGCCATCTCCGAGGAGTCGACCTCGTGGTAGGAGCCGTCGAGGAGGGTCACCCGCACGCCCTGGACCGGGTAGCCGGCCAGGACGCCCTCGGCCATGGTCTCGCGGATGCCCTTGTCGACCGCCGGCCGGTACTGCTGCGGCACGCGGCCCTGGACGATCTTGTCCACGAACTCGTAGTCCTTGCCCTCGTCCAGAAGGGGCTCCAGCTCGATGATCACGTGGCCGTACTGCCCGTGGCCGCCCGTCTGCTTCTTGTGCTTGTGCTCGGCCCTGGCGGTGCCGCGGATGGTCTCCTTGTAAGCCACCTTCGGGGTGGTGACGGTCGCCTCGACGCCGAACTTGCGCTTCATGCGCTCCATCATGACGTCGACGTGCATCTCGCCCATGCCGGAGACGATGGTCTCGGCGGTGACGGGGTTGCGCTCCACCTTGACGGTGGGGTCCTCCTCCGCCAGGCGCTGGAGCCCCGAGCTGATCTTCTCCTCGTCGCCCCGGCTTCTGGGGTGCACCGCCACCGAGTACACGGGCTCGGGCATGGGCGGCGCGGGCAGCACGACGGGGTTCTGCTCGTCCGCCAGGGTGTCGAAGGTGCCGGTGAACTGGAGCTTGGCGACCATGCCGATGTCGCCGGGGCCGACCTCGCTGACCGCCTCCTGCTGCTTGCCCCGGAGCGAGTACACGGAACCGACCCGCTCGGTCTTGCCCCTGCTCGCGTTGTACACCTGGGAGTCGGGGCGCAGCACGCCGGAGTACACCCGGAAGAGGGTCATGCGGCCGACGAAGGGGTCGCTGATCGTCTTGAACACCAGCGCGGCCAGGGGGCCGTCCTCCCGGGGTTCCCGCCGGACCTCCCTGTCCGTGCGGGGGTCCCGGCCCACGGCGGCGCCGGCGTCGGCCGGGGAGGGGAGGAAGTCGACGATCACGTCCAGCAGCGCCCGCACGCCCGGCCCCTTCACCCCGGAGGCGCACAGCACCGGCACGACCTTCCCCGCCGCCACCGCCGCCCGCAGGCCGCGGCGGATCTCCTCGTCGGTGAGCGGCTCGCCCTCCAGGTACTTGAGGGTCAGCTCGTCGTCCGCCTCCGCGGCCGCCTCGGCGATCCGCTCCCGCAACTCCGCCACCTGGCTCTCCAGCTCGGCCGGGACCGGCTCCTCCTTCACGTCGCGCAGGCCGCCGACCAGGGCCCGCTGCCCGAGCACGTCGACGACGCCCCGGAAGCCGGCCTCCTGGCCGATCGGGATCTGGATCGGCAGGACGGCCCGCCCGAAGGCTTCCTCCAGGCCGGCCAGCGCCTTGCTCCAGTTCGCGTTCTCGCGGTCCATCCGGCTGACGACGACCGCCCGCGCCACCCCGGCCTCCGCGGCGTGGCGCCACACCAGCTCCGTGCCGACCTCCACGCCGGCGACGGCGTCCACCACGATCAGCGCGCTCTCGACGACCCGCAGCGCCGCCTTGACCTCGCCGACGAAGTCGAAGTACCCCGGTGTGTCCAGAAGATTCAGCTTATGATCGCGCCACTCCACCGGCGCGACGCTCGTGCTGATCGAGACCCGACGCCGGATCTCCTCCGGCTCCCAGTCCATCACGGTGTTGCCCTCGTCGGTGCGCCCCAGCCGCTCGATCGCCCCGGCGGCGTACAGCATGGCCTCGGCCAGCGAAGTCTTCCCCGCTCCACCGTGGGCGACGAGGGCCAGGTTGCGCAATCTGTCCACGGGGTATCGCCTCAACGGGAACGCCTCCTTCGCACGGGGCGGTACGCCTCGGCGTGCCGGGGCCTGCGGCGGCCGGCAGGGGGTAGAAAAGCGCCTCCGTCCGGGGCGCACCGCTGACTCTTCTCGCTGTCCGGATTGCTTCGACCCGGCCCGGGAAATCTCCTTTAGCGCGAGGGTTCCAGTTCACCGGGGCCAGCGGGCACGCCAGCACCGATGCGGCCCGGCCATGAAGGTACCCCCGGCACTCGACCGGGGGCACCGGGACCGTCTCCACATCAGTACGCCTCCAGGCGGACCCGGGCGGCGGTGCGGGCGGTTCCCCAGACGATGATCCGGGGCGGCGGCAGGGGCGGCGTCTCGTCCGCGGGGCCGAGCGCCGCCTCCGTGTACACGTTGGCCGCGTTCCAGAGCAGCCATTCCTGGATACCGCTGTCGTAGGTCGCCCGGATCTGGGCCCGCACCTCCCGCGCGCCGTAGGGCGGCTGGCCGAGCGTGAAGTCCTGGAGCCACGGGCGGATGATCAGGTCCGGGAACTTCTCCCCCAGCCGCCGGTGGGCGTCCTGGAGCGCCCGGTACACCGTCTCGTAGGGGTGGGCGTTGGGGTTCGCGAAGCCGTAGTTGCCCGGGCCGTAGTGGCTGGGGTAGACCATCGGCGAGAGGATGTGCGGGCCGCGGGCGACCTCTTCCAGCAGCTGACCGATGCCCTGGTCGTCCGTGGCCATCGTCATGATGCCGAAGATGTCGGCCGAGACCCAGACCCCGAGGGGCTCCAGCTGCTCCCGGGCGTAGGTGAGGAAGTCGGCGATCACCTGCTCCCGCCGCCGCCCGTCCCGGCCGGGGTACACGATCTGCGAGACGTCGCCGTCGGTGGGGAAGCGGACGTAATCGAACTGGATCTCGTCGAAGCCTGCCGCGGCCACCTCCTTCGCCACGTTGATGACGTACTCCCAGGCCTCCTTCTTGTACGGGTTCAGCCACGTCATGCCCTTGCGGTCCTGCCACAGCCCGCCGCCGGCCCGCTGCACCGCCAGGTCGGGGCGATGGCGGGGCAGGTAGTTGTCCTTGAAGGTGACGACCCGGCCGATCGCGTACACGTCGTGCTCCTTGAGCCGGGTGACCAGCGCCCTCAGGTCGGCGATGGGGCCCTTCCCCGCCCCGGCCTCGATCGCCAGCGGCACGTCGGAACGGTAGGTCAGCGTCCCCCAGTCGCTCTTGACGTCGATGACCATGCCGTTCAGCTCTGTCCGGTCGACCAGGGCCAGGAGCTCGCCGAGCCGCTGCGCCGAGGACGCCGTCCTCCCCGTCAGGTAGATGCCGCGCACCGTGGCCCGCAGGAGGCGGGGGGAGCGGGACGCCCCCGAAGGCTGGGTCGCGGCCCCGCCCTGCGGGGCCGCAGGATCGCCCGGGGAGGTCGCCGCCTCCGCCACCGACACGGCCAGCCCGGCGGCCGCCGCGGCGGGGCTCGTGCTCCGCGGGGCCCCCAGTGGGAGCGCGGCGCCGCCCGCGGTGAGGCTCACCGCCAGGAGCGCGCCGGCTATCGATCCGATCCGCTTGCGCATGAGCGAGCTGCCTCCGATGCGGTCACGGTCCGGCATAGGGTAGCGGGGGCCGGGCGACGGGTCGGGGAAACGGGTTCACACAGGCCGGGAGGCGAGGTCGCCGTGGACGAGGCGGCCGCCGACCACCGTGGCGAGCACCTCCGCCTCGACGATGTCCTCCTCACGGCCGCTCAGGACGTCGCGGCTCAGCACCGTGAGGTCCGCAAGCTTGCCGGGGGCCAGGCTGCCGGCCCGGTCGCCGATGCCGCAGGCGCGGGCTGCCCAGAGGGTCGCGGCGAGGAGGGCCTCGAGGGGGGTGAGCGCCTCCTCGGGAAACCAGGCGCGGTCCTCGCCGGGCAGGCGGCGGTAGACGGCGGCGTGGATGCCCTGGAGGGGACGCAGGGGCACCACCGGCGCGTCGGAACCGAGGGCGAGGAGCGCCCCGGCCCGGCGCAGCGAGGCCAGGGCGAAGGAGGTACGCGCCCGCTCGGGGCCGAGGTGGCGGAGGGCGAGGTCGCGGTCGCCGGGCAGGTGGGCCGGCTGGACGGAGGCCACAACCCCGAGCGCGCCGAAGCGGGCGACGTCGGCGGGGTCGAGGTGCTGTGCGTGCTCGATCCGGTGCAGGAGCCCCCGGGCCTTGGAGGCCTGCCGGTGGCGGGCCAGCGCATCCAGGACCGCCCGGTTCGCGGCGTCGCCGATCGCGTGGATGGCCAGGTTCAGCCCGGCCGCCACGGCCCGCCGCACCCGATCGTCGAGCTCCTCGGGGGTGTGCACGGGCACGCCGCGGTAGCCGGGGCGGTCCGCGTAGTCGGCCAGCATCCAGGCGGTGGCGGAGCCGAGCGAGCCGTCGGCGAACAGCTTCACGCCGCCCAGGCGCAGGCGGTCGTCGCCGAGCCCGCTCTCCACGCCCGCGGCGGCCAGGCGGTCGAGCGCCGCCTCCGGGACGTACTTGACCACCCGCAGGGGCAGTTCCCCGCGGCGGGCGAGGGACTGCATGGCCCGGAACGCGGCCACGTCGTCCACGGCGATGTCCGCCGCCATGTCGGCCACCGCGGTCACGCCCCCGGCCAGCGCGTCCCGGACCGCGGCGGCCAGGGCTTCCTCGAGCTCGGCAGGGGCCCGCGCGGGCAGCGCCGCCAGCACCGGGGGGATGGCACCATCCCGCAGGAGCCCCGTGGGCTCTCCCCCGGGGTCCCGCTCGATACGGCCCCCCGGCGGGTCCGGCGTGTCGCGCGTGATGCCTGCCCGCTCGAGCGTGTAGGAGTTCACCCAGATCGTATGCAGGTCCCGGCTGAAAAGAGCGACCGGCCGGCCCGGGCAGACCGCGTCCAGGTCGTGCCGGGTGGGCGGCCGCTCCCATCCGGCAGCGCTCCACCCGCCGCCGCGCAGAGCCTGGCCCGGGGCGAGGCGGGCATGACGGGCGGCGATCCGCCGGACGGCCTCGGCGAGGCTCTGCGCGCCGCTCAGGTCGACGTCCGTGAGCCGGAAGCCATGGGGCACCAGGTGCACGTGGGCATCAACGAAGCCGGGGATCAGGGTGGCACCTCCCAGGTCGACCACCCGATCGCCCGGCCGTAGAGCGGGCTCCAGCGCGGCGCGGGCGCCGGCCGCCCGCACCCGGCTGCCCTCCGTGAGCAGAGCCTCGACCGGGCCGGCGACGTCGCCGTCCGCCAGCGTGTAGATCCTGCCCACGTAAAGCGTTTGCATGATACACCACCAAAGGCTAGGACGGTTTCATGCTGTACAAAGTTCCCGGTCCCAGGCACAGGGAAACAAGTTCCGCCGGTGTCCGGACCCAGTAGTCCGGCTGCCGGGCCTGTAGCTCGGCCCGGTCGTGCAGGCTCCACGCCACGGCCGCGGTCCGGACGCCGGCGCGCCGGCCGGACTCGATGTCGTACGGGCTGTCCCCGACCATGAGGACGTCCGGCCCGGCCGGGAGGCCGAGGCGCTCCAGCGTCCGCAGCACCGGCTCCGGGTCGGGCTTGTGGCGGGCCGTGGCCTCCAGGCCGACGACCGCCTCGAAGAACGGTTCCAGCCCGAAGAGGCGGAGCCCCCGCCGGGCGCCCTCGGAGAGCTTGGAAGTGGTCACGGCCAGGCGCACGCCGGCCGCCCGCAGGGCGGCCAGCACCTCGGCCATGCCGGGGACCGGCCTCGCCAGCCGGTCGTGGTGGGCGTGGTTGTACGCCCGGTACGCGGCCACCACCTCGTCGACCCGCTCCGGCGGCGCGAAGCGCGCCACGGTGGTGCGAAGGGGCTCGCCGAAGTACGGGATCAGGTCCCGGGGCTCCACCTCGAGCCCGAGCTGCTCCCGCAGCACGTGCCGGAAGGTCGTCAGGATCAGGTCGTTCGTGTCGATGAGGGTCCCGTCCAGGTCGAACAGCACGGCGCGGTAGGCCGGCACGCGGCTCACCCCCGGAAGAACGAACGGGACCGGCCCGACGCCGGTCCCGTCCCCGTCGTCACGTTCAGGCGCGGCCCTCGAGCACGAGCGCCGGGTGCTTCTCTTCCTTCGGCATCACGATGATCGCACCCTTGGCGCAGACCTCCTCGCACTCCCGGCAGGATACGCAGGCGTTCGGCTTGGTCAGCACCGCGATCCCGGCGAAGTCGCCCTCGCCGGAGAGCTCGAGGCAATCGAACGGGCAGATCTCCACGCAGAAGTTGCAGCCCGTGCAGGCCACCGGGTCGACCACCGGCTTGGGCCAGTCGGCGCGCTTGGGGATGCGGGGCTTGTAGACGCCGAACTCGTCCTGGATCGCGAGCACCGGGCAGACACGCACGCAGGCGCTGCAATCGATGCAGAGCCTCGGGTCGATCACGTGCAGGCTGTTCCGCTCGCCCGTGATCGCTTCCGTGGGGCAGACGGACACGCACGCGGTGCACCCGATGCACTTTTCGTCGATGAAGTGGGCCACTCGGCACTCCTCCTCTGCCGCAGCTCCCGGCGCTCCCGCGCCCGGCGTCATCGGGGCCGGCCGTGCCCCTGCCGCTGTGGCGTTCCGACCCAGGCCCTCCGGCGCAGCCGCCGCGTCACCCGGATCCGCTGATCGGCGGCCAGCCGCTCCGGCTCCTCGAAGCGCCGGACGTACGCCCCGGCCTCCTCGGGCTCCAGGACCGTGACAGCGCCCTGGCGGTCGGCAGGCGAGGCGGGCCGCCGGGTCAGGGCGACCACCGGCTCCACGACCGCCCCCTCGGGCAGCTCCCCCCGCGCCACGGCGGCGACCCACGCCGCCGCGTGCTGCGCCCGCTCCCGGGCCCGGCCGAGCCGCCGGGCGGCCCACCGCCCGGCCGGGCTGTCATCGAGGACGATCGCCAGGATCCCGGCCGGGCCCACCACCACGTAATCGGGCGCTTCCGGCGCCGGACGCCCTCCGGCCCAGTCGGTGATCACGAAGGCGGGTCCGAGGCCCACCAGGACCCTCTCCAGCCGCCGGCGCCCGGCGTGGAACTGGCTGCGGGCCAGCACAATGCTCCCGGCGAGCCCGAGCACGAACAGCCCGATCGTCGCCGCCATCCGCGCCATCGGGGTGGCGCCGGCGGTGGCCGCCCGGAGCAGGGCGCCGGCAGCGAGCGCGCCGGCCAGCAGCGCGACCGTCCCCCACCTCACGCCGCCAGCCCCCCGCAGGCTACTTCAGGCCCAGCAGGTAGCGGATGATGAGGTCCATCTCCTGATCGGAGAGCTTCCCCTCGAACGCCGGCATGTAGCTGTTGATCCCGGAGACGACGGGGTTCTTCAGCTCCGGCTCCGGCCCGGTGCCGAGGCGGTTCGCGCTCCAGTAGATGGGCATGCGCTCCTCGTTCGGCACCTTCTGCGGGTTGGAGATCCACCGGCGCAGGAACTCCGCGTCGAAGCCCCAGCTGCCCGCCCTGGTCAGGTCCGGACCGACCTTGCCGCCGACCGAGCCGATCGTATGGCAGGTCAGGCACATGCTCTTCGGCAGGTCGGCGAGCAGGGCGGTAACCTGCTTCATCTCCTCCTCGGTCAGGCCCTGGGACCTGGGCAGGAGCTTCGGGATGTCCTCCTTCGGATTCTGACCGTAGAAGGGCTGCTGGACAGGGAACTCGTTGCTGCCGATGCTGTGCCAGTAGTCCGGGCTGTTCGGGTCGTCGGGGTCGACCGGCATGTTGCCGAGCATGATGAAGTACGTGAGCGCCTTCACCATGTGCTCGTCCATGGGCCCGCCGTTCTCACGGAGCCACGGCGGCATCTGGCTGTAAGAGAGCCAGTGCTTGCCCTCCACCTTCACCCAGCGGGTGGTGACCGTGCCCGGCCGGCCCTTGGCGATGGTGTCGTAGAGGTACTGGTAGCGGTCCTTGAAGGCGGGGTCGAGCGGGTGACCCTGGTTCTCCTTCCTGTTCAGGGGCATCCCGACGACGCCCTCGCCCCAGGGACCGTGACACTGGATGCAGTTCTGGGCGTACAGCTTGGCGCCGAGCTCGACGTACTCCCGGTCCTGGCGCGCCTGCGCGGCCGGCATCCGCCAGGCCTCCCGCACCGCGGCCACGATGAACAGCGCGACCAGGACGAAGGAGAGGACGCTGATCACGAAGTACTTGCGCGGGTTCCGCAACGCGTTGTGCCCCTTTCCCTACCGCTGGCCTGCGTCCGCCGCCTGCAGCCGCGGACGTCTCAGTAGTCGCCGATCCAGCGCTGCAGGAAGTAGACACCCACCAGGGTGCCGAGAAAGAGGAGAAACACGATGAGGAGCTCGACGGATTCGCTGACGTGGATCCCGAACCAGGGGCTCACTTCCGTTTCTCCCCTCTAGACCTTCGTCACGTGTTCGGGCAGGTGGCGCGGACGCTGGGTGATCTTGCCGGTGTCGACCCAGATGTTGTCCCCGTCGATCTCGATGGCCATGATGTCCATGGGCCGCGGCGCCGGGCCACCCACGTTCTGCCCGGTCTTCTCGTAGATGGAGCCGTGGCACGGGCAGTGGAACAGGTTCTCGCTCTCGTTCCACGGAACCGTGCAGCCCAGGTGCGGACACTTCCAGTACAGGGCGATGACGCCCTCGGGCAGGCGGGAGAGGTAGAACTTCCCTTCCCGGACCTTGAGCGGCGGGTCGTCCGGGCTCAGTTCGCTGAGCTTCTTGGGAACGAGCACCCGCCCGCCGAAGCCGGACACCTTCGCCGGCCAGAGCATGACCCCGGCTCCCACCAGCGCCTGGGCAGCGAACAGGCCGATCGTCCCGTACATGCCGCTTCGCAGGAACTGCCGGCGGGTGACCTCCGGGCGTGCTGCCTCCCGGGCCGGTACCGCCGGTGCCGGCGGCGCCGCTTCCTTCCTTTCCTTCACGCTCACTTCATCTTCACCTCGGCCTTGATTTATCCCAAGCTTCGATCCCGGCTTCACCGGGCCACGCTCACTCCGGCGGCGTGACCTCCCACGGCCACATGAGGAGCATGCTGTGCCCTCGGAAGGCGGTGCCGATGATGGTGAGGAGGACGAAGGAAGCGAAGTAGAACGTCCCCAGCGCGATCATGACCTCGCGCGTGTTGGCCTTCCACCGCCGGCGGACGATCTCGGCCAGGATCCAGGGGATCGCCACCATCAGCCCGCTGGGAAGCAGGATCTTGCCGAGCCACTCCCAGCCGACGCCGATCTTCACCATGCCGGGGAAGAGGTCGTTGAGCCAGAAGGTGAGGTGGCGCTCGATGCCCTTGATCTCCTGGCCGGCGGCGTCCTTGGTGACCCAGAACTCGTCGATCAGGATGAGCACCAGTTCCCAGATCCAGGTGTAGACCCAGGAGAAGATCGTGATGGGAATCCCCTTGCGGGTGCTGAACCAGATCCCCGTGCCCCGCCGGTCCCGGTCGACGTAAGGGATCATCGCCAGGAGGAGAAGGGCGGCGCCGGGCACGATGACGCCGGCCAGGGCCGGGTGCATGTGCAGGAGCAGCTCCTGCAGCCCCAGGAAGTACCACGGCGCCTTCGCCGGGTTCGGCGTCTGCTCCGGGTTGGCCAGGGCGAGCAAGGGCGCGTTGACGAACATCGACATGAGCGAGAGCGCGAGGGTCATGGCGATCGCCATGATCGCCTCGATGCTCACCAGGTAGGGCCAGGTGTAAACCATCTCCTCCTTCTCGGCCGGCTTCACCTTGGGCCCTGCCTGCTGGTACTTGGGGGTGGGCTGAGCCATCCGCTTTCCTCCTACGACTCAGTCGGCCCGGTCGGCCGGATCAGTCGGCGGCGCCGCCCAGAGGCTGGGGCTCGGGCGCCGGTGCGGTTTCCTCTTCGTCCTCATAGGGGATCGGGGTGGAGATGCCGCCGTCCTTGCGGACGCGCCAGAAGTGCACCGCCATGAGGACGATGGCCGCCAGCGGCAGCAGGAGCACGTGGAGCGTGTACCAGCGCACCAGGGTGGGCAGGCCGATGTCGTAGCCACCCAGGAGCACGAACCGGACCTGCTTGCCGATGAAGGGCGTGGACCCCGCCATGTTCGATCCGACCTGGATCGCCCAGTAGGCAAGCTGGTCCCACGGGAGGAGGTAGCCGGTGAACGAGAGGAGCACGGTCACGGTGAAGAGCACGACGCCGATGGCCCAGTTGAAGTCCCGGGGAGGCTTGTAGGCGCCGGTGTAGAAGACCCGGGCCATGTGCAGCCACACGGCGAGGACCATGCCGTGCGCGGCCCAGCGGTGCAGGTTGCGGGAAAACATACCGAAGATGACGTCGGTTTCGAGGGCCTGCACGGAGAAGTACGCGTCCGGTACCGCGGGCACGTAGTAGAACATGAGCCAGACGCCGGTTACCGTGAGGATGAGGAACATGAGAAGCGACAGGCCGCCGAGCCCCCATGTGTAGCTCACCCGTATGGCCCGGCGGGGCACCTTCACCGGATGCAGGTGCAGGACCACGCTGTTCAGGATGACAAGGACCTGATTCCGCGGCGTGTCCGGGTACTCGTTGCGATAGATCGACTTATAGAGGGTGGTCTGCTTGAACTTCGACCACAATCCCACCAGGCGCCCACCTCCCGTGACCGGTCGATATCCGAGTCGATATCCGAATGGGCCTTTGGTCTACCCCGACCAGTAGGAAAGGCCTACTCGAACCGCGCACCCATTATAACCGCAGGGACAGGGGCATTCAATCCGACCGGGGATGGAACCCCCCCCACCCGGAGGGCAGGGAAAAACGGGCATGGAAGGGCTTCAGAAGCGGTACGTGGGGTGGGTTCCGTGAATGAAGACGTTGGTGATGATGTAATACACAAAGAACGTGCGGATGCCGAGGTAGACCACAAGCAGCCAGCGCGGCACGGGTCCGTGGCCGCCTTCGGTGTGGGAGGGGTGCGTCACCGCGTCCGCCTCCTCGGCTCGCGGGCAATGGGGCGTCCGGCGCCTGCCGGGCACGCCGCACGGTGACCCCTCCGAGGCAACTTGCTGGTGATTGTAGTATCGGCTCCCTTCTATGTTAGTGTCAATACTTCGTTATTCCATCGGTTCTCTAAGTAGAAATAGGACCCTACTAGAAGTAGAAGCTAGACCCTACTCGGGTAGGGCGCCTCACCGATTGTTTCCCGGGTGATAGTCGGGCGTATGACCTACCCCGACCGGACGCGCGCCGAGGGTAAAGGGCGGCATTCCGCCCGCCGCCCGAGCCCCCCCTCGCTGCGCCCGATGTGTACTCTGTCGGTTTATTTAATGCTTGCGCTCCGAAACCCCCCGTGCTATCCTTGGTGCGTGGTCGGCGCGTCCGGCCCTCTCTTCCGTACAGGCCGGTCTCCGGGCTCGCCGGCGGGGCGTCCGGGTGCGCCGAACCGATACGGAAATCCATGCGCAGCAGAGGAGTGAGGGGGTAGTGAAGCGGCTCCTGTCCGCCCTGGTCCTGACCCTGGCCGTGGCCGTCCTGGTCGCGGGCTGCGGCGGCGGAGGCTCCAGCAGCTCCGTCACGGATCTGGGCACCGTCAAGCTCACCGACAACATGAGGTTCGAGCCCAACACCTTCACGGGCAAGGTGGGCAAGTTTAAGGTCACGCTCCAGAACACGGGCACACAGATTCACGACTTTGTCATTCCTGATGCGAACGTTAAAGTTACGGTGAATCCAAACCAGACGGTAACGAAAGAGTTCGAGATCACGAAAGAAGGCGAGTACACCATCGAGTGCACCCAGCCCGGCCACAAGGACCTGGGCATGACGGGCAAGCTGACCGTCACGAAGTAGCACACCGGACGCGAGAGGCCAGGTCAGCGGTGTATCGCTGACCTGGCCTTTCCCCGCGCACTGCCTTTCACCTGGTGGAGCCGATGGGATTCGAACCCACGACCTCCGCCTTGCAAGGGCGGCGCTCTCCCTCTGAGCTACGACCCCACGAACGTACCGGCCGCTCCTGCTCCGCAGGCGGAAGCGCCAGGACTGCCGGCCGGCGCACGCTCCAATCTACCACGCACCCGCAGGCCCGTCAACCCGCCTCCGGCTCAGTGGATCTCCAGGATCTGCACCCGCATCGCCCCGGCGGGCGCGTCGACCTCCACGATGGCGCCGACCTTCTGCCCCATGATCGCCCGGCCGACGGGGGACTCGTCCGAGATCCGGTTCTCTGCCGGGTTCGCCTCGAGGGTGCCGACGATGAGGTACTCCTCCTCCTCGCCGAGGTCGAGGTTCCGGATGCGCACCCGGCTGCCGAGCCCGACCCGCCCGCTGGGAGAACCGTTCTCGGTGAGGATCCGGGCGTTGCGCAGGGTCTTCTCCAGCTGGAGGATGCGGCCCTCGATGAACGCCTGCTCGTTCTTGGCGTCCTCGTATTCGGAGTTCTCGGCGATGTCCCCGTATTCCCGGGCCTGCCGGATCCGCTCGGCGATCTCGCGCCGGCGCACCGTCTTCAAGTACTCGAGTTCCTGCTCCAGCTTCTTCAGCCCGTCCCGGGAAAGGTAGACCTCTTTCTCTGCCACCGGACGATCCGCCCCTTCGTGTGGGCCCCTGGCCCGGAGCCGGGGCACCCGCTTCGAACCGCGACCCCCCGCCGTCCTGCGTTGCGTGAAATGGTATCGGCTAGACGATTTCGCCGTCGGGCCGGCAATCCCTGCCTGATCGGTGGGGCCCGCCCCGCAAGCGGCCTCGCCGGCGTGCCCCACACAAAACCACCCCGACCGCTCTCGGGGTGGTCCCAATGTATGTGGCGCTTCGCCGCGATTGACCATGTCCCCGACGTCACACGGGGAGGGCCTCCTGCCGGCGCCGGGCCTGCGCCCGCTCGCGGATGCGGCGGACCTGACCGGGGTCCACGGCCCGGTGAAAGCTGCGGATGCCGGCCAGGCGGAACCCGTGGCGCTGGGCGAGCCGCGCCATCTCGTCCACCTGCTCCACGGTGAGGTCGCGCCCCAGGGTGAAATTCTCGTACCGGCCCTCGAGGGCCAGGAGCATCGTCTCGGCCAGGCAGGCCGGCGCCGTGCCGGGCGGGAAGCCGTCCGCCTCCAGCCCGGTGCGAACAGGGACCTGCACGAGCCCGCCGTCGACCACCAGGACGTCGTCCCGCACGGCGGCCACCTGCTCGTCGACGTCGCGGGGCATCGCCACGTCGCAGACCACGGCGCCCGCTCGCAGCATCTCCGGCCGGATGATGCCCCCGCCGCTGCTGGAAACGGCGATGACCACGTCCATGCGGGGCAGGGCCCGCTCGACCTGGTCGGACACCGCCGGCACCAGCCCGGTCTCGCGGCGGATCTGCTCCGCCACGCGCTCGAGCCGCTCGACCTGCGGACCGATCAGGGTCAGGTGCCGCACCTCCCGGGCCAGGATGCGCGCGCACGCAGCGCCGATCGCCCCGCCGGCGCCGACCACGGCCACCTCGGCGCGGTCGAGGTCGTGCCCCATGAGCCGGGCCCCCTCCCGGGCGCCCTGCAGGGCGGCCCACACGGTGAGGCTGTTGCCCGTGGTGATGGCGATCGGAGACCGCCGCGCCACCTCCACCCCGGCGCCGCCGGGGAGGGCCGAGTAAGCGCCCAGCCCCATGACCCTCGCCCCCAGGCGGGCCGCCACGCGGGCGGCCCGGACGACCCGGTCGACCAGCAGCCCGTCCGGCAGCTCCTTCCACTGCCGGGCGGTCAGGGGGATGCCGATCAGCCAGCCCTGGGCGGAACCGTGTGGCGTCTGTACCGGCGGGATCGCGTGGTACGGAAACGGCGGTACCCAGCGCATCACCGCCTCCACGGCCCGCTCGGGAAGCAGCCCGAGCCCCGGCCACTTCCGGCGGATGCGGGATACGTCAAACGGGTGCACCGTGAACGCGTACAGCCCGCGTTCCAAGCCCGTTCCCCCCTTGCTCACCGCTCTCCCCCCGGTCGAGATACTCGACGCGGGGTCTCAGCTGGAGGCGGTCGAGGAGCACCTCGTAATCCTCGGGCCGCAGGTCCTCCGGCCGCCGCCCGGAAAGGGCCACCAGGGCGGCCTCCATCACATTGGTGCCGAAGGACCGCCCGCCCAGCTCCGGCGTGGTGGTGACGAGCATCCGCACGCCCCGCCGGCGCAGGTCCTCCACGTCCTGTGCCGTGACCGTGTTCGTGAGGATGACCTTGCCCGTGAGGTCGGCGGGCATGTACCGGCGGATGAAGTGGAAGTCCCCGGCGATCAGTTCGTGCTCGCGGAAGAGGCGCTCGAACCGCGGCGTGGTCTCGTGCTGCTTCTCCCCGGTCGGGTACAGCCATTCGAAGGGAAGCAGGACGATGATCGGCCCGAGGACCGCGCCCACCCGCTCGACCTGCTTCCACGACCGCAGCGGCACGGGAATCCCCAGCACGAAGTAGAAGTCGCCGTACAGCACCCGCGCCCCGGCCGCCTCCAGGGCTTCGGCCATGCCGAAGCGGTCGACCCCCGACACCAGGAGCGTCCGCATCCCCCGCAAGGGCAGGATCCCTTCCCGGGCCAGGTACTCGACCACCCGGCGCTCGAGCGTGTTCTTGAGCCCGGAGCCGTCGACGATGGGGGTCTTCTTGGGAGCGCGGGCGATCGGCAGGGCATCGCGCAGCACCAGCCGCTTCCTGCCCGCCCAGACGTAGAGGTCAATGCCGCCCATGCCGAAGGCGTCGACCTGCCCGTCCAGGGAGCGGATCAGCTCGATTGCCTTCTCCTTGCTGCCGTCGGTGCCGATCCGCTCGATGACCAGGGTCTCGCCCAGCATCTCCACCTGCACCCGGTGGTTGCGGGCCGAGGAGCCCAGCGACACGCTGACGATGCGCTTCACGCGGCGCCACCCTTCCCACGGATATCCCGCAGCAGCGCCCGCAGCTGGGCCGGGTCGTAGTACACGTCCGCCACCAGCGGAGACTTGCCGATCTCGACCAGGATGCAGTCCTTGCCGACCAGCGCCTCGATCACCGAGCCGCGGTAGTCCGACCCGAGCACCACGACCGTGTCGAACTCCCGGGCCCGGGCCGCCAGCTCCATGACGGTGTTGACCAGCTCGGCGCCGCTTTGCCGCCGCACGAACTCCTGCCGCTCCGCCTCCGTCATGAGGAGGGTGAACTCGACGCCCTCCTCCTCGCAGACGGCCTCCAGCTCGTCCTTGTTGGCCAGGGGGAAGCCGACGACCGCGATCCGCCGGCCCTTGTGGACCTCCCCCAGCGCCTCCAGGCGGGAGATGAAGGTGCGGTCGAGGTCGAGCCGCGCGGCGACGTCCTGCTGCGACATGCCCTTGGCCCGCATCTCCAGGATGCGGTCGACCTGCCGGGCAATCCGGCGCCGGCTGACCAGCTTGTCGCCGATCCGTACCAGGTCG
Source organism: Caldinitratiruptor microaerophilus (assembly GCF_025999835.1). Classification (NCBI taxonomy): domain Bacteria; kingdom Bacillati; phylum Bacillota; class Clostridia; order Eubacteriales; family Symbiobacteriaceae; genus Caldinitratiruptor; species Caldinitratiruptor microaerophilus. The sequence continues at coordinate 3,248,490 of NZ_AP025628.1, read as the reverse complement.
TGATCCACGGCGCCGCCCCCTGCTGTGCACAAGTTTGTGCACCCACGAAGTCATGCTAGCACCGGGTGGCAGAGAAAATCAAGCCGGGCTGTGACACATCCCGGCTCAGGTATCATGTGGGGTGCGCGGGCCCGTGCAGGCTAGCCGATCCGGCACCCGGCCGCAGGGAGTCCGTGACGGCCAACCGGCTCGCCGGCCGGCGGCATCGCGCCGGCCGGCGCCCCTGCCGGGGCGCGTTCCAGCACGCCCAGCAGCACGGCCCGCATCTCCCCCGCCGTCTCCGCCCGCACGACGGCCGCCCGGGCCGCGGCGGCGCCGGGCAGGCCATGCAGGTACCAGGCGCCGTGCTTGCGCATCTCCCGCACCCCCAGGTACTCGCCCTTGTACGCCACCATGAGCTCGAGGTGCCGGAGGGCCATGCGGATCCGCTCCTCCGGGGTCGGCTCGGGCAGGAGCTCGCCGGTGCGCAGGTAATGGGCCGTGCGGCGGAAGATCCAGGGATTGCCGAGCGCCCCGCGGCCGATCGCCACGCCGGCCACGCCGGCGTCGCGAAGGCGGGCCGCCGCCTCCTGGGGCGTCGAGATGTCGCCGTTGCCGATGACCGGGATCCGCACCGACCGGGCGACGGCGGCGATCACGTCCCAGTCGGCCCGGCCGCTGTACTGCTGCTCCCGGGTGCGACCGTGCACCGTGATGGCCGCCGCACCGGCGTCCTCCAGGCGCCGGGCGAGGTCGACCGCGACGATGCTCTGACGGTCCCAGCCGATCCGCATCTTCACGGTGACGGGGAGAGGCGAGACCGCCCGCACGACGGCCCGGACGATGGCCTCGGCCGTGTCCGGCTCCCGCAGGAGGGAGGATCCGCCGCGTCCGCGGGTGATCTTGGGGGCCGGGCAGCCCATGTTGATGTCGATGAAGTCCGGACGGGCGTACTCGGCGGCCCGCACGGCGGCCCGGGCCATGGTCTCCGGGTCGTGGCCGAAGATCTGGACCCCGGCTGGCCGCTCCTCGTCCACAAGGGTCAGCATCTCCAGGGTGCGGGGGTTGCCGTGGAGGATGGCGTTGTCGTTGACGAACTCGGTCACCACCACGCCGCAACCCTGCTCCTTGCACAGCAGCCGGAACGGCCAGGACGTCACCCCCGCCATGGGCGCCAGGGCGATCGGCGGCTCGATCCGCAGCCGCCCGATGACCAGCTCCGCGGGCAGCACGCACTCACCCCCCTCGGGCCCTTCATTGTAGCACCACGGGGAAACGCCGTCTGCAGAGGGAAAGTGCCGGCCGGCCTCGAATCTTGTGGCGAGCATGTCCGGAACGGAGGGCCAGGTGTTGTCAAGGCCTCAGCCCTTGATCGGAACCTTCTCGATCGTCGCCCGCGACCCGGCGACCGGCGAGCTCGGTGTCGCGGTCCAGTCCCGGTTCCTCGCCGTCGGCGCCGTCGTGCCCTGGGCCCGCGCCGGGGTGGGAGCCGTCGCCACCCAGGCCCGGGCGAACGTCCGCTTCGGCCCGGAGGGGCTCGGTCTCCTCGCCCAGGGGCTTGCCGCCGCCGAGGTCCTGAACCGGCTCATCCAGGCCGACCCCGAGCGGGACCACCGGCAGGTGGCAATCGTCGACGCCCGGGGCACGGCCGCCGCCTGGACAGGGCCCGGGTGCCTGCCCTGGGCGGGACACCACGTCGGCGACAGCTACGCCTGCCAGGGCAACATCCTCGCCGGACCGGACGTCGTGCCGGCGATGGCCCGCGCGTTCGAGTCGGCAGGCGGCCACCTCGCCGACCGCCTGCTGGCCGCCCTGGAGGCAGGTCAGGCGGCCGGCGGCGACAGCCGCGGGATGCAGGCGGCGGCCCTCCTGGTGGTGCGCGAGAACGGCGGCTACCTGGGCGGCGACCGGCTCGTCGACCTCCGGGTCGACGACCACCCCCAGCCGATCGCCGAACTGCGCCGCCTCCTCGAGCTGAGCCGCCAGACCTTCCTGACGCCGACCCCGCCGGAGCGCTGGCTCCTCGACAGCCCCGAGAAGATCCAGGTGCTGCAGTCGCTCCTGCGCGAGGTCGGCGTCTTCGACGGGGCGGTGAGCGGCGAGCTCACGTACAACACCCGGGGTGCGCTGGCCGCCTGGTGCCAGGAGCACGGCCTGCCCAGGCACGACCCCTCGGGGGCGTGGGTACCCGGGGAGACCATCTACGCCCTCCGGGAGGCGGTGCTGCGCCTGCGGCGATCGGGCCCGGCGGACCCGGCCCGGTAGGGCCCGCCTACGGGCGGCCGTCCGTGAGCGGGATCCGCGCCTGCCGCAGCAGGGCCACGACCGCGAGCGTGATCCCCATGTCGACGAGGTGGTGGAGCAGGGTCCCCACTCCCACGACCACGCCCGCGCGGTACAGGTCGTATCCGAACGGGACCACGACGAGCGCCTCGCCCAGCGCGTGCGGAACCACCGCCGCGAGGAGGGCCGCCCAGGCGGGCCAGCCGCGGCGGTAGAGGACCGCGCTCATGTACCCCCAGACGATGTGGGTGGCGGCCCGGGCGGCGACCACGGGTCCGGTGGCCACGAGGAAGCCGAGGGTCGACCCGACCCCCACGAGCACGGCCACCGCCGGGCTGATGAACACGGCCAGCATGCTCGGCACGTGGGAGGCCAGGGTGGCCGTGAAGGGCGGGATCACGACCCGCAGGAACGTGAAGGCCAGGGGAATCACCAGGGCCAGGGCCGTCAGGAGGATGGCCAGACCCACGTCCCGAGGTTTCATGGGATCGGCTCCTTTCAGCAATCGAATGTCCGCGGCTGCCGGGCCGTGACCGGGCCGGGGGAAACGGCGGTCCGGCGGGGTCAGGGCCCCGCCAGGAGGGCAAGGGCGGCGGCGAGGAGCGTCGCGGCCAGGGCCACGAGGTCGGCGGGTCCCATGCGGCTTCGCCGGCGCGGGACCCTCCCGGCGCCGCCGCGGTACCCCCGGGCTTCCATGGCCAGGCCCAGCTCCTCCGCGCGCCGCAGGCTCGAGATCACGAGGGGCACCAGAAGGGGGAAGAGACGCCGCACGCGGGCGACGAGCGTCCCCGTCTCGAAGTCCACCCCCCGGGCCATCTGGGCCCGGCGGACCTTCTCCGCCTGCTCGAGCAGGGTGGGCACGAAGCGCAGGGCGCCGGTGGTGACGATGGCCACCTCGTACGGGTTGGCCCCGACGAGCCGGAGGGGAGCCAGGAGGCGCTCCACCCCCTCGGCGAGCTCGTCCGCCCGGGTGGTGAGGGTGACCAGCAAGACCGTCACCACCACCAGGAGCAGGCGCAGGGTCATGCGCAGCCCCTCCGCGACCCCGTCTCCCGTGACCCGCACCGGCCCCAGGCGGGCCAGTTCGGCCCCGCCGGTCGTTAACACGAGCTGGAAGGCGAACGTGAAGGCTGCGAAGACGAGGACCGGCCGCAGACCCCGCAGCAGGTAGCCGGGGGGAAGCCGGCCCACGGCGGCGGCCGCGGCGGTGGCGAGCGCCAGGAGGCCCAGCCCGTACCACGAGCGCACGACCAGGGCCACGGCGATGAGAATCGCTGCCGCCAGCAGCTTGCTCCGCGGGTCGAGCCGGTGCACGGGCGAGGACGCCGGCACGTAAGCGCCGAAGACCGGTGCCGTCATGCCGGTCCGCCCCCGATTCCGCCCTCGCCGGCCCCGTCCTCTCCGGCCACGCCGGTCCCGACCCGGGTGTCCGCACGGAGCCGGGCGAGGACGCGCGCCACCTCCTCGGCGGCCTCGGCCTCGGTGAGGCAGTCGAGCCGGACCGGCAGGCCGCAGTTCCGGAGCCCTTCCAGGAACGTCGTGACCCCCAGCGGCGTGAGGCCCAGCTCCCGGAGATGGTCGGGCCGGCCGAACACCTCCCGCGGCGTGCCGCACAGCGCCACCCGGCCGCCCGCCAGCACGGCGACCCGGTCCGCCAGGGCCGCGATCAGCTCGAGGTCGCTCGAGATCAGCACGACGCTCACGCCGGCCCCGTCCCGGAGGGAGCGGACCATCCCGGCAAGCTCCTCCCGTCCGGCGGGGTCGAGCCCGACCGTGGGCTCGTCCAGCACCAGGACGGCGGGCTCCATGGCCAGCACCCCGGCGACCGCCAGCCGCCGCTTCTCCCCGCCGCTCAGGGTGTGCGGCGCCCGGTGCCCGAAGGTCTGCCACGGGAGCCCTGCCCGGTCGAGGGCGACCCGGGCGCGCCGCAGCGCCTCCTCCGGCGGAACGCCCTGAGCCCGGGGACCCAGGGCCACGTCCTCCAGCGCCGTCCGCTCGAAGACCTGGTCCTCGGGCGCCTGGAACACGAGCCCGACCTGCCGGCGCACCCGGATCCGGAGATCCCGCCCGGCACGGGTGTCGACGCCGCCCACCACCACCCGGCCCTCGCCGGGACGGGGCACGAGGAGCGCGTTCAGGAACTGCGCCAGGGTGGACTTGCCGGCCTGGCCCGGCCCCGTCACCCCCAGGATCTCCCCGTCCCGCACCTCCAGGTCGACGCCGCGGAGCACGGGCCGGGCGAAGGGCGTGCCGGGTGCCAGCGTGTGCCGCAGGCCCTCTACCTGGATCGGCATAGGTGCGCGGTCAGCTCCTTCAGGTCCAGCACTCCGGAGGGGACGGACACGCCGCGCGCCCGCAAGGCGTCCGCCAGGCGGGCCGCCAGCGGCGGCTCGAGGCGGACGCCGCGCAGCTCCGCCGTCCGGGCGAAGACCTCCCGGGGCGACCCCTCGAGAGCGACCTGGCCCCCGGCCAGCACCACGACCCGGTCGGCCAGCACGGCTTCCTCCATGGCGTGGGTGACCAGCACCAGGCCGATGCCCTCCCCGCGCAGCCCGGCGATCGCCGCCCGGACCTCCTCCCGGCCAGCAGGGTCCAGGAGCGCCGTGGGCTCGTCCAGGACGAGGTAGCGCGGGCGCAGCGCCAGCGCCGCCGCCAGCGCAACCCGCTGCTTCTGGCCCGCCGCCAGCCGGTGGGGCGGCGCGTGCCGCAGCTCCCGCAGGCCCAGCCGGCCGAGGGCCTCCTCCACCCGGGCCACGGTTTCCTCCGGTGGCAGGCCGAGGTTCTCAGGGCCAAAGGCGACCTCGTCCTCCACCGTGCTGGCGAACAGCTGGTTATCCGGATTCTGGAAGACGATGCCGGTCAGCCGGCGCACGGCGGCCCGGCCGGCGGGGTCGGTGGTGGCGTGCCCGTCGACCCGCACCTCTCCGGAGGTCGGCAGGAGAAGGCCGCACAGGAGAAGGCCCAGGGTGGACTTCCCCGAGCCGTTGGGCCCCACCAGGGCGACGAACTCCCCCGGATTCAGTGTCATGTTTACACGGTTTAGCGCCTGGATCGGCGCCTCCCCGCCGGCGCCGTAGACCACGCCGGCGTCCCGGACCTCGATCAGGGCCTCCGCCCCCCGGCAGCCGCGATGGCTTGTCCCGCGAGATGGCAACTTGAGTATAGCACAGCCGGTCTGCCATCTGACAGGGGGGCCAGGCGGCCGCTGTGGGCCGCGCGGCTGCGGTGGGCCAGGCCGGCCACTGGGTTCCAGCCCCGATCTGGACGCCGGGCTCACCTTCAGCATGGCACCGGCGGTGGGCACCTCTGCGCGTGTTCCACCTTGCGGAGTGACGTCACTCCCAGCGGAACGAAACGCAGAGTCTGACAGGCGAGGGGTGGCCTCGCCTCTCAAGTTTTGCGTCCCGTGACCGGTGTGGGGACGGAAGAAGGCCGGTTCAGGGGGGGCCGCGGCGTTCAATGTTACCGAAAGTGGATGTTATGTCGACAATAGCGGCGCAGACGACGGACCAAAACGCAAACTTTGACAGGCAAAGGCTCGACTTACCTGTCAGGTTCTGCGTTTGGGAGGAAAGTAGAGCCAGCTCATCCAATCTATGACTCTGATCATCAGCCAAGCAGAGGTGGTCTGCCCTGGAGCGCGCCGCCCTGGAACACACCCTCTGGTGGACCGTGCGGGTACCGGTGAGTATCGTGGGCGACCGGCGCCTCCGACCGGAAGCCCGCTACCTTTACATGGTGCTCCTGCGCCACTGCAGTCCGGGTGTCTGGCAGTGCCGGCTCTCCCTCCCCGACCTCCTCGTGCACACCGGGTTCGGCAGCACGAACACCGTGCGAAGCCACCTGGCCCGACTGGAACGGGAAGGATGGCTCTCCATCAAGAAGGCACGCAGCCACCGGCCCACCCTGTATGCGCTGCATACGCCGCACGGCCCGGTGTCTGCAGAGCTCACGGTGGCGGTGCCGGCCAGCCTCATCACGCTGCCTCCGCTCTCCCCGGGCGCGAAGTGCCTGTACGCTGCCCTGCTCGCCCGCCGCGAGCCGGGGACCCGGAAATGTGCCGCGCGCCAGCTGGAGGTGCTCCGCTGGTCGGGCCTGGGCAGCGACAACACCCTGCGCGGCCAGCTCGAACGCCTGCAGCAGGCAGGTTGGTTGCAGGTTCACCGGAACCCGGGGGCGAGTGGCTCCACCTACGAACTCCTCGACCCCCACCGGGCAGCCCGAGAGGCCGAACTGGAACGGGTGAAGCTCCGGCTGGGACGGGAAGCCTTCAAGGGCGAAGCCGTGATGAAGGAACTGCTGAACGTCCGGGTCGCTGACAACCGGTTCCAGGACAACGCCCGGCCAGGGTTCCTGGTGAACCCGCTCACGGGGGAGCGCCTGGAGCTCGACCGTTACTACCTGGCAGGCGTGGCGCTGGAGTTCAACGGCCGCCAGCACTACGGGCCGACCGGCGCCTTTCCCGACCCCGGGGAGGCCCGCCAGCAGCGCCTGCGCGACCTGGTCAAGGACGCCCTGGCCAGGCAATACGGCGTCCACCTGGTGGTGGTGCACCCCGAAGACCTCACTTTCGAACGGCTGGCGGAGAAACTGAAGGGCCTCCTCCCGCTGCGCGAGCTGCGGAAGGAGGACCCGGTCGTCGGGTACCTGGACAAGGTCAGCAAGGCCTACGTCCGGAAGGCCACGCGGGGAGAGCCGGGGGATGTCTCCCCGGCACCCCTGCGGCCGTGACGGGGGCGCCGGGTCGCACCAGGCCGGGATCCGGTCGGACCCATCGGTCCGGGGCGGTACGGCCCAGCAAGGCGTTGCAGCCGGTGGCGTCCCGCCTCAGTCCGCCGCGCCCCGGATCTGCGCCCGCATCTCCCGCCAGGCCTGGCGAGCCTCCTCGACGGAACCCTCGTCCTCGATCGTCGAGATGTCGCCCGGGTCGCGGTCGAGGATGACGGCCTTGAACACCCGCCGCATGATCTTCCCGCTCCGGGTCTTGGGGAGGACGTTGACGAAGTGGATCTCACCGACCACCGCCACGGGGCCGAGCTCCCGGCGCACCGTGTCGAACAGCTCCCGCCGGAGCTCCTCGCTGGCCGAGTAGCCCGCCTTCAGCACGACGAAGGCGGAGATCACCTCGCCCCGCAGCTCGTCCGGGCGACCGGTGACACCCGCTTCCGCCACCGCGGGGTGGGTGAGGAGGGCGGTCTCCACCTCGATGGTGCCGATGCGGTGACCGGCGATCTTGATCACCTCGTCGGCCCGGCCGCTGAACCAGAAGTAGCCGTCCTCGTCCACGTAGGCGGCGTCGCCGGTGAAGTACACGCCGGGGATGCGCTGCCAGTACTCCCAGTTGTAGCGGTCGGGATCGCCCCAGATGGTCGGGGTCAGGCTCGGGAACGGCCGGGTGAAGACCACGATGCCCTTCTCGCCGGGCGGAAGCTTCTCGCCCTCCATGCTGCGGACCTCGGCGAAGTAGCCCGGCAGGGGGATGCCGGCCGACCCGGGCTTGATCGGCAGCATGGCCAGCCCGTACGGGTTGCCGAAGACCGGACCGCCCGTCTCGGTCTGCCACATGTGGTCGATCACGGGGATCCGGTCCCTGAAGACCTCCTTCTGCAGCCACTGCCAGGCCGGTACGTTGAGCACCTCGCCCGCGCACACCACCCGCTCCACCGAGGAGAGGTCGAACCTCTCGGATACCGCCGTCCCGTAGCGCATGAGCATGCGGACGGCCGTGGGGGCGGTGAAGATGCCGGTCACGTGGTGCTCCTGGACGATGCGGTAGAAGGTCTCCGGCCCCGGGTGGTCGAGGGCGCCCTCGTAGGCGATGGTCGTGGTGCCGAAGAGCAGCGGGGCGTAGACGATGTAGCTGTGCCCCACGATCCAGCCGATGTCGGAGGTCGACCACCAGACGTCCTCCGGCTTCATGCCGAAGCACCACGCCGCCGTGCTGTAGATGCCCACCTGGTACCCGCCGTGCACGTGGACGGCGAGCTTCGGCTTGGCCGTCGTGCCCGAGGTCGCCAGGATGAAGGCCGGCTCGTTGGCCTCCATGACCTCGTGGTCCGCCGGCTGGCCCTCGCCCTGGGCCAGGAACTCGTCCCACGTCATGTCCCGGCCCGGCCGCAGGTCGATTGGCGTGTCGGTACGGCGGAGCACCACGACCTTCTCCACCGGCGAGTCGGGAGCCGAGAGGGCATCCTTCACGATGCCCCAGAGGCGCACGGCGTTCCCCTTGCGATAGGTCACGTCGGCGGTCAGGAGCACCCGCGCACCCGCCAGGCGGATGCGCTCCGCCAGGGCGCTGGCGCCGAAGCCGGCGAACACCACGATGTGGATGGCGCCGATCCGGGTGCAGGCCAGCATGGCCATGATGGCCTCGGGGCCGGTGGGCATGTAGATGGCCACCCGGTCGCCCCGCCGGACCCCGAGGCCCCGGAGCGCGGCGGCGACCCGCTTCGTGCCGCTGAGGAGCTGCGCGTACGTGAACACCCGCTGCTCGCCACGCTCGGTGATGCCGATGAGCGCCGCGTGGCCGGCGCGCCCGGCCGCCACGTGGCGGTCGAGGCAGTTGTAACTCAGGTTCGTCTGCGCGCCCGTGTACCACTTGAAGCCGGGCGGGTCCCACTCGAAGACCCGGTCCCACTTGCGGAACCACGGCAGCTGCTCCGCTGCCCGGCCCCAGAACCCTTCCCAGTCCCTCTCGGCGTCCTCGCGCCAGCGCCGGACGATCGGGTTCAGGACCTCCATCCGTCTCCCTCCCCGTCTGCGGTTGCGTGGCAGGTGCGAAGTGCGCGACGCACGCGGGCCGGCGGGGGCCGGCGGTCCGGGGCCCCAGCCCTGCCGCCGGCCCGGGCGGCGTCACACGCCGCCGCCCTCGGTCGCCTCGTACTTCTCCTTCAGCTGCTGGACCACCGCCGGGTCGGCGAGGGTGGTGGTGTCGCCGAGCGCCCGGCCCTCGGCGATGTCGCGCAGGAGCCGGCGCATGATCTTGCCGGACCGGGTCTTGGGGAGATCGGCGGTGAAGAGGATCTCCTCGGGCCGGGCCAGGGCGCCGATCTTCCGGACCACGTGCTCCTTGAGCTCCTTCTCCATGGCCTCGCTCGGCTGGTGGCCTTCCTTCAGGATCACGAAGGCGGAGATCGCCTGGCCCTTGATGTCGTGGTTGCGGCCGATGACCGCCGCCTCCGCCACCGCCGGGTGGTCGACCAGGGCCGACTCGACTTCCCACGTGCCGATCCGGTGGCCGCTGACGTTGATCACGTCGTCGACCCGCCCGACGATGATGAAGTAGCCGTTCTCGTCCTTCTTCGCCCCGTCGCCGGTGAAGTACACGCTCTTCCCGAACCGGCTGTAGTACTGCGCGACGTAGCGGTCGGGGTCGCCCCAGACGGTCCTGAGCATGGCCGGGGCCGGCTCGGTCAGGACGAGGAACCCGCCCTCGCCGGGCCCGACGGGGTTGCCGGCGCCGTCGACGACCTCGGCGGAGACGCCCGGGAACGGGATCGTCGCCGAGCCGGGCTTCGTGTGGGTCACGCCGGGCAGCGGCGTGATCATGATCATGCCGGTCTCCGTCTGCCACCAGGTGTCGACGATCGGGCACTTGCCCCGGCCGATGTGCTGGTGATACCAGATCCACGCCTCGGGGTTGATGGGCTCGCCCACGGTGCCGATCAGCCGCAGGCTGGAGAGGTCGTACCGGGCCGGCCACTCCTCGCCCCACTTCATGAAGGACCGGATCGCCGTGGGCGCGGTGTAGAGGATGTTCACCCGGTACTTCTGCACGATGTCCCAGAAGCGGCCCCGGTCCGGGTAGTCCGGGGTGCCCTCGTACATCACCGTCGTCGCGCCCTCGGCCAGGGGACCGTACACGATGTAGCTGTGGCCGGTCACCCAGCCGATGTCCGCGGTGCACCAGTACACGTCCTCGTCCTTGAGGTCGAAGACGTAGTGCGTGGTCGCCGCCACGCCGGTGAGGTAGCCGCCGGTGGTGTGCAGCACGCCCTTGGGCTTGCCCGTCGACCCGGAGGTGTAGAGGATGTAGAGCGGGTCCTCCGCGTCCATCTCCTCCACCGGGCAGGTGTCGGGCTGGTTCCGCATGAGGGTGTGCCACCACAGGTCACGGCCCTCGACCCAGTTGTGGTGCACGAGGGACTCGTGGCCGATGCGCTTCACCACGATGACCTTCTCGACCGACGGGCAGCTCTTGAGCGCCTCGTCGGTGTTCTGCTTGAGCGGCACCACGTTGCCCCGCCGCCAGCCGCCGTCGGCCGTGATGACGATCTTCGCCTGGGCGTCGTTGATCCGGCCCGCCAGCGACTCGGCGCTGAACCCGCCGAAGACCACCGAGTGGATGGCGCCGATGCGCGCGCAGGCGAGCATGGCGATCGGCAGCTCGGGGATCATGGGCAGGTAGATGGTGACCCGGTCGCCCCGCCTGACGCCGAGGGACTTCAGCATGTTGGCGGCCTTGGAGACCTCGCGGTGGAGGTCCTGGTAGGTGAGCACCCGCTCGTCGCCCGGTTCGCCCTCCCAGATGATGGCCGCCTTGTTCCGGCGCCAGGAAGTGAGGTGCCGGTCGATGCAGTTGTACGAGGCGTTGAGCTTACCGCCCACGAACCACTTGTAGAACGGCGGCTCCCACTCGAGGACCGTATCCCACTTCTTGAACCAGTGGAGTCGCTCCGCCATCGCCGCCCAGAAGCCCAGGCGGTCCTTCCTGGCCCACTCGTGCAGGCTCATGTCCTTCACGTGGGCACGCTCGGCGAAGTCGGGCGGCGGCGGGAACAGCCGGTTCTCCTGAAGAAGCGCTGCGATCTTCTCCTGGCTGCTCATGAGCTCCCCTCCAGTTCGTGTAATCCGGCACCGGCCCCCTCCGGGGGCGGCAGACCTAACCGGCGTGAAAGACCAGACCGAGGTGGTCCTGAAGCTTCGATATGGCCGCAAGCGCCTCGCGGAGCTCCCGCGCCTCCCGCGGGGAGAGCTCTTCGGGCCTGAGGCGGGTGTGTCCGGAGAGGGGAGGCGGGGACGGACACGTCTCCGGCAGAAGAGCCCGCCGGATCCGCAATCGCATGAGGGTTTCAAACGCTGATTCTAGCGATTCTCCAAGGACGGGGTCGATCTCCTGCTCTGCGAGGAGATCCCGCAGCCGCTGGAGGGTCCCGGTGGCCAGGCTGCCACGGCGCAGCGCCAGCACCCGGAGCCCGTCGACCAGGTGGACCCCGGCGTCGGTCTTGAGGTCCAGCAGCCCGCGCCGGGGCCCGCGGAGCAGGAGGATCCCGAAGGGCCCGATCGGCACCCGGTGCTGGAGGTCGTCCGCCGCCAGATGGTGCAGCAGCAGGCCGCTCGCCCGGGCGAGCGCCACCGCCCGCCGGCGGAGTTCCTGGCCCAGCCGCCGGTCGCCGGCCACGGCGCGGAAGTCGAAGAAGATGGTCGCGGCCCGGATCCGCTCGCCCGTCGGGGCGGTGGCCCACCGGGCGACCTCCTCCAGCCAGGCGGACATGGGGCGCCGCCAGTCCGGGCGGCTCGCCATCACCCCGCCGGGGCACGGGGCGAAGCCGCACTTCTCCAGCAGCGTGACGGCGCGCTCCCCGAGCAGGGCGAAGTAGCGCTCGGCCTCCTCCTCCCGCCCCGGCGGCGGGTCGGCCCAGACGAGGGCGTTGTCCTGGTCGCTGCGGACGTATTGCTCGCCCCTCCCGGCGCTGCCCATCACGAGGAACGCGTAGGCCGCCGGTGGCGGCCCCAGCGCGCCCTCCGCCAGCGCGACCACCCGGCGGGTGAGGCGATCGTTGAACTCGGTGGCCACGGCCAGGACCTCGTCAGGCGCCGCCCGGTCGCGCACCAGCGTCCGGAGGATGTCGTCTGCCCGCTCCCGGGCCCGCACCAGGGCCTGCACGTCCCGGGCCCGCTCGATGGCGTCCGCCAGGGCGGCAGCCCCCAGGTCGCGCTGGCGGGAGAGGTCGCCCAGGGTGACCATCCCCACCAGCCGGCCGGCCTCGTCCAGAACCGGCAGGTGCTTGACGCCGTGGCGCAGCATGGTGAGGAGCGCCGTCGCGTGAAAGTCGGTGGTCCGGCAGGTGATCACCGGCCGGGTCATCACCCGGCTCACGGGCTGCGCCGGCGAACCGCCCACCGCCAGCACCTTCACCACCAGGTCCCGTTCCGTGACGATCCCGACAGGCTGCCCGTCGGGCCCGACGACCACCATCGAGGAGATGCCGAGGGCGGCCATCTGCCGGGCCGCCTCGGCGACGGGGATGTCCGGACCGCACGAGCGTACGGGACGGGACATGAGGTCCTGCACGCGCCGGCGGAAGGGTCGCGGGTCCAACACGTCCGGCGCCGGCGGCTCCACCCCTTTCACCTCCCGGGCCACCGAACGGGCGGCGGGCCGGTGCAGGCAGGTCGGGACCGCCTGCACCGCCCCGCGCCCGGCCGGCGTGATCGTTCAGTCCGCCGGACCCTCGACCGTCCGGAGGAGCCGCTTCGGGTAGCGAACCTCGGTGACCAGGTCCTGGACCTTCGGGTCGGGGGCCGGCGTGAGCAGCGAGACGACGTACGTGATCAGGAAGTTGATGGGCATGCCGAAGATCCCGGCCGCCGTGTCCTTGATCCCGAACAGCTCCAGCTTCACGGCCGGGTGCCGGTTCAGGATGATGTAGGCGAAGGTGATGAGCAGGCCCACGATCATCCCGGTGATGGCACCGTACCGGTTCGCCCGCTTCCACCAGATCCCGAGCACCAGGATCGGGAAGAAGGACGCGGCCGCCAGCGAGAAGGCCCAGGCCACGATGTTGGCGATGAACTGCAGGCGGAAGGTCGCGATCCACGCGGCGATGATCGCCACGACGATGAGGAGGACCTTGGACAGGAAGAGGCGGGCCTTGTCGCTGGCCTTCGGGTTGATGAGCTTGTAATAGATGTCATGGGAGATGGCGGTCGCGACGACCATGAGCAGCCCGTCCGCCGTCGAGAGCGCCGCCGCCAGGCCGCCGGCCGCTACCAGGCCCGCCACGACGTACGGCAGGCCGGCGATCTCCGGCGTGGCCAGGACGATGATGTCGTTGTTGATGCCCAGCTCGGCGAACTGCAGGATCCCGTCCCCGTTGGCGTCCTTGATCGTCAGGAGGCCCGTCTTCGTCCAGGCGGCGGCCCACGCCGGCAGGCTGGCGATGGGCTGGCCCACGATGTTCTGGAGGATCTCCCAGCGGGCGAAGGCGGCGTAGGCGGGGGCCGTGAAGTACAGCAGGAAGATGAAGAACAGGGCCCAACCCACGCTGTAGCGGGATTCCCGGACCGAGGGTACCGTGTAGAAGCGGACGAGGATGTGCGGCAGCCCCGCCGTGCCGGCCATCAGGCTCAGGGTAAAGGCCAGGAACATGACCGGGCTCCAGTCGTTGAAGGGCTGGACGTACGCCTTCGTGATCCCGTACTTGGCCTCCAGCTCGGTGATGGCGGTCAGCGCCTTCCCGTACATGAGTTGCGGGATCGGCACGCCGGTGAACTTGGTGGAGATGGCGATCACGGGTACCAGGTAGGCGATGATGAGGATGATGTACTGGGCCACCTGCGTCCACGTGACCGCCCGCATGCCGCCGAGGAACGAGCACACCAGCACGCCCAGCAGGCCGACGAAGACGCCGATGTTGTACGGGATCCCGAGGAAGCGGCTCATGACCACGCCGACGCCGGTGACCTGGGCGATGAGGTACGTCGAGCTCACGAGGATCGCCGCCAGCACGGCCACCACCCGCGGGAAGCCGTCACCGTACCGGGCCGCCACGAAGTCCGGGATCGTGTAGTGGCCGAACTTGCGAATGTAGGGTGCCAGGAACACCGCCAGCAGGACGTAGCCGCCCGTCCACCCCATGATGTAGCCGAGCCCTTCGTACCCCAGGGCATAGACGAGCCCGGCCATGGAGATGAACGAGGCGGCCGACATCCAGTCGGAACCCGTGGCCATCCCGTTGAAGATGCCGGGGATCTGCCGGCCGGCCACGTAGTACTCGTCGAGCTTGTTGGTCCGCGAGACGATGCCGATCAGGGCGTAGATCGCGATCGTGAGCCCCATGAAGATGTAACCGATCCCCCTGGAGCCCAGGATGCCGGCGGACTCCAGCGCCCACACGAGGAGGACGACGCCCGCGAAGGCGAGCGTGTACATCCCCCAGATGCGCCCGAGACGGTCGATGCGCACGCCCCTGCCCCCCTATTCCTCAACCCCGTACTTCCGGTCGATCTGGTCCATCCGCCAGGCGTAGTAGAAGATCAGGAGCACGAAGACGATGAGCGAGCCCTGGGAACCCATGTAGTACCCGAGGGGGAACCCCGTGAGGATCTTGAACTGGTTGAGGAACTTCACGATGATGGCCGCCCCGTAGGACACCAGAGCCCACACCACGAGGATCCAGAACACGGTCCGCGCGTTCTCGCGGAAATGCGCTTCGAGGCGCTCCCGCTCGTTGTCCGTCACCGAGCCTTCCCCTCCCTTTCCTTGACCTCGCATGCGTACCATGACTGCACCACGGGTTCGGTTCCACCACTTGTTCCCCCTGTCACTTTTGCCCCCTTTGATGCAAATTTCCACCGTGTCTGGTGTCACCAATTGTAACGGGGGGCGTGAGGGGCCGGCCAATGTTCGCCGGTGAACGGGGCACGAGGCCAGGGTAAGACGTGTTCGGACGGGGTTGAACGGGACGGCCGCGCCGGAGCCCGGGTGAACGGCCAGGCAGAAGGGGTGAACTGGCCGGTGAACGGCGGGAATCGCCGGGTGAACGGCGCGGCGAGCAGAAGGGTTTGCTCCGTGAGTGGGCGAAATCGATGCATTTGTGAAGGATGTGCACCTTTCGGCTCGAAGGGGGGCCGCAGGTGCTGCGCATCGCCGGTGCGGCCGCCGCGCTGATCACGCTGGTCGAAGGGGTCGTGCTGTACCCGCTGGTCCGCATCGACCCCGTTCAGCTGGGCCTGACCCTCGGCCTGTTCAACCTCGCGCTGGCAGCCGTGGTGGGCTACTTCGCCGTCGGCGGCATCGCGGTCGGCGGGGCCGGACAGAGAGAGGGCGCGCTCCGGATCGTGCAGGACACCCTGCCCTTCCTGCGACAGGGACTGAACCGGGAGACGGCGGCGAAGACCGCGGAGATCCTGGCCCAGCTCGACAGCGTCCACGGCGTGCTCGTGGCCGGCCGCCAGGAGGTCCTGGCCGTCTCGGGCCGGTGTCTGGAGGACCCCGACGCCCTCGAGCGGGTCCGGCGCGCCGTGGCGCGCGCCCAGGCTCGTGGCGGCACCCGGCTGGCTCGCCTGCCGGCGCGCGAGGGCCGGCCCGCCGCCACGGCGGTGGCGGTTCCGCTCCAGTGCCAGCGGGAGGTGGTGGGCGCGCTGGCACTGGTCGCCGAGTCCCGGCCCGGCGTGGTGGCCGACGTGTCCCGTTCGGCCGAGGTCTTCGCCCGCCTGCTCTCCATGCAGATCGAGCTCGGCCAGCTGGACCGGCAGGCCCGTCTGGCCGCGGAGGCCGAGCTGAGCGCCCTGCGGGCCCAGATCAACCCGCACTTCTTCTTCAACACGCTCAACACGATCATCAGCTACAGCCGGGACGACCCGGAGATGGCGCGCCGCCTCCTCCTCCGCCTGGCCGACCTCTTCCGGATCACGATGCACCTCCAGGGCCAGATCATCCCGTTCGCCGAGGAGTACCAGCACGTGCGCGACTACCTGTTCATCGAGCAGGCGCGCTTCCGTGACCGGTTGCGGGTCGTGTACGACATCGACCCGCAGGTGCTGAAGGTGGGGGTTCCGGCTCTCTCCGTGCAGCCCCTGGTGGAGAACGCGGTGCGTCACGGGATCGCCCCGAAGGGGGCCCCCGGCACCGTGGAAGTGCGGGCCCGCCTCGACTTCCTGCTCCTGCGGGTGCAGATCACCGTGCGGGACGACGGCGTCGGGATGCCCCCGGAGCGGATCCCGGAGCTCCTGCGCCCCCGCCCGGGCACGCGGCCCGCCGGGGGGGATCGCAACCGCCCGGGCCGGGCCGCCGGAGGCGGGGTGGGCCTCAGCAACATCAACGAACGGCTGCGGCGCCTGTACGGGGACGCGTACAGCCTCGAGATCGAGAGCGCCCCGGGCCGGGGCACCACGGTGCACCTGCGGGTGCCCATGCGGTGAGCGGCGGGCACCCGGCCGAGGGAGGTGAACCCGCGTGATGCGTGTCCTGATCGTCGACGACGAGTACCCCGCCCGGCGCGAGCTGCGCGCCCAGCTGGCCCGGTTCCCGGACGTGCAGGTGGTGGGCGAGGCCGCCAGCGCCGAGGAGGCGTACGAGCTCATCGCCGCCCTCAACTACGACGTCGTGTTCCTGGACATCGAGATGCCGGGCATGAGCGGGATGGACCTGGCCCGGCGCATTTCCCGGGGCCCGAGCGGTCCCCGTGTTGTCTTCACCACCGCTTACCCCCAGTACGCGCTCGAAGCCTTCCAGGTCGGGGCAGTGGGCTATCTGCTCAAGCCCTTCGACGAGGAGCGCCTGGGGGAGCTCCTGGACCGCATCGCGGGCCCGCGGGGCGCCCTGCCGGCGCGGGAAGCGGGCGGGCCGGCCCCGGCTGGCCCCCGGCGAGAGCCCGGTGCCCGCGCGCCGTCCGACGCGCCCGCCTCCCGGACGCCCCCCCGGATCCCGGTGGAGAAGGCGGGCAAGACCCTCCTCGTCCACCCGTCGGAGATCGCCTTCATCTACGCCCAGGAGGAACAGGTCTACGTCAAGCTTCACAGCGAGCGGCTGCCGTGCCGCTTCACCCTCCGCCAGCTGGACGCGCGTCTCGCCCCCTACGGCTTCCTGCGGGTGCACCGGCGCTTCCTGGTCAACCTGGAGAAGGTGCGGGAGGTCGTGCCCTACTTCAAGGGGAGCATCGGTCTGGTGGTGGCGGACGCCGAGCGCACCGAGATCCCCGTGAGCCGGGGCCTGACCCCGCTCGTGCGCCGGCGCCTCGGGCTGCGGGAGGAATAGCGGTCACGCGCCGGGGCGGCCGGTGCGCGCCCGCAGCCCCACGCGGGCCAGGAGGCGCTCCTGCCGCTCGCGGGCCGTGCCGTGCACCCGGATCCAGACCTCGTCGATGTTCTCGGGGACGCTGCGCCGGTCCCACAGCGACACCAGGACGATGGTGAGGAGTGCCAGCGGGACCGTCACCAGCGTCGGGAACGTGAGGTGCTTCCCCAGCGCCGTCAGGGGATGGTCCGGCAGCGCGCCGCGGATCCGGAGCAGGTTCATGACCACGAACAGCACCGCCCCGCCTCCGCCCACCGCCATCCCGGCGAGCGCGCCCCGCAGGGTGGTGCCGCGCCACCAGATCGCCGTCACGAGCACCGGGACGAAACCGCTGGCCGCAACCGAGAACGCCCACGTCACCATGAGGGCGATGACGGCAGGGAAGGCCCGGGTGAGCTCGAACCGGGGCACCGCCAGGCCGAGCCCCAGCGCCACCAGCGCCATGGCGACGAGCGCCGCCTTGCCCACGGCGACCCGCAGCCACTCCGGAGCGTCCGGCTTGATGTACTGCTCGTAGAGGTCGTGCCCCCACGAGGCGGCGGAGGCCATGAGCAGCCCTCCGATGGTGGAGAACATCGCCGCGAAGGCCCCGGCCGCCACGTGGCCCAGCACCACGTCGCCCCCCAGGCTCTGGGCCAGGAACGGCATGACCTGATCGGGGTAGGCCAGCACGCCGTCCACGACCTGGATCGCCAGGCCCACCCGCCCCTTGGCGGCGAGCGCCGGCGCCAGGGCCCGTCCCATCACCCCGACCGTGCTGGCCAGCAGGTAGAACCCACTCGTGAAAACGAGCACATACACGGTGGTCCAGCGGGCGACCGGGCCGCTCGGGTTCGTGTAGTAGCGCATGATCACGTGCGGAAGACCGGCCGTGCCCAGCGTCAGGGTCAGGACCAGGGAGATCTGGTCGAGGGGGCCGTAGAGGTGGCCGGGGCGGTTGAAGACCGCCGGCTCGCCGGGTCGCACCCGGCTCTTCTGCGGCATCAGCACGGTGACCTCGGCGTCCGGGTCGGCCAGCCGGGGTTCGATGCGTGCCCGCCAGTACGCCTCGCTCATCACCTCGCGGGCCTGGTCCGCGGGGGTCTTGCCGGTCGCCGGGTCCGGGCGCAGCAGGTCGGCGACCCGCCACCGCTCGGCGCTGACCAGGGGCCCGAGGGACAGGTCGGCCAGGGCCCGGCTGTAGCTGAATCCCGTGACGATCCCCAGGGCGAGCAGGACCACGACGGCCCAGACCATGATCCAGAACTGCAGGGCCTGGTTCCACGTGGTGCCGCGCATCCCGCCCACGGCCGTGTAGACGATCATCACCAGCGCCGTGACGATGACTCCGGTCGCGTACGGGCTCAGGCCGGGCAGCCCCCGG
This sequence comes from Caldinitratiruptor microaerophilus, assembly GCF_025999835.1. NCBI lineage: Bacteria > Bacillati > Bacillota > Clostridia > Eubacteriales > Symbiobacteriaceae > Caldinitratiruptor > Caldinitratiruptor microaerophilus. The sequence continues at coordinate 3,229,846 of NZ_AP025628.1, read as the reverse complement.
CCGACCAGGAGCTCCCAGACCGTGCCCGCCCCCACCATCTGCGGGGCCAGGTAGAAGAGGGCGATGATCTGGACCATGGCCACCCCGGCCAGCCGGGCGGCGTCCGAGCGGAAGCGGGCGGCGAGGAAGTCGGGCAGGGTGTACTCGCCGAAGCGGCGCAGCGGCGAGGCCAGGAAGAGGAGGACCGGCACAAACCCGGCCGCGAAGCCGATGCCGAACCAGAGCCCGTCCATCCCGGAAGCGTAGACCGCCCCCGCCACCCCGAGGAAGGAGGCCGCGCTGAAGTAGTCCCCGCAGATGGCGGAGGCGTTCATGAACACGTTCACGGTCCGCCCGGCCAGGTAGAACTCGACCGTGGTGCCCGAGTAACGGCGCGCGTACCAGGAGATGGCCACCGTGGCGGCCATCACCGCGAGGGTGATGGCAAGAGCCCCGGGGTACACCTCAATCCCCCCGCGCCCGCCCGCCGACGCCCGCCCCGGCCCGGCCGCCCTCCGGACGGCCCAGGAGCGCCTCCTCGAGCCGGTTGGCCTGGATCGTGTAGGCGACGGCGAGGAGGATGTAGAAGAGCGGGTACAGCAGGGTCACGGCGAGGTAGGCGAGGGTGAAGCCTCCCCACACCGTGGCCTTGACCCAGTAGTCCCACGTGGAGTGAAGGACCGGCAGCGTCAGCGTGACGAGGAAGAAAAGCGTGCCGTACAGGAAGCTGAGGCGGCGCTGCGCCCGGAAGACCGCCTCGACCTCCTCCGGCGTGTCGAAGTCGTCTTCCGCCCACAGCTCCCAGTCGCCGCCCGCCCCGGGCCACAGGTCCCCCGGCTCCGGGGCCGGCCCGGGACCGGAGCCGCCTTCCCCGGGCCCGGTCCGCCCGTGTCGCACGGCCCGCACCCCCCGCGGTCGGTGGGAGTGGGAATTTGACGCGGGCGGACCGGATTCCTACGTCCTCCCCCCTCACCACTGCCCCGGCACCGGGCGGCCGGTGGCGAGCATCTGCGAGACGGTGACGAAGCGGTACCCCTGCCGCCGCAGCGAACTGACGATGACAGGCAGGGCCTGCACCGTGTTCGTCAGGTCCTCCCCCTTGCCGCCGGCGGAGTGGTGGAGGATGATCGCCCCCGGGCGGGCACGGGGTGCCACGTTCGCCACCACCATCTCGGCCGTGGTGCCGCGCTTCCAGTCGAGCGAGTCGACGTTCCACAGCACCACCTTGTACCCCAGCGCCCGGGCGGTGCGGGTGACGTCCGGCGTCACCTCGCCGTACGGCGGGCGGAACACCCGGACCGGCCGGCCCGAGATGCCCCGCAGCACGCGGTCGCCCTGGCGCAGCTGCCAGTCGACCGCGGCCGGCGTGACGCGGGCCAGGTTCACGTGCTGGTAGCTGTGGCTGCCGACCTCGTGCCCCTCGCGGACGATCCGCCGGACCACGTCGGGGTTCGCCCGGGCCCGGGTGCCGACCAGGAAGAACGTCGCGGGCACCCGCTGCGCCCGCAGGACGTCGAGGATCCGGGGCGTGAACGTCCGGTCCGGCCCGTCGTCAAAGGTCAGTGCGGCGAGCCGGTACCGCTTGTCCCCGCTCAGGAACACCCCGGGCGGGGGTTTCGCGGGATCCTCGTGGGGGCGGCCGCCGTCTTCCGGACCGCCCTCGAGCTCCGGCGTGGCGTCCGTCGCCTGCGGCCCGGGGGCGGGCGAGGGTGGCGGCGCCTGAGGGGCAGCCGGGGGCTGACCCCGCCGCGGCAGGACCCGCGAGAGGCAGCCCCCCGCCAGCGTCAGGCTCACAAGCAAGAGGGCAAGAAAGCGTCGCACCCGGGAATCCTCCCCCACCCGTGATGGCGCACCTTCTTGCCCATAGTCTGCCCGCTTACGCGCGCTCTCCGGACAGGGCCGGCGCGGGGTGCTCGCCGCGGCCGACTTCCTGGCCGTTGAGCTCTGCCCGATAGGTGAGATGGGCGGCGTGCTTCAGGGTGTTGCTCACGCTGCAGTAACGCGTCCAGGACAGCTCGATCGCGCGCAGGTACCGGTCGACGGGCACACCCTCGCCCCAGAGCCGGTACACGACGCGGATGGCCCTGAACACCTTCGGGTGCTCCTCCGCGTTGTCGCTCTCCAGGGCGACCTCGAACCGGTCGAAGGGGATCCGCATCTTTCGGAGGATGGACACCACGTCCATCCCCGTGCACCCGCCGAGCGCCACGAGCACCAGGTCCGCCGGCCGGGCAGCCGTGTTCTTCCCGCCGGCGCTCTCCGCCGCGTCCATCAGGACCGCATGCCCGGTGCCGGTGGTCGCCTTGAACAACATGTCCCCTTCCCACGTGACCGTTGCCTGCTTCACCGCGCCAAACCTCCCGTCGGGTTGTCGTGAGGGATGCTCCGCCATCGTCCATCGTCGCGCTCCGACCCCGGCGCCGTAAGTACCCCTCTGGGTATTATACCCACTGCTATTGACAAAATGAGAACTCGGCGCGATGTTGTCCTCAGATACCGGGTAGGGTATATAGCCCGGAGGGTCCACTTCGGAGAGGAGGGCCACCCACGGCCGTGGCAGGACTCAGCAGCCGCGAGCTGGCGCCCGAGGTGCTGGAAGACCTCCAGCGCCGCCTTCGCCGCATCGAGGGGCAGGCCCGGGGCATCCAGCGCATGCTCCAGAAGGGGGCCGACCCCGGCAGCATCCTCGTGCAGCTCGCCGCGATGAAGGCGGCGATCGCACGGGTGGGCCTGAAGCTCCTGGGGTGCCAGCTGGGCCAGACCATGGCCGCCGAGATCCGCGCCGGCGGCACGGGGGACAAGGCGGCGGACGATATCCTGTCTTCTTTCATGCGGTTGGGATAGAACCGGCCCGCCACGGCAGCCGGCGACCCCCGGCGGCCCTTCGCCGGACGGACGGCCCCCCTCAGGGTTCCTGAGGGGGGCCGCCGGGTTTCGGACGGGATTCGCACGAGGTCACCGGCCGCGGAAGAACCGGCGCAGGCTGAACAGCGTGGCCTGCCGGTTGATCTCGGCGATGGCCTCGGTGAGCGGGATCCCCTTCGGGCACGCCTTGACGCAGTTCTGCGCGTTGCCGCAACCCGTGAGGCCGTCGGGCCCCATGAAGGCAGCCAGCCGCTCGTCCGCGTGGAGCTTGCCGGACGGGTGGGAGTTGAAGAGCGCCACCTGGCCGAAGGCGAAGGGCCCCATGAACTCGCTCTGCGGACCGTAGTTCGGGCACACGTCCAGGCATACGCCGCAGGTCATGCACTTGGACAGCTCGTACCGCCACTCCTGCTCGGCAGGGCTGTAACGCGGCCCGGGACCCAGGTCGTAGGTCCCGTCGATGTCGATCCAGGCGCGGATCTTCTTCAGGGTCTCGAACATGCGGGAGCGGTCGACCATGAGATCCCGCTTGACGGGGAACGCCCTCATGGGCTCCAGGCTGATGGGCTGGGGGAGCTTGTCGATGAGAGCGCTGCACGCCTGGCGGGTCTTGCCGTTGATGACCATCGTGCAGGCGCCGCAGACTTCCTCGAGGCAGTTGCTCTCCCACACCACGGGGGTGGTCTTCTCGCCACGGGCGTTCACGGGGTTCTTCTGGATCTCCATGAGGGCGGAGATCACGTTCATCCCCGGCGAGTAGGGAACCTCGAACTCCTCCCAGTACGACTCCTTGTCGGGCCCGTCCTGCCGCTTTATCTTCAGCCGGACCGTGCTGCCGTTCGTCGCCAAGACCTCAGGCCCCCTTCTTCGCTTGCGCTTCCTGCATGGTCGCCGTCTTGGCCACGTCGTAGCGCCGCGGGCGGGGCTTGATGAGCGAAGTGTCCACCGGCTTGTAGGTGATCTTGGGCCCGTCCGGAGTCCACGTGGCCATGGTGGTCTTGAGCCAGTTCTCGTCGTCGCGGTCGGGGAACTCGGGCTTGTAGTGGGCCCCGCGGCTCTCGTTGCGCAGGAGCGCCCCCAGGGTGATGACCTCCGCCAGCGTGAGCATGCCGGAGAGCCACCGGGTGAAGACGGCCGGCTGGTTGGCGTAGCCACCCGTGTCCGGGACCCCGATCCTGTGCCACCGCTCCTGGAGTTCCTTGATCTTCTGCAGGGTCTTCTCGAGGCGGTCGTTGTACCGCACGACCGTCACGTTGTCGGTCATCCACTTGCCCAGTTCCTCGTGCAGGCGGTACGGGTTCTCCGGCCCGTCCATGCGCAGGATGGACTCGTATGCCTCTTGGTGGCGCCGGACCTCGGGCTCGAACACCGAGGACGGCAGCTCCGAGGCCAGGCGCGGCAGGCCCTTCACGTACTTCACCGCGTTCGGCCCGGCCACCATGCCGCCGTAGACGCAGGACAGCAGCGAGTTGGCGCCCAGGCGGTTGGCGCCGTGGTAGGCGAAGTCCGCCTCACCCACCGCCATGAGGCCCGGGATGTTGGTCCAGTGGTCGTAGTCGATCCACAGCCCGCCCATCGTGTAGTGCATGCCGGGGAAGATGCGCATCGGCACCTTCGTGGGGTCGTCGCCGATGAACTTCTCGTAGATCTCGAGAACCCCGCCCAGCTTGCGGCGGGCGACCTCGGGCGGGATGTGGGAGATGTCGAGGTAGACCTGGTTCTTGCCGTCGACGCCGAGGCCCATCTCGACGACGACCTTGAAGATGGCCCGGGTCGCGATGTCACGCGGCACCAGGTTGCCGTACTCCGGATACCACTCCTCCAGGAAGTACCAGGGCTTCCCGTCCTTGTAGGTCCAGACCCGGCCGCCCTCGCCCCGGATCGACTCGGACATGAGCCGCAGCTTGTCCTCGCCCGGGATGGCCGTGGGGTGGACCTGGATGAACTCGCCGTTGGCGTAGATGGCGCCCTGCTTGTAGACGGCTGCGGCGGCCGCACCCGTGTTGATCACGGAGTTGGTCGACTTGCCGAAAATGGCGCCGATGCCGCCGGTCGCCATCACGACCACGTCTGCCGGGAACGCGCGGAACTCCATCGTGTGGAGGTTCTGCGCCACGGCGCCCACGGTGCGGCCCTCGTGCAGGACGATGCCGACGAAGTCCCAGCCCTCGTACTTCGTGACCTTGCCCGCCACCTCCCAGCGGCGGACCTGCTCGTCGAGCGCATAGAGGAGCTGCTGGCCCGTGGTGGCGCCGGCGAACGCGGTGCGGTGGTGCTTGGTGCCGCCGAACCGGCGGAAGTCGATGAGGCCTTCCGGCGTGCGGTTGAAGGGCACGCCCATGCGGTCGAAGAGGTAGATGATGGCGGGCGCCGCCTCACACATGCCCTTCACGGGGGGCTGGTCGGCGAGGAAGTCGCCGCCGTAGATCGTGTCGTCGAAGTGCTCCCAGGGGGAGTCCCCCTCGCCCTTCGTGTTGACCGCTCCGTTGATGCCGCCCTGGGCGCACACGGAGTGGGAACGCTTGACGGGAACCAGCGAGAGGAGGTCGACGTTCAGGCCGGCCTCAGCGATCTTGATGGTGGTCATGAGGCCCGCGAGCCCGCCCCCGACCACGACGATGCGGGGTTCTGCCATCTGGGATGCGATCCCTCCTTAGCGAGTGCCGCCGCTTGGGAACCGGCGGCCGGCCGGCGATCAGCGGAACGCGCGCAGGGCCGCCAGACCCAGGGCGGCGATGACGACGAAGGCCGCGTTCGATACCCAGTTCGAGACGCGCTGGCTCCGGGGCCCCACCGTGATGCCCCAGGTGATGAGGAACGTGTACAGGCCGTTCGCCAGGTGGTACGCCGCGGCCACGACCCCGATGGCGTACCAGACCCGCATCAGCGGATTGGCCAGGCCCCGGGCCACGATATCGAAGGTCGGGTACTTGACGTCCGCCCCCCACGCCCCGAGGAGCTTCTGGAAGCGGAAGTGGTACAGGTGCTGGGTCACGAAGGCCAGCGTGATCAGCCCGGTGAGGCGCTGGAAGAAGAAGGCCCAGTTCCGCGCCCACGGGTACTGGGTCACGTTGAAGCGGGCGTCCATGATGATGTAGATGCCGTATAAGGCGTGGAAATACAGGGGAAGGATAATGACGAAGAGTTCCAGGGCCCACAGGAACGGGAGCTCGTTGATCGCCCGGACCTTCGTGTTGAACACTTCGGGGCCCTTGTTGGCCGCGTAATTGGTGTACAGATGAAACAGGAGGAATCCGCCGACGGGGACGACGCCGAGAAGTGAGTGGAGCCTGCGCCAGAAGAACTCGTTGCGCTTGAAGAACTCCCGCATCGAAGTCGCGCCCACTCCTTTCCTCCACCGTGCCGGGATGTGTGGACTGTACCGGGCTCCATGGCGGGCACGACCGCTCCCCCCGGCTCCCGTCCCCCTGATCCGCCCTGCGGAACGGCGGTCCAACACGGCTCCGGAGGTCGAACCGGCCCGTCGCAATCAGCCCCATTGTACCCCGGTGTCAAAAGCGCGTCAACGCGAATGGAATCTTCTGGTTAACGACAACAACCTGCCCGCCGAGCTAGCCCGCGGCGGCGGCCGCAGCCGCCAACCCGGCCCCCGGCTCGAGGCGCAGCCCCTGCTCCCGCAGCGCCGTCTCGAAGGCGGCCAGGAAGCTGAGAACGTTCTTGGGCTCGGCGTTCACGCCCATGAAGCCGACCCGCCAGATCTTCCCCTTGAGCGGGCCGAACCCCGAGGCGATCTCGATGTCGAAGTCGAGGAGCCGCCGCTGCACCGCCGCCGCGTCGATGCCCTCCGGGACGACGACCGTGTTCAGCGGCGCAAGCCGGTACTCGGGGGCAACCAGCATCCGGAGGCCCATCGCCTCCAACCCGGCCACCAGCATCCGGTGGACCCGCCCGATCCGCTCCCAGCGGGCCTCGAGCCCTTCCTCGAGGACGAGCCTCAGGGCTTCCCGCAGGGCGTAGATCATCGAGATCGGGGCCGTGTGGTGATAAGCCCGATCCCGCGCGCCGTCCCCCCAGTACGCCATGAGCTGCGTCATGTCGAGGTAGAAGCTCTGCACGGGGCTCTTGCGGCTGCGGATGCGCTCCAGCGCCCTCTCGCCGAACGTGACCGGCGCCATGCCGGGCGGGGCCCCGAGGCCCTTCTGCGAGCAGGAGTAGGCCGCATCGAGGCCCCAGGCGTCGACCTCGACCGGGACGCTGCCGAGAGAGGTCACGCAGTCCGCCACCGCCAGCGCCCCGTGGCGGTGGGCGACCTCGACGATGGGGCCGGGCGGCTGCAGCACGCCGGTGGAGGTCTCGGCGTGGACGAAGGCCACCACCCGGGCGGGCCGCTCGCGCAGGGCAGCCTCGATGCGATCCGGGTCGAGCGGCGTTCCCCACTCGGCCTCGACGGTCTGCACCCGGGCTCCGGCGCGCCGGGCCACCTCCGCCATCCGCTGGCCGAAGTAGCCGGCGACCCCGACCAGCACCTCGTCCCCAGGTTCGAGCAGGTTGACCATCACGGCCTCCATGCCCGCCGTGCCGGTCCCCGAGAGGGGCAGGGTGAACTCGTTGCGTGTGCGGAACACCTGGCGAAGAAACTGGCTGACATCGTCCATCACGGCAAGGAACGCGGGGTCGAGGTGCCCGATCACCGGGGTCGCCATGGCGCGCAGGACCCGGGGATCCACGTTGGCGGGCCCCGGGCCGAGCAGCAGGCGGTTCGGGGTCCTCAGTTCCGGCAGGGACACAGGGCTGTGACCTCCTTGCAACTGGACACGTTCGGGAGCGTACGAACAGGTTCCGCCGGGCAGCCCCGGCGGACCCCCGCCGGGACGCCCCGCGCAGCCAGACAGGGGTTCGGCGCAGCCGCCGCGAAAACCTGCCACGGCGGGAGGTTGGTCGACTCGCCGTACCTGCCTGCAGCGCCGCGGCATCCCTCCGTCCGGTGCGGTCCTCCGCCTTCCCGCTGCGGAACGCGCTGCCGCGATGCGGCCCCCACTGCGATTTCTGCAAACGGAGTTCGGGGCAGCCTCTGCAAAACACGCGATTAACAGCACGAAGGACCGCTCGTCGGGCGGCGAAATGCAGCGGGTGTGTTCTAGCAGCAAGCGTCCGGGGCGGTTTGGGGGCCTATTGCGTTGCCCGACAGACTACACGGGCCTGAGCACCGCGGTCTTTGCAAACGAACTGTCGGGACCGGTTTGCAGAATCTGCCGTTGTCCCGCCGCGTGGACCGCTGTGACGCCCGGTTCTGCCGTAGCGGCAGCCGAGCGGCCGGGGGCGGGAGATGCCGTGCGGCGCGCCGCTGCCGGTCCGGTGGCCGCAGCCGCCGGAACGCAGGGGGGCGACCCTGCTCCGAGCAAGGTCGCCCCACCGGATTCCCGTACCGACCCCTAGTGAATCGGGGAGTCGTCCTCCTCCCCATCCCCATCTTCCTCTTCGGCATCGGGCTGCACCCCGTGCAGGGCCATGACCACCGGGTCGCAGAACACCGGCGCGCCGGCCCGCACCGCCAGAGCGACCGCGTCGCTGGGCCGGGAGTCGACCTCGACGACCGTACCGTCCTTCTGCTCGAGAAAGAGGGAGGCGTAGAACGTACCGTCCTGGAAGTCCCGGATCAGGACCTGCTGCACCCTGGCGTCCAGCGCTTCCAGGACCTTCAGGAGCAGGTCGTGGGTCATGGGCCGGGGGACCTCGGTCCGCTCGATCCCCATGGCGATCGCCCGGCCCTCGAAGGGCCCGATGCCCATGACCAGCAGCTGTCCGGTGTGCGGCGCGCGGAACACCAGGACCACGTCCGAGGAGCCCTGAACGATGCCGACGCTGACGACTTCCAGCCGCACCATCGCGCCACCCTCCTCCGGGCCTGGCCTTGACTCTAGTATACTGCCCGGCCGCGCGCCGCAGCAACTTTACACCGCCTTGGGCAGGGTTCTAGAATCGAGGCAGCACATCGCAGCAGGAGTGAAGTACGTGGTACGGGTCCGCCTGTTCGCCGGAGCCGCCCAGGCGGCGGGGCGGCGGGAGCTGTCGGGGGACTGGGCCGGCCTCACCGCCGGCGAGGTCGTTCAGGAACTGGCCCGGCAGTTCCCGTCCCTGGGGCCGCTGGCGCCCACCCTGGCGCTGGCCGTCAACCGGGAGTACGTCGAGCCCGATCACCGGCTGCAGGACGGGGACGAACTGGCCCTGATCCCGCCCGTGAGCGGCGGTGAGGAGGCGCTCTTCGAGGTGGTCACGCACCCCCTCTCGGCGGACGCCGTCGCCAGGAAGGTGGTGGCACCGGAGATCGGGGCGGTGGTCACGTTCGTCGGCACCGTGCGCGAGTGGACGCACGGCCGGCGCACGGTCCACCTCGAATACGAGGCCTACCCGGAGATGGCGGTGCGGGAGATGGAGCGGATCGCCCGGGAGATCGGCGAGCGCTGGCCCGGAGCCCGGGTGGCGATCTCGCACCGCGTGGGCCGGCTCGAGATCGGCGAGGCCAGCGTGGTCATCGCGGTGGGGACCCCCCACCGGGCCGGCGCCTTTGACGCCTGCCGGTACGCCATCGACCGGCTCAAGCAGATCGTCCCCATCTGGAAGAAAGAGGTCTGGGAGAACGGCGAGGCATGGGTGGGAGCCCAGTCCGGCCCGCCCTGGCAGCATCCCGAGAAGCGGTGAGCCCGACACAGCGCCGGCCTCCGGGTCATGTGCCCGGAGGCCGGTTCCACTCCCAGATGAGCCGGATCCCGGCCAGCGTGAGCCAGGGGTCCACGGTGTCCAGGCACCGGCAGTGCGGGGCCACCACGTGGGCGAGTCCGCCGGTGCCGACCACCCGCAGTTCCTCCCCCAGCTCCTCGCGCACCCGGCGCAGGAGCCCTTCCACCTGCCCCGCGAACCCGTAGAGGATCCCGGACTGCATCGCCGCCGCGTTGTTGCGCCCCAGCACCCGGGGCGGGGCGACCAGCTCCACCCGGGCCAGGCGCGCCGCCGACTCGAACAGCGCCTCCGTGCTGATCCCCACCCCCGGGGCGATGCTGCCGCCGAGGTACGTGCCGTCGGCGGCGACGACCTCCAGCTTGGTGGCGGTGCCGAAGTCGACGGCCACGGTGGCCCGCTCCCCCGGCGCCCCACCGCCGGTCGGGTCCCCGCCCCCATGAAGGACCCACGCGGCCACCGCGTTGGCGAGCCGGTCCGCGCCGAGCGCGGACGGGTCCTCGTAGCGGACTGCCGGCAGCGAGCGCAGCCGGCTGGAGACGATCAGGGGCTCGGCGCCGAAGTAGCGCCGGCACATCTCCACCAGCACGGGGGTGAGGGGGGGCACCACGGAAGCCATCGCCGCCGCCGTCACCGCCCCGGGGTCGAGCCCCGCCAGGCGGAAGGCGCGCACGAGCCAGAGACCGTACTCGTCGGCGGTACGCGCGCGCCGCGTCTCCAGGCGCCACGACCGCAGGGGAGCACCGCCCCCCGCGCCGGCCGGGGCGGCGGCGTAGAGGCCGACCGTGACGTTCGTGTTTCCCACGTCGAGCGCCAGCAGCATCAGTCCGGCCCTCCGGGCCCGCGGTTGCGCTGGTAGATGAGCCGGAGCCCCTCCAGCGTGAGCCACGGGTCGACGTGCTGGATGCTCCGGCACTCCGGGGCGATGAGGTCGGCGGTCTCGCCTGTCGCCACCACGGTGGCGGGCCCGTTCTCGGCGATGAGCCGCTCGCAGATGCCGTCCACCATGCCGGCGAAGCCGTAGACGATGCCGCTCTGCAGGCAGTGGGTGGTGCTGCGCCCCAGCACGGTCTTCGGGCGGGCGAGCTCGACCCGCGGGAGGCGGGCCGCGTGGCGGAACAGCGCGTCGGCCGCGATCTCCACCCCGGGCGCGATCACCCCGCCCCAGTACTCGCCGTCCCGGGAGATGTAGTCGAAGATCGTGGCCGTGCTGAAGTCGACGACGATGCAGGGCCCGCCGTACCGCTCGTAGGCGGCGATGGCCAGGGCGACCCGGTCCGCGCCCACCTCCCGGGGGCTGTCGTAGCGGATCACCAGGCCCGTGCGGACGCCCGGCCCGACGGTGAGCGGCGTCACCCCGAAGTAGGTCCGGCTCATCGACTCCAGGGTCGGGGTGAGCGGCGGCACCACGGAGCAGATCGCGACCCCGCTCACGTCCCCCGCCCGGATGCCGGCGTGCTCGAGCAGGCCCGCGATCAGGACGCCGTACTCGTCGCCGGTACGCCCCGCCTCCGTGGCGATGCGCCAGTGGTGGGCGAGGCGTGATCCCCGGTACACGCCCAGCGTGATGTGCGTGTTGCTGACGTCGAGGGCGAGGAGCATCACGCCTCCGCCTCTCCCGTGGCCTCGCCGGTGCTGACCAGGTCGAGGCTCAGGTCGAGGGCCCGCGGGGAGAGGGTCAGCGCGTCGACCGCGATGTAGTCCACCCCCGACCGGGCGATGTCCTCCAGGTTCTCCGGCGTGACGCGGCCGGTCGCCTCGAGCACCGCGCGGCCGGCCACGAACTCGACCGCCTGCTTGAGTTCCTCGGGGTCGAAGTTGTGCAGCAGGATGACGTCCGCTCCGGCCCCGAGCGCCTCCTCCAGGGCGGCCCGATCCTGCACCTCGATCCCCAGGCGGGCCGACAGGGGCCCCAGGTGCCTCCGCGCGGCGAGGATCGCCTCCCGCACCCCCCCGGCGATGGCGACGTGCTGCGCCTTGATCACCACCGCATCGTAGAGCCCGAGGCGGTGGCTGGCCCCGCCGCCGACCTGCACCGCGTACTTGTCCAGGAGCCGCAGCCCGGGAGCTGTCTTGCGCGTGGCCACCAGCTTGGCCTTGTAGTACCGGATCCCCTCGGCCAGGCGCCGGGTCGCCGTGGTGATGCCGCTCATCCGCTGCAGGAAGTTGAGCGCCGTGCGCTCGGCGGTGAGCAGCGCCCAGGCCGGGCCGGTGACCCGGGCGACGGCCGCTCCGGCCTCCACCGCCCCACCTTCCTCCACCAGCGCCTCGTACCGGACGGCCGGGCTCACCAGCTCGAAGGCCAGCCGGGCCACCTCGTGGCCGCAGACATGGCCCGCCTCCCGGGCCACCACCACGCCGACCGCCTGCAGGCCCGGCGGCACCAGCGCCGCCGTGGTCAGGTCGCCGTGGCCGATGTCCTCGGCCAGGGCCTGACGCACCGTCTGCTCCAACGCAAGCCGACTTGGGAACACGCGCGACTGCCCCCAATCCGTTCTCAGTTGTGAGTTGTGAGTTATGAGTTGTGAGTCTTGACACACCCGTCTACATTCGCGGCCCGTGGGTGCGGCCCGTGAGCGCGGCCCGTGGCGCGCTCCGTTGGATCATCCGGAAGGAACGGCCGGCGGGGCGGCCCCGGCGTGACAGGTCCCACGACCGCCCTGCGGGCGGCCGGCCGGCCCGCCAACTCACACTTTACAACTCACCACTCACCACTCACAACTCACAACCCCTTTCGGATCCGTTCCAGGAACACGGCGGCCGGCAGGTGGAGCCGGACCCCCTGGTCCGGCAGCGCCGCCAGGAGGCGCGACAGCGCGGGTCCGCCGGGCAGTCGCAGGGAGGGATCGAGCTCCAGGAGCGGCACCAGCACGAACGCCCGCTCGCCGAGGCGCGGGTGCGGGATCACCAGGTCGGGCTCGGCGATCGACACCTCCCCGTACAGCGCGATGTCCACGTCCAGGGTGCGCGGGCCCCAGCGCTCCAGCCGCTCCCGACCTTCCGACCGCTCCGCCGCCTGACACGCGAAGAGGAGCTCCCGGGGCTCGAGCGTCGTGCGCACCAGGGCGGCGGCGTTGAGGAAGGGGCCCTGGTCCGTCCGGCCCCAGGGAGCCGTCTCGTACACGGACGACACGGCGACCAGCTCCACCTGGCGGGGGGCCAGGAGGTAACGCAGCCCCCGCACCAGGTGCCCCAGACGGTCGCCCAGGTTGGATCCCAGGCTCAGGTAGGCGCGGACCATCCGCACGTCCTCGTGCGGCACGGCGCCTCACCCCCCGCGCGGTCCGTCCCCGGCACGTCGCCGGTGGATCTCCACGCACACGTCGGCGAAGGTGCCCGGGATGGGGGCCCGGGGCTTGTGCACCCGGACGGTGACGGCATCGGCGGGGAAGCGGTCCAGGAGCCGCCCGGCGATCCGCTCGGCGAGGGTCTCCACCAGCCGGACGGCCGGCCCCTCCACCACCGCGCGCACCTCACGGAAGACCGCGGCGTAGTCGACGGTCCGCCGCAGGTCGTCCGACCGGCCGGCTTCGCGGAGGTCCAGGAACAGCTCGGCGTCGACCCCGAAGACCTGGCCCTGCTCCGCCTCCCGCTCGTTCACCCCGTGCCGGCCGAAGAACTGCATGCCCGAGATGAGGATGCGATCCACGCTCACCCCACCTCCACAAAGCCGCCGCGGCCGGGGCGCACGATGGCGTCCGTCATGCGGGCCACCCGAACCATCGCCCGGACGTCGTGGACCCTCACGATGTCGGCACCGCCCACGATGGCCACCGCCACCGTCGCGGCGGTGCCCTCGAGCCGCTCCCCGGGGGGGAGGCCACCCAGCACCTTGCCGATGGTCGACTTGCGCGAGGTCCCGACCAGGATCGGCCGGCCGAGCGCGGTGAGCCGGCGCAGGTCCCGGAGGACGTCAAGGTTCTGCGTCGCGGTCTTGCCGAAGCCGATGCCCGGGTCGACGATGACGAGCTCCTCCCCGAGCCCCGCCTCGGCCGCCAGCTCCAGGCTCCGCCGCAGGAACGCCGCGATGTCGTCCATGAGGCTGCGGTACGCGGTCCCCTCCTGGTTGTGCATGGCCACCACGGGCGCCCGGTAGCGGGCGGCGACCCGGACCATGCGGGGGTCGCGCTGCAGCCCCCACACGTCGTTCAGCATGTGCGCGCCGGCCTCCAGCGCCGCCTCGGCCACCTCGGCCTTCATCGTGTCGACCGAGATCGGCACGGGCAGCCCTTCGGCCACCAGCCGGCGGACGACGGGGATGACCCGCTCCCGCTCCACCTCGGCGGGAACGGGGGTGTGGCCGGGGCGGGTGGACTCCCCGCCCACGTCCACGATGTCGGCGCCCTCCTCGACCATCTGCCAGGCGCGCTCGCAGGCCCGCCCCGGGTCCAGGTACCGGCCGCCGTCGGAGAACGAGTCCGGGGTCACGTTCAGGATCCCCATCACGAGGGTCCGCTGCCCCAGCTCGATGACACGGTCGCGAAGCGGAATGCGCCAGGTCCCCACCCCTGCCCCTCCTGTCTAGCTGAACGCACCCGCCACCACCAGGCCGATGGCGATGAAGAGGCCACAGGTGATGATCCCCACGGTCGTGTTGCCCTCTTCCAGCGCCCGGTTCAGGCTCCAGCCCGGGGTGGCCAGCTCCCACAGGAAGAACGCCGCGTACTCCAGCGCGATGCCGAGGGCCGAGTACAGGACGGCCTGCAGCCAGCCGGAGTTGTGCAGCATGGCCGAATGCATGACGATCCCGGTGCTGACGAGGAGCCCTGCCACCGTCCAGCCGACCGCCGGGTTCCCGGCGCGGACGTCCCGCAGGACGCGCACGGGCGACAGCAGGTCGAACACGATCACGGCCGCGAGCATGAGCAGCATTCCGGTACCTGCGAACAGGACCGTCCAGCCGATGGCCCCCCACGGGACACCGAGGATCCCCGGCGGAGCGGCGACTTCCACGGCGGCCACCTCCTCTCGGCCAGGTCAGCCGGCCAGAACGGCGATCTCGCGCTGCAGGTCCGTGTTCACCCAGATCCCCAGCGTCGTCCCGGCCGGGTCGTCGACCTTGACGTAGATCCACTTGCCGGAGACGCGCTCCACCGTGCCTTCGAAGCCGTCGCCGCCCTCGCCGTCCCGGCGGATCCACACGCGCTTCCCCTGCAGCTCAAACACCGAAGTACCGCCTCCTCGCCCAGAGCATGAAGAGCCACGCGGCCGCCACCACGCCGACCGAGGCGGCAGCGTAGGCCGCCGGACCGAACGCGAAGCCGTGGTACCAGGGCCCGTAGTACGTGTAGACCGGCCGGTACCACATCCGCAGCCACCACGGCATCCCCCAGTACATGTCCTGGTAGACCCAAGGGTCGAGCGGCGGGGTTCCGATCACGACGACCGGCGGCCGGTCCGGGTAGCGGGACCGGCCCACGTCGTACTCGATCACCGGCCGGCCCTCACTGTTCGTCCGGTAGCGGTACGGGTTGCCCCCGATGGTCACGGTGCCGGTCGTCCCGGGCGCCATCCCGCCTGGCGGCGGGGTGCGGAAGTCCCGCCGCTGTGTGGAGAAACCGCGCTCACCCGTGGAGAAGTCGAAGCGGCGGGTCGAGAAGCTGCCCGCTCCGGCAGAGAAGGAGCGGGCCGGGGACGAGAAGGAGCGGCCCGGCGCCGGCGCCACGGGGCTGACCGAGGGCGATGGGGTGGTGCGGGGGCCGCCCCCGAAGAGGCCCGAGGGAGGCCGGCTCGAGAAGCTCCTCGAGGGGGCCAGGGGTCGGGAGCTGAAGCTGCGGGTGGCAGAGCTGAACCCCCGGCTGGAGAAGGACCCGCCGGAGAACGACCGGCTGGCCGCCAGCGCCGGCAGGGCCCAGGCCAGGGCCAGGAGAACCGCCAGAAGGACCGTCAGGACACGTCTCCAGAGCTTCTTCACGCGGCCTCCTCCTCCCTCCCGCAGGCTACACCTCTTCGCTGCGGGCAACCCGCATCCCTCGGAAAGACTCGATCCGAGCGCAAAAGGTTTGCGCGCCCACCCACCCGGATGGGCGCGCCAGTCGGGAACGGCGGGGCGTCAGAAGAGCCCCGTGATGCGGCCGGTCCGGTCGATGTCGATCCGCTCCGCCGCCGGCTCCCTGGGCAGGCCGGGCATCGTCAGGATCTCGCCGGTGATGGCAACGACGAAGCCCGCCCCGGCAGACGGCACGACGTCCCGCACCGTCAGCGTGAAGCCCTCGGGACGCCCGAGCAGCTCGGGCTGGTCGCTGAGGGAGTACTGCGTCTTCGCCATGCAGACGGGCAGGTTGCCCAGCTCGTGGCGTTCGAGGCGGCGGATGGAGCGCTCGGCCTGAGCGGAGTAGGCGACGCTGCCGGCCCCGTAGACCTGTTTGGCCACCTTCTCGATCTTCGCCTTGATGGGCTCGTCAAGCTCGTACGTGAAGCGCAGGCCGCCGGGGAACCCGTCCGGATAGGCATCTTCAAGCCCCGGGCCCTCCGCCGCGCCCTCGGGCGGGCGGACCTTGCGCCCGTCGCCCTTCGGGTCGGCTGCCTTCCCGGCCGGCAGGCTCTGTACCCGCTGCGCCAGGGCGACCACCTGCCGGGCGAGGTTCAGGGCCCCGGCGCCGCCGCGGGCCCACACGTCCACGACCGCCACCGGCACGCCGAGGTTCCGCACCCGGCCCTCGAGCAGGTCCAGCTCGGCGCCGGTGTCGCTCTGGAAGCGGTTGATCGCCACCACGGCGGGCAGGCCGTACACCCGGGTCACGTTCTCGATGTGCTTCTCCAGGTTGGCGATGCCGCGGGCGAGCGCCGGCAGGTCCTCCTGGGTGAGCTCCTCCAGCTTCTTGCCGCCGTGGAGCTTCAGCGCCCGGACCGTCGCCACGATGACCGCCACGACGGGCCGGAAGCCCGCCACCCGGGAGACGATGTTCACGAACTTCTCGGCCCCCAGGTCGGCGCCGAAGCCCGCCTCCGTGACCACGTAGTCGGCGAGCTTCAGCGCCAGGCGGGTGGCGATGATCGCGTTCGTGCCGTGGGCGATGTTGCCGAAGGGCCCGCCGTGAACGAAGGCCGGCGTGCCGCCGAGCGTCTGCACGAGGTTCGGCTTCACGGCGTCCCTGAGCAGGGCCGCCATCGCCCCGTGGACCTTGAGGTCGGCCGCCCGGACGGGCTTGCCGGCCGTCGTGTACGCCACGACGATCCGGCCCAGCCGCTCCCGCAGGTCCTCGAGGTCGGAGGCCAGACAGAGGGTGGCCATGACCTCCGAGGCGGGGGTGATGAGGAAGCCGTCCTCCCGCGGGACGCCGCCGCTCTTGCCGCCGAGACCCACCACGATCTGGCGCAGGGCCCGGTCGTTCATGTCCACCGTGCGCTTCCAGGTGATCGCCCGGGGGTCGATGCCGAGCGCGTTCCCGTGGTGCAGGTGGTTGTCCAGGGCCGCGGCCAGCAGGTTGTGGGCAGCGCTCACCGCGTGGAAGTCGCCGGTGAAGTGGAGGTTGATGTCCTCCATCGGGACGACCTGGCTGTACCCACCGCCCGCCGCCCCGCCCTTCACGCCGAACACCGGGCCGAGGGAGGGCTCCCGCAGGCAGATCGCCGTCCGCTCGCCGAGCTGGCTCAGGGCGTCTCCGAGCCCGATGGTGACGGTGGTCTTCCCCTCACCCGCCGGGGTGGGGGTGATCGCCGTGACCAGGATGAGGTGCCCGTCGGGAGCGCCCCGGACCCGCTCCCATACGTGAGGCGCGATCTTCGCCTTGTACTTGCCGTAAGGTTCCAGGTCGTCCGGACCGAGGCCCAGCTTGGCCCCGATCTCGGCGATGGGTCGGAGGGTGTGCGCCTGGGCGATCTCGATGTCCGTCGGTGCCACGACGTCGCCTCCCCGCCTGACAGGGTACCCGCACGGTGCCAGGGGCCAACCTTCGACCCCGTCCGGTTACTTCCCTGCACCAAAGCGGCCCACGGGCCCGCCGCGAACAGCGTAGCAAACGGCGTGGGTCGCAAACAGCCGACTTTGGAGACACTGGAGATGGCACCAAAGGGCCAGACTTGCCAGCACGGACCCCCGACTCGCCGCTCCGTCCCCTTCCGGAGGCCACCGGTGAACGGGCGGTTACGGGATCGTTGCGAGGCCCGGCAGGAAACCCCCCGGTCGCCGGCAAATCTTCTCACACCACGGGCCACGAGAGGTGGTCGCCGATGGAGATGGCGAACCCGGCAGCCCACCCCTTCCGGCTGCGGCTTGCGGCAGGTACGAAGCGCCCGCTCGGAGTCGCAGCCGGAACGTCCGGAAGCCGCCTCGGGGACCCGGTACCTCCGGCGCGCATCGTGCTCACGGTCCAGGGTGCGCGCGCGGTGATCCCGGCCGGCGGGCCGGCGGGGCCTCTCCCCGCAGCGGTCGGCCTGTTGCGAACGGTGTTCGAAGACCACGTCGTGGACCCGGCAGCCGACGGAAATCTGTTCTTCCAGGGAAGCGTCCTGGGCGACTCCGGTGCGAGATACGACTTCAGCGTCACCCACAGGGGTGACGCTGTGCTTCTTTCGGATTTCACGGCGACGCTGGGGGCCGGCCCGGTCGTCCTCGGCTGGCGCGAGTACGCCTCGGAGGTCGTCCGCTTCGCCCGGGAGGTGTCCCGCTGGCCCCGACCTGCCGGCGCCCCGGGCTGGGCCCGGCAGTACGCCGAGGAGCAGGCCGCCCAGCTCCGCGACCTCCTCGACCTGGCTTCCGCCGCCGTCGCCGACCCCACGGGAAACCGCCGCGCGTACGCCCCCCGTTTCCACGCCCTGCACGGTCACCGGAAGCGGCCGCTCGAACTCGTGGTGACGGAGGTGGTCGCCGAGGGGTCCTTGCCCCCGGACCTCTTCGGGCCCGAGGACGCGTGGCTCCACCTGCCCCCGTCTGCCGGCACTGCAGCTTCCGGGGCCGCGGCGGCAGGGACTGCGGTTGCCGCCGGGGGCGGGACCGTCCCGTTCCCCGGCGCCGCGCCGGCAGGGCGCGCGGGGGAGGGAGGCGCGGCCGCCTTCGCCGGCCCGGCTGGCGGGCCGGATGCGCCGTGGGTCGTGCGGTGCCGCGTCGTCTTCGGGCCGGTGCGCGCCGGGGAGACCCTGCCCCTCACGGTGAACCGGGGGGACGTGGTCATCGCCCACGTCGAGGGGTTCGAGCCGCCCGGCGCCCGGCTGCGGGTGATGGGCGTCGGGTCCGGCGGCCTGGGACCCGGCGACGTGCTGCGAGGGCTGCAGCTGTACTATCCGTGAGAGTGACGGCTGGTACCGTCAGCCGGAACACCGGCCGTGTGATGCCTGCCGGGCTGGCCGGATCCGCCCCGGACGCGGGCCGCCGCGGCCTGTCCGCTACGTGCTGTCCGCCACAAGGCTGCCCGCCACCTCTTGCGACCGGCAAGGTCGTGCGCTATCCTGTTGCCATACCCCGATGGGTACGGGTGAGGTGAAGCGGTTTGGTGCGGATCACGGACGCTGCACTCGAGCAGCTCCGTTCGATCGTCAAGGATAGCGGGAAGGCGCTTCGCATCTACGCGATGCCCGGTTGAGGGGGCCCGTCGTTCGGCATGGCCCTGGACGGGACCATTCACCCCAACGACAACGTCACCGAGGTCGACGGGATCAAGGTCGTCGTCGACGGGTTCACCGCCATGTACCTCGGTGACGAGGTCGAACTCGACTACGAGGAAAGCCGCTGGGGCGGCGGGTTCCGCCTCCACGGCGCACCGTCGGGTAGTTGCTAGGCGTGCGCTGGCGATGTGCCAGTCGGCCTATGCAGAGCGAACGCCCCCGGTCCTGTGCGGACCGGGGGCGACAGTTACACCCAGATCTGGATGTGGGTGTATCCAAAACGCAAAGGTTGCACTGGTAGGCGAGCCGTTGCCTGTCAACGTTTGCGTTTTGGTCCGGCAGCCGTTCCTCGATCGGTGACATAACATGGACTTACGGTAATGAGCGGCCATCTTGTCCCCTTCGTCCCCCCGCCTTCAGGTCGCCATGCCGGTCGCCGGACGCACAACCTGACAGTCGACGGAAACCTTTGCCTGTCACGTTTTGCGTTTCGTTCCAACAGTGACAACGGCGTTCCGGCCAGCGGACTCGATTGCGGCGACGCCGGCGGGCCGGCGCCAGGAGCGGATGGTTCGAGGGGCGCAGCCGGGATGGGCAGGCGTGTACCGGCTACGGCGGGGAAGTCCGGCGGCGAGCCGGAAGGCTCGAACCCCCGCCGCGCTTCGCGCCGGGGGTGCTCGCACGTCGGGTCAGGGACGGAGCCGGCCATTCACCCCCCCAGCTCCTGCAACAGGCGGGCCACCGCCGCGGCCCGCTCGTACACGCCCGCGTCCGCCAGGGCGCGGTAAACGGCGTCGTGGAGGGCGGCGATCTCCTGGTAGATCGCGTGCCGCCGGAGATCCGGCTCGCGGGCCCGCGAGGGGTCGACGGTGCTCATCGCCCCGGCGGCGGTCTGGACGTCGGGGTAGGCGCCCACCGCTGCCGCGGCGAGGATGGCGGCGCCCAGGGCCGTGGCCTGCTCGAGCTTGCCGGGGACCACCCGGCGCCCGTAGACGTCGGCCTGGATCTGGTTGAACAGGTCGGAGCGCACGGCGCCGCCGCTGACCCGGATCTCCCGGAGGCCGGAACCGGCGTCCCCGGCCTCCACCAGCGCCTCGATGATGGCGAGGTTCTTGCCGACCTCCAGCGCGATCCCCTCGAGAACCGCCCGGATCAGGTCAGCCCGCCGGTGGCCGAGGGCCAGGTTGAAGATCACCCCCCGGGCCAGCGGATTCCAGTACGGCGCGGCGCTGCCGGCGAAGTGCGGGATGACCACCAGTCCGCCCGCGCCGGGTGCGGCGCGCGCCGCCTCCAGGTTCAGCAGGTCGTACGGGTCCAGGCCCAGCGTGGCGCCCGCGGTGGTCTCCGCCACCGAGAGCTCGTCCCGCACCCAGCGGTATACCGAGCCCGAGGTGAAGATCCCCGCCTCCAGGATCCACCCGCCCGCCACCGCCGAGGCGCTGCAGAGGACCCGGGCCTGCGGGTCCCGGTACGGCCGGTTCACGGGGGCCACCACGAAGGACCCGGTCCCCGTGGTCACCTTCGCCAGTCCGGGCCGGGTGACGCCGAGGCCGAGCGCCGCGCACTGCTGGTCACCGCCGGCCATGACGACCGGAACCGAGGCGGGCAAGCCGAGCCGCTCGGCCGCCTGGCGCGTCAGCGTGCCGGCGACGGACCCCGGGGGCAAAGCCCTGGGCATCCGCTCGATGTCGATCCCCAGGCGCCCGGCCAGCTCTTCGTCCCACCGGAAGTGGTCCACCTGGAAGAGCATCGTGCGCGACGCT
Organism: Caldinitratiruptor microaerophilus; assembly: GCF_025999835.1. Taxonomy (NCBI): domain Bacteria; kingdom Bacillati; phylum Bacillota; class Clostridia; order Eubacteriales; family Symbiobacteriaceae; genus Caldinitratiruptor; species Caldinitratiruptor microaerophilus. The sequence continues at coordinate 3,209,000 of NZ_AP025628.1, read as the reverse complement.
TGCGTCCACTCCGTGACGAACTCGCCCGTCAGGTGGTGCACGACGAAGTCGTGGACCGTGAGAAACCGGTGCGCCTGCCGGTAGACCTCCGGTCGCACCTGCCGGAACCAGAGGAGCTTGGGCAGCGAGAAGTACGGGTCGATGCGCAGCCCGGTGCGGGCGTAGACCTCCTGGGGCCCGACCGTTGCCTCGATCTGGCGGCACTGCTCGAGCGTCCGCTTGTCCTGCCAGAGGATGGCCGGGCTGAGCGGCTGCCCGGCGGCGTCCACGGGGAGGATGGTGGCCCGCTGGCTGGTCACCGCGATGGCCACGATCGCCTCGCCGGGCGTGGCGGTGCTCCGGAGCACCTCCGGAACCGCCGCGTCCACGGCGTCCAGCCACGTCTGCGGGTCGTGGTCGATCACCGACGGCGTCAGGAAGTGGCTCCGGTACTCCCGGTAGGCCATGCCGTGCGGGCGACCCTCCAGGTCGAACAGCATGGCTCGCGTGCCGGTCGTCCCCACGTCGACCGCGAGGATCCGGGCTCCGCCCGCGGCGGATGGTGCGGCTGGGGTCGGCGAAGTCATGTCGTCACCTCGATGCGCTCGAATCGGCCCCGCCTGTCCGGCTGCCGGATCAGATCCCGGGGAGGACGCCGGCGGCGCCGAACCGGCGGATGTAGTCCTTCATCACCTCCTCCATCTCGGGAACGGCCACGAGCCCCAGCTCGGCGAAGTGGGCCCTGGGGCGCGCCTCCAGCTCCTCCCGGATGCGGTGGACCGCAGCCAGGGAGATCTCGGTGTTGACGTTCACCTTGGCGACGCCCCGGGCCACGCATTCCCGGAGGAGCCCGGCGGGGGTGCCGGACCCGCCGTGCAGGACCAGGGGCACGTCCACCCGTGCATGGATGGCAGCCAGGCGGTCCAGGTCGATGCGGGGTTCGCCCCGGTACAGCCCGTGGACGGTGCCGACGGAGACCGCCAGGGCGTCCACCCCGGTCTCGGCGACGAACTCCCGGGCCTGATCCGGGTCGGTCAGCGCCTCCTCGCCCGTGGCGAACTCGTGGCTCGCCTCGCCGGCCGCCAGTCCCCCCAGCTCGGCCTCCACCTCGACGCCGTGGGCGTGGGCCTCCTCCACCACCGCCCGGGTGAGGCGGACATTCTCCCGGTAGGGCAGGTGCGACCCGTCGATCATGACCGACGTGAAGCCGGCCCGGATGGCCTCGCTGCAGTGTTCCGGCGAGGTGGCGTGGTCGAGGTGCAGCCCCACCGGCGGCACCGCCTGCCCCTCCCGGGCGTGCTGCGCCAGCAGGGTGTCCACGATCGCCCGGGCGGTGGCCGGGCGCATGTTCGGGAAGTACCGTTCCCCCAGGGCAACGATCACCGGGGTCCGGGTGGCGATGGCGGCCCGCAGCGCCGCGGCGATCGACTCGAGGTTGTAGACGTTGAAGGCAGCGACGGCGTAGCCACCCCGCTGCGCCGTCCGCAGCATCGACGAGAAGCGGGCGAGCTCGGGCATCAGCGGGCCCTCCCCAATTCGGCCCGGGCCTTCCGGAGCCACGCCTGGACGGCCGGCCGGTCCAGGACCTCCGGGTTCTTGAGGGAGCGGGTCGGCTGGCCGTCCAGGACCCGGGCCACCTCCTCCACCAGGAGGTAGGGGGAGCGGGTCAGCGCTTCCCGGGTGGTACCCGCCAGGTGGGAGGTCAGGGTGACGTTGTCGAGCTCGAGGAGCGGGTGGCCGGCCGGGATCGGCTCGACGTCGAACACGTCGAGGGCGGCGCCGGCGATCCGCTTCTCCCGCAGCGCCTCGACCAGAGCGTCCGTGTCGACCAGGCCGGCCCGGGCGGTGTTGATGAGGTAGGCGGTCGGCTTCATCCTCGCCAGCTCGGCCCGCCCCACGAGCCCCCGGCTCTCGGGCGTGAGCCGGGCGTGGATGGTGACGAAGTCGGCCTCGGCGAACAGGGTCTCCTTGTCGACCCGGTGCACCCCGGTCCCCTCCACGTCCTGGGGCTGCACGTAGGGGTCGTAGACCAGGACCCGGACGTCGAAGCCGCTCAGCTTGCGGGCCACCAGGCGCCCGATGTAGCCGAAGCCGACGATGCCCACGGTCTTGCCCTTCAGCTCCGGGATGTGGGCGCTGTTGCTGAACTCCTTGCGCCAGGTGCCGCTCTTGATGGCGGCGTGCGCCCGGGCGATGTTCCGGGCCTCGCTGAGGAGAAGGCCGATCGCGAAGTCCGACACGGCCTCCGCGTTGCGCCCCATGACGTTCACGACCAGGATGTCCCGCTCCGTGGCGGCCCGGACGTCCACGTTCTCCACCCCGGCCCGGGCCACACCGATGAGGCGCAGGTTCTCGAAGGCGTCCATGCCCTCGGCGGAGAAGGGGCAGAAGAGGGCGAGCGCGATCTCGGCGTCGGGGTGGGCCCGGAACACGGGCGGGACCTCCTCCACCGCCGGCCCCTCGTGCTCGACCACCAGCCGCCGGTGCTGGAGGCGGCCCCAGTCGGTCTCCCAGTCGGCGGTGACGCGCTGGGCCGTCCCCAGCCCCTCAGCGGCCTCCGTGAACCAGGCGCCGGGGATCATGGCATCGCCGATGCAAAGGATCTTCATGGCGGGCGGCTCCTTTCCCGGGTCCGTCACGTCTTGCGGCGGGCCACGGCCAGCCGGGAGCGGTTCACCGCCTCGACGGCCTCCGGGCCCCTGCGGCACACCGTGAGAAGTATACTCCATCGATTCCGAGTCATCAAAGGAACCATCCTCCCGGGGCCGCAGGTGCCGAGACCAAACGCCGCTTGCCTCGCGGCAGCGAAGCACCGGCAACGCAATCCTTGGGATGGAGAACGAAAGCGAACACCAGGAGGGGACCACAGTGGACGTGATTCCGGTGGGCAGGCCGATCGGGCTGGCAGAGGTCGTGGCCGTCGCTGGCGGCAGGGCGCAGGCCCGCCTGGCGCCCGAGGCCCGTGCCCGAGTGGAGGCCGCCCGGGCCCTGGTGCAGCGGCTCCTGGCCCGGCGCCAGCCGGTCTACGGGGTGACCACGGGCTTCGGCAAGTTCAGCGACGTCCCGATCTCCCCGGAGGAGGTCGCCCGCCTGCAGCACAACCTCCTCGTCAGCCACGCCGCCGGGGTCGGCGAGCCCCTCGACGACGCCGCCGTGCGGGCGGCGATGCTCCTGCGGGCCCAGGCGCTCGCGCAGGGGCACTCCGGCGTGCGGCCGGCGGTGGTCGACCTCCTCCTCGAGATGCTCAACCGGGGCGTGCACCCGGTCGTCCCGTCGCAGGGCTCCCTGGGGGCGAGCGGCGATCTGGCCCCGCTGGCGCACCTCGCCCTGGTGCTGGTCGGAGAGGGCGAGGCGCGCTACCGCGGCGAGCGCCTCCCTGGCCGGGAGGCGCTCGCCCGGGCCGGGCTCAGGCCCCTCACCCTGGAGGCCAAGGAGGGCCTGGCCCTCATCAACGGCACGCAGATCATGACCGGGATCGGTGCGCTGGCACTGGCCGGGGCGCTCGACCTCCTCAAGGTGGCCGACGTGGCCGCCGCCCTCACCGCCGAGGCCCTGGGAGCGATCCCGACCGCCTGGGACCCCCGCATTCAGGAGCTCCGGGGCCATCCGGGCCAGGCTGCGGCCGCGGCCAACCTCCGGCGCCTGACGCAGGGGTCCGCGCTCCTCACCGCCCCCGGCGAGGTCCGGGTGCAGGACGCCTACACCCTGCGCTGCATCCCCCAGGTGCACGGGGCGAGCCGGACGGCGATCGACCACGTCGCGCAGGTCGTGGGCTGGGAGCTGAACGCCGTCACCGACAACCCGCTGCTCTTCCCCGACGAGGGCGAGGTGCTCTCCGGCGGCAACTTCCACGGCCAGCCGGTGGCCCTGGCGATGGACTACCTCGGCATCGCCGTGGCGGAACTGGCCAGCATGAGCGAGCGCCGGGTCGAGCGGCTCCTCAACCCGACGCTCTCCGGCCTGCCGGCCTTCCTGACCCGGGCCGGCGGGCTGAACTCGGGGCTCATGATCCTGCAGTACACCGCGGCGGCGCTGGTCTCGGAGAACAAGGTCCTCGCCCACCCGGCCAGCGTGGACTCGATCCCGTCCTCCGCCAACCAGGAGGACCACGTCAGCATGGGGACGATCGCCGCCCGCAAGGCCCGCCGCATCGTGGAGCACGCCCGCCACGTGCTGGCGATCGAGCTCGTCTGTGCCGCCCAGGCGGTGGAGTTCCACGACCCCCGCGGGCTCGGCGCCGGCACCCGGGCGGCGTACCGGGCCGTCCGGGAGCGCATCCCGCCCCTGGCGGAGGACCGGCTCCAGCACGCCGACATCGCCCGGGCGGTCGAGCTCATCGAGTCCGGGGCGCTCCTCAGCGCCGTCGAGGGGGCGGTAGGGCCCCTGGAGTGAACCCTCAACCGGCCCGGCCCGCGCCCCCGGCCGCCCCGGCCACCGGCAGGGCCCGGATGTCGACGCAGCGGGCCGGGGACGGGAGGAGCTTGCCCGGGTTGGCCAGGCCATCCGGGTCGAAGACCTCGCGGACGCAGCTCTGGGCGTCGAGGTCGGCCTGGGTGAAGACCAGGCGCATGTCCTCGCGCTTCTCGATGCCGATGCCGTGCTCGCCCGAGATGGTACCCCCGGCGTCCACACACGCCTTGAGGATGGCCGAGCCGGCCTTCACCACCTTCTCGACCACCCCGGGCTGCCGGCGGTCGTAGAGCACCAACGGGTGCAGGTTGCCGTCGCCGGCGTGGAACACGTTGGCGACCGGCAGGCCGTACTCCCGGCTGATCTCGTCGATGCGGCGCAGGACCTCGGTCAGCTTCGAACGCGGGATGACGCCGTCCTGGACGTAGTAGTCGGGGGCCAGCTTGCCCATCGCCCCGAAGGCGGTCTTCCGGTTGTTCCACCACAGCGCCCGCTCGGCGTCCGTCCGGGCGACCCGCACCTCTCGGACGTTGTTCTCCCGGCAGACGGCAACGATGCGCTCCATCTGGTCGTCGAGGCCGGCCGCCAGGCCGTCGACCTCGGCGATGAGGACGGCCTGGATGTCCGGCGGGTAGCCGACGGGGAAGTTCCCCTTCTCGACGGCGTCGATGGCCAGCCGGTCCATGAGCTCCAGGGCGGCCGGGATGATCCCCCGGGCGGTGATGCCGGAGACGGTGCGGCTCGCGTCCTCCACCGTGTCGAAGAGGGCCAGGCAGGTCTTGACGGCCTGAGGCCTGCGGAGGAGCCGCACGACGATCTCGGTGACGACCCCCATGGTCCCCTCGGAGCCGACCACGAGCCCGACCAGGTCGTAGCCGGGGTAGTCCCAGGCCTTGCCGCCCAGCCGCACCACCTCGCCGTCGGGGAGCACGAGCGTCAGGCCCAGGACGTGGTTCATGGTCACCCCGTACTTCAGGCAGTGCGGCCCGCCGGCGTTCTCCGCCACGTTGCCCCCGAGCGTGCACGCGTACTGGCTGGAGGGGTCGGGCGCGTAGTAGTACCCGTGTCCCTGCACCTTCTGCGTCAGGTGCAGGTTCACGTGGCCCGGCTGGACCACGGCCCGCTGGTTCTCGACGTCCACCTCCAGGAGCCGGTTCATCCGGGTGAGGCTGATGACGACCTCCCCGCCCTGGGGGATCGCCCCGCCGGACAGGCCGGTGCCGGCCCCCCGGGGGATGAACGGGATCCGCCGGCGGTGGAGCGCCCGCAGGACCCGGGAGACCTCCTCGGTGGAGTCGGGCTGGACCACGGCCAGGGGCGGCCGGCGCTCCAGGGTGTAGCCGTCGCACTCGTAGGCCAGGAGGTCCTCCGGGCGGTGGAGGACCCACCGGGGACCCACGATGGCCTGCAGCTCCCGGATCACGTCCTCGTGCGCCATCTCCTCGGTCACTCCCTCCGCGCGGCGGCCCCGGCGACCTGGGCGCCTCCGCCGGCCCCGGCGGGACGCGCAGCCGCGCCCAGCTCGTCGTAGCGGCGGGCCAGGTAGTCGGCGATGTGGACGACCTCGACGTCCAGCCCGGCCGCCCGCACGCCGGCCCGCAGCTGCAGGAGGCAGCCGGCGTTGCCCGTGACCACGGTGCGGGCACCCGTGGCGCGGATCTGCTCGACCTTGCGGTCCCGCGCCGCGGTCGCCATCTCCGGCTGGACCAGGTTATAGAAGCCGGCGCTGCCGCAACACGCCTCGTCGGCCAGGTTCCGCACCTCGCACACCTGACCCAGGAGGGCTCGCGGCTGTGTCCGGATCCCCTGGCCGTGGGCCAGGTGGCAGGCGTCCTGGTAGGCGACCGCCGGCCGCGCCCCGTCGCCGGCGGCCACTCCGGGCAGCTCCGGCCCGCGCCCCTCGGCCGCCAGGGCGGCGAGCAGCTCGCTGAAGTCCCGGACCCGCCGGCTGAAGGCCTCGGCGCGCACAGCCCACTCGGGATCGTCTGCCAGCAGGTGGCCGTACTTCTTCATGTGGGCACCGCACCCGGCGGCGTTCACCACCACGTAGTCGACGCCCTCGAAAGCCTCGATGTTCCGCCGGGCCAGCTCCCGGGCGGTCTCGCGGTCGCCGGCGTGGGCCGCCAGGGCGCCGCAGCACACCTGCCCCGGCGGGTTCACCACCGTGCAGCCATACAGGCCCAGGACTCGAGCGGTCGAGAGGTTCGTCTCCCCCAGGAGGACGTCCTGGACGCAGCCGGCCAGGAGGCCGACCCGGAGAGGCGCCGCCGGCGCGGGCGGTGGCAGCTCCGCGGGCAGGAGCGCCCGGGAGGGCCTCGGCGGCACCGGCGGCGCTGCCCGGCCGAGCTCGCGCAGGTGGCGCGGGGCCAGGGCGTCGAGCCGGAGCGCCCGGCCGATCCGGAGGAGCCTCGCCGCCAGCGCCAGCCGCCCCGGGGAAGGCAGGAGCCAGCGCAGCAGGAGGTGGCGCAGCCAGCGCACCAGGACGGAGCGGGGCCGGACCGCCTCCGTCGCGGCGCGCACGTCCTCGAGGATCACGCCGTAGTGGACGCCCGACGGGCAGGCGGTCTCGCAGGCCAGGCAGCCCAGGCAGAGGTCGAGGTGCTCGAGCGCCGGGCCGCGGGGGTCCAGCCGTCCCTCGAAGAGCGCCCGGGCCAGGTAGATACGGCCCCGGGGTGAGTCGGGCTCCTGGCCCAGCTCCCGATAGGTGGGGCAGGCCGGCAGGCAGAGGCCGCAGTGCACGCACGTGTCGAGTTCCCGGAGGGCGGCCTGCCCGAGCTGGATCGCCGCCACTTCAGATCCCCCCCACGAACCGGCCCGGGTTCAGGACGCGCTCCGGGTCGAAGCGCTCCTTGATGCCGACCATGAGCCCGTGGGCTGGTCCGGGCGGGCCCCAGACCTGGATGCGCGACTTGAGCCCGGCCGGCGCCGCCTCCACGACCAGGCTCCCCTCGTGCTCCCGGGCCGCCGCGGCGAGCGCGTTCGCCCAGGCAGCGAGGGGCCCCAGGGTCTCCTCGGTCACGGTGCCGGACAGGAGAAGCCGGACCGTGCCGGTGCCCGCGCCCGCCGTCCCCTGCAGAGCGAGCGCCTGCGGCAGCCCCAGGCTGTGCACGAGGGTCGTGGCCCGCACCAGCACGTCCACCGCCGCCGCAGGGGGCACCTGGACTCGCGCCGCCACCACCGCCTCTTCCCACAGACGGGACAGGCGCTTCCAGAACGCCGCCGCCTCGCCGTCGTCCGTGCGGTGGTCGTGACGGGCCCTCGCCTCCCGGGCGAGGGCATGCAGCCGCTCCGTCTGGTAGGCGACCGCGGCCGGGGTTTCCTCCAGGAGCACCGCCACCGCCCAGGGGCCCGGCGCACGGACCGCCTCCGCGGCGCCGGGGCAGAAGACCTCCAGCGCCGCGGGCAGCAGTTCGGACTGCACCACGGCGCGGGCGAAACGGCGGGCGGCCTCGGGCTCGCCGAACCCGTAGGCCAGGGTCCGGCGCGCCTCCGGCACCGGCCGCACCTTCATGCTGACCTCGGTGATCACGCCCAGGGTGCCCATCGACCCGGTGAAGAGCCGGGTGAGGTCGTACCCGGCCACGTTCTTCACCACGCGGCCGCCGGTGCGGATCACGTGCCCGGCAGTCAGGGCGACGCGCAGCCCCAGCACCAGGTCGCGGGGCGCGCCGTAGGCGAGCCGCCGCGGGCCGGCCGCGGCGCTGGCCACCCACCCGCCGACGGTCATGCGCTCCGCCCCGGGCGGGTCGACGGGGAGCCACTGGCCCTCTTCGCCCAGGACGCGCTGCAGTTCCGCCAGGCGCATGCCCGCCTGGACGGTCACGGTGAGGTCGGCCGGGTTGTACTCGACCACCCGGTCCAGGGCGGCCGTCTCCAGGACGATGTCGGCGCGGTCGAGGGGGTTGCCGGCGCGGTCGCGGGTCCCGCTGCCCCTCGGCACGACCGCGGCCCGGTTCGCCCGGGCCAGCGCCAGGACCCGACAGACGCCCTCCTCGTCGGGCGGGGTCACCCGCCAGGCCGGCTCCGGTCCGTCCACCCGGTAGCCGGACGGCGGGCCCGGGACCGCGGCGACGTCCGCCGCCGCCAGGAGCGCTGGAATGGAATGTTCGGGCATGACCGGACCCTCCCGGTGATGGGACTACGGGCACGATTCCGGCTACCGGAGGGATTGGCGGCCCGGAGAAGCGATTCCTGCCGGAAGGGAACGAGAGGGGCCCGGTCAGCGGGCGAGGGCGCGCAGGGCGTCCAGGGTGGCACCCAGGTCCTGGAAGTTCGGCAGCACGCGGTCGGCGCCGGCGGCGCGCAGCTCGTCCTCGCCGTAGAAGCCCTGGGCGACGGCCAGGGTGGCGGCGCCGTTCGCGCGGCCGGAGCCCACGTCCAAGGGGGTGTCGCCGATGACAACCACACGGTCGAACCGGGTGCCGTAGTGCCGCTCCGCCTTGCGGATGCCCGCGGCGATGAGCTCCTCCCGGACGGGGGAGTCGTCTGCGAAGCCGCCGGTGGGGAAGTAGTGCCAGATGCCGTGCGGCTCGAGCTTCAGCCGCGCCCCCGCCTCCAGGTTGCCGGTGCCGAGCGCCAGGCAGAAGCCGGGCTCCCGGGAGAGAGCGTCCAGGAGTTCCCTCACGCCCGGGTACAGGCGGCCAGGGTCGCGCGCCACCTCCTCCGCGAGCATGCGGAGATAGGTGGGGACGATGTCCTCGAGCTTCAGGTGCCCCAGGCCGCTGCGGGACACGATGTCCTCGAAGATCGAGACGTCCGTCCTGCCGGCGAAGCGGATCCCGTCCGCCGCCAGCGGGTCGCCGGCGAGCACCGCGAAGGTGCGCGCGAAGGCCCTGCGGCCGGCCTTTCCCGCCAGGAGGGTGCCGTCGATGTCGAAGAGAAGGAGTACCGCCACCGGATCCCCTCCACCCCGCCCCTCACACCGGGCGGCCCCATTCCTCGTACACGAACCGCACACCGTCCCGGAGCCGCCCGGGTCCCGCGATCAGGCGGTCGTCGACGAGCTTCAGCGCCGGATCCAGGACGACCTCCGCCGCGAAGGGGGGGATCGGACCGGCGCCCCAGCGGACGTCCCACCACCGCACGAGGTAACCGTCGCCGTCTCGCCGCCACTCGGCATGGGGGTGACGGCTGAAGCGCCGCAGCACCTGCACGGCCGGGGCGGCGAGCGAGGCACCCACCACCGCGTCCTCCCGGCGCACGAGGACCTGGGGCTCCCCGACTTTCCGGCCGGGTCCCAGGACCCAACCCGTCAGGTAGCCGCGATCGTCCTCCGCCACGTACCGCCACCGGTCGAGACGCAGGAAGGCGGGGACCACGGAAACCCGCCGCGCCGCCGGAGCGTGCCGGCGCACGGCCGCCACGGCCTTCCCGTGCGCCGCCGCCCTCAGCCCGAGGTAGACCGCCAGTGCGGCGAGCGTCAGACCGCCCCAGAGCGCGCCGCGGGCCGGGGCGACGGTGCGCATCGCCAGGTGGAGGGCGCCGAGCGCCAGTACCGGGCCGTCGATCACCGAGGTCCAGTCCCACGCGTACCGGCGCCGGCTCCAGGGCCACAGCGCCTGCGTCCCGTACGCGTTGGTGAGGTCAAGCAGTACATGGGAATAAAAGCCCAGAACGGCCCAGAACAAGACCCGGCCGAAGCCCGAACCCGGCCAGAGGGCCTGCGCCGCCGCCGCCACGGCGCTCCCGAGGACGGCAGCCCCCAAGGGCGAGTGCGTGGCGCCCCGGTGATGGTCCAGGTAGGCGGCCTCTCCGGCCACCCACCGGACCACGATGTCGGCGTCCGGTACCACGCTCCCTGCCACCGCAGCCCAGAACGCGGCGGGGCCGGGCGCCAGCGACCCCACCGCCGCCCCCACGAGTGCATGACTCACCGGGTCCACCGCGTCCGCCTCCGTCTAGTTCGCAGCGGCCGCCTTGGACTGCGCACCCTTGTGCGGCCAGATGATGCTCGTCACCGCGTACTGCGGGTCGAAGTGCTCCCTGAGCCGCTCGTTGGCCTCGTCGAGGGTCAGCGACTCGGCGACGGGGAGGACGTCGAAGAGCCCGATGTTCTTGAAGAAGCCGTCGTTGACCACGTAGGCGATCATCTCGGTGCTGTTGAGCATGCTCAGGAACCGGCCCAGGGCCTTGCGCTTGGCCCGCTCGAAGTCGTAGGACTCGAGGCCCTGCCGGCGCGCCTTCTCGATGCCCTCGAGGAGCCTCGCCTCCAGGGCCTCCGGATCGCGGGTCGGCCCGGCGAACGTGGTGTACCCGTAGGTCGGCTCGCCGGTGTAGTCGAAGCCGAACCGGCCGTCGATCAGCCCCGCCTCGTACAGCTCGTTGTAGAGGGGGGTCGCCTTCCCGATGATGCCGTCGAGGACGACGCTGGTCAGGAGCTCCTTGCGCAGCAGGTCCCGGCCGGTCTCGCCCACCCGCCGGTCCTTGAAGCCGAGCCGGAAGATCGGCTGGCTGACCGCCAGCTCCTGCTCCCGGCGCCGTTCGGCCACCTCGGCCGGTTCCGGCTCGTACAGGCGCTGGACGGGGGGCTGCGGCCGGTAGCCGCGCTTCTCCACGTTGTCCGCCACCTGCTGGATGACCGCCTGCGGGTCGACGTCCCCCGCCACGAACACCATCATGTTCGACGGGTGGTAGAACGTGGCGTGGCAGCGGTACAGCTGTTCCTTGGTGATCTGCCGGATGCTCTCCACCGTGCCGGCGATGTCGATCCGCACGGGGTGCTTCTGGTAGAGCGCCTCCAGGAGGTTCTGCCGGGACCGCCACTCCGGGTGGTCCAGGTACATCCGGATCTCCTGCTCGATGATCCCCTGCTCCTTCTCCACCGTCTGGTCCGTGAAGTACGGGGTCTGCACCATGTCCAGGAGCGTCTCGAGGCACTCCGGCACCCGGTCGGTCGTGCTGAAGTAGTACACCGTCTGCTGGTTGGACGTGTACGCGTTCGCGTCGGCGCCCAGCGCGGCGAAGCGGTCGAAGGCGTTGCCTTCCTCCGACTCGAACAGCTTGTGCTCCAGGAAGTGGGCGATGCCGGCCGGCACCTCCACCGGCTCCGTCTCGCCGGGCGGGATCCAGCGGCTGTCGTTCGAGCCGTAGTTCACGGCCACCCGGCCGGTGGTCTCGCGCCAGCCCTTTCGGGGGAGCACCCCGACCCGCAGGCCGGAGGGGAGCGTCTCCCAGTAGATGGTCTCCCGCAGCCGCTCGTCGTGGTGGACCTCCACGCTACGCGCCTCCTTCCTTCGTGAGGAAGTAGATGGTGTCGACCTGAAGTTTCTGGGCCGCCGCCACGACCTGGTCCAGGGTGACGGCCTGGTAGGCGGCGACCCGCTCCTCGGTGGTCAGGGTCCGCCCGGCCACGAGGCCGCTGACGTACTCCTCGACGAGGCGCCCGGGGCTGTCCTGCACCCCCAGGGCGTCGCTGATCAGGGCCTTGCGCGTGGCCTCGAGCTCGGTCTCGGTGATCTTCCCCTGCTTCAGGTCCTCGAGCTGGGCCAGGGCGATCTCCAGGGCCTTGTCGTAGTTGGCGAACTCGATCCCGGCGTAAAGGAACCCCACGCCCTTGAAGGCCTCGATCGACGAGTACGCGTAGTAGGCGAGGCTGTTCTTCTCGCGCACGTTGAGGAACAGCTTCGAGTGCGGGAAGGCGCCCAGCACGCCGTTGGCGACGACCATGGGGAAGAAGTCCGGGTCGCGGGCCGTCACGCCGGTGCGCATGCCCACGACCAGCACGCCCTGGTTGACCTTCTGCTCCTCCCGCACCCGGCGAACCCCGTCCACCTCCGCCCGGACGACCGTCGTGGGCATCTCCCGGGTACCGCCCGCCGGGATCGCCAGGTGCCGGCCGATCAGCTCAGCCACCCCGTCCGGGTCCACCTCCCCCACGACGAGCACGTCGACCGGCGCCGAGGTGAGGACCCGTCGCCAGTGCGCGAGCAAGGACGCCGGCGTGATGTCAGCCAGGTCCTCGGTCCGGCCGAGGTGATACAGCGCGTAGGGCTCGCCCTCGCACATGATCTCCCGGCACCGGTTCAGCGCGTAGCGGCGCTTGTCGTTGATGAGGCCCTCGATCATCTCGCGCAGGTTCTTCTTCTCCTGCTCGACGAACTCGGACTTGAACGCCGCGCCGAGGCCCTCGGTGGCGGGCATGAGCAGAACCTCCGCGAGGGTGGCCACCCCGCGCTCCAGGAGGCTCTTCTCCCCGGGCAGGTACGTCTCCGCCGGCAGCTCGAGCCGGAACACGAGCGACTGGATCTCGCCCCGGCGGCCCACGTCGTAGGCCAGGGTGGCTCCGTAGAGCCCTTCGAGGTGGCGCACCAGCTCCGGGGTGGTGGGGTGGGGAGCCGTGCCCCGGGTCATGACCATCGGCAGCAAGGCGCTCGCCGTGACCGTCTCCTTCGCCAGAGGCAGGTGCAGGTACACGGACAGCAGGACGGTCTTGAACTTGTCGGTCGGATAGACGTACAGGTTCACCCCTTCGGCCAGGGGGAACCGGACGAAAGACGGCATGGGCGAACGGCACCCTCCTCCGGACCGGGGCCTCAGGCCCCGCCGAACGTGTTCTGTGGATAGCGGGTGAGGACCCGGGCCCCACCCGGAACCAGGAGCACGTCGTCCTCGATCCTCACTCCGCCCAGGCCCGGCACGTACACGCCGGGCTCCACCGTGAAGACGTTGCCCGCCTCCAGCGGTGCGTCGTTGCTGCCCACGATGTAGGGCTCCTCGTGCACCTCGAGCCCGATCCCGTGCCCCGTGCGGTGGGTGAAGCAGGGACCATACCCTCGCGCCTCCAGGTGGTCCCGGACGAGCCGGTCCAGCTGGGCCCCGGTGATCCCCGGCCGGGCCGCGGCGCGCCCCAGGGCCTGCGCCTGGAGCACGGCGTCGAAGATGGCGCGCGCCTCCGCCCCCACGGTGCCCACGGGGAACGTCCGGGTGATATCGCCGACGTACCCCTCGTGGTACACCACCAGGTCGACCCAGCAGAGCTCGCCGTCCTGCATCACCCGGTCGCTCGTCCCGGCGTGCGGCACGGCCGAGCGCGGACCCGAGGCGACCATGATATGGCAATCTCCCGCGTGCCCTAGTCTCTCCAGCGCCGCCTTCACCCAAGCGGCCACCTGGGCTTCGGAAGCGCCCGGCCGGATGGCCTCCGCCGCCGCGGCCATCCCGGCGTCGCACAGGCGGGCAGCACCCTCGAGTCGCTCCACCTCCGCCGCGTCCTTCACCGAGCGGAGCCGGGCGCACAGGGGCCCGGCGTCCACGTGGTTCACGGCGCCGGCCGACGCCCGGAGGAGCTCGAACTCCAGGACCCGCATCACCCGGTACTCCACCGCTACAACGGGTACGGCCGCCCCGACCCCCGCCAGGCCTTCCCGGCGCAGGGCTTCCAGGAGGGACGGCAGTGGACCCTCGACCTCCCCCCAGGTGTAGACCCGCCCCGCCGCCTCCCGGAGGCGCTCCGCCTCGAAGGCCGGGCCCCAGGCGAAGGGGGTCCCCCGGGACGGGACGAAGAGGAGCACCGGTCGCTCGGTCACCTCCATGCGAAGACCCGTGAAGTAGTAGAGGTTGGGCCCGGGCATGAGGGCGGCCGCGTCGATGCCCCGCTCGCGCAGCAGGGCCTGCAGACGAAGGATACGCTCGTTCACTGCGGACTCTCCTCGATCCCCGCCCAGCGCAGGCACTCGTGCACGCTGTCGGTCAACTGCAGGCCCGAGAGGCTGTCCAGCGGCACCCAGTCGACCTGGGCGGCGTCGTCCCCCGCGTGGATCTCGCCTCCCACCGGGCGGGCGCTGTAGAAGAGGATCACGTAGTGGAACCGCACCCGCCCCTCTTCGTCGCGCGAGATGGCGTCCCGGTAGCCCAGGTAGCGCTCCGGCTCGACCTCGAGCCCGGTCTCCTCGAGCACCTCCCGCCGCAGCGCCTCGACCACGGTCTCGCCCAGCTCCACGGCGCCGCCGGGCAGGCCCCAGTAGCCTCGCAGCGGCTCGGCGGCCCGGCGGATCAGGAGGACCCGGCCATCTTGCACCACCAGGGCGTGGCAGGACGGCCGCGGGTGCTCCGGGTACTCGCGCCCCACGGGTTCCCCCTCCTCTCGACCCCACGGGCGTGTCCTTAAGGGATTCCAGCCGCGTGGCCCTATTCCTCTCCGCTGGAAAGGCTGGCCAGCGACGGCGAGCCGGAGTGGGAGCCGATGGATCGTGAAGCCCCGGACGTGCGTGTCCGGGGCTTCGTTCCGGCATCGGCTCAGTTGGCGGGTCTCGGGTGCAGCGTGCCGAAGATCGTGCGCGGGTTGGGGCCGGCCGGCTGGGCCTTCTCCTTCTCCTTCTCCCGCTCCGACCGCTCCTTCTCCTGGACCTGCCCCAGCCGCTCGGCCTCCCGGGCCTCGTTCAGGATGGCCTCCAGCTCGGCCCCCTCGAGGGTCTCCTTCTCCAGAAGCGCGGCGGCGAGCTTCTCCAGGACCCTGCGGTGCCGGCGCAGCACCTCCAGGGCCCGCTCGTGGGCCTGGGTGACCAGCGCCCGCACCTCCTCGTCGATGAGGGCGGCCACCTCTTCGCTGTAGTTCCGCTGCCGGGCGATGTCACGCCCCAGGAAGACCTCCTCGGGCTTGGTGCCGAAGGTGAGGGGCCCGAGCTTCTCGCTCATCCCCCACTCCGTCACCATGCGCCGGGCGATGTTGGTCACCCACTCGATGTCCGACTGCGCGCCCGAGGTGAGGTCGCCGAAGACGATCTCCTCCGCCGCCCGCCCGCCCAGCGCATAGGCCATGCGGTCCATGAGCTCGGGCTTCGAGTTGATGTAGCGATCCTCCACGGGCAGCATGTAGGTCAGGCCGAGGGCGCGGCCCCGGGGGATGATCGTCACCTTGTGCACCGGGTCGTTGTGCGGCAGCACCGCCGCCACCAGCGCGTGGCCGGCCTCGTGGTACGCCGTGATCCGCTTCTCCCGCTCGGAGATGATCCGCGACCGCTTCTCGGGCCCGCCCGCCATCACCCGGTCGATCGCCTGCTCGAGGTCCTCCATGCTGATCTTGCGCTTGCGCTTCCGAGCTGCCAGGAGCGCCGCCTCGTTCATGAGGTTCGCGATGTCGGCGCCGGTGAAGCCCGGGGTCCGCTTGGCGAGGACTTCCAGGTCGACGTCGTCGTCGAGCGGCTTGCCGCGGGCGTGCACCTTGAAGATGGCCTTGCGCCCGTTCAGGTCGGGCCGGTCGATGACGATGTGCCGGTCGAACCGCCCCGGCCGCAGGAGCGCCGGGTCGAGCACGTCCGGCCGGTTCGTGGCGGCCATCACGATGATGCCCTCGTTGACGCCGAACCCATCCATCTCGACGAGCAGCTGGTTCAGCGTCTGCTCCCGTTCGTCGTGGCCGCCGCCGTACCCGGCGCCGCGCATGCGGCCGACCGCGTCGATCTCGTCGATGAACACGATGCACGGGCTGTTCTTCTTGGCCTGCTCGAAGAGATCACGCACCCGGCTGGCGCCCACGCCCACGAACATCTCCACGAAATCCGAGCCGGAGATGCTGAAGAACGGCACGCCGGCCTCGCCCGCCACCGCGCGGGCCAGGAGGGTCTTGCCCGTGCCGGGGGCACCGTAGAGCAGCACGCCCTTGGGGATGCGGGCACCGAGTTCCAGGTAGCGCTTGGGGTGCTTGAGGAAGTCCACGATCTCCTGAAGCTCTTCCTTGACCTCGTCGATCCCGGCCACGTCGTCGAAGGTCACGCGCCGCTTGTCGTCCGGGGTGTGGAGCCGTGCCCGGCTCTTGCCGAACTGCATGACCCGGTTCCCCGACCCCTGCGTCTGCTGCATGATGAAGAAGAACGCAGCCAGCACGAGGATCACGGGCAGGAGCGTGCCCGCCAGGGTGGTCCACATCGTCGTCCGGGTGGTGGGCCGGACCGCGATGTCGACGTTGTGCTCGAGAAGCAGGCGGTTGAGGCTCTCGTGGTCGTCCGGGATGACCGTCGTGAACTCCTGGCCGTTCTTGAGCTTGCCCACCAGTTCCTGCTCGCCCACGAGGGTCACCTGGGTCACGTTGCCGGCCCGGACCTCGTTGACGAAGCGGGAGTAGATGAGCTGCTGCCGCCTCTGCCCCTCGCCCGAAAGGTAGGTGGCGATCGCCACGCTCACGACGAGCAGGAACAGGTAGAACGCGAGATTGCGGAATACTTTGTTCATATATGAAGCCCTCCTTCCGAGGGGGCGGAGCACCGGACCCGGACCGGCGCATGGCAGATCGTGCTCCGTTGGCGCTCTATTCGTGCGAGATGCCACGGTAGTATAGCACATCTGGGCGGGGGCAGCAACAGGTGCCCCGGGCCAGGTGCCCCGGGCCTAGCCCGGCCGGGCCCGCAGCGCCAGCCGGGGGCGGCCGGGGGCGGCGAGGAACCGCCGGTCGGCCCTGTACCCCACCACCCACACCACCTGGTCCCCCGCCACCACGACGGGCACGCGGTCCCGATCGGGCCGGGGCACCTTGAGGTCCACGAACAGGTCCTGGAGCTTCTTGCTCCCGTCCATCCCCACCGGGAAGATGCGGTCTCCCGGGCGCCGGGTTCGCACCGCGAGGGGCCCCGGTAACCGGTCGGGGTCGAGGTCGACCGCCCAGGGACCCGCCGCGGGCTCGGCGTCCGGATCCTCCCGCGTCGCCGACAGGGTGAGCCCGGCGGAGGCCCACGCGACGGAGCCGGGGACCGGCAGGGGCACCGGCTGCCCCCCTTCCGCCGTCACGGCCCTCCCCACGCGCTCCCGGCGGCGCACCCGGACCACGTCCCCCACCTTCTCGGCCACCAGACCCCTGCCGAGGTGGACCTCGCCGCCGCCGGGCGACCGGGCGAGGTCGAGCACGGCCTCCACGTGCCGCGCGGTGAGGGACATCCCGGCCGACTCGCCGGCCAGGCGCACGATCCGACGCGCCAGCGCCGGGTGCTCGTCCGTCAGCGCCGGGACGGGGAGCCGCGACTCCCGCGGGTCGTACGTCACGCCGTGGCGGGCGGCGGCCTCCGCGGCAGCCCGGCGAAGGAATCCTTCCTCATCTCTCATGACCTCCGCCAGCGCGGCCAGCCGGAATACCACCGCAGGGCTGTACCGATCGCGCAAGAGCGGCAGGAGCTCTGTCCGGATGCGGCTGCGGAGGAACCGGGGGTCCTCGTTCGTGAGGTCACGGCGGGGCTCCAGCCCCGCCGCGCGGCAGAGGGCCAGCGTGTCCTCCCTTCCCACGGCCAGGAGGGGCCGGACGAGCGTGACCTCCGGTCCCGCCCCGAAACCCAGTGGACGGGCGGGCGGCATGCCCCCCAGGCCGCGCCGGCCTGCCCCCCGGAGGAGGGCCATGAGGACGGTTTCGGCCTGGTCGTCCCGTGTGTGGCCCACGGCCACCCGGCGTGCGCCGAGCTGCCCGGCCAGGTCGGCAAGGGCCCGGTACCGGACGAGCCGTCCGGCCGCCTCCACCCCCGCCCGCAGGCTCCTCGCCTCGCTCCGGACGTCCCGCCGGATCACGGTGCAGGGCAGGCCCAGCCGATCCGCGACCTCCCGAACGAAGGCTGCGTCGCGGTCCGCCTCCTCCCCCCGCAGACCGTGGTGCAGGTGAAACAGGTGGAGGTCGAGCCCCCATTCCGTCCGGAGGTGGTGCAGGGCCAGCGTGAGCGCGAGGGAGTCCGGGCCGCCGGACAGCGCGACGACGACCCGGTCGCCGGGCTCCAGGAGCCCCCGCCGGGCGACGAAGCGCCGGATCTCGTCGAGCACGGCCTTTCCGCCCCGCACGGCCTTCCCCTCCCCCGCCAATCCTGCCGGCCGTCGGACTCTTCGACGCGGAGGAGGGCCGGCCCTTCGACCCCTCAGCGGCCCCGGGGCGCACGCCGTGCCGGCACGGGCCCCCGCTCTGCCGGATCCGCCCGGGCGGCCGCCGCGGGCAGGGTCGCCGGCGGGGCTTCACCCGTCCGCCCCGGGTCCGCGGCACCCAGCGGCTCGAGATGCGCCACCAGCACGGTGATGTCGTCCGCCGGGCCGTCCCGGTCGCCGGCGAGCGCGCGGGCCAGGAGGGCCTGTGCCAGCTCCTCGGGGCCGGATGGCCCCTGGGTGGCCAGCAGCGCCCGCAGCCAGCGATCGCCGGCCGCCTCGCCCTCCCGCGCCCACAGGCCGTCGGTGGCGAGGATGAGCCAGTCGCCCGGCCGCAGCGCCCGCAGTTCGGCTTCGAGGGGCAACGGGTACACGATGCCCGCCGGCGGCACCTCGGCCCGGACCCACTGGACGTCGCGGCCCCGCCACAGGATCGACGGCGGGGCGCCCACCTTCACGAAGTCGGCGCGCCCGGAGGACAGGTCGATCAGGGCGATGTCCAGGGTGGCGAAGTGCTCGCCTTCCGGCTCCTTGAGGACCAGGGCGGCGTTGACCAGCTGCACCGCCGCCTGGACGGGGTACCCCGCCTCCAGGAGCCCCACCAGCGTGTCCATCGCCTCCTGGCTGCCGGCGGCGGCCCCGCGCCCGGCTCCCATGCCATCCGAGAGGGCCAGGAGGAACCGGTTCCCCCTCAGCGGCAGCGCCCGGTGGGTGTCCCCCGAGACGAGGCTGCCCCGCTTGGCCATGCGGGCGACGCCGGTGCGGACCCGGTACCTGGGGGGCGCCGTGTCCGGAGCCGTCTCCAGCGCGCCGGCGAGGTGTTCGAGCATCCCGGCGAGCGCCTGAACCTGCAGCGCCAGGACGCTCCGCCCCTCCGCCGCCCGCTCGCGGGCCTCTCCCTCCGCCGTCACCAGGTCGTGCACCGCGTTGAGGGAGGCGATCACCTCGCCGGGGTACGCGCAGAACCGCTGCAATTCCTCCGGCGGCAGGCGGGTCGGAAGCGGCCCGCTCTCCTCGACACGCTCCCAGAGGTCGTGAAAGACCTGGTAGGTCCGGTAGAACTCGTTCTCCCAGCAGTGCCGGTAGAGGTTGCACTGGTGGCAGACGCGCTCGACCACCTGCCCCACCAGCGGGGCGATGGCGTCGGGGACGGCCGGCGCCTGCGCCGGGGGCCGGTGGCCGGCGGTGAGGGCCAGGTGGACGTCCCGCAGGAGTCGCGCCACGGCGCCGATTCGCTCCCGGAGGAGGGCCGCGCCGGCGTGGCCCCCGGAGGTGCGCCCGGCCGGCTCCGTCGCTGCGGCGAGCGCGCCGGCCACGACGCCGCCGGAGGCCTGCACGAGCCAGCCCCGGGGCAAGACCAGGAGCCCTGCAGCCGCGACGAGGGCCGCCGCGGCCTCACCCCATACGTAGGAAGGGGGCGCGTCCTGCCGCAGCGCCCGCAGGAAGACGTAGGCGAGAAGGTACCCGAGCGCGCTCCCGGTCCGGCCGAGATCCCGGAAGACGCCGCCCAGGAGCCCCGCCGTCCCGAAGGCGGTGCCCTCGGCCGAGAAGCGCAGGAGCCCCGGCAGCCCCGGGGGCCCGGCGAGGAGCCCGGCCAGCCCCACGAGGAGGCCCGAGGCCGCTCCGGCCAGCGGCCCGGCCGACGCCGACGCCACGAGGACGGCCAGGCTTCCCGCCACCGACGCCAGGGGGACCGGAGGGATACCCGCAACCACTGCCTGCAGGTCCTGCAGCCCCGCCACGACGCCGAGAAGGAGGACGACCGTGAGCAGGGACCCGGCGGCGCCGGGCGCGGGCCGCGCGCCGGACGGCCGCACCGTGAGCCCCCGGACCATCACCGCCGCCAGCACGGCGGCCGTCCCCGCCTCGAGGGCCGTGCGGATCCAGTCGAGCCCGGCGCTCGAGAGCACCCCCGTCCCCACGGCGGCCGCGACCCCTGCCGCCAGGGCCGCGGTGGCGGTCCCCGCGGCCGGGGGCACCGCCGGCGCCCCGCGCTCCGTTTCCCTGCGGCCACGGGCGACGACCCAGACGATGACCACGGACACCACCGCCCGCAGGGCCGGCAGGCTCCGCAGCCCGCCTCCCTGGGCCGCCATCCCGAGCGCGGCTGCCAGGGCGGAGAGAACGCCGGTGGGGGCGCCCGTCACCCGCAGGGCCGCCACCCACGCGAGCCCGAAGGGCCCCGCGTGGCCCAGGACCGGCGCCCTTCCCAGGAGAAGGCCGAGCAGCACCGCCAGGAGTGGCCACGGCCACACCGCCGCCACGCGCGCGGTCCACGCCGGACGCCCGGCCCCGCTCCGCGCCGCGCCTTCCACCGACGGCACGCCGCCACCTCCTGCCATCATCCGGTTGTCCATCCTCATTGTACCCATCACGAACCGCGAGATCTGTCGAAGGAAGCAGAAGGGCCGCCGGCCCGGCGGCGGCCCCCGTGCCGCGCCGCCGGCAGAGTCCAGGTGGGCAGCGCGGCCCGATCGACCTCCGGGGTCTGCCGAAACGCTTGCGCCCAGCCCTGCCGGTCGGAGCAGGACTGGGCGCTTCGTGGTAGCCCCAACGGGATTCGAACCCGTGTCTCCGCCTTGAAAGGGCGGTGTCCTGGGCCTCTAGACGATGGGGCCGTTTGCAACTGGGGGGCGCCGTCTGGCCGGCGCCCCCGGCTGTGCTTGCGTCGTGGTAGCGGAGGAGGGACTCGAACCCCCGACGCAGCGGGTATGAACCGCTTGCTCTACCAGCTGAGCTACTCCGCCGTGCCGAGCTCCGCGGCGTGAATTCGCAGAGCATCGTTCATTGTACCAGAGCGCCGCCGGAGGTCAAGTCCCGGACCCGAGTTCCGGCGCCGGACCCGGGGCGCCGGAACTCGTCATCCGAGCCGCATGAAGCTCTCGAGCGCCTCCTCGACGGCGTCGAGTCCCGAGCCGCCGCGCCGGACCTCGTCGACCATCTTCGAGCTCAGATGGCAGCCCAGCACTTTCAGGCCGACCCGGTGCAGTGCCGAGCGCATCGCCGAGAGCTGAGTGAGGATGGCGTCACAGTCCGCCCCTTCCTCCAGCATGCGCTGTACACCCCGAGCCTGGCCTTCGATGCGGCGCATGCGCCGGAGGAGGTCGGCAAGGACTTCCGGTTGGTTTGCGGCAAAGGACATGGATGGCATCCTCCCGCGAGGCCAAGGGATCTACCCTACCCCGTATTCTAGCACGTGCGGCGCCCGGGGGCGACACGCGCTGCGGCGGCACAGCGCCCTGTGCCGCCTGCCGTCGCCATGTCCCCACCAAGGTGCCGGGGCGGCCGCCCGTCACCGGTCAGCCACCCCGCTCCGGTGCGGTGGTGGGGACCGACTTCCAGGGCGTGCCCACCGCCGGGAGCACCCAGTAGTCGAGGCCCCAGTACCCTGCGATCTTCCAGGCCAGCATGAGCAGCACGGCCAGCAGGAAGAGCACCGGGTTCGTGCTCGCCGACCCCGCGAGCATGAAGTTGAAGTTCGCGAAGGCTCCGAAGAAGGCGGCGAACCCCGTGAACAGCCCCACGATGAGGAAGATCCCCATGACGAGCTCGCCGTAGGCCACGAGCTTGGCGAACCAGGTGTGCGACCCGCTGTTC
The DNA here is from genome assembly GCF_025999835.1 of Caldinitratiruptor microaerophilus. Lineage (NCBI taxonomy): Bacteria > Bacillati > Bacillota > Clostridia > Eubacteriales > Symbiobacteriaceae > Caldinitratiruptor > Caldinitratiruptor microaerophilus. Next base: position 3,187,193 of record NZ_AP025628.1, on the reverse strand, counting down.
AGCAGGAAGGTGAGGAACTCCCGGTACCAGTCGTAGGTCACCGGCGGCCTCCCCTGGGCGGGGATCTGGACGGCCCGCTGCCAGTACGCCTGCAGGGCGGCGCCGGTCCGGACCCAGGCAGGGTCCGTCACCTTGTGCAGCCCGGCCTCGAACCACTGGTAGCCCACGTACACCCGGACGATGGCCCACAGCCAGGCCCAGCGGGTATCTCCGAGGAGCGACGCCACCCAGGGGGGATCGGAAACGGCCCGTCGGGGGACGCGTGTGCCTGCCATTGTGTGCGACCTCCTTCCGCTTCGGAGATTTCCCCTCACCAGCTTCCGCTTTCTCGACTCCGATGTATCGTACCTTACCATAGACTGCCATGATCCTTTCGGTTCATTCTTTCGAGCTATTGTCGCTGCCCGTCAAGTGCGCCGTCGCGGCCGGCACACCTGTAGACCCACCGGGCCGGTGTCGAAGGAAGGAACGCGCCGGCCGATGCGGAAAGTGAACACAGCGCCGGTTGCCTGGCGGCGAAGGCAGTCGGGGGCTACCGGCGCGGAACGAACCGAGGGGCGGGATATTCAGAATGACGCGGACCCGCACGTCGTCCTTCGGCACGTCGAAGCGTGAGGGCCACGACGCGTCCGAGTTCTACCGCCGCAACCTGTATGCCCGGATGCCCGTGCTGCGGGTCGACCTGACAGCGCCCCCGCCGGCACCGGAGCCGGCCCGGCGGGTTCCCCCCCGGCCCGTCGAGGAGTGGGCGGATCGGATCTACTGCCACACGTCGGAGGCGATGGTCCACGTACCGGACGGCTCGGTGGCCCTTGCCTTCACGTCACCGCCGTACAACTCCGGAAAGGACTTCGACCAGGACGCCGACCTCGACGCCTACCTGGGCCTCATCGCGCGGGTGGCGGCCGAGGTCTACCGGGTGCTGCGGCCCGGCGGCCGCTACCTCGTCAACGTGGCCAACCTGGGCCGCAAGCCGTACATCCCGATGCACGCCTACTTCTACGCCGTGCACACGGCGGTGGGCTTCCTGCCGGCCGGCGAGATCATCTGGCGCAAGAGCAAGGGGATGAACGGCAACTGCGCCTGGGGGTCGTGGCGCTCGGCCCAGAGCCCGGTGTTGAGGGACGTGCACGAGTACATCCTCGTCTTCGCCAAGGAGCGGTTCCAGCGCCCGGACCGCGGGGACAGCACGATCTCGGGCCAGGAGTTCATGGAAGCCACGCTGTCCGTGTGGGACATCCCGCCCGCTTCGGCCCGGAAGGTGGGGCATCCCGCCCCGTTCCCGGTCGAACTGGCGGAGCGGGTGATCCGGCTCTACTCGTACCGGGGTGACGTCGTCCTCGATCCCTTCAACGGCTCCGGCGCCACCTGCGTGGCGGCAGCTCGCAACGGGCGCCGTTACGTGGGCTACGACATCTCCCCGGAGTACTGCGACCTGGCCCGGCGCTACCTCGCCGAGGTCACCCCGCCGGCCGCACCGGACGAAACACCCGGGACGGACGGCCCACGCTCCCGAAGCTGACCTCCTCGACCAGGTCTCCCCGCGCCTGAAGGAAGTCCAGGTACCGCAGCGCCGTGGTCCGGTCCATGCCCGTGGCTTCGGCCACGTCCCGCGCGGTCACGGGGCCGTCCGTGCGGCCCAGGAACTCGACCACCTGGGCGAGGGTGACGCGGTTGATCCCCTTGGGCAGCGGGTATGCGTCGGCAGGGGCCACGCCGCGTAGCCGGTCGAAGTCCGCCTGGCTCAGAACCTGTCCGGGCCGCAGGGCCTGGCGGAGGCGACGGAAGTGCTCCAGCGCGGCATGCAGGCGCCGTGGGTCGAACGGCTTGAAGAGGTAGTCGACGGCCCCGTAGCGGATGGCCGCCTCCACGGTCGGAGCGTCGTGGGCGGCGGTGATGAGCACGACGTCGACCGGCCCGGCCCCCTGCCGGAGCCGCCTGAGGACGTCGACCCCGTTGCCGTCGGGGAGATAGACGTCCAGCAGGACGAGGTCCGGGCTCAGCCGCTGCACGGCGGCCAGGGCCTCCTCGGCCGCCCTGACCACCCCCAGCACGCGGAACCCGGGTACCTGCTCGACCAGGCGCCGGGTGATGCTCGCCACCATCGGGTCGTCCTCGACGACCAGCACGCCCAGGTCCCGCACGTCCGACCCCCTCCTCAGCCCACCGCCGCGCCGGCTGCCGAACCCGGCAGCTGCCGGGGTATCCGCACCACGAACCGGCTGCCGCCCTCCGGCGGGCAGTCGACCGTGATCTCGCCTCCGGCCTGCTCGACCCGGGCGCGCACGAGGTACAGTCCGAGGCCACGCCCGGGCGATTTCGTGCTGACCCCGCGGCGGAAGATCCGGGTCCGCATGTCCGGAGGAATGCCCGGCCCGTTGTCGGCCACTTCCAGGTGGAGGTGGTCGGGTTCCTCGCGCACGGCGACGGTCACGCGGCGGGCCCCGCGCGGCCCGGCGGCCAGCGCCTCGATGGCGTTCTCCACGAGGTTTCCCAGGACACAGACCATGGCGCTGGAGTCGAAGTGCGGCGGCAAGGCGTTCACCCGGCTCCCGGGGTCGACGACGAGCTCGACCCCCTTCTCCTGTGCCTCGCTCAGCTTGCCCATCAGCAGCCCGACCGTGGCCGCGTCCCGCACCGCCGCCAGGAGCCGCCCCATGGCCTCCTGTCTTCCGCGCGTCGTCTGGGCGATGAAGGCGAGCGCCTCGTCGTAGGACCCCAGGTGAATGAGCCCGGCGAGGGTCTGCAGCTTGTTCAGGAACTCATGGTTCTGCGCCCGGACGGCCTCGACGAACCGGCGCACCCCGGTGAGCTCCTCCGCCAGCCGGGTGACCTCGGTCTTGTCCCGGAAGGTGACCAGGGCGCCGACCACGCGGCCGCCCTCCGTGACGGGGATGCGGCTCAGGAGAACGACCCGCTGGCCCAGGAAGACCTCCACGTCCTCCTGCGCGCTGTCGCCCGCGAGCAGATCGACGAGCCGGAGTTCCGGCACCACCTCGTCCGCCGGCCGGCCCACGGGATCCCCCTGGACGCCGGCCAGGGCACGGGCCGCTTCGTTCATCAAAGTGATCCGTCCGTCGCGGCCGACGGCGACGAGCCCCTCGCGGATCGACTGCAGGATCAGTTCCCGCTCCCGCAGGAGGGAGGCGATCTCGGGGGGCTCGAGGCCGAACAGGCTCGCCTTGATGCTGCGCGCCACCCACCGGGCGGCGGCCGCCGCCACGGCGAGGGAGACGGCCAGGCTCACGCCCAGTGCCGCCTGCAGCTGCCGGGTGCCCGCGGCCACGTTGTCGACGAAGGTCCCCACCACCACGACCCCCACCTGGCGGCCGTCCGGCGCCCGCACGGGAGCCAGCCCCCGGACCGACTGGACCCCGACGCAGGAGCACTTGGAGACGTAGGATTCACCTCGCAGGGCGCGGGCTTCGTCGCCGGCCGAGTAGAGGGTCTTCACGTATCGGGGGTCGTAGTGCGAGTAGCGGATCCGGTCCATTCCGATGACCACGATGAGGTCCACGCCCAGCGTGCGGCGCAGCCGCTCTGCCAGCGGCTGCAGCACCGCGGCGGGGTCGGGTGCGGCGAGGCCGGCCCGCACCTCGGGCATCTCGGCCAGGAGGCGGGCCAGCTTCAGGTTCTGGCGCCCCACGGCCGCCTCGTGGGCGAGACCGGCGGTCCAGACCGCTGCACCCCCCAGGAGCAGAAGGGCCAGGCAGGCGACGCCGGTGACGAGCAGCGTGATCTTGGTCCCGAGCTTGAGCGGGGGCCGCCTGTCCCCGCCCGGCAAGGCCCGAAACACGGTTCGACCCCTCCGCACCGGAGGATCGTGTGTGAGTAGTTGGCCATGTCGGACGACCCTCCTCCCGGACGCGCTTGCACTTTATGCTCGATTTTCGTCCAAAACGTATCCAAAGTACCCGATATGACCCAAACCAGGTCGGCCCCTCCACACCGGGCGAATGCAGCAGCGGATATCCGGCGAAGCCGGGGGATCCGGCACCGCCCGGAGGGGAGGGGGGTCTGTCATGTACGAGGAAGACCTGCGGGACGAGGCGACCTACGACGCGGCCCGACGGGAAGAGCGGCTCTGGCTGCGGGCACGCGACCTTGGCGTGTCCCGGCGACGGCTGCTTCAGATGATGGCGGCTGCGGGGGCCGGGGCTCTCCTGAGCGCCTGCACGACCCGGGTGGAGTCACCGGGCGGGGGCTCATCCGCCCCGACGACCGCGTCCGGTACCGGGCCGGCGCCCGCGGCTGGCGGGGCCGCACCGTCGGGGGGGCAGACGCCGGCGCAGGGCGTCGCGCCGGCTCCCGGCGCGGCAGCAGCACCTGCGCCCAAGGACAAGGGGATCGTCAAGCCCGTGCCTCCGGAGAAGTTCATCGACTACGGCAGCAACCAGGAGATGCGCTGGAACCAGATGTACAACCGGGGATACGTGGTGCCGAACGACCTCTTCTTCGTCCGCAACCACAGCAAGACGCCCCGAATCGATCCCGCGACATGGAAGCTGCGCGTCGAGGGGTCCGGCGTGAGCCGCCCGCTGGAGCTCACCTACGACGAGCTCCTGGCCCTGCCGGCCGTCTCCGTCATCCGCTTCGTCGAGTGCGCGGGCAACGGCCGGGGTTTCTTCGAGCAGCGGTACGGGAAGAAGGCACAGGGCACCCAGTGGAAGCTCGGCGCCATCGGCGTGGCCGAGTGGACCGGCGTCCCGCTGCGAGAAGTGCTCGAGCGCGCGGGGATCAAGAGGACCGCCCGGGACGTGATGCCCGAAGGCCTCGACGACCTCAAGGTGCGCCGGCCTCTCCCCGTCGCCAAGGCCCTGGAGGACGACACGCTCCTGGTCTTCGCCATGAACGGGGAACCGCTGCCGCCGGACCACGGCTTCCCCGTGCGCCTGCTGGTGCCGGGGTGGATCGGGGTGGCGAACACGAAGTGGGTCGGACGAATCGAGGTGTCCGAGGAGCCCCTGTTCTCCCCCTGGAACACCGAGTCGTACGTGCTGATCGGCCCGGACTACAAGCCAGAGGGGAAGGCGAAGGGGCCGGCCCTCACCACCCAGGTCGTCAAGAGCGCCTTGGAGCTGGCCTGGCCGGCCGAGCTGCCCGCAGGGCGGCACACGGTCCGGGGCCGGTCCTGGTCGGGGCACGGGCGGATCCGCAAGGTCGAGTACAGCCTCGACGGCGGCAAGTCCTGGCTGCCGGCACGCCTCCAGGAACCGAACATCCCCCTCGCCTGGGTCCGGTGGGACTTCGAGTGGGACGCCAAGCCGGGGGAGTACGAGATCCGGGTGCGAGCGACCGACGAGAAGGGGAACGCCCAGCCCGACAGCGTGCCGTGGAACGATCAGGGGTACCTGTACGGCGCGGTGGTCGGACACCCCGTGAAGGTCGGGTGAGAGAGAGGGCATGTTTCGGCAACACGGGCGAAGCATCGGTCGTCGCGCGGCACGGGCGCTGGCGGCCGGCCTGGTCCTCCCGGCGCTGAGCCTGCTCGCGTCTGCCTGCGGGACGGGCAAGGCGCCTGCGGGGCGGCCCGCCGGCGCCGTGGAAATCCAGCTCAAGGAGTTTGCGATCGAGCCGAAGGTGGTCAGCGCCGGCGCCGGCGAGATCACCCTGACCGCTCGTAACGTGGGCTCCACCGAACACAACCTGGTGCTCGAACAAGGAGACCGGAGCGTGGCGGAGATCCCCGTCGTGGGCGTCGGCAAGGCGGAGTCGGTCCAGGTGAAGCTCGGTCCCGGTACCTACGCGCTCGTCTGCACCCTGCCGGGGCACCGGGATGCCGGCATGGTGGCAACGCTGACGGTGCAGTAGCTCGCCGGCGGGCGGGCACCGTACGGTGGCGGAGAGCGGCCCCAGGCCCTCTCCGCCATGGCATCTCCGCCATAAGCGAACGCGCATGGCCATAAGCAAAAACTTGGAGGGCGGGGGTGCACCAGGGGGAAATTTTGAAATAGGCTGGGCAAGACGCCGGGTAAGACGAGCCAGCTTGTGCTTCCACCCGAAGCTGATTGTGCACGGCTTCACGTTCACAAAGCGGCATTCGGCGTTCCGTCCAGGCATGTCCAGCATGCGGTCCCGGACGGGAAGGAGGGTAGGCGCGTGGCAGTGCGGAGCCCGAACCGTGGCGCCTCGCGGCCGTGGGCGGTCCGGGCCCTGCTGGCCTGCGGGGTGTGGTTCCTCTTCTTCTGGTGGCCGGCTGCTCAGGCTGCGGGCGCGCCGGGTCCCATCGCGGACCCCGCCAGCCCGACCGGGATCGACTCCTGCCTGGCCTGCCACGGCACCGGGGCACAGGAGGGGCTCGCCGCGCGACGCTCGGGCCGGGTCGACGAGGCCCGCTACCGTGAGTCGGTCCACGGGATCCTGCCCTGCGTGCGCTGTCACGAAGAAGTGACGCCAAGACACGAGTCGGAGCCGCTGGCGCCGCTCGACCTGCCGGCAGGCCGGGCGCGCCGGGCGCGGCTCAGTTCGACCTGCACGAAGTGTCACACCGGGATCTACGCCGAGAGCTACGCCTACAGCTTCCACGGCACGGCCGTGCGGATGGGAGACCTCCGGGCCGCCACCTGCGCCGACTGCCACGGGGTGCACGACGTCCTCCGCCCGGAGGACCCCCGGTCGGCGGCAGCGCCGGCGAACCTCACCGCCACCTGTGGCCAGTCCGGGTGTCACGCCGGCGCGCCGCCCGGCTTTGCGGACGGGCGGGAGCACATCCTGCCGCAGCAGCCCCAGGGCGGCGTTGTGTACTGGGTCTGGAAGTTCTTCATGGCCCTTATCCTGTTCGACGTGCTGAAGGACGGTCCGATCGTGATGTTCGAGTTGCTGCGCCGGGTGACGGGCTGACCCGAGCGCCAGCGGACGGCCAGGAGGCGATGCCATGGACGACGTGGACACCCGGGCCGCAGACGTCCCGGCCGCACCAGCGGGGGCCCTGGCGCGGCCCGAGGAGATCTTCGTGGAGCGCTGGAACCTCCAGCACCGCCTCCAGCACCTGGCCCTGGCGGTCTCCATGGTCGGGCTCCTCACCACGGGCCTGTCCATCAAGTACGCCTACACCGGCTGGGCGCCGCGTGTCATCGCCCTGCTCGGCGGGTTCCGCAGCACGCTCGTGCTGCACAAGGCGTCAGCGGTCCTGCTCATCCTGGTCGCCCTCTACCACCTCGGGTTCCTCCTCTACCACTGGCGCCGCGGGCAGGTCACGTGGTCGATGCGCCCGACCCGCAAGGACGCCCTCGACGCCGTGCACCACGCCCTGTACCTGCTCGGCCTCCGTCGGGACCCGCCCCGGTTCGACCGCTACAGCTACCTGGAGAAGTTCGAGTACCTGGCGATCTTCTGGGGCATGGTCGTGATGGGCCTCTCCGGGCTGGCGCTGTGGTTCCCGGAGGTCGCCGGCCGCCTCGCGGGGCGCTGGGTGCTCGATGCCCTGCGGGTCGTCCACAGCAACGAGGCGTTCGTGGCCCTGCTGTCGCTGGCCTTCGGCCACTTCTTCATGGCCCACTTCCATCCGGCCGTCTTCCCGTCGAGCCCGGTCTGGTACTCGGGCCGCATCTCCCTCGCGCACCTGGCCGAGGAGCACCCCCTCGAGCTGGAGCGGCTGGCGGAGGCGGGCAGGCTGCCCTCCGGGTGGGTCGAAGCCCTTGGCCGCCCCGCCGGCGACCCCTGCCACCGGCTGCGCGGCTGGCGCCGGGCGCTGGGTGTGGTGGAGCTCGTCATCTACTCGGCGATCTTCTACTACCTCCTCCTCACGTTCATCCCGATGCTGCTCGCCTGACCAGGGGCGGGAAGGGGGGCGGCGCATGCGGCGGCTCAACCTGGCGATTCCCGGTCTGGCGGCGATGATCGTCTTCATCGCGGGCCTCGCCACCATCCAGTCCCTCAACGAGGTCTCCCCCGACCCCCGCCGCCTGGCCGCCGATTGCGGCACCTGCCACGAGATGGCAGAGCACGTCCGCACGTGGGAGTCGGCGCCCCACGCCGAAGTGGCGTGCACGGCCTGCCACGCCGACCCGGGGGTGCGGGGCTGGTTCCACATGCAGCTGGCCCGGCTCCGCATGACCCTGGCCACCCGCACGGGAGACGTCGATCTGGCGCGGATCGCTTCCCGCGTCCCCGACCAGCGGTGCACTGCCTGCCACGCCCCCCAGATGCCGTGGGTGATGCAGGACCTGGAGCCGCCCGACCTCGCCGCCGCCCGGGCGGGCGCGGTGCCGGAGCGCCGGGAGCTGAAGTGGCTCACGGCCCTCGCCGGACACGACGTGCACCTGACGAGGGCCCGGCCCGCGGTCGCGTGCGCCGACTGTCACGCCGCCGTGGCCCACGGCCCGGCCGACCCGGCGGAGCGCAAGGTGGAACTGCATCGCACCTGCCGCGAGTGCCACGAGCGGCAGCAGGTCACCGTGGCCGTGTCACGCCCGGTGACCTGCGCAGGTTGCCACGCCGACCCCCTCCAGGTCGCCCCCGCCGGCCACCGGAGCAGCGACTGGCGGGAGCGCCACGGCGCCGAGGCCCGGACAGACGCCGCCAGCTGTGCGGGCTGTCACCTGTCACCGGCAGGCCCGCATGGAGGCGTGGCGAAGGCGGCGTCACCCATCCCGGTCCCGGCCTCCCGCCCACCGGTCGGGAAGGCCCCCTCCGCCCCGCCCGGGCTCGAATGCGAAGGCTTCGGTCCCGACCAGTTCGTCTACCGCCCCGTCCCGGGCGTCACCCCGCAGGGCGACTGTGCCTCGTGCCACGGACTCCCCATGCCCCACCCCGACGGGTGGATCCGCCGCCACACCGAGGCATACCGGGACAGCCCGGCCCTCTGCGCCCGCTGCCACGGGACCGAGGGGCAGGGGTTCGACCTGGCCTTCCGCGGCGACCCCGCCCGGCTGGCCAACCAGGGCAGTTGCCGGGACTGCCACCGGACGGACGTCCCGCACCCCGACGGTTTCCTGCGCACCCACGGCCAGGAGGCCCGGGCGGCAGGCGATGCGGCCTGCGCCCTCTGCCACTCGCCGCAGAACCCGGTGCGCCCGGATGCCCCCTACGCCCGCCCGGATTTCTGCACGTCCTGCCACGCCGGGGTACCGATGCCCCACCCGCCCGGCTACGAGGGCCGCCCGCACGGCGAGGCCGTGCTCGCCGCGGCCGCCCGGGGCAGCGCCGGCACCGCAGCCTGCAACCGCTGCCACTCGCCGGACAACCCGGCGAACCCCTCGGCGGCATGGGCGCGCCCGACCTTCTGCCTCGACTGCCACCTCGACCGGTACCGGCACCCGGACGGGTGGATGGCCCGCCACGGGCGGGAGGTGGCAGCGGCGGGCGGCACGCGCGAGCAGCCGAACCCCGAGTGTGCCGTGTGCCACGCCGGCGCCCGGCGACGGGCGGGCGGCCCGCCGCACACCGGAGCGGACCCGGGCGAATGCACGTCCTGCCACACGGGCGGCCCCTATCACCCGGACCCCTACGCGTGGTTCAAGCACGGAGACGAGGTGGCCCGCCAGGGCGTGGAGACGTGCCTGCGCTGCCACGCCTGGGCCGGTCCGTCCTGCAGCCAGTGCCACCGGGACCTCGCAGGCTCCCACTGAGGTCGCGGTGTGAAACTGGGTCCACCCCGATCGGAAGGAGGTGAAAACAGCATGCTTCGCAAGTGGATGAGGCACCAGAGAGCCATCCTCACCGGAGTGGGGGTCCTCGCCGCGGCCGCCGTGATCGCCGTGGCGGCGGCCGCCTCGCCCGCCCAGGCCACCCCGGCCCCCGCCGACCTGCCGGAGTACGTCGGTTCGGCTGCCTGCATGGGTTGCCATCCGGACGAGTACGCCAGCTGGTCCCGGACGGGGCACGCCCAGATGCTCAAGCCGGTGTTCAAGCCCTCGGACCTTCCGGCCGATCCGGCCAAGGCGCCGCCGGAGCTCCGGGCGCAGCTCGACCGGGCGCTGTACGTCGTGGCCGGGCAGCGGTTCATCGGCCGGTCGCCGTCGGGCGAGTACGTGTACCTCGGCGTGGTGTACGATCCGGCGGCGAAGACGTACAAGCCGTACGCCCGCGCCGGGGAGAGCTGGGAGAAGAGCTGTGCCGGCTGCCACTCGGTGGGATGGAACCCGGCCTCCGGCCGGTTCGCCGAGGCGGGCATCGGGTGCGAGTCCTGCCACGGGCCGGGTCGGGACCACATCCTGGGCAAGGGGGATCGCTCCAAGATCGTGGTCTCCTCCAGCAGTGATACCTGCGGCGCCTGCCACGTGGCGGGCTCGATGCCCGACGGCACCCGGTGGCCGGTCGGGTGGAAACCCGGCATGGCGCTCACGCAGACGGGGTTCCAGGTGAAGGCCGTCGACCCGAAGGGACCGCCGCCCGATCCCGCACTGCACCTGCGCCAGTACGCCCCGCTCCAGGCCAGCGCGCACGCCACTGCGGTGGAGTCGCTGGTTGCGAGCGGCCACGCCCAGGACTCGTGCTACCGGTGCCACAGCACGGAGGCGCGCCTGGCCGCCGAGCGCGGGGCCAAGGTGAACACGGCCGGTCTGCACGACGGCATCACGTGCGTGGCTTGCCACGACCCGCACGCGTCCCGCCACGAGGCCCAGCTCCGTGAGGAGCAGAACGAGCTCTGCATGGACTGCCACAACGGCAGCATCCCGGCGGGGCAGACCGCCCGGCCGGGGTCGGTGGTGCACCACCCGATGGCCGAGATGTTCAAGGGCGTCGGGGCCATCGGCGTCCCGGGTGAGAGCCCGAGCCCGCACAACGCGATGGGCGTCACGTGCGCGAGCTGCCACATGACCGACGGCAACCACATGTTCAAGGTCATCAAGCCGGCAGAGGTGGCAGGGACGAACCGGAAGGACAGCTGCGTCGCCTGCCACCAGACCTCCATCCCGGAGGTGCGCCAGGCTTACCTCGACATGTGGCAGAACACCGTGAAGGCCAAGGTGGCTGCCCTGGAGAAGCAGCTGGCCCAGGCGGACGCCCGGCTGAAGGCCCGCCCCGGGATCGCGGCGGATCTCAAGGCGAAGGTGGACGTGGCCCGGACCAACGTGTCCTTCGTGAAGTCGGACGGCAGCTGGGGTGTCCACAACTTCGACTACGCGGTCAAGGTGCTCGGGGTCGCCGAGAGGAACCTGAACGAGTTCTTCGCGGCCACCCGTTGAGCGATCGCCCAAGAGGCCCGTCCGGTACCGGCCCCCGGCCCGCTCCGAAGCGGTGCCGGGGGCCGGACCGCGTTCGCTGACGGCCCGTTTGCCGGCCGCGCTCCTTTGCCGGCCGTTGGCCGGACCGCACCGTCGGCCGGGCGGGCTTGACACGCGCAGGGGTACAGGTGCACACTGGTTTTGGGTATATACCCGAAATAACCCGGGAGGAGGTTACCCTGTGCCGCGTCCACCCAAACCGCGGTGGGTGGAGTTCGAACCGAGCGTCACGATGTTTCTCCCGGCCGGCGTGCCCCCAGGCGCCATCGAGACCGTCGAGCTGACCGTGGACGAGCTCGAGGCCCTTCGCCTCAAGGACGTCGAGGATCTGGATCAGGAAGCCTGTGCGGCCCGGATGAACGTCGGCCAGAGCACGTTTCAGCGCCTCCTGGCCGGGGCCCGCCGGAAGGTGGCAGCCGCTCTGACCGGGGGCAAGGCCATCCGGATCGCAGGCGGCCATTACCTGCTCGCGCCGCGGGCGCTGCGGTGCGGCCGCTGCGGGCATCGCTGGGGCCGGGGCCACGGCGGACCCGGGTGGACGCCGGGCGGCGGGTCCGGCGGTGCCGGCCGGTGCCACGGCGGGCATGGGCACGGGCCTTGGGGCCGCTGCCCGGCTTGCGGCAGCCCGGAGGTCGAACCCGGCGGGTGAGCATCTCGCGCAGTACCGGCCGGGCGCCCCGTGGTGCACGCTGACACTGCGAAAGGAGGAAGCGAGCGGATGCGGAATGGCGGATGCGGCATGCGGCACCGGCACGGTCCCGGCCACGGTCCCCTGCGGATGGCGGCAGCAGGCCGACACGGGCCCGGCGGCCCCCTGTGGGGTGGCCTCGGGTGGGCCGGCCCTCTGTGGGGCGAGCCTGCGTGGGCCGGTCCCCCGTGGGCAGGGTCTGGGTGGGCCGCATGGGCTGACGAGGCCGTCCCCGAACAGCGGCGGGCGGCCGAGAAAGCCCACCTCCAGGCGGTTGCCAGCTGGCTACAGGAGCGGCTCGACCGGGTGCGGCGCCGCCTGGCCGAACTTGACGAGGAAGACGGGCGGGGGAAGTCACACGAGGGAACATAGTCGCAGGGCAAGGACCGGAGGGCCGCCTCCCGCCGACCGGCGGAAGGCGGCTCCCTGTCTCGCGGGAACGCCGGGCCGCCCCCAACGGATGGCGGCCGCCGCCGCCCAAGCGCAGCCCCGGGGGCCTGGCGGAACGGCTGAACGTTCTGACCAGCCACCCTGGCGGATGCCCCGCCGCCCTCGCCGCGGCCGCGGGGCGCCGCCGCTCGTGCACGGACACACGCCGGCACCACGCTCGCGGGCGGGTGTCTCCGGAACAAGGTACAAGAGCACACCAAGTACGAAAAACGCGGGCTGCATGGTCCACTTCCCTGCAACCCGCTCCCTGACTGGTGCCGGAGGTGGGGGTCGAACCCACACGCCCTTCGGGGGCACAGGATTTTAAGACCCGCGCGTCTGCCAGTTCCGCCACTCCGGCGCATTCATCCCGGCCGTGCCAAGCGCCACCCCCATGATAGGGAAGACGCCCGCTGGCCGTCAATTCCGGCTGCTTCCCGCGGATCAAACGGGCACCGGGACAGGAATCGTACCAGAAACCCCCCGGGGTAGGTGGGTTCAATCGTATTCAGATAGGCCTGGACGGGGCGGCTGAGTTCAACATAATGTGTCATTCCGTCTACCTCAGGCGGCTTTTCCGGCCAGCTTCAGGCCCACACCCGGGGGACGCGACGGTCGAAAGCCGATTGGCGGCCCCACCGGAACAAGTTCTGTGCCAGGCCCCGGACCGCAGTGGAGACAAGGATTGTGCAGGTCGATCCGGACAACGAACCCACCCGCACAATCGTTGTCTGTGCGGCCACACAATCGGCCCCCAACCTGCATCCCCGCGGACGTACGGCGAAGGCAACGGGCGTGGCCTGGCCCCCGAGCATGACCTCACGGCCCGGCGGGACCGCTCTTCCCTCCCTGGGGAGCCTGTGGGAGCGTCACGGCCCCCGGAGGCGGTGCGGGGGCCGGCCCCGAGCCCATTTCCGACGGCGCCCCCGGCTCCGGCGCCCCTGTGCGGGCCGGCGGGATGGCCATGTACGGGATCTCCCCCGGGCGGATGTACCCGAGCTGCTGGCGGGCGACGGTCTCGATGTACTCGTCGGTCTGGAGGCGCCGGATCTCCGCCTCGAGGCGCGCCCGCTCCGCCTTCAGGTCCTCCAGCCGGCGGACGGCCGCCGCCTCCTGGGCGCGCAGGGCTTCCAGCCGCGCCGCCCCGGCGGAGAAGCGAACGGCCGCCGACAGCACGAGCAGGCCGAGGCCGACGGCCACCAGCCCGGACAGCCACCGCCGGGGAAGGGCGCGCATCAGGCCTCGCCCTCCTCGTCCGCCGGGGGTAGCCCAAGGGCATCCCCCGGCAGCACGATGACGACCTGGTACCCCTTCGCCCGGGCGCGCCCGTAGAGGGTGGCCACGGTGGCGGGAGAGAGCCCGAGCCGCCGGGCGACCTGCTCGTTCGAGAGCCCCATCTCCTTCAGCGTGACCACCTGCCGTTCACGGAAACTCAGGCGCTCCACGCCACGGATCTCCACCTGCATGGGCATCCGTCCCGGTGGTTATGCACAGGCTGGGGATGATTCTGTGGACAATCTCAGGACATCCTGAGGACATGTTGAGTACAAAGCCGGTACGTCCTGTGGATATTCTCCGCCGCATGCCGATTTCCTGCAACTGCCTACTCAGGGCCCTCCTCACCACCGCCATCGCCCGGCGGGAACAGCCAGGCGCGAAGCCGCCCGGCGAGCCGGCCCGGCGTCCCCCTCCCGGGGCGGGCGAGCCGCTGCGCCGCTCCCCGCAGCCGGCGCAGCACGGGCACCCCCAGGGCGACGGCGGGGCGGAGCAGGAAGGCGGCAGCGGTACCTATGAGCCGCAGCGCTGCCGCCAGAGGACGGAAGGCCGTGCGCCCGGCGATCACGGCCCAGCCGGCGGCCCGGTCGATGATGGTGACGGCCCGGTTCAGGAGGCGCGATGCGGTCGGGCTGGCCAGGGCGAAGTACAGCCAGGCCCCGAGCGCCAGCGCGACGGGGATGTAGGAGCGCAGGTTGCCGTGGCTGCCGCTGAGGAGCGCCGTCCCCAGGACCAGCGTCAGGCCCCCCCAGAAGAGGAGGTCGAGCACCTCCTCCCAGGCGCTGCGCGGGCCGAGCCGGCGCCTCAGGACACGCAGGAGGTCGAACAGCACGCCGGCGGCGCTGCCGGCCAGCACCAGCGAGAAGAAGGCGTAGACCTGCAGTCCCAGGTCCTGCATCACTTCAGGAGCCGCTCGAGGATCCCCCGGCTGCGGGCCCGTCCGGGCCCCCGGGCCGGCCGGTCGGTGTACACGAGCGATGTCACCGTGCCCTCGACGGCGAACCGGCCCGACTCCAGGTCGAGTTGCTTGATGTGCAGGTCTTCCCCGCGGATCGTCAGGTTGCCGGCCTCCGTGTCGAGGATGATCTCCTGGTCGTCGAAGCTCGTCACCGAGGAGACCCCGGAGATCTGCACCTGCTCCCGGTTGGTGATCAGCACGGTGTGGTCCGACCCGGCCCGCGGCTCTCCGGGCCTCAGCCCCCGCTCCTCCCGCATGTCCACCACCTCCCGACGGCGGTCCCCCCGCCCGGCTTATGTATATGGGCGGGCGTTCCTGGCGATAACCCAAGAAAGGGTAGGGAAGCCATCTGCCGGGGGGTAACGGCATGGCCCCGCGGCCATCCGGTGAGCGGTTGGGCAGGGAGGTCATCGGATGCAGAGCCTCTTGAAGCGACTGCAGGAGCACCGGCAGCAAGAGAACGAGCTCCAGTGGGAGGGCACGTTCGCCGATTACCTTCGCATCGTGGCGGAAAACCCCCGGGTCGCGCGCTTCGCGCACGCCCGGATCTACGACATGATCGTCTCCCACGGGGTGGAGGAGACCCCCACGGGCCGGCGCTACCGTTTCTTCTCCTCGGAGATCTTCGGCATCGACCGGGCGATCGAGCGTCTGGTCGAGGAGTACTTCCACCCGGCGGCCCGCCGGCTCGACGTGCGAAAGCGGATCCTGCTCCTGATGGGCCCCGTGAGCGGCGGCAAGTCGACGATCGTCACGCTGCTCAAGCGCGGGCTCGAGGCGTACAGCCGCACCCCGGAGGGGGCCCTGTACGGGATCAAGGGCTGTCCGATGCACGAGGAGCCGCTCCACCTGATCCCGAAGGAGCTGCGGCCGGAGGTCGAGCGGGAGCTCGGCATGACCATCGAGGGCGACCTCTGCCCGTCCTGCCGCCTCATGGTGCGGGAACAGTACGACGGGCGGATCGAGGACGTGCGCGTCGAGCGGGTCCTCATCTCCGAGGCCGACCGCTGCGGGATCGGCACCTTCAGCCCGTCGGACCCGAAGAGCCAGGACATCGCCGACCTGACCGGGTCCATCGACTTCAGCACCATCGCCGAGTACGGGTCCGAGTCGGACCCCCGCGCCTACCGGTTCGACGGGGAACTGAACAAGGCGAACCGGGGCCTCATGGAGTTTCAGGAGATGCTGAAGCTCGATGAGAAGTTCCTGTGGAACCTCCTTTCGCTGAGCCAGGAGGGGAACTTCAAGGCGGGGCGCTTTGCCCTCATCTCCGCGGATGAACTCATCATCGCCCACACGAACGAGACCGAGTACCGCAACTTTATTGCCAACAAGAAGAACGAAGCTCTGCAAAGCCGCATCATCGTGATGCCGATTCCCTACAACTTGCGCGTGTCTGACGAGGTGCGGATCTACGAGAAGCTCGTGCGCCAGTCCGACCTGCGGGGCGTGCACATCGCGCCGCACGCCCTGTACGCGGCAGCGGTCTTCAGCGTCCTGAGCCGCCTCAAGGAGTCGAAGAAGCCGGGACTCGACCTGGTCAAGAAGATGAAGCTGTACGACGGCCAGGAGGTCGAGGGGCTCACCCACAAGGACCTGGCCGAGATCCAGGCGGAGGCCGAGGGCGAGGGGATGTCCGGGGTCGACCCCCGCTACGTGATCAACCGCATCTCCACCGCGCTCATCCGCAAGGGTGAGAACGAGAAGTCGTGCATCAACGCCCTCGACGTGCTGCGCTGCCTCAAGGACGGGCTGGACCAGCACCCGAGCATCAGCCCGCAGGAGCGGGAGCGCCTCCTGGGCTTTCTGGCGATCGCCCGTCAGGAGTTCGACGAGCTGGCCAAGAAGGAGGTCCAGAAGGCCTTCGTCTACTCCTTCGAGGAGCAGGCCCGGGCGCTTCTGCACAACTACCTCGACAACGTCGAGGCCTACTGCAGCGGCACCCGGGTGCGCGATCCGATCACCGACGAGATGGTCGACCCCGACGAGAAGCTCATGCGGGCCATCGAGGAGCAGATCGGGGTATCCGAGAACGCCAAGAAGGCGTTCCGGGAGGAGATCCTCATCCGGCTGTCGAGCTACGCCCGCCGGGGCCTGCGCTTCGAGTACACGAGCCACGAGCGCCTCCGGGAGGCGATCGAGAAGAAGCTCTTCGCCGACCTGAAGGACGTGGTGAAGATCACCACCTCCACCCGCACGCCGGACGCCGAGCAGCTGCGCCGGATCAACCAGGTGGTGGACCGGCTCATCCAGGAGCACGGGTACTGCGCCACCTGCGCCAACGAGCTCCTGAAGTACGTGGGTAGCCTGCTGAGCCGCTGAACCCCGCGGCGGATGGGAGGTCACCGCGCGTGGCAGTTCGGTTCACCGTCACCAGCGAGGACTGGTCGCTGCACCGGCAGGGCCAGATGGACCAGGAGCGGCACCAGGAGAAGGTGCGCGAGGCCATCAAGAACAACCTGGCGGACATCGTGAGCCAGGAGAACATCATCACCAGCGACGGGCGGCGCGTCATCCGGGTACCCATCCGCTCGCTGAACGAGTACCGGTTCCGGTTCAACTGGCAGAAGCGGGAGCACGTGGGCCAGGGCAGCGGCAGCACGCGTGCGGGCGACGTGATCGCGCGGGAGGACGGCACCGCCGAGGGCCCGGGCCGGGGGCCGGGCGCAGGCGACATGCCGGGCCACGACTACTACGAGGCGGAGATCACCGTCGACGACCTGGGGGAGCTCATCTTCGAGGACCTGGGCCTCCCCCACCTGGACCCCCGGAAGCGGCCCGACCTCACCAGCCGGCAGTACCGCTGGGAGGACGTGCGCAAGCAGGGGCTGCGGGCGAACATCGACAAGAAGCGCACCATGCTGGAGGCGCTCAAGCGCAACTCCCTCCGCGGGGTACCGCGGATCCACCCCATCATCCCGGAGGACCTGCGCTACAAGACCTGGGAGGAACGCTACAGGCCCGAGACCTCCGCGGTCGTCCTGGCGATGATGGACACCTCCGGGTCCATGGGCGAGTTCGAGAAGTACATCGCCCGCGCGTTCTTCTTCTGGATGGTGCGCTTCCTCCGCTCGAAGTACGACAACGTGCAGATCCGCTTCCTCGCGCACTCCACGGAGGCCCGCGAGGTCACCGAGGAGGAGTTCTTCACCAAGGGCGAGTCCGGCGGCACCCGCTGCTCCTCGGTGTACGAGCTGGCGCTGCGGCTGATCGAGGAGGAGTACCCCCCCGGCGAGTACAACCTCTACCCCTTCCACTTCAGCGACGGGGACAACCTGGCCTCGGACAACCCCCGGGCGGTCGAGCTCGTCAAGGCGCTCCTGGAGGTCTCGAACCTCTTCGGCTACGGCGAGATCGATGGCCACGGCGCCGGGCTCAGCTACTACCGCAGCAGCACCCTCTACTCCCTGTACACCCGGGAGATCCGGCACCCGCGCTTCGTGGCGACGGTGATCCGCAGCCGGAACGAGGTGCTGGACGCCCTGCGGGCGTTCTTCGGCCCGCGGGAGGTCGCCGCCCTGGCCGGGAGGGAGGAGCGGTGACCGCGCGCGTCCACGCGGAGCTCGAGGACGCCATCGCCCGCATCATCGACCGCGCCGGCGAGGCGGGCCTCGACTTCTTCGACATGCGCTTCGAGATCTGCCCGGCGGACATCATCTACACCTTCGGGGCCTACGGCATGCCGATCCGCTTCAGCCACTGGAGCTTCGGCAAGGCCTTCCACCGCATGAAGATGGACCACGACTACGGCCTGGCCCGGATCTACGAGCTGGTGATCAACTCCGACCCCTGTTACGCCTTCCTCCTGGACACGAACACGCTGCTGCAGAACAAGATGATCGCCGCCCACGTGGTGGCACACTGTGACTTCTTCAAGAACAACTGGCGCTTCCGGGACACGAACCGCAAGATGGTCTGGACCATGGCCGCCTTCGCCGGGCGGGTGCGCCAGTACGAGCAGGAGTACGGCCGGGACCGGGTGGAGCGCTTCCTGGACGCGGTCCTGGCCATCCACGAACACGTCGACCCGCTTCCCGACCCGGACCGCGGCGCCGCGGCCGGCGCGTCCCGGGACGGCGCCCAGCGGCCCGGCGGCCGGGCGGCCGGTTCCGACCAGGACCCCTACGGCGACCTCTGGAACCTCGACCGCTACATCCCCGCGGCGGCCGCGCCGGCGGAGGCCCCGCGGCCGGAGGGGGCCGGCCCCGGGGCGCGGGGCGACGCGTCGCGGGGCGAACCGCCGCGCGCCGAGGCCGGAGCCCGGGGGGCTGCCCGCCGCCCGACCCGGGACCTGCTCCTCTTCCTGCTGGAGCGGGCCCCCGACCTCGAGGACTGGCAGCGGGACATCCTCTCGAGCGTTCGCAGCGAGTCCCTGTACTTCCGGCCGCAGCTCGAGACCAGGATCATGAACGAGGGCTGGGCATCGCTGTGGCACGCCCGGATCATGCGGGACCTGGACCTGACGCCCGAAGAGTCCCTGGAGTTCGCCCGGATGCATGCGGCCGTGCTGGCGCCGAGCCGCTTCCACCTCAACCCCTACCACCTGGGGCTGCACATCTTCTCCGACATCGAGGCGCGCTATGGGACGGAGAAGCTGTTCGAGGTCCGGGAGGTGGACACGGACGTCTCCTTCATCCGCAACTACCTCACCCGTGACCTCGTCGAACGACTTGACCTCTACCTTTTCCGCAAGAACGGCGACCGCTGGGAGGTGACCCGGGACCACTCCGACTGGGAGGCGGTGCGCGACGGCCTGGTCCGGCTCATCTCGAACTGCGGCTTCCCGTACATCTATGCGGAGGACCACGATTACCAGAAACGCGGGGAGCTCTACCTGCGCCACGGTTACGAGGGGGTCGAGCTCGACCCGCACGACCTGACGCGCACCCTCCCGCACGTGTACCACATCTGGGGCAGGCCGGTGCACCTCGAGACCGTCGAGGGGGACCGGCCGGTGCGGTACACGTACGATGGCCACGAGGTGCAGCGACGCCCCCTGTGACCGACCGGACCTCCTCCGCCTCCCCGCTCAGACCTCCGGTCCCTCCGGCGAGGCCGTCTCCTCCAGCACTTCGTAGAGCGAGGTGGCCTCCTCGGCGCGCGCGGTCGCCGGGACGCCGAGCACGCGGACCCGCAGCCGCCGGGTCCCGTAGTCGATGGTGATCTCGTCGCCGACCTC
Organism: Caldinitratiruptor microaerophilus; assembly: GCF_025999835.1. Lineage (NCBI taxonomy): Bacteria > Bacillati > Bacillota > Clostridia > Eubacteriales > Symbiobacteriaceae > Caldinitratiruptor > Caldinitratiruptor microaerophilus. The sequence continues at coordinate 3,167,496 of NZ_AP025628.1, read as the reverse complement.
GACGTCCGTCCCGGGCTTCGCCGGCCGGCCGTTCACCTCGACCCTGCCCGCTGCCGCGACGCCCTTGGCCACCGTGCGCCGCTTGATGAGGCGGGAGACCTTCAGGAACTTGTCCAGGCGCACCGGCGAGATCCCCCCGACAGGAAAGGTCCGCGGAAAAAGCGAGCGGGCCTCGTTCGAGGCCCGGCAACAGGAAAGAGGCAACTCAGTGGGAGACGACGTCCTTCAGCTCCTTGCCGGCCTTGAACGCTGGGGCCTTGCCGCCGGGGATGGTGATCTCGGCCTTCGTCTGGGGGTTGCGGCCCTTGCGCGGCCGGCGTTCCCGCACCTCGAACGTCCCGAACCCGACCAGCGAGACCTTGTCGCCCTTCGCAAGTGCCTCCTTTACGCTCTCAACGAACGCGTTGACAGCTTTCTCGGAGTCCTTTTTGGTGAGCCCTGCTTTCTCCGCGACTGCCGACACAAGCTCCGCCTTGTTCAATCCCTGACTCTCCCTTCTTCGTCAGCCTATGAAATCCGTTCCGTTTATTCGTTGGGAGATGAAAGAAATCCTTCTGGTTCCCTCTAAAACTGGGGGTCAAGGACCCACCTTATGCTACTTTTCTGCCCGTTTTCCTTCCTCCCATAGTGTATCCATCTCCTCCAGGCTCATCTCGCGGAGAGCCTTTCCGGAGGCCGCCGCCCGGTCCTCGATGTAAGCGAAGCGCCGCTCGAACCGGCGGATCGCGCCGCTGAGGGCCAGCTCCGGGTCGACGCCCAGCTTCCGGGCCACGTTGACCGCGGCGAAGAGCAGGTCACCCACCTCGGCCTCGATCTCCTCCGGCCCGCCCCGGAGGCGGGCCCGCTCGATCTCGGCCACCTCTTCGCTCACCTTCGCCAGCGGGCCGGTGATGTCCTTCCAGTCGAACCCCACTTCAGCCGCCTTCTCCTGCACTTTCCGGGCCCGGGTGAGGGCCGGCTGCCCCTTGCCCACCCCTTCCAGGAGGCGCCGGGGCCCGGGCGACTCGCCCCGGGCGGCCGCCTCGGCGGCCTTGATCGCCTCCCAGTTGCGGACGACCTCCCCCGCCCCGGCGACACGGACATCCCCGAACACGTGCGGATGGCGGCGGACAAGCTTCTCCGTCAGCCGCCGCACCACGTCCTCGATGCTGAACGCCCCGCGCTCCCGGGCGATCTGCGCGTGGAACACCACCTGGAGGAGGACGTCCCCCAGCTCCTCCGCCAGGTGGCGGTCGTCGCCGGCCTGGGCCGCCTCGGCAGCCTCGTACGCCTCCTCGATCAGGTAGGGCCGCAGGCTGCGGTGGGTCTGCTCCCGGTCCCAGGGGCAGCCCCCGGGTCCCCTGAGGCGCACCATGACCTCCACCAGCTCGTCGAACGGGTGTCTCGTCACCGGGCGGTCCCTCCCCCGCTGCCTGTCTCCGTGCCTCCCTCCGGCGGGAGCAGCCGCCAGCGCAAGAGCAGCCCGGCCAGCCGCGGCCCCGGTCCCGGTAGCATGCGCAGATCCCGGGCGGTGATCCCGCGCACGCCCAGGAGCGCGGCGCCGTACACGCCGGCTGCCAGCACCACCACGGCAACAGTGCCGAGCCGCTGCGACCCCAGGAGGGCGGCCAGCGGACGCTCGGCCGCCGCCGCGAACGCCGACATCACCAGGGCCGCCGCCGCCGGCCGGAGCCAATCCCCGGGGTCCCGGGCGAGGGCGCCGAAGCGGCGGCGAACGGCCAGGACGTTGAGGCCGCCCGCCAGGGCGAAGGCAGCGCCCGTGGCGTACGCCGCGCCCCGGGCTCCAAGCCCCGTCGCCGTCCACCAGAAGGTGAGCACCACCTTGAGCCCGGCTCCCAGGAGGAAGTTCCGGACCGGGGTGGCGATGTCCCCGGCCCCCTGGAGCACCCCGGAGCTCGTCTGCTGCAGCATCATGAAGAAGGTGGCGGGGGCGAGGGCGCGCAGCACCGGCCCGCCCTCGCTCAGGAAGAAGAGCTTGTAGATGCCGTCCGCCAGGACCCAGATGCCGGCCGTCGCCGGCAGGCTGAAGAGCAGGGTGAGGCGGTAGGCCGTGATGGAGCGGGAGCGGGCTTCCGCCCAGTTGTGGCGGGCCAGGGACTCGGTGATGGCGGGCACCAGGCTCGTGTAGAGACCCGCCGTGAGGATGGCCGGCAACCAGACGATCGAGAAGCTGTTCGCCAGCTGCCCCAGGAGGGCGTCGGCCGACTGGGCGGTGACTCCGGCCGCCTCCAGCCGGGTGATGACCAGGAACGAGTCCGTCATGAGGATGAGAGGCTGCACGGCCCCGATGATCGAGATCGGCGCCGCCAGCCTGAGGACTTCCCTCAGGACCGGCCACGCCGCCTCGTCCGGGCCCGCGGCTGCCTGGCCGCGGCCGTCCGCCCGGGCGGGGTCGAACAGTGTGGGCAGGAGTTCCCGCCGCTGCCGCCAGAACACCAGCACGAGGTAGACGAGGCCGGTCAGCGCCCCCGCGGTGGCCCCGAAGTTGTAGCCCGCCGCCGCCAGCGGCACGCTGCGAGGCGCCAGCAGCCAGACCAGGGCGATGCCGGCCACGATGCGCACGATCTGCTCGTAGACCTGCGAGGCGGCGTACGGTCCCATCCGCTGCAGGCCCTGGAAGAGCCCGCGGTAGGCCGCCATGACGGAGACCAGGAAGATCGCCGGGGCGATGGCCTGAAAACCCGGCGCGGTCTCCGGCCGGCCCGCCGCCGTGGCGAGAAGCGGGGCCGCGGCGTAGAAGGCCGCGCCCAGGACCAGGCCGAGGGCGGACATGAGCACCAGGGACAGCCGGAAGACCCGCCAGGCCGAGCGGTACCGGCCGCGGGCCACGCGGTCGGCCACCAGGCGGGAGATGGCGATGTTGATCCCGAAGGCCGAGACCGACAGCACCACGAGGTAGGCCGGCGCCGGCACCTGGGTGAGCCCGAACCCGGCCTCCCCGTGCTGCCCGTCGAAGGGCGCGAACAGCCGCACCACGATCGGCCGGTACAGCGCCCCCAGGAGACGGGAGAACAGGACCGCCAGCGTGATGATCAGTGCGCCGCGGGCAAAGCTCTCGACCCGGCCCTCCTTGCGGAACTGCTCCTCCATCCCAGGCCTCCTGCTGGCATCAGCACGTCCTCCTCATGGTAGCGCCGGGCCCGCCCGCGGGCAAGGGCGCCCGCAGCGCCGCAGCGCCCGGGCGCGAGGAGAGCGGCAGCTGCCCGCCGCCGCCCTCCGTTCGGCTCCTGACCCGATTCACGCGGAACCCGCCCGCTTGAGGCCGGCCGGGTGAGGGCCCGAAGGAGCTACTGCTCCATCTGCTTGGCCAGGAAACCCGCTGCCGTCTCCACCAGCTTCAATTCGAGGTCCCCCATGGTGACGCCGGGCTCCCGGGAGCACAGGATCACCGCGCCGATCGGGTCGCCGGCCGCCACGATGGGAGCCACCACCAGCGCCGAGTACTTCGCGTTCTCCTCCTCGTCTTCGCCGATCAGCGCCCCCCGGAGGTTCTTCTGCTCCCCGGGCCGGTTGACGAGGATGGACTTCCGGTCCTCCATCACCCGCTCGACCATGGAGCCGATCGGCTTGTTCATGAACTCCTTCTTCGGCGCGCCGGCCACGGCGATGACCGTGTCGCGGTCCGCGATCAGGGCGATGTGGCCCGTGGTCTCGTACAGGGAATCGGCGTACTCCTTGGCGAAATCCCCCAGCTCCCCGATGGGGGAGTACTTCTTCAGGATCACCTCGCCGTCGCGGTCGACAAAGATCTCCAGGGGATCGCCTTCCCGGATCCGCAGGGTGCGTCGGATCTCCTTCGGAATCACGACCCGGCCGAGGTCATCGATGCGCCTGACGATGCCTGTGGCCTTCATCTCCCAACCCTCCTTCGTCACCTCACACCGGCTCGGCGATGATAGTATATAGCAGCCCTTACATTCGTATTCAATTCTGGCGGGGATGCTACTGGGCCGTTAACCCTTTCCACCGTTCTGTCGCCTGGGCGCCGTCTCTCCCGGGGCGGGGGTCGCCCGCCGGATCGGCACCGCCGCGCGCTGCTCTTCGAGCCACTTGCGGAGCGCCTCGGCCTGGCGAGCCGGCAGGAGGCGCCGCACGACGTCCGACCGGGCCTCGGCAAAGGGGACCGTGCCGGGCGGGCGGCGCTCATCCACCTTGATAATGTGCCAGCCGAACTCGCTCTTCACCGGCCCGCCCACCTCGCCGGGCATGAGGGCGAACGCGACCGCGGCCATGTCCGGGTCCATGTCGGCGCGCCGCAGGTAGCCCAGGTCGCCGCCGTGATCCCGGCTGGCGGGGTCGGCAGAGAACTCCCGGGCGAGCGCGGCGAAGTCCTCCCCTGCCCGCGCGCGGCGGAGAACGTCGCCGGCCCGATCGCGCGCCTCCGGGGGGACCAGGATGTGGCGCAGGCGCACCACGTCGTCGGTGAAGGTGTAGAGGCGCGCCTTGTTCTCCTCGTAGAACTCCTCAAGATCTGCCTCGGGGACGGTAACGCCGCCGCGCACGGCCGCGGCCGCCCGCTCGGCCAGGAGCACGTCGGGGAGGAAACGGCGCAGGTCGGCCCACGTGAGCCCCACCTGGCTCATCGCCGCCTCGAGCTCGGCACGGCCGCCGTAGCGCGCCTCCAGGGCCCCGGCGAAGCGGGCCAGCTCGGCCTCGACCTCCGCCTCCGAGACGGACAGGCCTCGCCGCCGGGCTTCGGCGACGAGGAGGGCCTGGTCGACGAGCTCGTCGACCAGGCGGCTCTCGTCCGCCTCCTCCCGGTAGTAGAGGGTGAGGACCTTGCGGCGGGTCTCGAGAGCCTGGGCCGGGATCCGGACGTCGCCGACCTCCGCGACCACGCCCGGCGGCAGCCCCGGCGCCGCCGCCGGGCCTGAGGTGGGCCGCGCCTTGCACCCGGCCAGGAGGGCGGCGGCCACGGCGAGGGCAAGCAGGACCCCGAACGCGCGCTTCACCCGTTACCCTCCCTCACACCCGGGCCGGGGAGCGCTCGACCAGCCGGGTGAGGATGTCCTCGGCGGCGTAGAGCACGTCCTCCGGCATGAACCCGTGGGCGCGCAGGGTCAGGGTGGGCGGCCGCGTGACCGACAGCTGGAGGCGCCCCCGGTACTTGCGGTTGAGGTCGGCGATGACGTCCCGGTCCGGCCCCTGTTCGATCAGGAACTTGAAGTGCACCCGGTCGCGGGTCTGGGCGATCGAGGTCACCCCGGCGTCCGCGGCCAGCACCCGGAGCCGGGCCAGGGCCAGCAGGTTCGCGGCCGGCTTCGGCAGGGAGCCGAAGCGGTCGGTCAGCTCGTCGTACACGTCGCGGGCCTCATCCAGGGTCCGGATCGCGCTGATGCGCTTGTACGCCTCGATCTTCTGCCGCGGGTCGGCGATGTACTGGTCCGACAGGAAGGCGTCCACCGGCAGCTCCACGGTGGGCTGGAACTCCGGCGGCGGCGGGGCCTCGCCCTTCAGCTCGCGGATGGTCTCCTCCAGGAGCTGAGTGTACAGGTCAAAGCCCACGCTCAAGATGAAGCCGTGCTGCTCGGGCCCCAGGATGTTGCCCGCGCCCCGGATCTCGAGGTCCCGCATGGCGATCTTGAAGCCGGAGCCGAGCTCAGTGAAGTCCTTGATCGCCTGCAGGCGCTTCTCGGCCACCTCGCTCAGGACCTTGTCCTTGCGGTACAGGAAGTAGGCGTACGCGACCCGGTTCGACCGCCCGACCCGGCCACGCAGCTGGTACAGCTGCGCCAGGCCCAGGTGGTCGGCGTCGTTGACGATGATCGTGTTCACGTTGGGGATGTCCAGACCCGACTCGACGATGGTCGTGGCCACCAGCACGTCGTACTCCCGGTCCAGGAAGTCGAGCATCACCTGCTCGAGCTTCTCCTCCTTCATCTGGCCGTGGGCGACGGCGAAGCGGGCCTCGGGGACGAGCTCCCGCAGCCGGGCGGCGACGCGCTCGATGGTCTGGATCCGGTTGTGCACGAAGTAGACCTGCCCGCCGCGTGCCAGCTCGCGCTCGATGGCGTCCCGGATGAGCGCCTCGTCGAACTCGGCCACGTAGGTTTCCACCGGGTACCGGTCCTCGGGCGGGGTGGCGATGGTGCTGATGTCCCGCAGGCCCACCAGGGCCATGTGAAGGGTGCGCGGGATGGGGGTGGCGGACAGCGTGAGGACGTCGACCATCGCCCGCAGCCGCTTGAGCTTCTCCTTGTGCTGGACGCCGAAGCGCTGCTCCTCGTCCACGATGACGAGGCCCAGGTCCTTGAAGCGGACGTCGTCGCTCAGGAGCCGGTGGGTGCCGATGATCAGGTCGATCTCGCCCCGGGCGAGCCGCTCAAGCACCTGCTGCTGCTCGCGGGGGGTGCGGAAGCGGTTCAGCACGTCGACGACGATGGGAAAGCCGGCGAACCGCTGCGTGCAGGTGGCGAAGTGCTGCTGGGCCAGGATGGTGGTGGGGACCAGGAAGGCGACCTGCTTGCCGTCCGCGCACGCCTTGAAGGCGGCCCGCAGCGCGACCTCGGTCTTCCCGTACCCCACGTCGCCGAGGAGGAGCCGGTCCATCGGGCGCGGCTTCTCCATGTCCCGCTTGATCTCCTCGGCGGCCCGCAGCTGGTCCGGGGTCTCCTCGTAGGGGAAGGCGTCCTCGAACTCCCGCTGCCACGGCGTGTCCGGGCTGAAGGCGTGCCCGGGCACCGCCTGGCGCATCGCCTGGATGCGCAGGAGCTCGGCCGCCATCTCCCGGATCGACTCCTTGACGCGCGCCTTGACCCGTGACCACTCGGTGCCGCCCAGGCGGCTCAGCCGGGGTTCGTGTCCGTCCGTGCCGATGTACTTCTGGATCTGGTCGAGCTGGTCGGTCGGGATCTTGAGCCGGTCCGTGCCCTCGTACTGGATCACGATGTAGTCCCGGGTCACGCCCAGGATGGTCTCGGACTGGACCCCGAGGTACCGGCCGATGCCGTGGGCCTTGTGGACGACGTAGTCGCCCACGTTGAGGTCCTGGAAGGAGGTGAGGCGCATGCCCTCCCGGCCGGCCGGGGATGGCTGCACCCGGCGCCGCTTCTTCGTCCGGCCGTAGATCTCCCCGTCGGTGACCACGGCGAGCCGCAGGCCGGGCCACAGGAACCCCGCCTCCAGGCTGCCGGCGGCGACGCTCACCTGCCCGGGGGCCGGCTGCGGCCAGCCCAGGTTGCCGTCCAGGCTCAGCTGTGGCTCGGCCAGGGCCGGCGGCACGCCCGAGTCCAGGAGGGCGGTCTTCAGCCGCTGCTGCCGCTCGGTGGTGCTCGCCACGGCGAAGACCCGGTAGTGCTGCTGCCGCCAGCGGTTCAGCTCCTCCGTGAAGAGCGGCCACTGTCCGTGAAACTCCTGCATGGGCCGGCCCGTCACCGCCACGGTGTGCTGGGGCTCGAGGCCCTGGACCTTGCGCAGCAGCAGGCTCAGGTGGATCGACTGCCAGCGGCGCAGCCGGCCCAGGAACGCCTCGTAGGAGAGGTACAGGCCGAGCTGCCCGGGGAGGAGCCCGCCCCTCTCCAGGTGCGTGATCTGGCGCTCCTGCCCCTGCCGGTCGAGGTCGGTGGCCGCCTCCCGGAGGCGCGCCGGCTCGTCGACCACCACCAGCGGCGGGCGGGCGAAGTAATCGAGGAGGGTCGCCGCCTCGGGGTAGAAGTAGGGGGCGTACAGGTCGGAGCCTTCGAAGTCAACTCCCGCCGCGAGCCTCTCGAGGTGGGACTCCACGCGCTCGCGCAGGCGGGAAGCCAGGTCCTCGGGCTTGAAGAAGGTCTCCCGCAAGCGCTCGGCACCCTCGCCGCGCAGGAACTCCTCCGCCTTCTCGCGGGCCTGCCGCACCTCCCGCTCGTAGCGCCGCTGCAGGCGTGCCACCGTCTGCTCCAGTTCCTGCCGGATCCGGCCGAGCGCATCCTCCACCTGCTCCGGCAGGATGAACTCGCGGGCGGGGCCGACGAGGGCCTCCTCCACCTCGGCGGTCGAGCGCTGGGAGACGGGGTCGAAACGGGTGAGGCGGGCGATGCGGTCCCATTCCGTCTCGATCCGCAGCGGCGAGTCGGCGGTCAGCGGCCAGACGTCGAGGATGTCGCCGCGGACGGCGAACTGGCCCCCTGCCTCCACCATCTCCACACGCTCGTAGCCGCGACGGCTGAGCGCCGCGGCGAAGGACCGCACGTCGAGGTCCCCGCCCAGGCGGACCCGCGTGAGGGCCGCCTGGAAGATCCGCCGAGGGAGCAGCGTGCGCAGCAGCGCCGGGGCGGGGGCGATGACGACGAGGTTCTCGCCCAGCGCAAGCCGCTCGAGCACGGCCAAGCGCTGTCCCGCCACCTCCGGGCTGCGGGCCACCACCTCGAAGGGCACGTACTCCATCGGCGGGAACACCAGCGCCTCCTGGCCGGGCAGCCAGGTGGCCAGGTCCTCCCGCATCCGCTCCGCCTGCTGGGTGCTGCTGGTCACCACGAGCACGGGCCGCCCCGTCTCGCGCCGCAGCCCGGCCACCAGGAAGGACTTCATCGAGCCGCTCAGTCCGTAGACGAGCTGCTCCGTGTAGCCCTTCTTGAGCCCTTCGAGCAGCGTGTGGAACTCGGGTGCCTGGTGGAGAAGATCCAGCAGGGTTTCGGCCAGCATCCGGGTGCGGCGCCTCCTCATCGCGGGCTCGGCAGGTTCGCAGCACAACACGCCCATGCCCCCGGTACAGGCGGGGGTACGGGTACATCGGAAAAATTGGACAAAACAGCCCAGGGGCTCTAGCCCCGCAGGACGGGGGCTACAGCCCGAGACATCCGTGTTTGCGCGCGGATCCACCCGGCGCGTGCAGGGCGGCGTTCAGCCCGACACCCGGCGGGTCAATGGACCCGCCGCCAGGCAAGGGGGGCATCCATCTCCAGCCCTTCGACGCAGCGGTCGCACAGCGACCTCAGGCTGACGGTCTCAGCCGCCGCATCAAAGCTAATTATATCGGCGCGCTCCTCGGGGGTCAACGCGTCCAGCCCCAGCGCGGCCTCGCTGAGCACGGGCAGGTGCAGCTCGGCGATCTGCCTGCCGCACCGGGAACAGCGATAGACGACGCGCACCCGACCGCCCCCCGACCCATCCGGGGCTAGTGTCCCCCGCCGCCGGTTCACGCTATGCCGTTGAACCGGTTCATGGCCGTGGTGAAGCCCAGGCGGATGGCGACTTCGAGGGCCTCCGCCGCTCGCGCGACGGCCTCGAGGACCCGCGCCTCGTCGTCCGGATCGAAGGGGGCCAGGACCCAGTCCGCGGCGTCCCACCCGGGCGCCGGGCGTCCGACCCCGATGCGGATCCGCCGGAAGCGCGAGGTGCCGACCGCCTCGATGACGGACTGGACGCCGCGGTGGCCCCCGCTCGAACCCTGCTCGCGCAGGCGCAGGCGCCCCGGCTTGAGGTCGATGTCGTCGTAGATCACGATGAGGTGCTCCGCGTCCGCCTTGTACCAGCGCAGCGCCGCGGCCACGGCTTCGCCGCTCAGGTTCATGAACGTCTGGGGCTTGAGGAGCACGGCCCGCTCCTGCCCCACGCGCCACTCCACGTAGAGAGCCTGGTGGCCGCTGCGGAAGGGCCCCAGGCCCTTGTCACCCGCGATGCGGTCGACCACCCAGAAGCCCACGTTGTGCCGCGTCCGAGCGTAACGCGGGCCCGGGTTCCCCAGGCCCGCCACGATCCACGGTGTCACCCGCACCCTCCTGCCCGCTCGCGCTCTCCCCCTACCGGAGCGCCTCCCGCTCCGGCCGGGCGGTCAGGGTCGCCTCGACGGTCAGCGTCTGGTCCCCGCGCCGGACGGTCAGCCGGACCCGGTCACCGACCCGGCGGGAGGCCAGGTACGACTGAAGCTGCGCCACGTCCCGCAGGGCCCGCCCGTCGATCGCCGTGATGACGTCGCCCCCGACCCACTCCCCGTCGGGCCGCTGGACGGCAGGCCGCAGGCCGGCTTCCTCCGCCGCCGTGCCGGGGTACACCTTCTGGACCAGGATGCCGGACGTCACCTGCAGCCCGAGGTCGTCGGCGATCTGCGGGTTCAGCGGGATGCCGCCGATCCCGAGCCAGGGGTGCTCCACGCGCCGGCCCGCCAGCAGGTCCGGGAGCACGGCGCGCACGGCGTTGATCGGCACCGCGAACCCGATCCCCGTGAAACCTCTCACCGGGCTGGCAATCAGGGTGTTGATGCCGATCACCTGTCCGGCGGCGTTCATGAGCGGCCCGCCGGAGTTGCCGGGGTTGATGGCGGCGTCCGTCTGGATCAGGCCCGAGAGGGTCCAGTCGTTCACCCGCTCGCTCACCCGGCCCGTGCCGGAGATGATCCCGGCCGTGACCGACTTGCCCTCGTCCAGCGGGAAGCCGATGGCGATCGCCGGCTCACCCGGCTGCACGGCGTCCGAGTCGCCCAGGGGCAGGGTGGGCAGCGGCGCGGGACCGGCCTGGGCGGCCACCACCGCCACGTCGTTGCCCGGGTCCACCCCGAGGACGCGGCCGGTGACCTCCCGCCCGTCGTCCAGGAGCACCCTCACCGTGCGGGCGCCCTCGACGACATGGTTATTCGTCAGGATGTAGCCCGCAGGGTCGAAGATGAACCCCGAGCCCGTGCCGGTCGGGGTCAGGATCTGCACGACGGCCGGGGCAGCCTGCTTGTAGATCTGCACCACGTCTGCCTGACCCGAGTACACGACCGGCCGGGCGGGCACCGGCGGCGGCAGCGGCACCGGCCGGTACCGGGCCGGACCGATCCACGCCAGCGTCGCCGCAGTTCCTGCGATCGCGCCCACCAAGGCACCCAGCGCCACCAGCGCGAGGGCTGCCAGCCTCCGCCGCGCCCGGTCCCGCCGCCCGGCCGGGGCCTGGTCCCCATCCGCGGTCGCCGCCGGCGCCGGCACCCCGGAGCCCGGGGTCTCGTCCGGCAGGCGCTCCGCCTCTCCGGCCCCGGCGCCCGTCACGGCACCCGGCTCCGCCCCCTCCGGCCCGGGCTGCCCGGGGCCGGCCGCCATGCGGGCGTAGGTGTTCTCGCCCTCCATGACTGTGGTTCACCTCCCCGGTCCTACATCGTCGCATGCAACGTTTGCAGCGGTGTGGACGAGATGTGAAGAATCCGTAACGGCCAGCGGTCCATCCCCGGGGAGCGTTCAATCGAACATCTTGCTGACCGAGAGATCCTCGTGGATCCGGATGATGGCCTCGCCGAAGAGCGGGGCCACGGAGAGGACGTCGAGCTTGTCTCCCAGGCGCTCCGCGTCGACCGGGATCGTGTTGGTGACCACGACCTGCGTCAGCCCGGGGTGGGCCAGCCGCTCGTAGGCCGGGCCGGAGAAGACCGCGTGGGTGGCCGCGGCGTAGACCGCCGCCGCCCCCCGCTCCAGGAGCGCCTGGGCACCCTCCAGGATGGTGCCGGCGGTATCGATCATGTCGTCCAGCAGGATGCAGGTCTTGCCAGCGATGTCGCCGATCACGTTCATGATCTCGGCCTGGTTGGGTTCGGGGCGGCGCTTGTCGATGATGGCGAGCCCCACCCCGAGCCGCTCGGCCAGCTCGCGGGCGCGGACCACGCCGCCGGTGTCCGGGGAGACCACCGTGAGGTTCTCGAGCCGCTTGCGCTTGAAGTACTCGGCGATGAGGGGCACCGCCCGCAGGTGGTCGACCGGCACGTCGAAGAAACCCTGGATCTGGTCGGCGTGGAGGTCCATGGTCAGGACCCGGCGCGCGCCGGCGGTGACGATCAGGTTCGCCACGAGCTTGGCGGAGATCGGCTCGCGCCCGCGGGCCTTCCGGTCCTGGCGGGCGTACCCGTAGTGCGGGATGACCGCCGTGATCCGGCGGGCGGACGCCCGCCGCAGCGCGTCCAGGATGATGAGCAGCTCCATGAGGTTGTCGTTCACCGGGTGACACGTCGGCTGGATGACGAAGCAGTCCGAGCCGCGCACGCTCTCGTTGAGCTTCACCCGGATCTCCCCGTTGGAGAACCGGCCCACCTCCATGTCACCCAGCTCGATGCCCAGGTGGCGTGCGATCTCCCTCGCCAGCTCCGGGTTGGCGTTCCCGGCGAAGATCTTGAGCCGCCGGTCCTGATACCCCACCAACGGTGCGACCTCCTACCCCGGCTCTTTGCGGACCCTGGCCCGAGCCCGGATCCGTGCTGCGTACCCTTCCTTGTTTTCTTGACGCGCCCTGGCGATGGCCAGGGCACCCGGCGGCACGTCCTGGTTGACCGTCGAACCGGCGGCCACGTACGCACCCTCCCCCACCGTCAGGGGCGCGACCAGGTTCACGTTGGTTCCCACGAACGCCCCGGGGCCGATGACGGTGCGGAACTTGTTCACCCCGTCGTAGTTGGAGGTGATCACCCCGGCCCCGATGTTCGCCGCCTCGCCGACCTCCACGTCCCCCAGGTAGCCGTGGTGGTGCATCTTCACCCGGGGGCCCAGGCGGGCCTTCTTGACCTCGGCGTAGTTGCCCAGCTCCACCCCCGGACCGATCTCGCAGCCGGGCCGGACGTGGGCGTACGGCCCGATCCGGACGTCCTCGGCGATCCGGCTCGACTCGACCACCGAGAACTCGACCCGGGAGCGGTCGCCGATCGTCGAGTCCACCACGCGGGAGCCCGGCCCGATGACACAGTCCCGGCCCACGCGCGTCCGACCCTCGAGGAACGTAAAGGGGAGCAGGACCGTGTCCGGCCCCACCTCCGCCTCGGCGCTCACCCAGGTGGTGGCCGGGTCGACGACCGTGACCCCGCTCTCCATGAGCCGGTCCAGGACCCGCCGGCGGAGGATGGCCTCCGCCTGTGCCAGCTGGCGCCGGTCGTTGGGCGCCAGCACGTCCTCCTCCTCCGCTGCCGCCACGGCCTCGACGCGCCCGCCCGCTGCCATCAGGAGCGGCAGCACGTCCGGCAGGTAGAACTCGCCCTGCGGCCCGCGGGGCACGCGCCGCAGGTGCTGGAAGAAGCCCTCGAGCCGGAAACAGTAGACGCCGGCGTTGATCTCCCGGACGGCCCGCTCTTCCGGCGTGGCGTCCTTGAACTCGACGATCCGCGCCAGCGTGCCGTCGGGGCCGCGGATCACCCGGCCGAAGGACCCGGGGTCCTGCACGTGGGCGGTCAGGACCGTGGCGGACGCGCCGCTCTCCCGGTGCGCCTCCAGGAGGCGCTTCACCACCTCGGGCCGCAGGAGCGGGGTGTCTCCGTACAGCACCAGGAGGTCACCCCGCGCCCCGTCCAGGAGCGGCTCCGCCTGGAGCAGGGCGTGCGCGGTCCCGAGCTGCTCCTCCTGCACCGCGTACGCCACCGAGTCGCCCAGGTACGCCTGTACCTGCTCCCGCCCGGCGCCGACGACCACGATGACGCGATCCACTCCCGCCTGCCGGCAGTGCTCCACCACGTGCCCGACCATGGGACGGCCGCCGACGGGGTGCAGCACCTTGGGCAGGCGGGAGCGCATGCGGGTGCCCAGGCCGGCCGCGAGGATCACAGCCGAGACCCCTGACATCCCAACAGCCTCCCCGGCGGATGTCCACGGCTATTGTAACACAGCCGGGAAGGCGGGGGCGCTCACGATCCCCCCGCAGCCGCCTCCGACCCCACCGCCTCCGGCCGGTCCCCCCCGGCCGGCTCACCCGGGTCCGCCCCGGACACCGCACTCGGGGACGTTCCGGGTGCCTCGCCCCGGTCCGGCGCAGCGCCCCCGCCCACCGGCCCTGCGGCGCCGCTGCGGGCGATCCGGGCGCATGACTCCCGATACGCTTCCAGCACGCGCTCCTGGATCGCCTCGCGCATGCTGCTCGTGATGGGGTGGGCGACGTCCCGGTAGCCGCCGGTGTCCAGCCGGCGGCTGGGCATCGACACGAAGAGACCGTTCTTCCCCTCGACCACACGGATGTCGTGGATGGCGAGCTCTCCGTCCAGGAAGATCGTGCAGAACGCCTTGGTGGCTCCCTCCCGGGCCAGCGGTCGCACGCGTACGCCGGTCACCTGCACTTCCAGTCACTCCCTTGTGTGGAGTGATACGGAAGTTCGGCGCCGGGCGCGCGCCTCCTGTGGGCTCGCGGAAAAACATCCCACAGTTACCAGTTTGCGGTCGGGCGCAGGGGCGGTACCCTGCGGACCGAGTAGCCGTCGCGCTCCAGCGCGGCGATGAGCCCGGCTGCGTGCTCGTGGTCACGGGTCTCCAGGGCCAGGTCGACCTCCACCTCGCCCACGGTCACCCGGTCGAGCCACCGCTCGTGGTGGACCTGGAGCACGTTGGCCCCCTGCGCGGCCACCGTGCTGAGGAGCCGCTTAAGGCTCCCGGGCCGGTCCGGGATGAGCGCGCTCAGCCGCACGTAGCGGCCGGCCCGCACCAGGCCCCGCTCGATGATCCGGGAGAGGATGTTGACGTCGATGTTCCCGCCCGACAGCACCACCACGACCGGCCCGGGCTCCGGCCGCACCCGGCCCAGGAGCGCGGCCAGCCCCACGGCACCGGCCCCCTCCACCACGAGGCGGGCCCGCTCGAGGAGCAGCAGGATGCTGTGGCCGATCTCCTCCTCGCCGACGGTCACCACGTCGTCCACGTAGCGGCGGATGTACTCCCAGTTCAGGACGCCGGGCCGGCGGACCGCGATCCCGTCGGCGATGGTCCGCACCGTGTCCGTGGTGGTGTAGCGGCCCGCCTGCCAGGAGAGGTGCACCGCCGGCGCTCCTGCGGCCTGCACCCCCACGACGCGCACCGCCGGGCGCCGGCTCTTGATCGCCAGGGCGATCCCGGAGATGAGCCCGCCGCCGCCGACGGGGACGAGCACCGTGCCGGCGTCCGGCAGGGCGTCGAGGATCTCGAGGCCGATGGTGCCCTGCCCGGCGACGATGTCCGGGTCGTCGAAGCCCGGGATGAACGTGGCGCCGGTCTCCCGCTCGAGCTCACGGGCGCGGTCGTAGGCGTCGTCGACCGTGGCCCCGTGCAGCACGACCTGGGCCCCGTAGCCGGCCGTCGCCTGCACCTTCGTGATCGGCGCGCCGGCCGGCATCACGATCGTCGCCGGGATGCCCAGCTGGCTCGCCGCCAGCGCGACCCCCTGGGCGTGGTTTCCCGCCGAAGCCGAGACCACCCCGCGCGCCCGCGCCTCGGCGGGGAGGCGGGACATCTTGTAGAAGGCGCCCCGAACCTTGAAGGAGCCTGTCCGCTGCAGGTTCTCGGCCTTCAGGTAGACCGGGAAGCCCAAGAGGCTGCTCAGGGCCGCCGAGTGCAGGAGGGGGGTGGCCACCGTGAACCCGGCGAGGACGGACCGGGCCCGCTCGACGTCCGCGAGGCCGGCCGGGAGCCGCTCGTTCATCCCCTCACCCCTCCGACTCGCTGGGCACGATGCGAACCGTGCCCTGTTCCTCGTCGACGCCCTCCAGCGTCAGCAAGGACCGGTAGCCGCTCACGCGCTTGCGGGCGGGCTCGGCCGTGGCGACGAGCACGCCGATGCCCACCACCGTCGCCCCGGGGAACTGCCGCACGAGCTCGATCATGCCGGCGGCCGTGCCGCCCGCCTTGATGAAGTCGTCGATGATGAGCACCCGCGCCTCCGGCGGGATCGCCCGGATGCCGGCGGTGAGCGTCTCGATCCGGCCCCGCGATCCCGTGACGTAGGAGATGGTGACCTGCGGCCCCTCGGTGACCCGGCCCTCCCGCCGGGCGATGACGAGCGGCAGGTTGAGCGCCCGGGCGGTCATGAGGGCCACGGGGATGCCTTTCGTCTCCACCGTCAGCACGCAGGTGGGCCGGGCGGCGTGGAAGCGGGCGGCGAACACCTCGCCGATCCGGGCCGCCCATACGGGGCTCGAGACGACGTCGGTCATGTAGAGGAATCCGCCCGGGAGGATCCGCTCCGGCGCCGACAGCACGCCGGCCAGGCGCCGCACCACGTCGGCCTGCTCCGCCGGGCTGGGGAGCGGGAGGTAGACCACCCCGCCCGCCGCTCCCGCCAGGGTGGTGAGGCGGCCGCCGCCGGCGGTCTCGAAGGCGGCGCGCACGAGGGCGACGTCCTCGCTGATGGACGACTTGGCCGCGCCCAGCCGCTCGGCGAAGTGGGCCAGGGGGATCACCTCCCCGGGGTGCTCCACCAGCGACTTCACCAGAAGGGCGACCCTCGCAGCCCGACTCAGTTTCAGCACGTCCCCCGCCTCCCCTGGGGTCGGCAGCCGCCAGCCCTCATGGCTTCCGGAGGTACCGGCGCGCGAGCTCCAGGTCGCTGGGCTTGTCGACGTCGATCCCGACCTCCGGATACGGACAGTTGATCACCGCGCCCCGGATCCCCCACAGGTCCGACAGCTTGCGCTCCAGCTCGAAGAGGCTCAGGGAGCGCAACACGAGCCGCAACACGAAACTCCAGCCCAGGATGGCCGCCATGCGCAGCGGGCGCTTGCGCTCGTCGAGGAAGGCCCGGATACGGGGCGCCACGGTATCGGCGATGGCCGGGTCGGCCAGGAAGAGGTTCCCCCCCGTGAAGGTGCCCTCCCGCAGGCGGACGTAGGTGCGGCGGACCCCGGCGTACTGCGCCTCGGCCACCGAGCGCTCCACGACCGGGTAGTACAGGTCGGCCTCCCGCTGCGCGCACAGGTCGAGGAAGCCGTCGACCACGCGGCCTGTGATCAGCGGGATGTCGCACGTCGCGATGAGGACCTTCCGGTCCCGTGGAAGGTGAGCCAGCGCAGCCAGGACGTTGTCGATGATGTGGCCGGAGGGCGGCACGAGTACGACGCCGTCGGCGCGGATCGCCGGCCCCACGACCCCCGGCGGGGCGACCAGCACGATGCGGCCGATCCGGCTGGACTGGCGCAGGCCGTCCAGCACGTACTGGACCATCGGCCGGTCGCCGATGCGGATGAGGCCTTCGTTCGGGGCCGGGTCCACTTCCCGGAGCGGCCCGGTGTTCTCGGCGCCGCAGAGGACGATCGCGTTCACGGTCAAGCCACGTTTCCTCCCGGGGCCGGGTAACGTAACCAGGAGCAGTTTCGACTCCGCGCGCCGAACTCCTTTCACGGGCCTTGCGGCAAGAGGGGATCGCCGCCCGGGCCGCGAAGTGTTGACCGGTCAACCGTTCGTAGCATGTCCCGCTGCACGGAGGCGACAGGGGTTGCAGGACTTCTTCTCCCCCCGCGGGATCGCCGTGGTCGGCGCCTCCCGCGACCCCGCACGCATCGGCCACCACATCCTGAAGAACCTGAAGGCCGCCGGCTACGCCGGCCCGATCTACCCGGTGAACCCCAGCGGCGAGGAGATCCTGGGCCTGCCGTCCTACCCCCGGCTGGCCGACGTGCCGGGTCCGGCGGAACTCGTGGTGCTGGCCCTGCGCACCGACGCCCTGGACGCCTTCCTCGCCGACCTCGAGGCGCGCCAGGCCGCCAGGGGCGACGTGCGCGCGCTGGTGGCCACCGGCGCGGGTTACGCCGAGATCGGGACCGAGGAAGGCCGGCGCCGGCAGGAGCGCCTCACGTCGGCCTGCCGCCGGCTGGGCGTGCGGATCCTGGGGCCCAACTGCATCGGGGTGGCGGACACCCGGACGGGCGTGGACACCACCTTTCTCAGCGTCCCCCACCTGCGCCCGGGGGCCGTGAGCCTCGTCAGCCAGAGCGGCGGCATGGTGGCGTGGCTGTACGGCCTGTGGGCGGGGGAGCCGTCCTCCCCGGGTCTGGCCCGCATGGTCAACGTCGGCAACGCCGCCGACGTGAGCCTGGCGGAGGCCGTCCGCTTCCTCGGCGCCGACCCGGACACCCGCGCGCTCGGCGTCTACGTGGAAGGGACCACCCGCGCCCGCGACCTGCTCGATGCCATCGCCGGCGCGGCCCGCGACAAGCCGGTCGTCGTGCTGAAGGGCGGCCTCACCGAGGCGGGTGGCGCCGCTGCCGCCTCCCACACGGGCAACCTGGCCGGGACCGGCCCCCTCTGGGAGGGCACGCTGCGGCAGGCGGGAGCGCTCGTCGCCCGGAGCCCCGAGGAGTTCACCGCCTTCCTGACCGCGGCGGAGAGGCTGTGGCCCGCCGTCGGGGCGCCGGGGGCCGGGACCACCTCGCGCGGCGATGCCGACTCCCCCGGGTCCGCAGAGCCGCTGCGTGTCGCCATCCTGACCAACGCCGGCGGTGCCGGTGTGCTCGCCTCCGACGCGCTGTGGGGCGAGAGCGGCGGCGCCGCCGTGCCGGCCCACCTCGACCCGGCGACCCTCGAGGCCGTCTCCGCCGTGCTCCCGCCCTTCGCCGCGGTCGGCCGGCCCGACGGGTACGTCGACGCCACGGCAGGGGCCTCCCCCGCCCACATCGCCCGGGCGGCCGCACGGCTCGCCGCCGACCCGGGGGTCGACCTGGTCTTCCTCATCGTCCTGTCGACCCCCTACATCCCGGCGGACGTGCTCGCCCGGGAGGTCGACGCCGCCCTGACCGAGGCAGAGGCCATGCCGGGCACACGCTCCGGGCTGGCGCCCGTGGCCACCGTGCTGCCCGCGGGTCCGCTCCAGGCGGCCGGGCGCGAGGGGTTCGCCCGGGCCGGCCGGATCGCGCTGCCCAGTCTCCACAGCGGCGCCCGGGCCGTCCTGGCCCTGGCCCGGTATCGGATGTGGAGGGCCGCCCGCGGCTGGCAGCGCCCATGGCGGGAGGCGGCGGCGGTCGCCGCCGGGAACGGGGCTCCGCCGGGGCGGCTCCTCGGGGAACGGGAGGCCGCCCGGCTCCTTGCCGAGTGGGGCGTGCCCTTCCCCCCGGCCCGATTTGCGTCGACGCCGGCCGAGGCCGTCGCGGCGGCCGGGGACGTTGGCTACCCGGTGGTGCTCAAGGTGGCGTCGCCGGACATCGCCCACAAGACGGACGTGGGCGGCGTGCGCCTCGGCGTGTCCGGCCCTGCCGAGGTGGCGGCGGCCTGGGAGGAGATCATGGCCGCGGTGTCCCGGCGCCGCCCGGAGGCCCGGATCGACGGCATGGTGGTCCAGCGCCAGGAGCCGCCCGGGGTTGAGCTGCTGGTCGGCGGGCTGCGGGACCCGTCCTTCGGGCCGGTGGTCACAGCCGGACTCGGCGGCATCTTCGCCGAGGTGTACCGCGACGTGGCCTGGCGGCTGGCCCCGGTGACAGAGGCCGACGCCCTGGAGATGCTGAGGGAACTCCGAGGCTACCCGCTCCTGACCGGCGCGCGCGGGCGCCCGGCGGTCGACCTGGGCGCCGCCGCACGGGTCATCGCCGCCGTGTCCCGGGCGGTGGCCCGGGTGCCGGGGCTCCGGGAGGTCGACGTGAATCCGGTACTCCTCTACCCTGACCGCGCCGTCGCCGTGGACGCCCTGGTCCGGCTGGACGGGTAGGGCCGGCACGCAGCCCGGACGTCAGGGCGGCTGCCGGGACGTGGAGCCCCGGCAGCCGCCCTCTCGCGCATCGATCGCCCCGCGGGGTCTGTGAGGCCGGCGCGGCGTCAGCCTGCCCGGCGGGCGCGGCTCCGCCGGCCGCCGCCGGCGGTCGCCAGCTGGAAGATGAGCCAGGCCAGGAAAAGCAGGAGGAATTCCACCGCCGGCGCCCCCTTTCACGTCCCCTTATCTGGTATGACGTGGGAGCGGGCGATTTGTTCCGTTCTGGAAAACAAAACTTGCGGCCGCCCTCCCGCCCGGCGCGGGGCGAGCCGTCCGCCTGACGGGGCCGACGTTTCCGGAGGGACCCGCGGGCTGGGTCAGACGTCCGTGCCACCCGCCCCCGCGCCCTCCAGCCTCCGCCGGCACCGCCGGGCGACCTCCCGCAGGGCCCGGGCGGCCGGGCTCGCCGGCCTCATCACCACGACCGGTCCGCCGGCGACGGCTGCGGGGTCGAACGGTACCCGGCCGAGGAACGGCACCCCGAGCCGGGCGGCCTCCGCCTCGCCACCGCCCTCGCCGAAGGGGTGGACCTCGCCCCCGCAGTGCGGGCACACGAGACCGCTCATGTTCTCGACCATCCCGAGGATCGGGATGTCGCTCGCCCTGCAGGCCGTGGCGGCGCGCCGCACGTGCTGCAGGGCGACCTCGTTCGCCGTGGTGACCAGCACGGCGCCGTCAACCCGCCCGAGGAGTTCCCGGACGGCGATGAGTTCCCCCCCGGTGCCCGGCGGCATGTCCACCACGAGCCAGTCCAGCCGGCCCCACGCCACCCCGGCGAAGAGCTGCCGCAGGAACTCGTACTTGTAGGCGTCCCGCCACATCACGCTCTCGTCCGGGCTCTCGAGCAGGAACCCGATCGAGGCCACCCTGAACCCCGGCAGGGGCTCGGCCGGCGCCGCACCCTCCGGTCCCAGCCGCAGGCGCTGGCCCTGCAGGCCCGTGACGAGAGGGACGCTGGGACCGGTGATGTCGGCGTCCGCCAGGCCGACGGCGGCACCGTCCAGGGCCAGGGCCGCCGCCAGGTTGGCCGCCACCGTGCTCTTGCCGACCCCGCCCTTGTTGCTCAGCACCAGCACCCGCCGGGTCACGGCGCCAAGCCGGCGCGCCAGGAGCCAGGCGTCGTGGGCGGATCCGTCGAGGCCGCAGCGCCCCTCGTCGGGACAGAGGGCGCAGGGGATCTCGCGCGCACACGGGGTCATGCCGGCTCGCCTCCGGGCAGGGCAGGGCGGGCGTTCGCCGCTGCCGGAAGGCTCTCGAGGCCCAGCAGCGTCCACGCGAGAAGGACGAGCACGTGTTGCTGGTTGGTCTGCAGGACCAGTCCGGCGCAGAAGAGGAGACCGAGCCCCACGGCCCGGAGCCGCTCCGGTGGCGATCCCGCCAGAAGCCGCAGCAGAAGATACAGCCCCGCGCCCGCCGCGATGGCGTACAGCGGGGCCGGCCAGACCAGCGTGAAGCCCAGGGACCAGATGGCCAGCACCCCGCCCAGGTCGGCGCCGGCGGCGTACCCGGCGCCAAAGGCGGCCGCCGAGGCGAGCGCGAGCGCGGCCGCCCGGCCCTCGGTACCGGACAGGAGCCGGCCGGGGCTCCGGAGCCATCGAATCCGCCCCGGCGCCGGGGCGGGCACGACGCCCAGCGCCAGGGCCACCGGCGCGACGAGGGCCAGGAGTTCCCCGGAGCCCAGCACGGGGGTGACGGCGGCGAGGTCGGCGGGGAGCCCGAGAGTCGCTGCAAGCAGCTGCGCGGAGGCGGCCCCGTACCAGGCCAGGTTGGCACCCAGCGCGCATCCCAGCCCCAGGCGGGTGGCCGGCGCCCGCGCCCGCCCGATGGCCACCGCCCCCAGGAGGAGGACCGCCAGCCCCAGGACCGCGCTGGTGGCCAGCGAGACTGCCGGGCCCGGCGCGGCCGGGGCGGCCAGCACGGCCATGGCCGCCGTCGCCGCGGCGACGGCGGCGAGCCGGGGCAGCCGGGCGCCGGCACCCCCGGCGCGGGCAAGAAGCCGCAGGGCCCACGCCAGGGCCAGGGTGCCGCCCAGGAAGCTCAGGTTGAAGGCAATCTGGCCCAGGTCGGAGAGGAGCCGGTAGGCGGCGAGCACCCCGGGCGTCTTGGGCATGAAGATGCCCACCCGGGTGAGGAGGCGGCCGAAGAGGAAGTCGGCGAACGCCACCAGCCAGAGCGCCTGGAGCGCGCGCTCCACGGGGCTCACCTCCTCGCCAGCGGGGGCCTGTCGAGGGTCAGGGTGGCCCAGGTCGTCGTGTACTTCATCCCGTCCCGCTGCATCTGCTTGCCGTCCCAGACGGCGAAAGCCACCTGGGCGGGCTCGCCGGGCACGAGGCCGAGGTCGCCCTCGCCGGCTGCGGCGAGCTCCCGGACGAACACCACGGCCCACTTTCCGTCCTTCCACACGCCGTTCCCGCCCACGTTCTGCATCTTCGGGTCCGGCACGGTGGTGAGGGAGCTGAAGCCGCCGGCGATGAGGTGCTCGACCGGCGTGTCGTGCGCCGGCCGGGCGCGCAGGTTGCCGACCGTGGCCGCGGGCCGGGTGAAGAGATCCTCCTGGAACAGGCCCCGGTCGCCGATGGAGTACCCGTCGGTGTAGAGGTTCGGGTACTGCCGCCGCATGTCGCGGCTGCCGTACTGCCAGTCGGCCTTCCAGTGCCAGATGTGGGCGTAGCGGTCGGCCTGACCCATGCAGACGTTGATCGGCCCGGTGGTGAGCTGGACGGCGGCCTGGTCGCCGAAGTCCTGCGGGCGCAGGGTGGTGACCTCCTGGGTATCGTCGGCCCACTCGACCCGGAAGGCGATCCGCCTGCCGTCGTTCAGGGCCCGGACCGACACGTCACGGATGGGCCGGGCCCCGGGGGTGGCGACCGCCGACACCGGCATCCGCACGGCCGGCGCCCGCCGCCAGGCCGGGTCCCAGGGGTCGGCGGGAAGTTCGGGCGCGTAGCGGGCCACCACCGCCGGGGCGGCCGCGGACTTGCCAAGCTCGATCTTGGAAATCGCCGGTACCACCGCCGCGGCGATCAGCACCAGAAGGGCGATCGCAAACGGCAGGCGCCGGCGCGTGAGCAACCTCTGCACAGGGGATCACTCTCCTTTGCGGCCGGCGCCGGCGACGCCGGCGTCCAGCCCGTCCCGGGACAGGGGGGTGAGGCGGGTCACCTTCCGGGGAAGGGCGCCGGCCCGTTCGCACTGCAGGCTCACCCAGGCGTCGGTGAGCCCGGCCAGCGCCGCGTAGAAGCCTCCCTCGTCGTGCCGCCGCAGGAGCGCGTGGAGGACGCCGGTCCAGCGGCCGAGGTGGTCCTCGAGGAAGCGGGAGTGGGCCTCCCGGCACACCGCGAGGCGCTCCCCGTGCCCGTCGTCCAGGGCGAGGGCTTCCTTGACCGACAGGAAGTACAGGAACTCCAGCTCCGTGGCGATGTGGTCGGGCCGGCCGCCGCCCTCCGGCAGGCCGACCCCGAAGGCCCGGTAGAACCCCGCGATGTCGGCCATCGCCTGGGTCTGCATGTAGAGGTGGGAGGCGGTGTACTCGGTCTCGAAGGGCGGACACAGCGGCGCGGCCGGCTGGCCGAGGAGCCGGAGGTACCGCCCCTCCCACTCGGCTCGCGTGGGGAGGCGCTCGAGACTGCGGCCCAGCGCGTCGCGCAGAGCGGCCCCGGCGGCCGCGCCCCACAGCCCGCGGGCCTCGGGCACCTCCGCCAGCGCCTCTTCCAGGACGGTGAGGAACTCGCCGGACACGAGCGCCTCGTAGAGCGGCGGGTCGGGGTAGAGGAAGGCCCGGGACAGGGCGGCGTACACCCGCCCCCGGGCCTCGGCCCGGACCACCTCCGCCCCGGCGGACTGCGGGTCTGCCATGACGGCCACCTCCGGCCCTTGCGCGCTCACGTGATGTTCATCCGGTCGGCCGGCCGGACCTGGACCTTTTCGTCGATCGGCACCCGCACGACCTCGGCGCCCCTGTCGTCGAACCCGACGATCGCCTCGCCCTCGAGGCGGTACCGTGCGATGATCCGGTCCGTGGCGCCGAAGAGCTGGAGCACGGCGAGGAGCTCGGGCGAGGGCTTCGCGTAAGCCTCGATCGCCGCGTCGACCCCCGGCCCGAACATCTGCCGCAGGTAGTCCCGGGGCACCCAGCGGGGCGGAATGTAGTACACGTTGGGCTCGGTGCCGAACTGGGGGTAGAGAGGCAGCGCCACCTTCGCCTTGTGGACCAGGTAGTGCACGGGGCTCGACTCCTCGTTCACCCACCCGAAGAGGCGGATCTTGCCGATGCAGGTGGCGATGCAGCGGGTCACCTGTCCCTGCTCGATCCGGGGGTAGCACCCCACGCACTTCTCCGTGGTGGCCGTGGTGCCCCGGTACATGGGCTTCTTGTAGGGACAGGCCTCCATGCACTTGCGGTAGCCCCGGCAGCGGCTCTGGTCGATGAGGACGATCCCGTCCTCCTGCCGCTTGTAGATCGCCTTGCGCGGGCAGGCCGCCAGGCAGGCCGGGTAGGTGCAGTGGTTGCAGATCCGCGGGAGGTAGAAGAACCAGCTCTCGTGCTCCGGCAGCCGGGCGCCGTGGGGAGAGTGGCCCTGCGCCGTGTCCTCGTGGATGTTGGGGTAGCGCCACTCCTCGTCCGCCGGCAGGTAGCCGAGGGCCAGGAAGCCGGACGTCGTCTGCTTCGCGGGGTCGGCCGCCTCGAAGATCGTCTTCCCCGCGTAGACCCCGCCCTGCCACTCCTGCGGGCCGAGCATCGAGAGGAGCTTCACGTCCCAGTTCTGCGGGTATCCGCCGTAGGGCTTGGTCTCGACGTTGTTCCACCACATGTACTCCTGCCCCGGCCCCCAGGTCCACGTGGACTTGCAGGCCATGGTGCAGGTCTGGCAGCCAATGCATCGGTTCAGGTTGAAGACCGCGGCGAACTGGCGCTCCGGCCGGGCCTCCTCGTAGGGGTACTGCATCTTGCGGCCCAGCTGCCAGTTTTGGACCTCCGCCATGGGTCACCGCCTCCTGGCCCCGGCTACGACATCCGGACGAACTTGCCGCTCAGGTACGCCTTCATCGCCTCGCTCTCGCTCCCCGGAGCGTAGCCGGAGGCGGCGGGCTTCCACTTCCCCTTCCCGCCGGGGCCGCCGTCCTCCGCCTTGGTGATGCGGACCAGCGTCTCCTTGGGGCAAGTGTTCGGCGCGTGGACGTCCGGCTCGTAGCCCTCGCCGATCTCCTGGCCCATGTACGCCTTGCGCACCAGGCTGTCGGTCATGTGGGTGGGCTGCAGCCACCCCCGGGTGCAGCTCTGGTGCGAGCCGGTGCGCGTGTGCGCCAGGTAGCCGGTGGGGGAGATGGCCAGGCCGTCGGGGCGCGTTTCGTTGGCCTCGACCGTGCGCGGGCTGGCGATCCAGATGGCGTGCTTCATCATCGTCACGCCCCGCGGATAGGAGGGGTTGTAGTGCGCGCGCACCTTCAGCCGGGCCACCTTGTAGTAGGGGTCCGTCTCCTTCCAGCCGACGTACGGCCGGTCGGCGGGATTGGCGTCGACCCAGACGTAGTCGCCGTCCTCGATGCCCAGCTCCCGGGCGTCCTCGGGGTTGATGTGGAGCTGCGCCTCGCCGGCGTTGGGCGTCCGGGGGTCGGCGCGGTACGGGTCCCCGAAGCTGGAGTCCCAGATCACGTTCCAGTCGGTCATCGCCCAGGAGGAGTGCACCCGGTGCCGTGACTTCGGGGTCAGGAAGTAGAAACGGAAACCCTGCTCCCAGAGCGGATTCTTCGTCTGCTTGACCTGGGACCACGGCATCTTCACGTTGCGGACGCTGCGCTCGTCCGGATCGATCGAATTCAGGTCGCTCACGAGGTTCACCGGCCGGATGGCCTCGTGGGTCCCCACGATCACGTTGGGCAGGTACGGCGTGGCCTCCACGGGCTCCCGGTGCACGATGAGGTTCTCGCCGGCCTCGATGAACTCGTCCTCGTCCTTGTAGAGCTCCATGCGGCCCGTCTTGGTATACCAGGGCTTGGACTCGTGCACCTGTTCCCAGCCGAAGATCCGCGGGTAGGTGCGGAACATCATCAGCCAGTCCCGCTCGGACTTCAGCAGCTCGTCGATCTTGTAGCCCCGGGTGGTGGAGGAGGCATCCAGCACCCGCTGGATGTAGACCTCCGACCGGCCCTCCAGGACGAACTTCCAGTAGTCGCGGAAGCGCGGGTCGCCGGTGAGGTCCGCCATCTTGGCCGCTACGCCGGCCATGACCTCGACGTCCTGCCGGGTGTCGTAGAGGCGCGGCATGCCGCCCTTCCAGGCGTTCAGGAAGGGGTTCGAGCAGGCGGAGGTGATGTCGGGCTGGCTCATCTCCGCCCACGAGTCGACCGGGAAGACCACGTCCGCGTGCTCGCAGGAGCCGGTCCACTCCCAGTCGTTGACGATGAACATCTCGACCCGCTTGTTCACGACCTCGATCATGTGGTGGGCCCACTTGGCGTTGTTCAGGTGGTTGGAGTTGGCGATCCACATGACCTTGGTCGGGGTCGGCATGTGGGTCTTGCCCGTGAAGATCTTGCCCCCGACCTTGAGGGGCTTGTCGCCGTAGTTCCAGTACGCGGGGTGCTCGGACTTGTAGAGCTTGCGGATGGGCACGTCCTCCGGACGGGCGTCGGGATCCAGGTTCGGTCGGAACGGATCCTCCGCCACCCAGACCGGCAGGCCGGGGTGGTTCTCGCCCCGGTAGTTGCCCGCCCAGTGGGTGAAGTTGGCGCCGGGCCTGCCCACGTTGCCCGTCAGCGTCATGACCAGCCAGGCGGCCCGGCCGGTGAGGTCGTTGTGGAAGTAGTGGTTGACGCCCTCGCCGGTGGCCAGGTGCGCGGGCTTGATGGTGCCCAGGTCCAGGGCAAGCTGGCGGATGAGGTCCTTGGGGGCCCCCGTGATCTCCGCCACGGTGTCGAGGTCGTAATCACGGAGGTGCTCCCGGTAGAGCTGGTAGAGCGGCTTCACCTCCACCTCCCGGCCGTCGACCGTTCGTACCCGGAAGGAGCCCTCCAGGGCGGGGTCGATGCCCTTGCGGACCAGGTGCCGGCCCACGTCGTTCCGGGTGATGATCCGGGGGCCGCCCGACTTCTGGTCCCAGACCACGAAGTCGCCCCACTTCTGGCGCAGCTCGGGCTTGATCTTCTGCACCGACTCGCTGTACCCGCCGAGGGGCGGGGGCTCGTAACCGGGGACGATGTCCCGGGCGTTCAGGCGCTTCAGGGTGTCCATGCGGACCAGAAGCGGCAGATCCGTGTGCTGCTTGACGAAATCCCTATCGACCAGGCCCTCGTCCATCAGAATGCGGGCGACGCCCAGGAGCAGGGCGATGTCGCTGCCCGGGCGCACCGGGATCCAGTAGTCGGCCTTCTGCGAGGCCGGGCTGTACTCCGGCGAGATGTTGACGACCTTGCCGCCGCGCTCGATGATCTCGATCCACCAGTGGGCGTCCGCCATCTTGTTCTCGACCATGTTCTTGCCCAGGAAGATCATCAGCCTGGCGTTTCGCAGGTCGTTCAGGTCCACGTCGGAGCACTTGACGCCGGTCACCATCGGGTGGCCTGGCTGCAGGTCGCCGTGCCAGTCGTAGCTGGACCACTGCCGGCCGCCCAGGTTGCCGTCGACCAGGGCCAGCATGTTGGCGAAGCGCGTCAGGGCGTTGATGCGGATGACGCCGTTCAGGGCCATGCCGTTCCGGAGCTTGACGGTCTGCGCCCCGGAGCCGTGCATGGCCTCGATCATCGCCTCGTCGTATCCCTGCCTGCGCAGGCGCTCGGCGCCCTCGGGGCCGCTGTACTTCTTGATGATGTGCAGGAGCGTGCTGGCCACGAGGGTGAAGGCCTCGTCCCAGGAGACCTTGACCCAATCGTCCCAGCCGCGGCGGAAGTATTTCTCGACGTTCGCAGGGTCGTCGGGATCGGGCCAGCCGGCCTCGACCCAGGCCTTCCAGCCCTTGCGCACCATTGGCGCCTGCACGCGGTGGGGGCCGTAGATGCGCCGGGGCAGCGTGTACCCCTTGAGGCACCCGCGGGGGTGCCAGCCCGGGTGACTCTTCGTGCCGTAGAGGTCCGTCGCCGTCCCCTCGGTGTACGGGGGCTCCACCCGGATCATGACCCCGTTGCGCATGACGGCCTTGACCCGGCAGTTGTGCGTACAGTTCGGGACACACATGAACGTGAACTCCGCATCGTAGCGGTACTGGTCCCGGTACAGGCGTTCCCACGACCGGTCCGGGTACGTGGCCAGCGGATTGTCCACCTGCACGGGCCGCAAGGTGACCAGCGCGGCCCGGGCCCAGCGGTGGCTCAGGAGCAGCCCGCCGGCGGCCACCGCCGTGCTCACGAGGAACTGGCGCCGGGAGACGAGCCCGGCATCGGGCTGCTCTCCCCGGTCCGGCAGCTCTCGGTCGGCCATGACCCTCATCCCTCCCCCGGGTTCCGGGGCCTGGCGGCACCGGAGCGGGGACCGCCCCGCACGTCTGCCAGGAGGCCGAGCACGAACGCCTCGCCCCGCCGCTGCCAGACGGCGTGGGGGCCCCGGTAGAACGGGTCGCGGAAGAGCCCGAGGATCTGCTCGTCCGCCCACCCCATCCGGACGAACTCCTCCACGAAGCAGCGGGCCATCTCACCCAGTTCCGGCTCATCCCCGGGCGCGGGGAAGGCGAGACCCATGAGGTTCAGGCGGTCCTGCTCTTCGTGTCCGGTGCCCACGTTCCGACCCCCCGGCGCCGCCGGGTACCCGCGCGCGGACCCCGGCTGCACCCGTTTTTGACACCAGGGTACAGCCGGGGCCTTTCTGGTTTCTGAATCGTTTCTTAACGAATCCAAAACAGGTGGCCGGGGGTCCTCCGGGTCCGGAGACGCGGGTGAGCCGGTCACTCCGGCTTGAAGCGGTACCCGACCCCGCGCACGGTCTCGATCCAGCGGGGCGCGGCGGGGTCGTCCTCGAGCTTGTCCCGGATGCGGGAGACGAGCACCGTCACGCTCTCCGGCCCGCCCACCGCCTCCGGGCCCCACGCCAGCTCCATGAGCTGCTCGCGGGTAAGTACGCGCCCGGCGTGGCAGGCCAGGGCCCAGAGAACGTTGAACTCGCCCGCGGTCAGGGCGACCGGCTGGCCCCTCCGGAACACGCGCCGGCCGGCACGGTCGATCACGAGATCCCCGCAGCGCAGCACTGCCTCCCCCTCGGGCTCCCCGGCCCATCCCCCGGTACGGCGCAGCACGGCCTTGACCCGCATGAGGAGCTCCAGGGGGCTGAACGGCTTGGTGACGTAGTCGTCAACACCCAGCCGGAAGCCCTGAACCTTATCGAGCTCCCCGTCCCGCACGGTCAGGAGGATGATCGGAACCGACGAGGAGCGCCGGAGCCGGCGGGTGATCTCGAATCCGTCGAGGCCGGGCAGCATGACGTCGAGGACGATGAGCGCCGGGTCCAGTGCCTGCACCTTCGGGAGGACTTCCTCTCCGCTGCCGAGCACGTGAACCTCGTAGCCCTCCATCCGCAGGACGTCCGCCACGACCTCCCGGATGGTGGGGTCGTCATCCACGACGAGGATCCGCCGCGCCAACGTCGTGATCCCCTCCTGCTGCCGGCACCCGCTCCGGCGCCGCCACCGGCAACGTGACGGTGAACTCGGCGCCCTCGCCCGGCCGGCTCCATACCCGGATCGTGCCACCGTGCAACTCCACCAGCCGGCGCACCAGGGCCAGGCCCACGCCCGTACCCGGGTAGCGGCGCGACAGCCGCGTGTCCACCTGGTGGAATTTCTCGAAGATGCGCTCCTGCTCCTCGGGGGGAATGCCGATCCCCGTGTCCCGAACGTAGATGGACACGGCGGCCGGACCGTCCCGCCGGGCTCCCATCGCGATCGACCCGCCCTCGGGGGTGAACTTCACGGCGTTGCCGAGGAGGTTGAGGAGGACCTGCTGCAGGCGCTCGGGGTCGGCCCGCACCGCCGGGAGGTCCGGCTCCCACTCCTCGCGGCAGGCGAGCCCCTTCTGGCCCATCGGCCCCTCCAGGGCTTCCCGGGCCCGCCGAGCGACCTCGGGGACGTCGACGGCCATGGGCCGGAACTCCATCCGCCCCGCTTCCGCCCGGGCGAGGTCGAGGAGGTTGTTGATCCACTCCAGCGCCCGCCGGGCGTTCGCCTCGATGCTTTCCACGTAGCGCAGCTGGCGCGGTCCCAGGGGGCCGACCACCTCCTGGCGCAGCATCTCCGTGGCCGCCAGGACGGCGGTCAGCGGGGTCCGGGACTCGTGGGTGACGTTGGTGAGGAACTCGGACTGCAGGCGGTTGGCCTCCTCGAGCTGCCGGTTCGCCTCCTCGAGCCGGCGGTTCGCCTCCTCCAGCTCCGATTGCTTGCGGCCGATCGCCCGGACCATCCCCCGGAAGCTCTCGGTCAGCTCGGCGATCTCGTCCCGGGTTCCCGAGGCCGGAAAGTCGCAGACGAGCTCGCCCGCCTCCGCCCGCCGGGCGATTCCGGCCAGCCGCAGCACGGGCGCGCTCATCTGGCGGGACAGCACCACGGCCACGGCGATCACCAGCAGAAGCCCGACCAGCAGGATCGCCGCGGTGAAGCGGGCCTGGTCCCAGATGGCGGCGTAGGCCTCGCTGACCGGCAGGAAGAGGAGCAGCGACCAGCCGAGCCCCCGGTAGGGCCCGTAACCCCGCATCGGCACGAATCCCACCAGCGCGTCCTGCTGGCCCACCCGCTCCCGGAGGACGCCCGTGTCGCCCCGCAGCGCCGCCTGGACCGCCCGCAGCCGCAGGAGGTCCTCCACGCCCACCCCCCAACCCGGAAGGGCGGGCGAGGCATCCCCCACGGGCCGTGGGCCGTGGTTATCCGCCAGCACCCGGCCCGCCCGGTCCAACAGCAAGGCCCGCGCGCCCGGCGTGGGCTGGAGCGAGAGGACGTGGCGGACCACGAAGGAGAGCCACACCTCGGAGTGCAGGTACCCCTGCAGCCGGCCCGCCCGGTCCCGGACGGGTGTGGTGAACCCCACCACCGGCTGTCCGTCCCCGGGCTCGAGCGGGTGCACGTCGGAGACGGATACCGGCAGCTCACCCCAGGACGTTGCCCCACCGGCGCCGCCCGCCGGGTTGCCGGCCGGAACGCCGGCGAACTCGGCCCTGGCCGTGCGGAACCATGGCGCCTCGGAGAGGTCCGCGCCGGCGGAGGCCGGGTCGGAGGCGGAAACCACGCGCCCCGAAGGGTCGACGAGCCCCACCCAGGCGTACGGGCGGTAGAGGCTGACGATCTCGGCGAAGAGGCGGCTTTGCGCCTCGCGCGCCGCCGGGTCGGCCACGACGTCCAGGCGGGCCCAGTGGGCGATGTCCACGTAGCGGAAATAGAGCAGCTCCTCGATCCGGGTCGAGGCGGCCACGGGCACGCGGCCGACGAACTCCTGGGTGACCCGCGTGAGCACCCGCCAGCCCAGGATGAGGCTGCCGGCCCCGGCACTGAGGGGGATGAAACCGAGCAGCAGCATGGCGGCGAGGAGCTTGGCGCGGATGCTCGTCCCCAGCCGCATGGCCGCTCACCTCCGCTGTCCTCGGTGCCCCTTCAGGGTAGCACGTCCCCCGTCGCTGTGACGTGGATCGCCCGGGCGAGGGGGCGGGCGGCGGCCGCGAGGCGTTCCGCCAGAGCGGGGTCGGGGGCGAGGGCGAAGACGGTGGGGCCGGCGCCGGCCATGGCCACCACCGGGGCGCCGGCCGACAGGAAGGCCTCGCGCAGGTGGCGAATCGCCGGCACGAGTGCGGCCGCGCCGGGCTCGAGGTCGTTGGCGACGGCCGCCAGCAGGCCGGCCGTGTCCCCTCTGCGCAGGGCGGCCACCGCCTGCTCCGCCCGTGCTCCGATCCCCGGCGGGCGGTACGCTGCGTAGACGGTGCGGGTCTTCGGCCCCGGCCACGTCGCCTCCGGAGTGGCCAGCACCACGTGCAGGCGGGGTGCCGGCGGGAGCGTGGTCACCCGCTCCCCGACCCCCTCCGCCAGCACCGTCTCCCCCAGGACGCCCCGGAGGCAGGCGGGGACGTCGGCTCCGAGGCGGGCGCCAAGCGCCTGCAGCCGCTCCGCCGGCCAGCCCAGACCCCACAGGCGGTTCAGGGCCAGGAGCACTGCCGCGGCGTCGGTGCTACCCCCGCCCAACCCCGCGGCCACGGGGATCCGCTTCGCGATGCGGATCCGCGCCCCGGCGTCCGGCACTCCGGCTGCGTCCCGCATCAGGCGGGCGGCGCGTAGCGCGAGGTTGTCCGCCTCCCCGACCACGCCCGGGGGGTCGACCTCCAGCTCGAGGCTGCCCGCCGGCTCCTCCAGCCGCTCCACGGTGACGGTGTCCGCCAGGTCGAGCGGGGCGATGACCGAGCGGATCTCGTGGTACCCGTCCGGCCGCCGGCCCACCACCTCCAGCACGAGGTTGAGCTTGGCGCGCGCCTCCAGGCGGATGGCGCCCGGCGCGGGGGGTCCGTCCTCCCTCACGGCCCTCACCTCGCGATGCGGCCGGGGCGCAGGCCCCGGCCCGATTCACAGCCACGCCGCCCGTCAGCGGCCGTGGCACTCGATCTTGGTTTCCTTGCCGGCATCGTAGACGACCAGTTCCACGGCTTCCGTGAGCAGGTCGGTGTAACTGTACGATACACGGCGTTCGCCGAGGTCGCCCTCGTCGAGCCTGACCACGAAGATGTTGGGGTAGGTCTGTTCGAGGACGCCCTCGCGTTCGAGCACCTTCTTGCGGCCCTTGTTCGCCTTGAGGCGGATCCGGGCACCGACATACGAGTCCAGATCCCGCTTGATCTCAGCCAGGACGCTCTTGGGGGCCACTTCTCTACCACATCCTTCCGGGTCGGTGCAGCGGGCACACCAGTACAATTATTGTACCAGCCGGAAGGACAGGCGTCAAGGAATCTTAGATTTTAGCAGCGCCCTGTCTGAGCTGTCAAGATCTATCCGCCGACCGATTCGCCGGGGCGCCGAAGTCGGCGCTGATTGTGGCCGGTCACTTGGTGTACCGGTCGGCGACCTTGGAAGCGCCGTACGAGTACGGCTTGATCTCCGCGCGGAAGCCGGACCCGGTGACCATGCCCGTGACCTCGCGGATCAGGTCCCGGGTCTCCCCGCCGTTGCCCACGTCCAGGTGGATCTCCACGTTCAGGGAGGGGTCCCCTGCCTCCCGGACCCGGCGGGCGAGCCGGTCCGCCAGCGTCAGGGAGATCGCCGTCTCGTAGAAGATCTTCTGCCGGAGGCTGGTGATCTTCGGCTGAACGCGACGGCGGTAGTAGTACCGGGCCCCCTTGCCGAGCCGGTGCACGATCACCGCCGTCACGAAGGTCACGTCGTCCCGTGCCTGCGAGTCCGTGCCGACGATGAGCTTGTAACGCGCGGTCGGGTCCGCCGCGATGAACTGGAAGATGTCCGCCACCATCGCGTCGAAGCTGAGCGGCCCGCGGCTCGGGCTTATGAACGGTTCCTCCTTCATCCGACCAGCCCCCCTGGCCCTGGCCCGTCACCCGCTCCCGGATTCGCCGGAACGGTGGACCCACTTCACAGTATACCACGGGCCGTACTCAGCCCGTGTGTCCGCCCGTCCCGGCGAGGGCGTCGGCCACCGCGGCGAACTCCGCCAGTGACAGGGTTTCTCCCCGCCGGGTGCCGTCCACCCCCGCCCGCGCCAGCGCCCGGGCCACGACGTCGCCGTCGAGCCGGAGCCCGCCGGCGAGCGCGCGGAGCAGGGTCTTCCGCCGCTGTCCGAACGCTGCCCGCACCACCCGGAAGAGCGCCTCCCGCGGGGTAGCCACCGGGGGGCGCTCCCGCAGCCGGAGCAGCACCACCGCGGAGTCCACCGACGGAGGCGGCCAGAACGCCCCCGGCGGGACCCGGGCGACGAGCCGGGCCTCGGCGTGGTAGGCGACGGCGACGCTCAGGGCGGCATAGGCCCGCGTGCCCGGCGGCGCCAGGATGCGGTCGGCCACCTCCCGCTGGACCATGACCACGATCCGCTCCAGGGGTAAGTCTTCCTCGAGCAGCCGGAAGAGAAGCGGCGAGGTGATGTAGTACGGAAGGTTCGCCGCCACGCGGGCGCGCGCGCCGGGCCGGAGGCGCGCGGCGAGAAGGCCTGCCAGGTCCACCTTCAGGGCGTCGCCCTCCACCACTTCGACCGTGCCGGGCGCCCCGGCGGCGGGCAGGGTGTCCCGCAGCAAGGCCGCAAGCTGGCGGTCCAGCTCGACGGCCACCACCCGGGCGCCGGCCTCCACGAGGGCCCGGGTGAGGATCCCCGGCCCCGGGCCGATCTCGAGCACCAGGTCCCCTGGGGCCGGCTCCACCGCCGCCACGATCCGATCCACGACGCGGCGGTCCACGAGGAAGTGCTGACCCAGCCCGCGGCGCGGGCGCAGCCCCCGCGCCTCGAGCCAGGCCCGGATCGACCGGACGCTCGCCGGATCGAACTGCTCCAACAGCTGACGCCTCCGGGTTCCCCCCGGAGGCCCGCGCCCTCACCGCGCCAGGACGTACACGGTCACCGTGCGCCGGCCGAAGGCCCGCGCCTCGGAGGGCGTGTCAAACCCGAGATCGATGCGGTTCCCCCGGATGGATCCCCCCGTGTCCCCCGCCACCGCCGGGCCGTACCCGTCGATGTAGAGACGGGTCCCGAGCGGGATCACGCGGGGGTCGACGGCCACCACGCCCCGCCCGGCCCTCAGCCCCTTCGCCGTCCGGGTGCCCGGGGTGTACCCGTCGCCGGGGGCGTACGCGGTGGCGACCATCCGCAGCACCTGCCGGTACCGGAGCGTCTGCCCGCCGCGGGAGACGGTGCCGGCGGTGCCCACCGCCACAACGCGGTCCACGGGCGGGCGCGTCACCCGCTCGGCCACGACCGTCCGGCTCACCGCCACCCCGTCCTCGTAGCGGGTCCGGATGGTCAGTTCCTTCTCCCCGGGGATGCCGGCCCGGATCTCCTGCTGCTGGCCCGCAGGGAGGTTCCAGTCCTCTCGCTTCACGGTCCCGAAAGGTAGTTCCACGACCTGGGTGGTCTCTTCCTCCCGGACGCGCAACACCCGGATCTCCCGGGGGGCGCCTCCCGCACCCGTCAGTGGTGTCTCCGGCGCCGGCTCCACGCGGTCCAGGGGTCCCAGGCGGATTCCGGCCGCGACGAGGGCCTGACCCACGGTGGGAGCCCAGGCCCAGGTTTCCCACTCCCGGCCGTCGGCGCGCACGCGGATGGGTACCGCCCGCGCGACCGTGATGGTCGTATCCTTCCGGAGGCGCGTCGCCGGCGCGGGCTCGACGCGGTCGCGCGGGCCCAGCTCCACCCCGGCCTGGCGCAGGGCCTGCTCGACCGTCCGGGCCCGCGTCCGGAAGGTGTCCACTCCCTCTCCCGCCACGGTCAGGTGGACCGTGTGTGTCTCGCGGAGAGCAGCGGTCACGAGGGAGAGGGAAAGCCCGAGAAGGACGGCGCCCCCGAGGACGGCCAACCGAAACGGGGTGACAAGCGGCTTCCGGCCGCCCCCGGCGGGCGCGACGATCTCCACGGTGCCCACCGCCAACCGCCAACTCCCTTCGGGAATGTCCGGTTGAGCATTATAGGCCCCGCGCACCCGTTCCGTCAAATGCACGCCCGGCCCGGGAGCACCGGACTGCTCCCGGGAAGCCGGGCGTGGCGGCTTTATTCCCTCTTTTTCGGCTGTATTCCAAAATGAGGATTGACAGGCGCCCGGGTGCCCTCAGCCGCTGTCGCACCCGAGCTACGGAGCGCCGTCCAGGCGGAGGATGCGGGCACCGTTGCCGGAGGTCAGGCGCGCGACTTCCTCGAACGAGAGCCCCCGCTCGGCGGCCACGGCCTCCGCCACGAAGCGGACGAAGGCCGGCTCGTTGCGCTGCCCGCGGCGGGCCTGGGGCGCCAGGTACGGGCTGTCGGTCTCCAGCACCAGGCGGTCGGCCGGCACCTGGCGCACCACCGCCCGCAGGGCGTCGTTCCGGGGGTAGGTGACGGGCCCGCCGATGCCCAGCGCAAATCCCAGCGACAGCCCCCGCTCGGCCTCGGGCCAGCCAGCCGAGAAGCAGTGCAGGATGCCGCCCACCTCGCCCGCCCCCTCCTCCTCCAGGATCCGCAGCACGTCGGCATGGGCGTCCCGGTCGTGGATCACGAGCGGCAGGCCCACCTCCCGGGCCAGGCGGATCTGGGCACGGAAGGCCCGCTCCTGGTCGGCGCGGGGGTAGTCCCAGTGGTAGTCGAGCCCCACCTCCCCGATCGCCCGCACCCTGGGATGCCGGCACAGGTCCAGGAGGGCCCGCCGGGTACCGCCGTCCCAGCGGGCCGCTCCCTCGGGATGGACGCCGGCCGCCACGAACACGCCCTTGTGCTGCTCAGCCAGCTCGAGGGCCGCGCGGGCGTCCTCGACCGAGGTTCCGACGAGGAGGAGCCGGGTGACACCCGCCTCCCGGGCCCGTGCCAGCGCCTCGGCCCGGTCGGCGTCGAACCGCGGGTGGTGGAGGTGGCAGTGGGTGTCGAAGAGCATCCTACCGCACCCGGCTCCCGCTCGGCAGCGGCCGGTCCAGGGTGACCAGGCTCAGCTCCCCGTTCTCGGTCGAGGCGGCCAGGAGCATCCCGTGCGACTCGACCCCGCGGAGCTTCCGGGGCCTGAGGTTGGCGACGATGACGATGAGGCGGCCGACCAGCTCCTCCGGCCGGTAGTGCTCGGCGATCCCGCTCACGATCTGGCGCGGCTCCCCGCCCACGTCCAGCTCGAGGCGCAGGAGCTTGTCGGTCTTGGGCACGGGCTCGGCGGACAGCACCCGGGCGACGCGCAGGTCGAGCTTCTGGAAGTCGGCGTAGTCGATGAGGGCCACGCCCTCCGGTACCTCCGCCGTGCCGGCGGGCTCGCCGTCGCCCGGGGCCTCGGCCCGCTCCGCCTCGATGCGGGGGAACAGCGGGTCGCCGCGGCGGACCGCGGTGCCCGGCCGCAGGCCGCCCCAGCGGGTCGCCTCGTCCCAGGGCTCGGTCCGCACCCCGGACGGGTCGAGACCCAGCTGATCCCAGATCTTCTCCGGCGTCTCCACCAGGAACGGGGTGAGCGCCACCGCCAGGACGCGCAGGGTCTCCGCGAGGCTGTACAGGACGGCGCCGAGGCGGTCCTGCTTGCCCGGGTCCCGGGCGAGGTTCCAGGGAGCCTGCTCGTCGATGTACTTGTTCGCCCGCCCCACGACCTTCCACAGCGACGCCAGCGCGTCCGAGATCAGGAGCCGGTCCATGTTCTCCCGCATGCCGGCCAGGGCCTCCGCGACGGCCTCGCGGAGCACGCCGTCGTCGCCGCCTGCCGGGTCGGGCACCTTGCCCCCGGCGAAGCGGTCGATCATCGCGACCGTCCGGTTGAGGAGGTTGCCCAGGTCGTTGGCCAGGTCGACGTTCGTGCGCAGCACGAGCGCGTCCTCGGTGTACGTGCCGTCGGCGCCGAAGGGGACCTCCCGCAGGAGGTAGTAGCGGACCGCGTCGACGCCATAGCGGTCGATGAGCACCAGCGGGTCCACGACGTTCCCCTTGCTCTTGGACATCTTCTCGCCGGCGGTGCCGAAGAGGAGCCAGCCGTGGCCGAAGACCTGTTTCGGCAGCGGCTCGCCCAGCGCGAGCAGGATGATCGGCCAGATGATCGTGTGGAACCGCACGATCTCCTTGCCGACCAGGTGCAGGTCGGCCGGCCAGTAGCGCCGGTAGAGCGAGTCGTCCTGCGACCCGTAGCCGAGCGCCGTCACGTAGTTGGACAGCGCGTCGATCCACACGTAAATCGTGTGCGCCGGGTCGAAGGGTACCGGGATGCCCCAGCGGACCGCCGTGCGGCTGACGGACAGGTCCTCCAGCCCCTGCCGGATGAAGGCGATCATCTCGTTGCGGCGCGACTCGGGCTGGATGAAGTCCGGGTGCTCCTCGATGTGCTTCAGGAGCCGGTCCGCGTACTTCGAGAGACGGAACTTGTAACTCTCCTCCCGCATCCGCTCGACCGGCCGGCCGCAGTCCGGGCAGTACTTGCCCTCCTTGAGCTTGGACTCGACCCAGAACGTCTCGCAGGGCGTGCAGTACCAGCCCTCGTATTCCGACTTGTAGATGTCGCCCTGCTCGTAGAGCCGGGTGAAGATGGCCTGCACCGCCTTCTCGTGGCGGGGCTCAGTGGTGCGAATGAAGTCGTCGTATGAGATGTGGAGCGCCTTCCAGAGATCCTTGATGCTCGCGACGATCTCGTCGACGAACTGCTGGGGCTCCTTCCCCGCCTCCTGCGCCCGCCGCTCGATCTTCTGACCGTGCTCGTCGGTGCCAGTGAGGAACCACGTATCGTGCCCCAGCCGGCGGTGGTAGCGGGCGAGCGCGTCCGCCGCCACGGTGGTGTACGAGTGCCCGATGTGCAGCCGGTCGCTGGGGTAGTAGATGGGCGTCGTGATGTAGAACTTCTCCGCCACGCGAAGCGCCTCCCCATGCACAGGGTAACAGAATGCAAAGACCCGCCCCTTCGCAGGGGCGGGTCTGTTTCCCGCGGTACCACCCTGATTCGCCCGCGCCTCGCGGCGCAGGCCTCTCCGGGTACGCAGCCGGCGAGGCACCGGCCTCAATACCCTGGCCCGCTAACGGGGGCCGGCCGGCCCGA
Organism: Caldinitratiruptor microaerophilus; assembly: GCF_025999835.1. NCBI lineage: Bacteria > Bacillati > Bacillota > Clostridia > Eubacteriales > Symbiobacteriaceae > Caldinitratiruptor > Caldinitratiruptor microaerophilus. Next base: position 3,129,542 of record NZ_AP025628.1, on the reverse strand, counting down.
CCTACACCCCGGCTCGCTCCGCGCCCGCTCCTCCGGGTTTCGGCCGGCAGCTCCAGGGCCATGTTCCGGAGTTCGCCACGCACCCGGCTCGCACCCTCCCGGGCTCGCTGCAGCGGCCTCCCTCCGTACTCGCTCCCCATCATCGCCTCGTATACCCAAACTCTAGCGTCCGTGGGTGGAGCTGTCAAGCGGCTGTGGCGGCTCCCCGCACCGGCGCGCTCCGTGTGGGTAGCACTTTTCTATTCTGACCGCTCTTTCTTATGGAGGATTCCGAACGGCGAGCGGCTTGCGTACAGAAGGAGAGTCTCCCTGCCCTGTCGAATACTGCCAAGCGTCACCGGGCGCGATCGGGCCAGCGCGCAGGAACGAGCGAACTCCCCCGGTCAAGATGACCAGTAAAGGGAGAGGATTCCCCCTAAGGGTCCGACTTTCCCCTTGACTTAGGACGTTGTTCCAATTATGGTTATCGTAGTCGCGGGTGGCGTATGTGTGGGTGTTCGCCTGAGCCACCCCGGTTTTCAGTCCCCAGTCAGTGCCGGTTTCAAACATATTTGGAGCATGATGTTGGCCTTGTATGGATTTGGAACAGAAGGGGGACTCCAGCATGATGAAGTCGACCGGTATCGTGCGCAAGGTAGACGAACTGGGCCGCGTGGTGATCCCGATCGAGTTGCGGCGGACGCTGAGCATCGAGGAGAAGGACTCGCTGGAGATCTACGTGGATGGGGACAAGATCATCCTGCGCAAGTACGAGCCGGCGTGCGTGTTCTGCGGGAACGCCGCCAACGTCGAGAACTTCAAGGGGAAGAACGTCTGCCACAACTGCCTGACCCAGATGGCCAGCCGCGCGATGGCCAGCGCCGGTTAGTTCCGGCACTGCCTCGGTGAGCGGTGGGTAACGGGGGACTCACCGCCAGCCGAATCGACCGGACCGGAGACAGAACACGGACGCAGCACCCGACTTCACCTGGGGAGGGTGCTGTTTTTCGTTGCGCTCACGATCCTCCCGGCGCACCGTCCGGCCGGGGCCCGGCTCCCCGGGAGCGAACCCGCAGCACAGCCTGGTAGACGTCCCGGCGCCGCACTCCGTACTCCCGCGCCACCCGGCGCGTCGCCTCCCGGGGGTCCAGCCCCTCGTCTTCCAGTTGCCGCACGCGCGCGGCGTAGGCCTGCCAGAGGGCTTCCTCTCCGCCGCTCCCGCTCCCACCCGTCGTCCCGGGGAGCGCGGGATGTACCCGCCCCGGCTCCTCGCCCGGCTCGCGGGAGGAATGCGCCGGCGGACCGATCACCAGGGTGAACTCCCCCCGCGCGCCCTCCGTCCGGAAGTGCTCGGCAAGCTCCGCCGGCCTCCCCCGGCGCACCTCCTCGAACTGCTTGGTCAGCTCCCGGCATACCGCCACCTGCCGATCGGGGGCGAGCGCCGCCAGGTCCGCCAGGGTTTCCACCACCCGGTGGGGCGCCTCGTACAGCACCGCCGTGTATCCTGTGGTGAGGATCGCCTGCAGCGCTTCGCGCCGCGAACCGGGCCGCCGGGGCAGAAAGCCCGCGAAGAGCCAGACCCCGGCCGGCAGCCCTGCCAGGGCGAGCGCGGCGACGGCCGCGGACGGCCCGGGGACCACCCGGACCGGTAGACCGGCCTTCAGGGCGGCATCCACCACGAGCCGGCCCGGGTCCGAGATCCCCGGCATCCCTGCGTCCGTCACCAGGGCGATGTTCTGGCCCTCGCGCAGGCGCTGCACCAGGTCCGGGACGCGGGCCGCCTCGTTGTGCGCATGGTAAGACAGGAGCGGGGTCCGGATCCCGTGGTGATGCAGGAGCCGCCGGGTCTGCCGGGTGTCCTCGGCGGCGATCAGGTCGACCTCTCGCAGGATGCGTAGAGCCCGGAGGGTAATATCCTCCAGATTGCCGATGGGGGTCCCGACCAGGTAGAGGGTCCCGGCCACGCCTCCTGCAGCCTCCTCGCCCGCGGCTCGCCTCACGACCCGGCGGGCCCGGCCGCCGGGGGCTGCCCGGGCTCTGACCGCCGTCCCCGCCCGCCCCGCCGCCGGCGGCGGCGCCGGCCGGCCCCGGGCGCCGGCGCGGGGTGGGCCGCTTCGACCTCTTCCCCTGCGGAGACCTCCTCGGCTGCGAGGAGGTCGAGGAGCGGTCCCTCGCCCTCGTCCGCGCCGGCCAGGACCAGATCCGGCTCCTGCTCGAGCTCCGCCGGAACCCCGGCCGGCTCCGCCTGCGCAGCGGTCAGGAGGTCTTCGGTGCTCACGGCGGGCCGGGCCGGCCCGTAGTGACCCTGCTCGTACCGCAGGCAGCACATGAGACGGCCGCAGAGGCCGGAGATCTTGGTCGGGTTGAGCGAGAGGTTCTGGTCCTTGGCCATCCGGATGGACACCGGCGCGAAGTCGGAGAGGAAACTGCTGCAGCACAGGACCCGCCCGCAGGGTCCGATGCCCCCGAGGAGCTTGGCTTCGTCCCGGACCCCGATCTGCCGTAGCTCGATGCGGGTCCGGAACACCGCGGCCAGGTCACGCACCAGCTGCCGGAAGTCCACCCGCCCCTCGGCGGTGAAGGAGAAGACGAGCTTGCTGCCGTCGAAGGTGTACTCGGCGTCCACCAGGTTCATGGGCAGGCCGTGGGCGTCGATCTTCTCCAGGCAGATCCGGAACGCTTCCTCCTGCCGCCGCCGGTTCTCTTCCATCCGCCGGTCGTCTTCGGGGGTGGCCACCCGCACGATGGGCTTGAGCTCCCCGACGACCTCGTCTTCCTCCACGAAGCGAGGTGGGAGCGCGACCTCGCCGTACTCCATCCCGCGGCTGGTCTCCACGATCACGTGCATCCCGCGCCGCAGCGGGAGGTCTCCGGGATCGAAGTAGTAGATCTTGCCCGCTCTTCGGAACCGCACCCCGACGACCCGAACCATGCCGATACCCCCAGGGGCAGATCCCCACTCAGGCCCAGTATAGGTGCTGCATCGGACAGGGACAAGCTACGCTCCCAACCGGAGGAGGAGCACGTCCAAGACGAGCCGGGGGTTCGCGTTGCGGTCCAGCTGCCCCCGGGCGGCCTCCACCGCCTCCAGCCCCCGGATCAGGCGCTCCCGCCCCCACCTGACCAGGTCGGTGAGGATCCGCCCGGTCGGGTCGTCCGCCTGCGCGGGGTCTCCTGGCGCACGGCCGCCCTCGGCCACCACCATGGCGTCCCGCAACCAGAGGACCATGAGATCGAGCACGGCGGGAAGCTCCTCGCGACGCTGGTCCAGCTCCTCGGCGCGGGCCAGCCGCCAGGCGTCATCCCGACGCGGCACCTCCGCGAGGAGCTCTCCCACCTCCTGGCGCCGCCTCAGCAGCGCCTCGTCCTTCACCAGCGCCCGAGCACGCCCCAGGCTCCCCCCCGCAAGGGCTGCCGCCAGCCGGGCTGCTTCCGCCTGGACCCCCTCGTCCCGCAAGGCGGCCTCGATCACCCCCGGGGCGATGGGCGCGAACTGCACCGTCTGGCAGCGGGAGCGGATGGTCGGCAGGACGGCAGCGGGGTTGGCGGTCAGGAGGAGGATGTGGGCATACGGGGGCGGCTCCTCCAGGCTCTTGAGGAGGCTGTTGGCCGCCTCGGGGTTCAGGGTTTCGGCCCCGTCGACGATCACGACCTTCCGCGCGCCCTCCGCGGGCCGGACCACGAGGAAGTCGGACAGCGGCACCGCCCCCTGGCGGTCGCTCTCTTCCCGGTGCACCACCTGCCAGAGGCGGATCTCGCGGCCCCGGGGCTCGACCACCAGGACGTTCTCGTGCACGCCCCGATCCACGCGGGTGCAGTGGCGGCACCGGTCGCAGGCATCGCCCGGCACGGGCGGGGCCTCGCATCCGAGCGCCTTCGCCAGGACACGGGCCGCGGTGCGCCGGCCCGTCCCCTCCGGCCCGGAAAAGAGGTAGGCATGCGCCACCCGGCCCGCGGCGACGGCTCCGCGCAGGAGCCGCACCGCGACCGGCTGGCCGACGACCTCCGACCAGCCCATCTCAGAACTTCTCGAACCGGTCCACTTGGAGGACGAAGACGGTCGCGCCCCCGACCTGCACCTCGACGGGGTACGGGAGGTAGGATTCCGCCGACCCGCTCATGGGCGCCAGCGGGGTCACGAGCTGCTCCCGGGCCTTGCAGGTCCGGCGGATGATGCCGATGACCTCGTCCACCCGCTCGTCTTCCACCCCGACCAGGAGGGTGGTGTTCCCCTCCCGCAGGAAGCCGCCCGTACTGGCCAGCTTGGTGGCGCCGAACCCGGCCTGCATGAGCCCTTCCAGCAGCCGGTGGGCGTCCTTGTCCTGGATGACCGCGATCACCAGTTTCATGCGTTCGCCCCCTGCCGTACGGGCCAGATCTCCCGCACCAGCCGGCGGACCTCGGCCTGGACCTCCCCGGGCGGCCGCGAGGCGTCCACCACCCGGATCCGCTCGGGCTCGGCGGCTGCCAGCTCCAGGTATCCTTCGCGCACGCGCTCGAAGAACTCCGCGGTCTCGCGCTCGAAGCGGTCGCCCCCCGCCTGCCGCTTCCGCTCCAGGGCCAGTGCCACGGGCAGGTCGAGGAGGATCGTCCGATGGGGCCGGAGCCCCCCCGTGCCCATCTCGTTGATGGCCATCACGAACTCGGGGGGCAGCCCGCGGCCGTAGGCCTGGTAGGCCACGCTGGAGTCCACGTAGCGGTCGAGCACCACGCTCCGCCCCGCGTACAGGGCCGGCCGCACGACCCGCTCCACCAGCTCCGCCCGGGCAGCGGCGTACAGGAAGGCCTCGCTGTGGATCGTGAGGGGCAGGTCCGGATCGAGGAGCAGGCGCCGCAGCGCCTCGCCCGCCGCGGTGCCCCCCGGCTCCCGGGTGGCGACGAACTCGTGCCCCAGCGTGCGCAGGTACTCCACGAGCTGCTCGAACTGGGTCGTCTTCCCGGAGCCGTCGAGCCCCTCCAGCGTGATCAGAACGGGCATCCCATCAACTCCCCGGGCGACATGCGTCCCCCTGGTCCACCACCGCGATGGTTTCCAGGCGGGGATCCGCAGCCCCCTGCAAGTGCGCGCCCACGCGCCGCAGGCGGGCCAGGTACTCCAGCACCTCCGGGGTGAGCACCTCGCCGGGGGCAACCGCCGGGATGCCGGGAGGGTAAGGGATCACGGCCTCGGCCGCCACCTCCCCGCGGGCGTCCCGCAGGGGCAGCCGGCGCCGGGGGCCCAAGAGCGCTGCCCGGGGCGGCAGGGCCACCTGCGGCCAGGGCGGCTCGCCCAGCCGCTGCGGGGCGCGTCGCCCTTCCGGCAGGTCGGCCAGGGCCGCCAGGAGCCGGGCGACGTCATCCCTCCCCGTACCGGGGCCGACCACCAGCAGCACGTAGCCGGGTCCGGCGAGCTCGACCGCCACGCCGCGCCGCCACAGGGCCCGGGCCGCCTGCGGGCCGGACAGCTTGCGGCCCCGCACGTCCACGATGATGCGGGTCGGGTCGCCACCCGGAACCTCCGGCACCCGCAACCCGCGGATGCGCCCGACCGCCCTCCGCACCCGCGCCGCCGTCTCCAGCGCCCGTTCCCAGCGTGCCCGTCCGTGCAGGGCCAGATGCCGCCGAGCCAGGTCGAGGCTCACCATCAGCAGGTAGGACGGGCTCGACGACTGCACGAGCGCGAGCAGTTCACGGACCCGGTCCGGAGGCAGCGGCGACCCGGCCGCCAGGTGGAGGACGCTCGACTGCGTGAGGGAACCGCCCGTCTTGTGCAGGCTCTGCACCGACGCGTCCGCCCCGGCCGCCAGGGCCGCTTCGGGCAGGGCCGGGTGGAAGGCGAAGTGGGCGCCGTGGGCCTCGTCGACGAGGAGGGGCACGCCGTGGCGGTGGGCGACCGCCGCGAGCTCCGCCACCTGCGCGGGGACGCCGTGGTAGGTCGGGTGGACCGCCAGCACGGCGACCGCCTCCGGGCACGCCGCCAGGGACTGGTCGACCGACGCGGGAGGCACGCCCAGCGGCAGGTCGAGGTCGGGGTCGTAGGTGGGGCGCACGTAGACAGGCTCGTGGCCCGCGAGGACCAGCCCCGCGAGGACCGAGCGGTGGCTGTGGCGGGGCACCACCACCCGGGACCCCGGCGGTCCGGCGGCCAGGAGCAGGGCCTGGATCCCCGCCGTCGTGCCGCCCACCAGGAAGAACGACGCCCCGGCTCCGAAGGCGCGCGCCAGAAGACGGTGAGCCCGCTCGATGGCCCCGGAGGGCGCGTGGAGATCGTCAAGACCCGGAGCCTCGGTGAGGTCGGCGCAGAGGCCGGACCCGAGCAGGCGCCGGAGCGCTGCCGGCGCGGCCCGACCCTGGCGGTGCCCCGGCACGTGGAACACGGCCGGCGCCCGGCGCACGTAGCCGGTGACCGCGGCGTGAAGCGGCGCGCGGCGCTGCTCCCGGTCCTGCTTCGACAGGCTCACGCTCCCTCCCTGCCCCGCCCCGGCCGGCCCTCCCGGACGGCGCGCAGCTGCCGCTGCTTCAGGACGAGCCGCACGTCCTGCCCGCGCAGCCGGATCGCCTCGAAGTGGCCTACGATCCGGGATTCGATCCGCTCCCCGTAGTATTGCCGCAGCTCGCGCAGGTCGAGGTTCGTGGCGATCACGAGCGGTCGCCCCGCCGCAACCCGTCGGTTGAGGATGTTGAACAGTTCCTGGGCCACGAACTCGGAGAGCTTCTCGGCGCCGAGGTCGTCGAGGACGAGAAGGTCGGCTTCCAGCGCCCGGCCGACCAGCGCCGCGAGCGCCTCCTCGTCGAACCGAGCCCTGCGCAGGACGTCGAGGAACTCCGGGAACGTGAAGTAGACGGCGAGGCGGCCGCGGGCGAGGACCGCGTTCGCCATGGCCGCGGCGAGAAAGGTCTTGCCGAGCCCGACCCCGCCCTCCAGGAGGAGGTTCGGCGCCGCTTCGCCCGCGGCGATCGCCCCGGCGGCCCGGCGGCACTCCTCCCGCACCCACGCCATGTAGTCCCGGTCCTCAGGAGGGTAGACCGTGAGGTCGAAGCGCTCGAACACGTGCTCCCGCATGGCCGGCGTCAGGCCCGAGAGGCGGTACAGGTCCTCGATCTCCTCACGGATGAGGCAATGACACTTCTGCGGCGGGGCGACCGACTCCTGCCCGGGCGCCACCTGCGGGCGGATCCAGCCCGTATCCTGACAATCCGGGCAGTCCCACCACACCTCGAGGTCGTGGGGATCGGCGCCGTGCGCGCGCAGCAGGGCGTCGCGCTCGGCCGTCAGGGCCTGCCCCCGGCGGGCGAGGTCCGCAGGGTCCGCCCCACCGACCCCGGAACCCGGGCCTCTCAGGACCGCCCGCGCCATCGCCAGGCCGATCTGCGCCAGCTCCGCCTGAAGTTCCGCCAGGCGGGGGATCCGGCGGACGAGCTCGGCCTCCCGCTCGTCGCGCTCCGCCCGGAGCCGGCGGATCCGCTCCTGCCGGCGCCGCATGCGCTCAGCGGCCAGGTCGGCGGTAAAGCTGTTCATAGTCGATGTCGTCCCTGGACTTGCCGCTCAGGAACACGTTGGACCGCGCCGGGGGGCCCTCCCGTTCGGCGGCAGGCCGGCCGTGCGCGCGGCTGCGCCGGTGCTGCTGGAGGACGCGTTCCGCGTCGGCGACGGTCCGGACCCCCTGCGCGTGCCAGGAGGCGAGCACCCGGTCCAGGTAGGCGAAGTTCGGCTCCCGGGCGTACACCGTCTCGTCGCACGCTCGCAGGATGACCTCGTCGGGCAGGCCCCAGTCCTTGCTCCACTTCTCCAGGAGCTGCTGTTCGGCCCGGGTGAGGCGGCGCCCCAGCCCGAGCCGGTTCACCACCCGGCCCCAGCGGGCCATGACCTTGCGGTACTCCGCGCGCTCCGCCTCGGCCTCGTCGAGCGTGCGGATGCCGTCCTCGTGCCAGCGCCGGGCGATCTGGTTGAGGTAGCTGAACCGGGTGATCCCCCGCTCCAGGCCTTCGTCGATGATGGCCCGCACCACCCGGTCGTCGAACCCGTAGGTGTTGATCCAGTCGAGGATGTCCGCCACCTCGCGGTCGCCGAGGGGACGGCCCAGGCGCTGCTCGGCCCAGCGGAGGATCGGCGCGTGGAGGCGCACCTGCTCGAGGAAGCTGGTGGACGCCGGGGACGGGGCGGCAGGAACCTCCGCATCCGGGACCTCCGCTCCGATGCCCGCCGCCGGCACGCCGGCGGCGAGACCGGCGGCCTCCTCCGCCTCCAGGGCCTCGTGGTCCCGGACCAGGGCCTCGAGCCGCTCGAACATGGGCTGAAAGTTGAAGACCAGTTCCGTACCGTCGGGGCTCTCCCGGTAGAACACGAGACCCAGGTCGGCGAACTCCATGAGGCGCTCCCGCAGGTTGCGGTACCGGTCGGGGCTCGTGCCCATCCGGATCCGGAAGTCGACCCCGGGGATGGGCTCCGGGTGGTGCACCTCCGGCTCGCTCAGGAACACCAGGAGCTTGCCCAGCTCGTCGTAGCCCAGTTCCAGCGGGCCTGCGTGGTCGATGAGAAGCCGCGGAAAACTGACGAACCCCCGCTTCAGCAGGGCCAGCGCCAGGTCCACCCTCGCCACCCCCCTGCGGGCGCCGTGTCTGAGCGCGGACTGATCGTTTCTCCGCGCGGCAGACGCGTTCCTGCTCCTGGCAAGACTGGCAAGTGGAACGAAGCCGGCACCCGGGGGTGCCGGCTTCACCCTGCGGCCGGCCGGGCCGGGCGGCCCGGCGACTACAGCTCGGGGTGCTCGTGCTTCGCCTTGAGGCGCCGCCAGCGGCGGTCGACCTCGGCCTGGAGCGCCGCGGTGACTTCCTTGTACTCGGGACGGAGAAGGTGCTTCGTCTTGCCCATGAGCTTCAGCCACTCCTCGACGGGCACCTTCTTGCCCCGGGCCTCCGGGTCGTAGGTGATGCGGGTCTTGCCGCGCTCGACCTCGTAGAGCGGGAAGAAGCACGAGTCGACGGCGGCCGCCAGGATCTTGGTCCCCAGGCGCTCCTCGCTCTGCCAGTTGAGCGGGCAGGTGATGAGCATCTTGCCGTAGACGAGGCCCTCGTGCTTGGCATACCACTGCGCCTTGGCCGCCTTGCGCCAGACGTCCTGCGGGTGGGCCTCCACGGCGGTGAAGACGTAGGGGATGTTCGTCGCCGCCATGATCTGGGGCGTGTCCTTGTGGTGGAAGGCCTTGCCGAAGGCCTGGGGGCCCACGTTCGAGGTGGCGGTCTTGTGCCCGAGCGGCGTGGCGTACGACAGCTGGGCGCCGGTGTTCATGTAGCCCTGGTTGTCGTACTCGAGGATGATCATCTTGTGGTTCCGGATCGCCGTGCCCAGGGCCGAGCCCATGCCGATGTCCATGCCGCCGTCGCCCGTCACCATCACGAAGGTGATGTCGTCGCCGGCCGGCAGCTCGCCCCGCCGCTGCTTCTCGTGGAACACCTCCACGAGCCCCGAGAGCGTGGGGGCGCCGTTCTGGAAGAGATTGTGGACGTAGGTCACGCGGTGCGCACTGTACGGGTAGCCGGTCGTGACGACCATCGCGCAGCCCGTCTGGAACAGCACCACCACGTCGCCGGAGAGGGCCCGGAAGAACTGGTCCAGGGCCGGGAAGATGCCGCACCCGGGGCAGGCGCCGTGGCCCGGGGCGATGCGCTTGGGCATCTCCATCATCTTCCGGGGCGGGGGGACGGTGACCTTCAGCTCGCCGTCCTTCTCCTCCACCCGGACGGGGCTCTGCAGCTGTTCGGGCTTGAGCGGCTCCACCACGATGGCGGTCGGGCTGTTCGGCGTCACCTCGGTCACGCCGTGGTAGTCGAAGCGCGGGATCGAGCCGAAGTCACCCTGGCGGGCCACCTCCAGGCCCAGGCGGAAGAACTCCCGGGCGTCGTCGGGATAGAAATCCTTTCCGCCGAGACCGTAGATGCGGCTCAGGACCAGCGCCCGGTTCCCGGGCAGGTCGAGCAGGGCCGACTTGACCTCGTGCGTCATGGGGCCACCATCGGCCCCGTAGACGTCCGCGCGCTCGCCCACGACGACCGCCTTCACGCGGGCCAGGGCTTGCCGCACCTCGTCGACCGGGAAGGGCCGCAGCACGTTGGGGCTGATCACGCCCACCTTGTGGCCTTCTTCGCGCAGCCGGTCACAGACGTCCTTGGCCGTGTCCGCCGCCGAGCCCAGGAGGAACACGGCGACCTCGGCGTCCTCCATCCGGTAGAGGTCGACCAGCGGGTAGTGACGCCCGGATACGGCGGCGTAGTCCGCGAAGATCTCCGGCAGCACCCGCAGGGCGCTCTTCATCGCCAGGTGCAGCTGGTACTTGTTGTTGATGAGATCCGGATCGTTCATGTAAGGACCGATCGTCACCGGGTGCCGCGGGTCGAGCGCGTGCGGGAACCCCTCCGGCTGCGGACCGATCCAGTCCCGCACCACCTGCGGGTCCTCGAAGTAGTGCACGCGCCGCTTCTGGTGGCTCGTGAAGAAGCCGTCGTAGGCGACGACGACCGGGAGCCGCACGTCCGGATGCTCCCCCAGGCGCACGGCCACGATGTTGAAGTCGTACACCGCCTGCGGGTCCCGCGCCATGAGGATGATCCAGCCCGTGTTCAGGGCGTAGTACAGGTCGCTGTGGTCACCCCGGATGTCGAGCGGACCGCTCACGGACCGGGTCACCAGGTCGAGGACCATCGGCAGCCGGGTGCCCGACTGCACGGGCATCTGCTCGATCGCGTACAGGTACCCGTTGGCCGACGTGGCGTTGAACACCCGGGCACCGCCGGTCGTGGCCCCGTAGCAGATGCCGGCGGCGCCGTGCTCGCCGTCGCCGGGGATCATCACGATGTCGTGCTGGCCCTCGACCTTCATCTCGTCAAGGAACTCGGCGATCTCCGTCGACGGGGTGATGGGATAGTACCCCATCAGGTGGAAGTTGATATGGGCAGCGGCCAGAGCCGCCATCTCGTTCCCGGTCTTGAAGTCGACCTTCTGTGCGGGTACGACCTTACGCTCCGCTACGGCCATCGCGCCTCACCACCCCGTGTGGGCCACCCGGTGGGCGTCGGCCCAGCCGTCCTCTTCGAGGCGGTCGTGGAGGGCGTCGAACGGGCACGCCTCCACGCACTTCAGGCAGCCCTTGCAGTACTGGTAATCGATTCCCTTCAGCACCATGGCGGGCTTGCCCCGCTTGTCGACCCCCGGCTCCCACACGAAGCAGAAGTCCGGGCACACCAGGTCGCACTGGCCGCAGTCCGTGCACTTCTCCCGGTCGAACTCCGGCAGGTATCCCTGGCGGGAGGCCGAGAGGTCCTTCTTGACGGTGTTACCGGGGTTCAGGATCACCCCGCCGATGGGCGCGTTGAGGTAGCCGTACAGCGGCCCGGGGCGGCGGTACGGCTCCGGGTGAAACCCCGGCTGGGGCGTGATCTGGAGCATCTGCACGCTCTCGTACCCCCGCTCGAAGGTGCGGAGGTTCCCGGGCACCGTGTGGGGGTACTTCTTGCCGAAGGTGTCCCGGATGACCGCCTTGACGGCCTCCGGGTCGATGAAGGGGACGACCCGGCACAGCGCCCCCAGCATGGCCGTGTTCACCCGGGTCTTCTCCTCGACGGCGATGGTGATCGCATCGACCGTGGCGACCGTGCCGTACTGGAGTTTCAGGAGATCCCGCATCTCTTCCGGCGACTTGCGGGTGTTGACGATGACGATGCCGTCTTCCCGCAGCCCCGCCGTCACCGGCTCCGTGCGGATGAGGGCCTCGTGGAAGACCGCGATCACGTGCGGCTGCTCCACGGGCGCCGAGGTGCGCACCTCCTGGTCCGGGTCGCAGAACCGCACGTACGCCTTCACGGGCGATCCTTTCTTCTCCGAGCCGTAGGACGAGAAGTTCGAGCCGTTGAAGCCCATGTGGACGATGCCCGCCTCCGCCAGCATCCGGCCGGCGATGTGGGCACCGTAACCGCCGATCGATTCGAACCGGATCCCGAAGAAGCCCCACTCGTCCTTGACCGGCAGGCGAACCTGCTTCTCCGCTCTCTGCAGCAGCATGGGCACGCCTCCCCTCACTGGTTGCCGCTGCTTGGGTCCAGTGTAGCGGAGAAGCGGTCTAATCACAAGAGCCTATTAGTATATCATCTCTCTGCTGCAGTGCCGCCCATGAGCGGCGAAATGCAAGGAGACGCCGATGAAATGCGCGATGGTCCGGGTTTCCGACCCGGGGGCCACGCTGCAGCGCCGGCGCCGCGGGAGCGTGCCGACCCCACGTGGGCTCAACCCGGTTCTGTCCAGCCCGGATATCGTGGGTCTGCTCCGCCGCGGCGGGCACCCGGTGGCCGGGGCGCGGGTACGCGGGCTGCACGCCGGACCTGGCCGTGGAAGTGCTGTCCCCGGAGGACACGTTCGCTGAAGTGCTGGCCGGGGTGCAGGACGATCTTGCGGGGGGAGCACGGGCGGTATGGGCGCTCGACCCCCGTTCCCGAACGGTCAGTGTCTACCGCCCAGGCGGGGCGCTCGAGGTCCTGTCAGAGCGTCAGGAGCTGGACGCAGGAAACACCTTGCCGGGCCTCCGCGTCCCGCTGGCCCGGCTCTTTGTCTGAACGCCCCGAGCCGAACCTGCCCCGGTCCGCGAACCGTTTCGCCGAGGCCCCCGATCCACTCCGCACCCGCTGCGCGACCGGCTCCGGGCAGGCACGACCCAACCGCTCAGCGGACGCGCATGTGCCACGTACGCACCGTCGACCAGGTCTTCCCCGCGTCCCGGGTCGCGTCGAGACGCCAGGCCCGCCGCTCGTTGTCCTGCAGCAGGGCGAAGCCTTCCGTATCCGAAACGAACCAGACGGAGCGGGCCTCGACCACCTCAGGGCTGGTGACGTCGAGGACCTTCCACTCCCTGCCACCATCCTCTGTCGCCAGCAGGTTGCCGCGGCTCATCCAGACCCAGCCGTGGCCCTCCGGGCGGAAAAACACGCCGTCCACGTAGCCGGCGCCGCTGAGGTCGCGGACCAGCGCCCAGGTCCGACCGCCGTCGTCTGTCCGGTACAGCGCCTTCATCTGCTGCCCGGCCCCCGGCTGACCGGCGCATACGAGCCAGCCGGTGCGCGAGGTCGGGAAGCTGACTGCAGCGGGCTCAGACCACTTCCCCCCGCAGGGGGCGGGAGTCGGTCGCCACGTCTTTCCACCGTCGGCGGTGGCGAGGAGGCCCGCGGACTGGCCGGGCTCCGGGGGATCGGAGGGCAGGGCCCAGCCGTGGCCCGGGTCGGCGAACGAAGGGGCGGCCACGACGGGGCCGCTCGGCCCGGTGACCTTGCCCTCGTGGACGGAGCGCCAGGTCTCGCCGCCGTCGTCTGTGCGGAGCAGGGACCGATCGCAGTTGGTGTCGCCAACGTGTTGCTGCCCGCGCTATTTGTCGCTCCGGTGACCAGCGACGATGTCATGGCCGTTCATGAGATGTGACCGGTCCGCTGGCGCTGAAGGGGCGCAGCCCGTGGTAAGGATGCGCCCCAGAGTCCGAAATGCAGGGCCGGCAGCCACTAGAATCCACCAGGGCCGTACGGGTGGTTGACCCCGGGGCTGTGAACGAACTCCCGGTAGAGGCGCCACCACCAATGCTCGTAGTCCTCGATATACCGGAAGACGGGAAGGTCGAGCCGGCACGTGGGCCGGCTCTTCAGGTCCCGTAACCGGTGGAGCAGACGGTAGCCCAGGATGAACGCCGTGACCGCCTGGCCGCGCCGGACCCCATCTCCGGTCGTGGCCTGCCGGATGGCGGCCTCCAGCAGGTCGAGCAGGTCGGTGATCTCGTACCCGTAAAGCCGGAGTGAAACCCCGGCGTGTTGCAGGCGAAAGTCTGTCACCACGGGCTACCTCCTCTGGGGGCCTGGGTATCCTGCAGCTCCAGCAGCACCCGCTCGACGTGGGCCTCCTCCACTAGGCGCTGGTCATGGGCGCAAGCGTCCAGGAGGCAGCTCGTGCAGATCGTGTTGATGACCCGCGGGATGCCCCGGGACTCCGTGACGATCTTGCGCAGGGCCTGCTCGGAGAAGAGGGGCCGGTCGGCGCCGGCCAGGTGGAGATGGTGCTGGATGTAGGCCAGAGTCTCGGCCTCCCCGAGGCCGGTGAGGTGGAAGCGCACCTGAACCCGCTGGGCGATGGCCTCGAAGGTGCGAAGCCGGAGCAGCCCCCGGAGTTCGCTCTGGCCGGCGAGGATGAACGTCAGCGGCGAGATGGAGTCCATGTGGAAGTTCAGGAGGAAGCGGACCTCCTGGAGCATGGCGCCGCTGAGGAGGTGGGCCTCGTCGATGACGATCACTGGCTGACGGCCGTTGGTGGTGTAACCGTCCAGGATGGTGCGCTCGAAAAGCCGTTTCACCTCCCGCCCGTGGAACAGAGAAGGCGGGGCCACCCCAAGCTGGGTGAGCACGTCTCGGTAGAACGCGCTGGGGGTGAGACGGGAGTCGGCGATGTACACGAACAGGTGGCGGGTCCGGTCGAGCTGATCGTACAGGGCCCGGATGGCGGTGGACTTCCCGGCGCCGACCTCACCCGTGACGACCGCGAACGCGCGGTGGCGGATGGCGTACTGGAGGCGAGCAAGCAGTTCCTGGTGCTGGGGAGCGGGGAACAGCCGGTCGGTGGGAATCTCCCTGGCGAAGGGCACCGCTTTGAGGCCGAAGTACTCGGTCAGCGTGACGGCTCACCGTCCTTGTGGCCGACCAGGCGAGCGTAAGAGGTCTGACCCAGGCGGCGCTGCTTCTCGGCCTCGTGGTGCTTGCGGGCCAGGGTGAGGAAGTTCATCCCGTCGCTGGACGGGGGTTGGGCCGGGGCAGGGACGGCGTGGTGGTGAGTGCGGCGGAGCTGGAGGGGGGCAGCGTCCGGGAAACGCTTTCCCTCGTGCCAGACCTGGATCTGGCTGAGGTCGTAGGGGTCGTAGCGCAGGAGCACCCGGTGGCCGCTGAGGGCGGCGTCGACCTCGTAGCGGTTCCCATGCAGGGAGAAGCATCCGGTCTTGTCGACGACCCGCTGCTCCTCCCAGAGGAACACCTCCCGCAGGGCCGTAGGGTCGATGCGGCGCAAGGGCTCGGTGTCCGCCTCGAACCGCTGGCGGGGGGTCTGGTGGGTGCTGCCGTGGGGGCGACTGAGGTAGGCCACCTCGAGCCAGGCCCAGAAGAACTCGTTGAGTTCGTCCAGGGTGCGGAGCTGGCCGGCTTCGACCAGCGCGTGCGCTTCGGGTACAAAGCTGCGGCGGACGTACTGGAAAAACTTTTCAACCTTTCCCCGCCCCTGGGGTCGGTAGGGGCGGGAGTGGCTGAGGCGGATCCCGAGCTTGGCGCAGATCCGGGCCAGGTGGCGGGTGGAGTAGATCGCCCCGTTGTCCACGTAGATCTGGCGGGGCAGGCCGTAGCGGAGGATGGTGCGTTTGAGGCAGTCCTCCAGGCGGGGGAGCTTCTCCTCGAAATACATCTGGCCGTAAACGACTCGGCTATGGTCGTCGAGGAAAGCCATGAGGTAGACTTGGCGCCGCTTCCCGGGTTGTCCCGGCACCGGCAGCGACAGGGCGTGCAGGACGTCTCCTTGCCACAGGTCGTTGCGGTGTTGGGCCTCAAACCGGCGGAGCAAACTCCGGGCGGCTTTGCTGCGCAACTCCTGGCGGGTGCAGCCTGCCCGGGCCAGGTAGCGGCCCAGGGTGGTGCGTTTGAGACGCCCGGGTGCGACCTTTCCGTCCAGCTCGAGCAAGGCGATGATCTGTTGCACACTGCGGTCGGGCACCGCCCGCCGCAAGGCGATCGCCGCTTCCAGGACCTCCGGGGGAACGGCCCGTCCCTGGTCCGCATCCGCCCGGGTGTGCGGTTTGAGCCCCTCGAACCCGTGCTGCCGGTAGGCCTGGACCCAGCGCTGCAGCGTCCTGAGCCCGACTCGGGTCTTGTCACTGGAAGGGATCTCGTGCGGGTGCCCGGCGATCTCCCGCAACAGGCGCTGGCGCTCGGACGGGCTCAGGTTCTGGGTCAGTACGGGGGCGATGAGGCTCCAGCGGAAGGTGGCGATCTCTTCCCGCTGCTGCTCGTCCATGGAATCCCTCCCCTGCTGGCGTCGTTGCCGCCATTATGGCCGGCACGCCGAGCCAGCCGGGAGGGACAAAGTTTGTGGTGGGGGGTATAGCCGTACCTCACAGGGGTGCCGGCGCCTCGCAAAAACTGTTCAGGAACGCAAACAGCCCACGGTGGCGGACAGGGTCCACAGGCATCTGCCGCCGGAGCCAGTCACCCAGCGCGAGCAAAAAGTGGAGGGCGGCGTCGGGACCCTCGTGGCGGGGGACCAGCGTGAAGACGTCGACGGCGGGTCGCTGTTCCAGCAGCCAGGCGGTCAGGAACTGTCCCCAAGTCCCCGCGATACCGCGAACCGTACGCACCCACCGGCGCAACGTTCGCTCCGACACCACACTGACCGCCGGTGAACTGATTTCCCAGGCGAGATCCCTCCACGACCTCCCTTGCTGAAGGCGCCGGCGCACGACCACTTCCCGCAGCAGCGTGACAAAGCGGGCGTACGGACACAGAAAGTCCGGCAGGACTGAGCACGTGTGCTTGCACCGGGGACAGAACCAGCGGTAGATGGGGATGCGGTAGATGCGCCGGCGGGTAACCACTGACCGATGGTGGGCGCCATGCTCCCGCATCTGCCGGCCGCAGCCTGCACAACGAAGCGCCAGTGCGGGTCCGTCACGGCCGTACCGGCGTAAGTACGCTTTGACTGAGACCGCAAGGGGCAGTATGATGGACACGCAGAGGTAACTCCTCTGAAGCCTGCCCCGGGGCTTGGCTGCGAAACTCGACCCGGGGCAGGTGTCTTTATTTCCACCCCCCGCGCGAAAAGGGGGAGGCTCGACCTCCCCAGGCTCTTCCACACCCATCTCCTCGTCCCCTTCCAGCGCCAACCACTCCGGTCAACGCGGCGACAAATAGCGTGGGCGAAAACAGCCAACGTAGGCACACGACGACGCACTGGCCCACGCCCTGCCACCGGACACGGTGGCGACGTCCCAGACCCGGGCGGCGCCGCGGTGGACAACCTGCCAGGTGCGACCGCCGTCGCGAGTGCGTCCGAGTACGCCCTCGCAACGGTCCGGGCAGCCGGCGGCGCCGGCCAGGAGCCCTTCCGCCGCCGTCCAGAAGGCGACGGAAGAGGGGACGAAGTCCTCAGGCAACCCGTCCGCCGCCGGCGCGCTGCCACCGGACGGGGCAGGAGGGGGGCGGGAGGGGGACTCCGGCTCGCGGGGCACCCTGCATCCCGCGACGAGCATGAGGAGCCACGTCGCCACGGCAACCATCCGGGTGCGCGTGACCTCGGTCACAGGCGAAATCCACCCCTCGAGCGTGCTACAGGCTCCGTGCACCCCGGCCGGAATCCCTCGGCGAGCGTCAGAGCGCCGCACAGGTTTTCCGGGGGACGACCGTACCAAGGCCGGCGCATCGCCCGGCAGCGGTCTGGAGGACGCGGGCCGCCTCTTCCCGACCGCCCTGGCGCAACCGAAGGAGCCCGAGGCGGAACCGGGCGAACGTCCGGCCGGCCACGGGGAAGGCCGCCACCGCTCGCACCGGGTCCTCCCCCTGCTCGGCAAGAGACCCGGGCCGCTGCAGGTCAAGCCCCAGGGGCCGGTCGGGTGCCTCGCATCCCGGCTTCCCCGCCTCGTGTTGGAGGGTCCGCTACTTCGACGCGAACGGACCCCGGATGGGTTCCCGCCGGGCGCCCAAACCGCGCGGGAAGACGCGCAGAAGGCCAGCAGGGCGGATGGTCCGTCCTGCTGGCCTTCAAGATCGCTCGGGCGCCGACCTACTCTCCCGGGGGCTAGGGCCCCCAGTACCCTCGGCCCTGGCGGGCTTAACGACCGGGTTCGGAATGGAGCCGGGTGTGGCCCCGCCGGTATGGGCACCCGAATTCGTGCACAGAGGCGTTGGGTCTGCGACCCAGGTGGAACCGCACGCCGCCTTTGGCCAGGTCAAGCCCTCGACCGATTCGTACCGGTCCGCTCAACGCCTTGCGGCGCGTACACGCCCGGCCGATCGACCTGGTCATCTCCCAGGGGTCTTACTCCCTTGCGGGATGGGAGACCTCATCTCCGGGCCGGCTTCGCACTTAGATGCTTTCAGCGCTGATCCGTTCCGCACATGGCTACCCAGCGTTTGCCCCTGGCGGGACAACTGGTACACCAGCGGTGCGTCCACCCCGGTCCTCTCGTACTGGGGGCAGCTCCCGTCAAGTCTCCAACGCCCGTGGTGGATAGGGACCGAACTGTCTCACGACGTTCTGAACCCAGCTCACGTACCGCTTTAATGGGCGAACAGCCCAACCCTTCGGACCGACTTCAGCCCGAGGATGCGATGAGCCGACATCGAGGTGCCAAACCTCCCCGTCGATGTGGACTCTTGGGGGAGATCAGCCTGTTATCCCCGGGGTAGCTTTTATCCGTTGAGCGACGGCCCTTCCACTCGGTACCGCCGGATCACTAAGCCCTGGTTTCCCACCTGCTCGACCTGTCCGTCTCGCAGTCAAGCCCGCTTCTGCCTTTGCACTCCCCGGATGATTTCCAACCATCCTGAGCGGACCTTTGGGCGCCTCCGTTACCCTTTAGGAGGCGACCGCCCCAGTCAAACTGCCCGCCTGGCACGGTCCCCCACCCGGCTCACGGGCCAGGGTTAGAGCGCCGGGGGTCCGAGGGTGGTATCCCAACGGCGCCTCCACAGGGGCTGGCGCCCCTGCTTCTCCGGCTCCCACCTATCCTGTACACGCACCACCAGCGCCCAACACCAGGCTGCAGTGAAGCTCCACGGGGTCTTTCTGTCCAACCACGGGTAACCTGCGTCTACACAGGTCGCTCAATTTCACCGGGTCCCTCGCCGAGACAGCGCCCAAGTCGTTACGCCATTCGTGCGGGTCGGAACTTACCCGACAAGGAATTTCGCTACCTTAGGACCGTTATAGTTACGGCCGCCGTTTACTGGGGCTTCGGTTCAGAGCTTCGCCTTCCGGCTCACCCTTCCCCTTAACCTTCCAGCACCGGGCAGGCGTCAGCCCCTATACTTCGCCTTCCGGCTTCGCAGAGACCTGTGTTTTTGGTAAACAGTCGCTTGGGCCGTTTCCCTGCGACCCCCAGGGGCTCCGGGCCGCTCGGACCCCTCACCCCCGAGGGCCCCCCTTCTCCCGAAGTTACGGGGGCAGTTTGCCGAGTTCCTTAGCGAGGGTTCTCCCGCGCACCTGAGGATTCTCTCCCCGCCTACCTGTGTCGGTTTGCGGTACGGGCACCCCGTGCCTCGCTAGCGGCTTTTCTTGGCAGTGCGGGCCCGGCTGCTTCGGTACTCCATTCCCTCGGCGTCGCCTCTCACGTCTACCCGGGGGGACTTCCCTCCCCGGGCACGCTACCGGCTTGCACCGGCTCGACCAGCGGCCGGCCATGCCTGCCCCCCTGCGTCCCCGCCTCGCTCAAACGGCCGGTGGTGGTACCGGAATCTCCACCGGTTCCCCATCGCCTACGCCCTTCGGCCTCGGCTTAGGCCCCGACTTACCCTGAGCGGACGAGCCTTCCTCAGGAACCCTGAGGCTTTCGGTGCGGCGGATTCTCACCGCCGTTTTCGCTACTCATACCGGCATTCTCACTTCCGTCCCCTCCAGCCCGCCTTCCGGCGAACCTTCGCCGGGTACGGAACGCTCCCCTACCATCGGAGCCTCGCTCCGATCCGCAGCTTCGGTGCCGTGCTTAGCCCCGTGAATTTTCGGCGCAGCGCCACTCGACCAGTGAGCTATTACGCACTCTTCGAATGATGGCTGCTTCTAAGCCAACATCCTGGTTGTCTTCGCAGCGCCACATCCTTCCCCACTCAGCACGGACTTCGGGACCTTGGCTGGCGGTCTGGGTTGTTCCCCTCTTGACCCCGGATCTTCGCACCCGGAGTCTGACTCCCGGGGTCCGGCCGGCGGCATTCGGAGTTGGAGTGGGTTCGGTAACCTGTACGGCCCCTCCCCCAATCCGTCGCTCTACCTCCGCCGGCTACCTCCCGAGGCTCGCCCAAAAGCGATTTCGGGGAGAACCAGCTATCTCCGGGTTCGATTGGCATTTCACCCCTACCCACAGCTCATCCGATGGCTTTTCAACGCCAACCTGGTTCGGGCCTCCACGGGGTCTTACCCCCGCTTCACCCTGGCCATGGGTAGATCACCCGGTTTCGGGTCTGCGCCCACGGACTTGCGCCCTTTCAGACTCGGTTTCCCTCCGGCTCCGCACCTGAGGTGCTTCGCCTCGCCCGTGATCGCAACTCGCCGGTTCATTCTTCAAGAGGCACGCCCTCACCCCATCGGGGCTCGGACTGCTTGTAGGCACACGGTTTCAGGTTCTCTTTCACTCCGCTCCCGCGGTGCTTTTCACCTTTCCCTCACGGTACTCGTCCGCTATCGGTCGCCAGGCGTCTTTAGCCTTGGAGGGTGGTCCCCCCGGATTCACACGGGATTCCACGTGCCCCGTGCTACTTGGGATCCCGTCCGGAGCCGCCGCCCTTTCGCCTACCGGGCTCTTACCGTCTGCGGCAGGCCGTTCCAGGCCGCTTCGGCTAGAGCGGCGGTTTCTCACTCCGCCGGTGGTCTGCCGCCCACCCTGACGGTCCCGCTACCCCGTGCCTGCAACGCCGGCAGGCTTTCCCACAGGCACGGTTTGGGCTCTTCCCCGTTCGCTCGCCGCTACTGAGGGAATCTCGCTTGATTTCTCCTCCTCCGCCTACTGAGATGTTTCAGTTCGGCGGGTGCCCCCCGGCCGGCTATGCATTCACCGGCCGGTGACCGGGGTTCCCCCCGGCCGGGTTCCCCCATTCGGACATCCCCGGATCCCTGCCTGCTTGCGGCTCCCCGGGGCGTTTCGCCGCTGGCCGCGTCCTTCCTCGGCACCTGGCGCCCAGGCATCCACCGTGCGCCCTTATCCGCTTGACCGTTCGCCTCAGGCGTCTTGCGGTTCCGCCTGTGTCGCAGTCCCTTCCCTCTGTGCACTTGTCAAGGTGCAGGACCGGCCGCCCCCCGCCCGGGGGACCGCCCGGTCCCTGGGAACTGACCAGTGTGGGCTTCCGGAACCCTGCGGCGCCGGCGGCCGCTCCCGCAGCCCCGGCCTCAGCCGCCTCCCCGGCGACCGACCGACCTGGGAGAAAACTCCCTAGAAAGGAGGTGATCCAGCCGCACCTTCCGATACGGCTACCTTGTTACGACTTCACCCCAGTCATCGGCCCCACCTTCGACGGCTGCCTCCCTCTCGGGTTGGCCCACCGGCTTCGGGTGTTGCCGACTCCCATGGTGTGACGGGCGGTGTGTACAAGGCCCGGGAACGCATTCACCGCGGCGTGCTGATCCGCGATTACTAGCGATTCCGCCTTCACGCAGGCGAGTTGCAGCCTGCGATCCGAACTGGGACCGGGTTTTTGCGATTCCCTCCCCCTCGCGGGTTCGGTCCGCTCTGTCCCGGCCATTGTAGCACGTGTGTAGCCCTGGACATCGGGGGCATGATGATTTGACGTCATCCCCACCTTCCTCCGGGTCGTCCCCGGCAGTCTCCCGTGAGTGCCCACCTTCCGTGCTGGCAACACGGGACGGGGGTTGCGCTCGTTGCGGGACTTAACCCAACATCTCACGACACGAGCTGACGACAACCATGCACCACCTGTACCGCCCTCCCCTTGCGGGGCTCACGCCCTTTCGGGCGCTACCAGCGGCCTTTCAAGCCCAGGTAAGGTTCTACGCGTTGCTTCGAATTAAACCACATGCTCCACCGCTTGTGCGGGCCCCCGTCAATTCCTTTGAGTTTCAGCCTTGCGGCCGTACTCCCCAGGCGGAGCGCTTAATGCGTTGGCTACCGCACGGCAGGGGTCGATACCCACCACACGTAGCGCTCATCGTTTACGGCTGGGACTACCAGGGTATCTAATCCTGTTTGCTCCCCCAGCTTTCGCGCCTCAGCGTCAGTCAGGCCCCAGGCAGCCGCCTTCGCCACTGGTGTTCCTCCCGATCTCTACGCATTTCACCGCTACACCGGGAATTCCGCTGCCCTCTAGCCCACTCAAGCCCGGCAGTTTGAAAGGCACCTCCCCGGTTGAGCCGGGACCTTTCACCTTCCACTTACCGGGCCGCCTACACGCCCTTTACGCCCAGTCATTCCGGACAACGCTCGCCACCTACGTATTACCGCGGCTGCTGGCACGTAGTTAGCCGTGGCTTCCTCGCCCGGTACCGTCACCCGCGCGGCATTCCCTCCGCACCGGCCTCGTCCCGGGCAACAGGGGTTTACAACCCGAAGGCCTTCTTCCCCCACGCGGCGTCGCTGCGTCAGGCTTTCGCCCATTGCGCAAGATTCCCGACTGCTGCCTCCCGTAGGAGTCTGGGCCGTGTCTCAGTCCCAGTGTGGCCGTCCACCCTCTCAGGCCGGCTACCCGTCGTCGCCACGGTGGGCCGTTACCCCACCGTCCAGCTGATGGGCCGCGGACCCCTCCCGGCCCGGGGCCATCGCCCCTCTTCTCCCAGCCCCATGCGGGGCCGTGAGCTTACCCGGTATTAGCAGGCCTTTCGGCCTGTTATCCCGGTGGCCGGGGCAGGTTATCCACGTGTTACTCACCCGTCTGCCGCTGGGCCCCCGAAAGGGCCCCGCTCGACTTGCATGTCTTAGGCACGCCGCCAGCGTTCGTCCTGAGCCAGGATCAAACTCTCCGTCCCAAAGCTTCCGCTTTCCCCCGGAAAGCCGATCCCGTCGTCCGGAATCCTCCCGGTTTCCGTCCGCAGGCTCCTTCCTGCCCACACTGTTCAGTTCTCAAGGACCGGGCCGCCGGCCTTCCGGCCGGCGGGCGGCGCCCGACGGCGCCGCCGCAGGATCGTCATCTTATCACGGCCCGCTACCGTCTGCAACCGGTAGTTTCTGCCGCCCGTGGCCGCTGCCCCCGGCCGGGCCTGGAGCCCGCTCCAGGAGCGGCGCCGACGTCCGCTATTATACCAGGCCCCGAATCCGTGTCAAGCGGCCCTACGCCTGCCGCCACCCCGGGGGCGGGGTCGGCGCCTCCGCCGCCGGCTGCCCGGGAACGCGCCGGCCCGGCGGCAGCCCCATCAGGGCCCGCCGGGCCGGGTCGCCGTACTACGCTTGCGGTTTGACCTCCGCCTGCGCCAGGGTCTCGAGCACCGTGACGAGCCCGGAGTGATCGTACTCGTCCCGCCCCATGCCGATGAGGCCGTTCAGGAGCTCGTGCACCACCGCCGTGCCGGGCAGGGGCACGCCGTACTCCCGGGCCGTGCTGAGGGCGATCGCCAGGTCCTTGCGGTGCAGCCGGGCCTTGAACCCGGGCTTGAAGTTCCGGTCCAGCATCCGCTGCCCGTGGAGCTCCAGGATCCGGCTCTGGGCGAACCCGCCCATGAGGGCCTGACGGACCCGGGCCGGGTCGACCCCGGCCTTGCTGGCCAGGAGCAGGGCCTCGGCCACGGCCTGGATGGTCATCCCCACGACGATCTGGTTGGCGGCCTTCGTCACCTGCCCGGCGCCGGCATCCCCGACATGGACGATGTTCTTGCCCATCGCCTGGAGGATGGGGAGCGCCCGCTCGAAGGCCCGGGCCGACCCCCCGACCATGATCGACAGGGTGCCCTCCTTCGCGCCGATCTCGCCGCCGGAGACCGGCGCGTCGAGGACGTCGACGCCCTTCTCGCCCAGCGTGGCGGCGATGCGGCGGGCGAGCACCGGGGAGCTGGTGCTCATGTCGATCACGAGCATGCCCGGCCGGACGCCCTCGGCCACGCCGCCGGGGCCCAGGATGACGGCCTCGACGTCGGGCGCGTCGGGGACGATGGTGATGACGACGTCGGACTTCTCCGCGACCTCCCGGGGCGAGGAAGCCGGCGTGGCCCCCTCGGCGGCAAGCTCATCCACCGGCCGCCGGCTGCGGTTGTGGACGACCAGCGGGTACCCGGCCTTCATGAGGTTGCGGGCCATGGGCTTGCCCATGATCCCCAGGCCGATGAAACCGATCCGCTCCATTGCGGCAGCCCTCCTCGTGCCGTGGCCCCGCCGGCTACCCCGGCCCGGTCCCGGTCCCGCCCGACCGGGGCCACGGCGTGTCATCGCCGGATCGCCTGCGCGCGGCTCAGAGCGAGAAGCCGTGCTCCTCCACCCACCGCAAGGAAGTGACGGTGTCGGGGTCGGGGACGTACTCCATCGAGACGAAGCCCTGGTACCCCAGCCGGTCGAGCTCGGCGAGGAGGAAGCGGTAGTTGATCTCGCCGGTGCCGGGCTGGTGACGGCCGGGGTTGTCGGCGACCTGGACGTGACCGATGCGGTCCAGGTGGCGGCGCAGCGTCCCCGTCAGCTCGCCCTCCATGCGCTGCATGTGGTAGACGTCGTACTGGATGTAGACGTTGGGCGCCCCCACCTCTTCCAGCAGGCGCAGCGCGTCCCGGGTGGTCGAGAGGAAGAAGTCCGGGATGTCGTACGTGTTGATGGGCTCGACCATCAGCTTCACGCCGATCTTGCCCAGGGCGTCAGCGGCGTAACGCACGTTGCGGACCAAGGTCTCCCAGTGCTCTCCGTCGCTCACCCCGGGCGCCCGCTTGCCGGCCAGACAGTTGAGGCGCGGCGCGCCGAGCTCGCGGGCGTAGCGGACGGCCTTCTCAACCCCGGCGCGGAACTCGTCCACCCGGCGGGGGTCGGCGGCGATGCCCCGGTCCCCGGCGGCCCAGTTGCCTGCGGGCAGGTTGAACAGGACCAGCTCCAGGCCGTTCTTCTCCAGTTCCCGGCGCACCACGTCCGGCTCGTACTCGTACGGGAAGAGGAACTCGACCGCCCGCACCCCCGCGGCCCGGGCGGCGCCGAACCGCTCCAGGAACGGGACTTCCGTGAACAGCATCGTCAGGTTCGCGGCAAGACGCGGCATCGCCCCCACCTCCACCGATGGTCGATCCCGGATCGCCGGGGGTCGCCCCCGCCCGGGCGGCGACCCCCGCCCGCCAGCCGGGACGGCGGTTCAGTCGCCGACCGGCTCGAGCTCCCGCTGCGGTGCGGTGACCTCCTCCTCCTCGGGCAGGTCCTCGACGGGCTCGAACTCCCGGATCTTGTCGAGCGACGGGCCCATGGCGGCGTCGGCCTCCCGCTCGATCATGACCTCGACCAGGGCCGGCCGGCGGAGCCGCTCGGACTCCCGCACCGCCCAGGCCAGGGCGTCCCGGAGCTCGCCCGGGTGCACCACCCGCCGGCCGGGGGCGCCCATGCCCTCGACGACCTTCACGTGGTCCATGCCGGGCCCGCCGTCGTAGGCCAGGTCGACGGCGAAGTTCATCCCGTACTGGTATTTCGACGGCTGGCGGATGAGCCCCAGGTACGAGTTGTTCAGCATGACGATCACGTACGGAACCTGATACTGGACGGCGACGGCGATCTCCTCCAGCAGGAACTGGAAGGAATAGTCGCCGACCACGGCCACGACCGGCAGGTCGGGTCGCGCCAGCCTGGCGCCGATCGCCGCCGGCACCTCCCAGCCCAGCGGGCCCGCCTGCCCGCAGACGAGGTAGTGGCGCGGCCGGTACACCTGCTGGAACTGGCCGGACCAGATCTGGTACAGGCCGATCGCCGTGACGAAGACGGTCTCGGGCCCGAAGTACTCGTTGATCTCCTTGAACACCCGCGCCGGCTTGATGGGCACGTCGTCGAAGTCCATCTTCCGGCGCAGCCGGCGGCGCAGGCTCTGGACACGCCGCACCCACTCGCCCGGCTCCCGGGGGGCCGTCCGGGCCCGCGCCGCCTCCAGGAGGGCCCGGAGCGCCTCGTCGGCGTCGGACACGATGCCGAGGTCGGGCTCCAGGACCCGCCCGATCTGGGTCGGCTCGATGTCGATGTGGATGAACTTCCGCCCCTGGGTGTAAACCGAGAGGTCGCCGGTGTGCCGCTCGGCGAAGCGGGCGCCGATCGCCAGCACGAGGTCGGACTCGAGGAACGCCTGGTTGCCGGCCCGGGTCTGGGTCTGGATGCCGACGAGCCCCACGTAGAGGGGGTGGTCGGCGGGGATGCTGCCCCAGCCCATGAGGGTGGGCACGACCGGGACCTGCACGTGCTCGGCGAACTGGCGCAGGAGATCGGACGCCCCGGCGAGGATCACGCCGCCGCCGGCCAGGATGAGCGGCCGCCTGGCCGCCAGCAGCATGTCGACGGCCTTCTCGATCGCCCGGGGGTTCGGGCCGGGCCGGAACACGGGCAGCGGCCCGTCCACGTCGGGGTCGTAGTGGATCTCGGCACGCTGGACGTCGAGGGGCAGGTCGATGTGCACGGGCCCGGGCCGTCCCTCCCGGGCGATGCGGAAGGCTTCCCGGAACACCCATGGCACCTGGGCCGGCTCCATCACCAGGTAGCTCTTCTTCACGACGGGCTTGACGATCTCCGTGATGTTGACTGCCTGGAACGCTTCCCGGTGCAGCTGCGCCCGGGGGACCTGCCCGGTGATCGTGATGATGGGGATCGAGTCGGCCTGGGCGGTGTAGAGCCCCGTCACCATGTTCGTCCCGGCAGGGCCCGAGGTGCCGATGGCCACCCCGACCTTCCCGGTGGCGCGCGCGTAGCCGTCGGCGGCGTGGGTGGCCCCTTCCTCGTGGCGCATGGTGAGGTGGCGGATGCGGGTCGAGCGGGACAGCGCCTGGTAAAGCGGCAGGATGTTCGCTCCGGGGATGCCGAAGGCGTACTCCACGCCCTCGTCCTCAAGGACGCGGACGGCCGCCTCCATGGCGGTCATGCGGGGCATGGTTCCTCCTCCTTCCCTGGCTCGTGGCCCTGCGAGGCACGTCGTGCTGGTGCGGACGGGTCAGAGCGGCCGGAATTTTGGCTCCATGATCGCGCCCCGCGTGCCGTGCGGGCAATAAATCCGGTGAGGAATTCCGCATGGCAGAACGATCGTCGTATAATGTCCTCTGCAATTGGGTTTGCTGCCTCCACCCGATGCGAACCGCCGTTCCGTCTGGCGGACGCGCGCCCGCCGCGCCCGTCCGTCCGCTCCGAAGCGAGGGAGTGCCGTGACCACCGCACGCCGCAGCGCGCCCCGCTCGACCCCCGGCCCCGCCGGGGGCGAGCAGGTCCGGGCCCTGCACCGGGCCCTCGACATCCTGGAGGTCCTGGCCGAGTCGCGGGCCAGTGTCCCGCTGGCCGACCTCGCCGACCGCCTCGGCCTGCCGCGCAGCACGGCCCACCGCCTGCTGGCCACGCTCGCCAGCCGGGGCTACGTCGCCCAGGACCCCGAGACCGGCCGCTACCGGATCGGCGTCCGGGCCTTCGAGGTCGGCAGCGCGTTCACGAGCCAGACCCGCCTCCGCGACGTGGCGCGCCCGTTCATGCGCCACCTGCAGGAGGAGTCGGGGGAGACGGTGAACCTCGCCGTGCTGGACGGCGGGGAGGCCGTCTACGTCGACCAGGTCGAGTCGACCCGCATGGTCCGCACCTTCGCGGACACCGGTGCCCGCGTCCCCGTCCACTGCACGGGGGTGGGCAAGGCGCTCCTGGCGGGCCTGGGCGACTCGGAGATCCGGCGGATCATCCGGAGCCACGGCCTGCCGGCGTTCACCCCCCAGACCATCACGAACCTGAAGACCCTGATGGAGGACCTGCGGCAGGGCAGGAAGCTCGGCTACTTCGTCGACAACGAGGAACGGGAGCCCGGCGTCCGCTGCGCCGCGGCTCCCGTGTACGACCACACCGGGCGGGTGATCGCCGCCCTCAGCATCTCCGCTCCAGCCTACCGCACCGGGGACGCCAGCCTGGCCGAGATGGGCCAGAAGGTGCGCCGGGCCGCCCTCGCCGTCTCGCAGGCGCTCGGGTACCGCCCCGAGGCGCGGCGCCGGCCGGATGGGTACCCGCTCGACGGGGCCGAGCCCGACTAGCCCCGGCCGGCCTTCGCCAGCGCCTCCGTGTCGATCTGGGCGCGCTGCAGGCGCCCGCTGTAGTCCACGTAGACCGACTTCCACTCGCAGAACACGTCCAGGGCGGCCTGCCCGGCCTCGCGGTGCCCGTTGCCGGTGTCCTTCGTGCCGCCGAAGGGCAGCTGGATCTCGGCGCCCGTGGTCCCGTGGTTGACGTAGACGATGCCCGTGTCCAGCTCGCGCATGGCCTTGAACGCCTTGTTCAGGTCCCGGGTGAAGATCGAGGCGGACAGGCCGTAGCGGGAGCTGTTGTTCACCCGGATGGCCTCGTCCAGGTCCTTCACCGGGATGAGCGCCAGCACGGGCCCGAAGATCTCTTCCTGCGCCACGGCCATCTCCGGGCTCACCCGGCCGAGGATCGTGGGCGAGTAGAAGAACCCGCGGGCCAGGTCGCCCTCCTTGACGGGCTCGCCACCGACGATCACCTCGGCGCCTTCCTGGCGGCCGATCTCCACGTAGCGCTGCACCTTCTCGACCGCCGCGGCGCCCACCAGCGGCCCCACCTCGACCCCCTCCTCGAGGCCGTGGCCGAGGCGCAACCGCTTCACGCGCTCCACCAGGCGCCGGACGAGCTCGTCGTAGATCGCCTCCTCGACGATGACGCGGCTGGCCGCGGTGCAGCGCTGGCCCGTGGTGCCGAAGGCCGCCCAGACGATCGCCTCCACCGCCAGGTCGAGGTCGGCGTCCGCCAGGACCGTGATGGCGTTCTTGCCGCCCAGCTCGAGCGTGACCCGCTTCAGGTGCCGGCCCGCCGCCTCGGCGACCTTGCGGCCGGTCGCCGTGCTGCCCGTGAAGCTGATGAGGCGCACGTCCGGGTCCTCAACCAGGGCGGCGCCCACGTCCGCCCCCCCGCCGACGACGAGGTTCAGCACGCCGGGGGGCAGCCCGGCGTCGATGAAGCACTGCACGAAGGCGGCGGAGGTCATCGGCGTCTCGGGCGCCGGCTTCCAGACCACCGTGTTGCCGCAGACGAGGGCCGGGAGGATCTTCCATGACGGAACCGCGATGGGAAAGTTCCACGGCGTGATGGCCGCCACCACGCCCACGGGCTCGCGGATCGACATGGCGAACTTGTCCGGCAACTCCGAGGGCACCGTGTGGCCGAACATCCGGCGCCCCTCGCCGGCCATGTAGTAGGCCATGTCGATGGCCTCCTGCACGTCGCCCCGGGCCTCGACCAGGACCTTGCCCATCTCCCGGGTCAGCAGGCGGGCCAGCTCCTCCTTGCGCTGGCGGAGGATCTCGCCCACCCGGTACAGGATCTCGCCCCGCTGGGGCGCCGGCACCTTGCGCCAGGCGGGGAACGCGGCCGCAGCCGCCTGCGCGGCGGCCCGGGCGTCGGCGGGGGTCGACCGGGTGACCTGCGCGATCACCTCTCCCGTGGCGGGGTCGTAGTCGGGATCCAGCTCGCCGCCGCTGCCCGGAACCCACTGTCCGCCGATGTAGTTCCGCACGAGCTCCATCGCGGGGTACCCCCTATGCGCACGCCGCCCGGACCCCGGGTCGGGGGGCCGGGCGGCGGCCGTCTACGCCAGCCAGCGCCGCAGGCGCGCGAGCGCCCTCTCCCTGCCGAGCAGGTAGATCGTATCGAACAGAGGGGGGCTCACGGTGCGGCCGGTGACGGCCGCCCGGATCGGCTGGAGGGCGGCCTTCACCTCCAGCCCCGATGCCGCCTGGAGCCCCCGCACCGCGGCCTCGATCGCCGGGACCGTCCACTCGACGGTCTCGAGGGCGCCGGCGACCTGCCGGAAGAAGTCGGCCGGAGGCGGGCTCAGGAACTTGCGCACCGCCTTGTCGTCGTACTCGATCTCGTCCCGGAAGAAGAAGTCGACGTACCCGGGCACCTCCGCCAGGGTGTTGATCCGCTCCTGCAGCTGCGAGATGAGGTGGACGAACCACGGCCACCGCCGCCGCAGATCCTCCTCGGACGCCAGGCCGGCACCGGTCACGAAGGGCAGGGCGTGCTCGGCCAGCTCCTCGGGGCTCATGCGGCGGATGTAGACGCCGTTCATCCACTCGAGCTTGGTCTCGTCGAAGACGGCCGCGGCCTTGCTGACCTTGCGGATGTCGAACTCCCGGATGATCTCCTCCCGGCTCAGGATCTCCCGGCCTTCGCCCTCCGGGGTCCAGCCGAGGAGCGCCAGGTAGTTGAAGAGGGCCGGGGCGAGGATCCCGCGCTCCCGGAACTCGGTGACCGACATCTCGCCCTTGCGCTTGGAGATCTTCCCGCGCTCGGCGTTGAGGAGGTGGGAGACGTGGGCGAAACGGGGCGGCTCCACTCCCAGGGCACGGTAGATGAGGACCTGAACGGGGGTGTTCGAGATGTGGCCCTCGCCGCGCACCACGTCGGTGATGCGCATGGTGATGTCGTCCACCACCACGGTGAAGTTGTACACGGGGATGCCGCTCGACCGCACGAGGATCGGATCGCCGATCGAGTCGGTGGGGAACTCGATGCGGCCACGGATCAGGTCCTCGTAGGCGACGACCTCGCCGTCCGGCACCTTCAGGCGCCAGGCAGGCCGGCGGCCCTCGGCCTCGAGGCGGCGCCGCTCCTCGTCGGTGAGGCGGAGACACCGCCGGCTGTACTTGTAGGGCACCTTGCGGCGGTCGGCCTCGGCCCGCTCCGCGGCGAGCTCCTCCGGCGTGCAGTAGCAGGGGTAGACGGCGCCGGCGGCCTTGAGGCGCTCGAAGTACTCGCGGTACAGGTCCAGGCGCCCCATCTGCCGGTAGGGCGCGTACGGCCCCCCGATGTCCGGACCCTCGTCCCAGTCCAGCCCGAGCCACTTCATCTCGCTCAGGATGACCTCTTCCCACTCGGGCCGGGACCGCTCCCGGTCGGTGTCCTCGAACCGCAGGACGAAGGTGGCCCCCTGACTGCGGGCCATGAGCCAGTTGAAGAGCATCGTGTGCGCGTTGCCCACGTGGATGGGCCCCGTGGGCGACGGGGCGAAGCGCAGCCGCATCTCGGACACGGACGTTGCCTCCTGAAGAGGGGCGGCTCGGCCGCTCATAACAAAACCCCGCCCCCCGGAGGGACGGGATCGCTCCCTAGACCCCGGCACATTGTACCGGTTCCGCCACGGGGCTGTCAAACCGCCAGCCCGGCGTACAGCCGCCCGATGATCGCCAGCGCGACCACCCCGGGCACCCCCAGCACCCCCGCCACCAGGGCCGACACGGGGTTGAGCGGGAGGTGGAAGCCCAGGGCCGGGCCGAGGAGGTTCAGCACGGTGAGCGCCACGTAGCCGAGCACGCCCCGCCAGACGAGGAGCACGAGGTAGCGTGCCGGCTCCGCCAGGGCGGAGAGCGCCAGGTAGGCCAGCAGTAGCCCGACGAGCCACAGCGCCCACTCGCCGCTCATCCGGCCCCCTCCTCCGGTGTCGCCGGGAGGTCCATGACGTCGGGACCCTGCGCCCCTGCGGGGATGCCCGAGACCACCGGCAGCCCCCGCGCCTTCTGCACCTGCTTGAGGAGGTACATGTACTTGCGGCGGGCCGCCTCCAGGTGGTAGATCGCGTGGTCGACCAGGTCCGGGTCGCTCGCTCCGGCCACCGCGTCGAAGTGGGCCTGGGCGGCCTGCCACTCTTCCAGCGCCTTGCGGACGAGCTGCTCCAGCTCCGGGTCCGGCCCCGCCCCGGACGGGCCGGACAGGAGCGGCCGCCTGCGGAGGCCCTGCTGCCGGCTGAGCATGGACCACCACCCCGTCACCGGCCATAGTACGTGGACGGCGGGCGTGTGATGACGCCTCGCACGTGCCCGCCCATTCCAAGACATTGACCGTGAAGGGGCGCGCTAGTCACATCTCCCGGCGACCCTCCAGCGCCTTGGCCAGGGTGACCTCGTCGGCGTACTCGATGTCCCCGCCCACCGGTAGCCCCCGGGCGATCCGCGTCACCCGGACGCCGAAAGGGCGCAGGACGCGCGCGATGTACACCGCGGTGGCCTCGCCCTCGGTGGTGGGGTTCGTGCACACGATCACTTCGCGGACGTCGCCGCCCCCGACCCGCCGGACCAGTTCCTTCAGGCGGATGTCGTCCGGCCCGACCCCCTCCATCGGGTCCAGGGCGCCGTGCAGGACGTGGTACAGCCCCCGGTACTCCCGGGTCCTCTCCATGGCGATGACGTCCCGCGGGTGCTCCACCACGCATAGCGTGGACCGGTCCCGGGCAGGGTTCTGACAGATCCGGCACGGGTCGGTGTCCGTGAGGCTCCAGCAGACCGAGCAGTAGCGGATGCGCTCGCGCGCGTCGCGCAGGGCCCCCACCAGGGCGTCGATCCGCTCGGCGGGGGAGTCGAGGAGGAAGAAGGCGAGGCGCTGCGCGCTCTTGGGGCCGATGCCGGGGAGCCTGGCCAGCTCCTCGATCAGGCGGGTCATGGCCTCCGGGTAGAACACGCCTGTCTCCGCCCTAGAAGAGCCCCGGGATGCGCGGCATGCCGCCGGTGATCTTCTCCATCTCCCTGGCAGCCATTTCCTCCGCCTTGTGCATCCCCTCGTTGACCGCGGCCACGATGAGGTCCTGCAGGGTCTCGATGTCGTCCGGGTCGACGACCTCGGGCGCCAGCGTGACCGACTTCAGCTCCTTGCGGCCGCTCACGACCACCTTCACCACGCCGCCGCCGGCCGTCGCCTCGACCTCCATGCCGGCGATCCGCTCCTGCGCCTCCAGGATCTGCTTCTGCATCTTCTGGATCTGCTTCATCATGTTGCCCATGCCACCCGGGAACATCGGCCGATCAGTCCTCCTTCAGGTCTACCGGTACGTCCGGTCCGAGGCGCCGGCGCAGGAGTTCGACCGGATCCGGCCGGTCGCCCGCCCCGTCCTCCCCAGCCGGCGGTGCGCCGCTCATGAGGGTCGTGGCCACCCGCAGCGGAGGGAGGCCCTGGCGCTTCACCGCCTCCTCCACCCACTTCGCCTTCTTCTCCAGCATGTCGCGAGCCGTCCGGCCCTCCGGGGTGGACGGGAAGGCCAGCACGAGCGTCTGGCCCTCGATCCGGTGCGGCACGGCCTGCTCCACGAAGGGCTGGTACGGCCGGCTCCGCGGCGCGGAGGCGAAGAGGGCGATCACCTCCGGCCACGCCTGGCGGACGCGGTCCAGGAGCGGGGTCTCGCCGCCCGCGGCCCGGTGGGCCGCACCGCTGCCGGGACCCGCCCAGGGGTTCGCCGTGCTGCCCGTATCCGGGGCGGCGGCGCCCGACGGTGGCCCGCCCGGATGGGCCCCGGCAGCCGGGGCCGGCCCGGCCTCCGGGCCCAGCCCGCCCGCTAGGGCGGCCGCGGTCCCCGGGTCACGGGCGGACCCCGACCGCGGCGCTCCGGACCGGGACTCGCCGGCGGCCGCGGCGGCCCGGGCCCGCCCCTCCTCGGCCTCGGCGGGAAAGAGGCGCGAGCAGAGCCGGACGAGGGCGACCTCGAGAAGCAGGCGCGGGTGTGCGGTGTGTCGCAGCTCGCTCTCCGTCCGGGCCATGAGGCGGATCGCGGCCAGGAGGTCTTCCCGGCCGAACCGGGCGGCCCTGTCCCTCACCGCTTCCCGGGCACCCTCGGGCAGGTCGACCAGAGCCGCCCCGTCGTCCACGCCGGTCAGCAGCAGGTCCCGGAGGTGGCCCAGGTAGTCCTGGGCCAGCTGGCGGAGGTCCTTGCCCTGGCGGACCAGCTCGTCCAGGACCGCCAGGGCGGCGCCGGGGTCATGGGCCAGCACCGCGTCGTCGATGCGGAGGAAGCTCTCCAGCGGCGCCGCGCCGAGGACGGTGAGCGCGTCGTCGAGGGTGACCGTGCCGCCCTCGCCCGCGTAGGTGACCAGCTGGTCGAGGAGGCTGAGGGCGTCGCGCATGCCACCCTCCGCCTGCCGGGCGAGGACCCGCAGCGCCGCGTCCTCGACCCGGAAGCCGCCGTCCTCGCACACCCGCCTTAGTCGCTCCGTGATCTGAGAAACTGTCAGGCGGTGAAACTCGTGGCGCTGGCAGCGGGAGCGGATGGTCACAGGGACCTTGTGCGCCTCCGTCGTGGCCAGGACGAAGACGACGTGGGCCGGCGGCTCCTCGAGGGTCTTCAGGAGCGCGTTGAAGGCCGGCTCCGTGAGCATGTGGACCTCGTCGATGATGTAGACCTTGTACCGCAGGTCGCCGGGGGCGTAGCGGACCTTCTCCCGCAAGTCCCGGATCTCGTCGATGCCCCGGTTCGACGCCGCGTCGATCTCGATCACGTCCATCGACCGGCCGCCCGTCACCCGCTCGCATGCCGGGCAGCGGTTGCAGGGCTCCCCGTCCTCGGGGGCCTGGCAATTGATGGCCTTGGCCAGGATCCGGGCCACCGACGTCTTGCCGGTACCCCGGGGGCCGGAGAAGAGGTAGGCGTGGGAGAAGCGGCCGGCCACCAGGGCGTTCCGGAGCACGCGGGTGACGTGCTCCTGCCCCACCACGTCCCGAAAGGACTGGGGCCGCCACTGCCGGTAGAGCGCCAGTCCTGCCACCGTGCGCCCCCCTCTCGCGCGACCGGTGCGCCGTCAATGAGCGATTCTCCCCGCCCCCCGGCTTTCCTCCGCCGGGGGCGTGAGGGAACCCGGGTCGCATAGAGGCCTGGGCGGCGGCCCCGCCTGGAGCCGCCGCCCATGAAACTCAGTGGCCGTGCACCTGCCGTTGAATGCGCCCTCCGGGCGATACTGCCGTAGCCAGCTCGGGCCAGGCCACCCTGCGGCGCACGGGGGATTCCGCTTACGGATGCTCCCTTCCGGGCCTGTCCGGGTTCACGGGCCCCCGCCGCGCAGGACCCAGCCTTCCTCGCCGCTTTCGCCAGCCGGACCCCACAGGACGCACCCGCGGGCAGGGATTCAACCCCGCTGTAGCGGATTGCGGGTGCAGGGCACCGCTACCTCCCCGTCTAGCACGGCCAAACCCCAAGAAGGACAGTGGCGGAGAGGGTGGGATTCGAACCCACGGTGGACCAAGGGCCCACAACGGTTTTCGAGACCGCCCCGTTCAACCACTCCGGCACCTCTCCGTGCGTGCGCTATTATAAGGGATCGGCCGGTTCGCGACAACTGCGGCGGCTGCGGAAGAATGACCGCATGATGGCAGCCGCTTCCTCCGCCAGCACCCCGCCGGTCACCCGGAGCCGGTGGTTGAGCCCCGGGTTCTGCACGATCTCCAGGAGGTTGCGGTCGGCCCACGCCTTCGGGTCGGACGCGCCGTAGACGAGGTGGTCGACCCTCGCCTGCACGAGCGCCCCGGCGCACATGGGACACGGCTCCACGGTCACGTACAGCGTGCAGCCCACGAGGCGCCACGAGCCGAGGCGCTCCCCCGCCTGCCGGATGGCCAGGATCTCCGCGTGGGCGGTGGCGTCGTTCCGCGTCTCACGCAGGTTGTGCGCCCGGGCCACGATCTCCCCGTCCCGGACGACCACCGCGCCGACCGGCACCTCACCCAGGCGGGCCGCTACCCGGGCCTCCTTCAGGGCCTCCGCCATGAACCGCTCGTGCTCGTCCACGCACGCGGCCTCCGAGAGTCTGCTCCCCGAGTCAATCAAGGGGCGGGATGGGTCCCGCCCCCTTCCGGCTGCTGGTGCGCCCGGACGGACTCGAACCGCCGACCCGCGGTTTAGGAATTCGCTCCGGCATATGCCGTTTCCTCCGGCCAGGTCCGCGCGTCCGGCCTCCGATCCGGGATCTCAGACTTCGTTCGTGTCACGCGGTTCGGGTCAGGATGATACCATATCACACCGTGCGTTTGCAAATCCGTTTGCAACCAGCCGCCGCTCTACCGCCCTCCCTTTCGCTGCCGGCCGACGGTCTGCCGTTCGCCAAACAGTGTGTCCCCAAGGCGCCGAACCGCCTCCTCCTGCAGCCCGGGGAGAAGATGCGAGTACGTATCGAGCGTGATCCCGACCCCGGAATGCCCGAGTCGTTCCGACACGATCTTCGGGTGTACCCCCTGAGCCAGAAGCAGACTCGCATGGGTATGACGGCTGTCGTGGAGCCGGGTGGCCGGAACGCCCGCCTTCCGGGCGATCCGGGCAAACGCCTTTGAAAACGAGTCGGGGTGAATGGGCGTGCCGTCGGGCGCGCTCACTACGAGCCCGTGGTCCTGGTACCGGGGTCCCGCTGCCAGCCGCACCTCCGCCTGGCGCTTCCTGTGCTCCCGTAGGACCTCCACCACATAGGCCGGCACAGGAAGAGACCGCCGGCTCTTGTCCGTCTTGGGCTCCTTGAACACCAACCCTAGCTCGCGGCTGGTCTGGATGGTCTGGCGTACGGACAGGATACCCGTCTCGAGGTCTACGTCGGACCAACGCAGCCCGAGAATCTCTCCCCGTCGCATCCCGGTCGTGACTGCGAGGAGGACCGGGACGTACCAGGGGGTATCCTGTGCTG
Source organism: Caldinitratiruptor microaerophilus (assembly GCF_025999835.1). Classification (NCBI taxonomy): domain Bacteria; kingdom Bacillati; phylum Bacillota; class Clostridia; order Eubacteriales; family Symbiobacteriaceae; genus Caldinitratiruptor; species Caldinitratiruptor microaerophilus. The sequence continues at coordinate 3,093,259 of NZ_AP025628.1, read as the reverse complement.
CTTCCAGGAGAAGCCGGACCTGCTCTGCCGTGAGGACCTGCATCTCGTGCCGTTCTGGACGCGGGGGCTCCACCGCATCCGCCGGGTTCCGCGCCAGGAGCTGCCACCGCACCGCCTGATCCAAGGCCTCGTGCAGCACCCGGTGATGGTGGAGCACGGTCCGGGGGCTCAGGCCCCCGGGCTTGCCGTCCTTACGCCCTTCACGCAGGGCCGTCGTGTAGTACTGCTGCAAGTGCAGCGGCCTGAGCTGCGATAGCTGGAGCCCCCCAAGGGCCGGCTTGAGGTGCAGGCGCACGATCTCCGCATAACGCTCGAACGTTCTCTGGCTCGTGTTCGCACGGGCGTAATCCTCCAGCCAGCGGTCCAGGTACTCTCCAACGGTTATCTTCGGTGGTTCAACGTAGCTACCTTTGTTCAAATCGTTCAGAAGCTCAGCGAGCTTACGGTCGGCGTCGCGCTTCGTGCCCTTGACGGTAACCCACTTCTGCTTCCGCTTCCCCGTCGCGGGGTCCTTGCCTACGTCGACCACGATGACCCAGGTGTCCTTGCCCCGGGGTCGGATGTGCCCCCGCACGATCCGGCCCTCCTGTTCGGATGCGCATGTTGGGAACGTACCGTTGGCTTCTGCATAGAATGATACCAGCCGTAACTCCGTACCGACAACCGTCATCGGGGTGGGGTTCCATGGACTTGCCGACAGATCGGGCGTTCGTAACCGTCGAAACAGCTGCCAGGTATCTTGGCATCGGTCGGACGATGGCTTACGACCTCGCTCGCCGAGGTCGGTTCCCGGCGCCCGTGATCCGGGCAGGGCGCCGCTATCTCGTACCCGTCGAGGCCCTGCGTCGGCTGGCGCAAGGATTGCCTCCGGTACCCAAGGAGGTTACCATAGGGCCCGCAGCGATTTCACAGGAACATGTATCGAGGGACAGAGGACGAACGAGGTGACCTATAAGTGGGACAGATGTACTTGGAGCCACCAGGCTTCTTAGTAATTCACACCTTGGGTGCAGTTCTGCTTACAACTGGATTCGTGATGGCTATCCGCCTTTGGAAGAAACATGAGATCTTTCGGTGGTTTGGTCTTTTCTTTGGCTTGAGCCTTTCCGGGACTCTGGTGAGTTTGCGAGGCCTGTTCGCACAACAGAAAATGGCACGCCTACCTGTGCAATCTGGCTTTGTGCACGAGGCGGGAGCGTACTATTATGGTGTAGCTGCAACACTAGTGTTTCTGGGTATCGTAATGCTGGTACTCGGCATGGAATCCATGAGGCGAATGACCGGTACATCGCAAAAGCATTGACTTGAGTTCTGGGAACAGTAGTGGAACCAGCTCGGACCGTAACCCTGGGCAAGCTCAGTCGGCTCCGCTTTTCGCGTGGCGAGTGAAACGTAAGGCCCTCTGCAGGCGCAAAACAGGATGCCTAAACCTGCTCATGCATGTAGCATACCTCACCAGGCCTTGGCCGTCTCCCCGGGGGGGGTCACCGAGAACTCCCGCATTCGGTGCTACTCCCGTGGCCGTTATGTCGGGGCCCTCGCCTTCGCGTTTGCCTGGCGCACCTCATCGATCTTCCAGGCGCCCAGGCTGTTACAGCTCACGAGCAGGCGCCGCCCACCCGGCTTGGCAGGGCGGGCGATCACGTCCCCACGCCGGATGGCGTTGTGCAGGCCCATGAGGGTCACGCCCTTCCGGCGCGCGGCCTCAGGCGCCGGAATCCACTCGTCCTCCAGAGGGTCGCTCAGATCCTCGCCGGCAGGCTCGAGGTAACCCTGGGCGAGTCCGAGCCTGTCCTCAAGGTCGCGCAGAGCCTGGAACAGGGGGTGCCGATAGACCTCCCGCGTCACCCAGCCGCCAGCTCGGCCAACGAGCGGGTTCGCCATTCCGTGGACCATTTCGTTGCTGAAACTGGGAGCGGCCATGCCATTACGATAGGCCTGGTAAGCCCGCTCAAAGTGCTGCCGCTCTTCCTCTGTGAGGCAGCTGAGGTCGAGCACACGGCCGTCGCAGGTCCTGTACGTCAGCACGCGACTCACCCCCTCTTGCTGCCTTATGATATACTTGCCGCTTTGGGATTTTAAGAGCGGTGCCGCCGCCTCTCATTCCAGGGTTTCCGGAAGCCCGGCCATCTCGATGTAGATCGGTTCCTGCCCAAACCGCTCCTTGACACCAGCGCATCACTTCCAGTCAACTGGGCAGGTCGGTTATGGGCCGAGGGCCACTGTGTACTGCCGGCACACAGCCCAGTAGTCCCCTCACCTCAAGTCACGTCTCTAGTTCACCGCTCTCGCCAACCTCTTCTTCCGTTTCAAGCCGGTAACACCGGCGCCAGGAAGTGGGATCAGGTAGGATAGATGACTGATGTAAATACGCCAGCGCGGAAGGAAGATAGGTCACCAGCGCAAGCATCCTGTTTCAAGCGAGATGCATCCAACTCGCCACGTAACATGCCCAAGTATCAGGAGCCCCGCTGGGGCATTACCAGATTCACGGTCGCCGCGGCGGGCCGCGGTGCACTGATGCTAGCGCAATGCCCCACCATGAAACACGAGCGGGAGGTGTGTCCGAATGAGTTCAGAGGACCGTTGGCCAAGACAAGGTGATAGGTTATTTATATCCGAAGGTAACTGGTGGGAGAAGGCCACACTGCACTGGGTTCAAGGATGGCAGGCTCTGGAAGTATACGCGACAGGCTATCGAGAGGCTGCCGAACTTTTGTCCAGTCACGTATTGCAGACTCGCGGTGATCATGATCTTCTAGTTTACCCCATCGTGTTTCTCTGGCGCCACTATGTTGAACTTCGCTTAAAGGGTCTCCTCCGGACGGCAAAGCAACTTTCTGACGATGAGTCCGAGATGCATCTAACGCATGGACTAAAGGACTATTGGTACAAACTGCGTTTGCTAATTGAGCAACCGCGCTTTCCATCGATTGACAAAAGTGATCTAGACGCAGTAGAATCTGTCATCTATGAGTTGGATTCTGCAGACCCGTCTTCCTTTGCTTTTCGTTATCCATTTGACAGGAGAGGAGAGCCGAGCAAACCCAATACAGGAGTGTATGTGGACATCCGTAACTTTACAGATGTCATGGGCCGCGTTTCGAACTTTCTAGATGCGCTCAACGATTACCTATCGGAGTACCTCAACATAAAGTGGGAGCTGGAGCTGGACATGCACAATGACTATGAGGACTATGATATTTAATTAGACATCTCATCCTTTGTTCATGTGCGTTCGCGACCGTCGCTGGCCGATATCGCTATCGTTTCCACGCCATAAACGGGCCAGGAGAACAATGGTACCAGCTCTAGTGAGGATATCCCAACGGTCTGGTCATATACCAAAACGGCCGCGGGATTCAGGTTCTGGGTGAACCGCGGCAAGTAAGATATACGAAACGAAGAAGCCCCGCCCAATCAGAGGGCGGGGCTATCTCTTTCTGTGCCGTGGGCTCCTGTCACCATAGTAGTAATCAGGTAAGCAGGGCTAGCGCCTTGTCGATCAGAGGATCACCGTCGATGGTGCGTTCGAAACGGCGCTCCCGCCATGTCTCGGTCTTGCGGATCGGAGGGAAGTGCTGGGCGAAGTCCACCACCGCCTGGAGGGCGCCCCACTTCGTCTTGCGGAACGGCTCCAGGTCCACCGCCTGGAGCGCCTCATGCAGCGCCTGCCGGCGCTGGAAGACGTGCTCGACAGCGACGCCGTCCGGCTTCTTCGGGTTTTCGGGCATCGGGATTAGCTTCTCGACAAGCCCCTGCCAGTCGGAGTCCTCGAATGGCTGGGCCACCATGTGCCGCGCGAATTCGTCCAGCCGCTCCATGTACCGCCGGGCGAGGCCGAGCGTGCGGGCGGCCTCGTCGAGACGGTCATGGATCGAGAGGGTATGACGCACGGACCAGATCCGGTTGGCACCCTGAAGTGCCAGATTCAGCGTGTTCTGGCAGACCACCCTGACCGGAGTAAGGGCTGCCTTCACGGCGGCCGTTCCGTCGTGGTTGTTGGTGAACACCAGGTAGGGAACCACCTCGTCTCCGAGGATCTGGGTCGGATCGAGGCGGGCCAGCAGCCATACCCGCCGGCCGCCGTTCAGAGCGCCTGCCGTCTCGTACCGGACCCCCTCACCCAGCAGGGCGTCCGTAAAAGCGAAGGCCTCGCGGTTCTGCAGAACGCGGTAGCGCCGACCGACGATCCCGAGCACCCGGCCATCCGTGCTGCGGACGTTCGCCACGTACTCCTCCACCTCGTTGCCGTCCACGAACACGGGGCGCTGCTCCACCGCCCAGGCGAGACCCGCCAGGACGAGAGCCTGTTCGCTGTCCGGCGCCTCCTCCACCCGGGTGCCCAGCCCGTGCCAGGGCACCTCACGCACGTAGAACATGGTCTCAACCTCATGCGCCATCAGGATCTCCTCCTTCGCGTCGACGTTCCTCCCGTTATTCATCCTCGTGATCCGCCGTTCTGTTGGCACGCCTGCGTGCTTCGTTCGGCCCCTTTTTCCTGCCGCTCCGCCGGCTCCCCCGCTGGCTCCATCGCTCTTTAGCCCGCCTGTTCCCGGCCACCGCCGGGTGTTACTCGGGCCGCTCCGGGCCTCGTCTGGGATCGTCGCTCGACCCAGCCCTGGGTACTCGGGGCCCTCGCTATTCGGTTGTCATGGTCCGGCTTCGTTCTGAGCGCATGATAGCCGTTATCCGCTATGATGTCAATAGGGGGCCTCAAGAATCCCGGAGGGCATCGTGCCCCGGTCATCGCCGTTATCCGCTATAATCGGTCTGGAGGACGATGCACGTGACTGACCAGCCGGTACTGCACCGAATTCCCGAGGGCTACATTCCGTTGAGCGAGTACTGCCGGGCGCACGGCATCAGTCTCAAGTCAGGGACCCAGGCTGCCGCAGCCGGTAATGTGCCAGGCGCGGTCCGTGTGCACCTGCCCGGATACCCGAAACCGCGCTGGTGGATTCCCGCCGACTCGACGTGGCGGCCCAATCCTAGGGGCAAGCATTACGAGCGGCCGGAGTGAAAGGGCGAACCCCGGGGCGTCACCCCGGTGGATCGTTACGCTTCAGCCAGCTCTCTCGGTTTCAGGTACCCGTGTTCGGTTGCCCACCGGCGCACCTCGTCCCATACCCACGTCTTCGCCGGCCCGATCCGGCCACGGGCGGCCGGGAAGTGATACCTCGGTTCCGATGCCCACTGACGCACTCGCTCCCGGGAGACCCCGAGCCGGCGCGCGATCTCCGCACCCGACACGATCTCCTCGGTCATGCGATTGTCGCCGCCTCCTCCCGCTCTTCCACAACCCGGATCTCCGAATACACCGGCTGTCTCACCGTGCCTCCTGTGGCGGCCAGAAGAGCCGATGCAAATGCGTCCTGCGCCTGTCTCAACGCATCCATCGCGGACGCGGCCCCGTCCACGCACACCGTGGCGCTCACTGTTCCGTCCCGCATCCCCTGAGCCGTCACCGGCGCAGCGATCACTCCTGCTGCCTCGAGCCGCTCTAGCTCCTCAAGTAAACGCACCCCCAGGTCCGGGTCGGCCGCGAGAGAACCGACTTTTGCGGTCAGGGAGATGGTGTGGTACATACCGCTACCTCCTTGGCGGCCACTGAAAGCCGTACCGCCACATGTCCGCAATCGTGTTGGCGAGGGACCGCCGGTCCGACGGGGTGCCACATTCGGACTTGACTATTGTCAAGACGCCGCGAGGGTCGCCGCCTGAAACCGGGCTTGAAACCGCGCGCCGCGAACCCCGGCTCGGCCCCCACGTATTCCCAGGTAGGAGGTGGCTGCAATGGCACTTCGCCCCGGGTGGGGTCTAGCGGCGCGGATGTGGCGGATACCAAGGGCGGTACGACGGCGAAGGGTACGTCGTCACTGTACGCTCGCCATGTGGCAGGCGCGGTTTGCGTGCACCTGCCCGGATATTCGATACCGCGCTGGTGGGTTCCCACCGAATCCAACTCGAGGCAGATGAAAAGCGCTACCCTCAGGGTATCTCCCGGGGGGGAAGCCGCGACACAGCTCGGCAAGGACGCGGATAAGCTGTCGGTCGAGAGATACCACCGTCCTCTACCTGTCTCACCTCAGCGAGTATTCCGTGTGGAGTCAACAGTCAGGTACAATCAGAGGGGGACTCGCGTTGCCCCCGGATTCACCGTTCTAAAGCGGTCGGTTTAACTGTGTTGAGGCAGGCCTGCCGTGCGGCCAGCAGCAAGGGATATGGTAATGGGCGAGCCTGGCGATGATCTACCGAGGTTATCGGCCAGTTTTCTTCGCCAGGGTATCGGGGTGACGACCTCGTACCCATATGGAGCGAGGGAACCGCGTATCCACGATTTGCCAAGACCGTAGTACCGGAAGATTCACCTGAGTACTAATGGGAGCGGACCGTCATGGGCTTTCGATTTCGGAAGAGTCTTAGCCTCGGGAAAGGTGTACGGCTGAACCTGGGGAAGCGTTCCATCGGCATCTCCGGTGGTGTGAAGGGCTTCCGGCTTGGTGTCAGCACCCGGGGAATTACCAAGTCCGTTGGCATCCCCGGAACCGGCCTGTACTGGTCCCAAACGACCCGATGGTGGCGACCAGTAAAGAGCCACAGAACCGGGGCGACACCCACCAAGGCGCCGGCTAACGCCCCGAGTCAGCGGCCACAGGTCCAAGACCACTTCGTTCCCATGCCCGCACTCCTGGCCAGATGGCGCTGGCTATCCTGGGCGTTCTTCATCGGCCTCATCGCCGTTTGGTCCCCTCCCGTAGGCACAACTGTCGGGGTCGTCCTGCTCGCGATCACCATGGTGGTGTGGCGCCGTCCCGGCCGCTTGGCCTACGCCGCTTACCATGCCGCCCGTGGGGCCTGGAGCCTTGGAAAGTGGGAGGCATGCAAGCAGCATCTCGGGAAGGTTCTCGAACTTGGAATCGACGCCCCCGAGATTCGACTCGGCTTGGCCAGGTGCGAGGTCCGTCTCCAGAACTGGACGGACGCGGCGGCGGCCTACAAAGCGTACGCCGAGCGGGGTGGCGTCTTGGGAGCACAGGATCGCCTCCACGCGGCAACGGCTGCGGTGGAGGCTGGCGATGCGGAGTGGGCCCTGACCCTCCTGGCCGACCTACCAGCCGAGCCCGTCGTGGCCGCCGTCCGGGCGGAGGCCCTGCTGAAACTGGACCGCCCCACAGCCGCTATTGAGGTCTGCCGGGCAGCTATCGGCCGGAAGCTCAGGCTCGACCAGGAACTGGCTGTCGTGCATCACGTTCTGGCCCGCAGTTACGAACAGGCCGGCGAGCAAGAGAAAGCCCGACGAACCTGGGAGAAGCTTTATGCCTACGACCCGACGTTCCCTGATGCCGCGGAACGTCTTGGCTTGGATCCGACCTGATCCTCGTCAGGGCCGGAGCAACGGAGCGGGGGGAGACGTCACGTGGGTACGCTGGGTGCAGCCTTGGTTCTCCTGGGGCTGATCGGAGCCCTCACAGGCTTGGTCGGCTTGGCCGTAGGTGGCATCAAGGGGCTTCTCGCCGACCGAAAGGGCGCAGCGCGTTTTCTCGTCGGGTCCGTCGTAGTCCTGTCTGCCGGCGGTGCGCTCATCGACGGATCGTTGTGGCCAGCGATCGGCATCTGCCTGGCGTTGCTGGGCATCATCGGATTCATCGTCGGTCTTGTCGGCCTTGTGAAAGGTGAGGTGCCAGACCTGATCGCGGACCGCAAGAAGGCGGCGTGGGTCCTCGCGGGTTCCGTCCTGATGTTCTTCCTGGGGCCTTCGCTTTCCCCCGGGCCGTCAGTAACTGGCGTTCCAACACAGTCGCAAGTGCAGGCCGAGACGTCCGTGGACAAGCCTAGCGCGACTCAACTACCACCGACCCCTCCCGTCACGCAGGAGTCCAGCCCTCCCACTCATGACGCCTCACAGGTCCAATCACAGGTAGAGCCAGCTGAGCATGAGCCCGCGGTATCGCATACGCAGGCCAAGGTCGTCCGCGCGATCGACGGCGACACCATCGAGGTCGAGCACGTCTCGGGACCCAAACTGCCCTCCACCCGCGTCCGCCTCATCGGCGTGGATACGCCGGAGAGCACAACCCAGGTGGAGCCCTATGGCAAGGAGGCGGCTGCCTTCACGAAACGCGAGCTCGAGAGCAAGACGGTCTGGCTGGAGAAAGATGTCTCCGAGACCGACAAGTACGGCCGGGCCCTGCGGTACGTGTGGCTGCGAGAGCCTCCGGCCGAGCCGACACCGCAGGATCTCCGGAGCGGTATGTTCAACGCCATCCTGCTCGTCCGTGGGTTTGCCCAGCAGGCCACCTACCCGCCGGACGTGAAGTATGCCGACCTATTCCGCGAGTTCGCAGCTGAGGCCCGACAGGCCGGAATCGGGCTATGGGCTCCGCCGCCAAAACCAGCACCTCCGGAACCTGCTCCCGCAAGGCCGCAGGCGACCGCGCCGCCACGGGGAAACTGCGACCCGTCCTACCCCACGGTATGCATCCCGCCTCCGCCGCCCGACCTGGACTGCAAGGATGTGCCCTATCGGCGGTTTAGCGTGGTGGGAGCTGATCCGCATCGGTTTGACGGTGATCATGATGGAGTCGGGTGCGAAAGATAGGGGGAGAGTTTGCATGGTGAGTAGAAAGGCCGTGGTCGGTTCTGTCCTTCTGACCGCTTTCTCGATCTTCACCACCTTGCTCCTTGTACTCGCTCCACGAACCGCCGAAGCCCACAGGAGCGGCTGCCATCGATGGCACAGCTGCCCATCGGATACCGGGTCATACATATGCGGCGACCTGGGATACTTCACTTTCTGCCCCGGAGGCCAGTCACCGTCGCAGCAGATTTCCTCTTCGGCTCAGAGCGCAGCGGGTCGGCGGATTTTCCGACGCGGGAACGAAGGATTCGATGTGATCGCCCTGCAGATGTGCCTATTGAGCCATGGTTTTGATCCAGGATCACCGGACGGTGTTTTCGGACCAAAGACCGAGCGAGCAGTGATCGCTTTTCAGGAAGCAAACGAACTTAAGAAGGATGGCATCGCTGGGCCGCTCACAATCGGAAAACTCAAGGCTGGCACTAACGATCCTTTCTGCGCCGCCCTGAATGGCTGATGCTTCACGAGTGGCAGGGAGTTGCCTATCCCGGTGCGGCAGCCGAGTCGGACCGCGGGGGAGCCGTCCGCACGGACCACTGCCGCGGCTGCAGCAAGGTCGGAGGCGGCCCGCCCCGGGTGTGCTGCCGTGGTGGCGGTGATGGTGCTGGCGGCGTTGGGCGCCGTATGGAGAAGTGTGGCTAGCACTATCAGGTTGGGTCGAGTGTATAATCACGATATTAACAGGTGATCTTTTAGGAGGCGAATTGTATGCAGTTTTGGGTTCGTCCCTATAATCCAGACGCAGGCCTCTTAGAAGATGCCATGACAGAAGGCTTTCGACCCCATGGCGTCATGTTGGACGCCAATATCGCCGCAGCTTATCCAAACGTTCTCAAGCGAATCCAGAGCATAACCGAGCGATTGGAGTTAGCCATTGATCCCAATACGGCAAAGATCCGTACTCCGTACTTCCGCAACAAACCGACCTATAAGCGGTTGCCGTACTTCAGTGGTAACATCCCGGCTTTGCTGGACCTGATACATAACGCAGAGGATATAGTCCAGGTGTTTACAGACCTTCAGATAAACCTTGGCGCTTCTGTGCTGCTGTCTCCCTATTTCCTCCTCGAGGAGAGTCACTTCCCGTCATCCGCACAGCTTGATGTTCAGCGAGCTTGGTATGCTCATTTCTTCCGGATTACGAAAACAACTCCGGTCTATGCAAGCCTATGCATCACGGCACAAGCCATCGCAACTCCCGAGGGCTTCCATGGCGCCCTGGAATTGCTGCAACCCCATCACCCAGAACGCGTCTACCTGCTTCTAGCCGATTTCGAGCTGGGGCAGGACCTCACTCTCGACGAGACGGTCGTAAATTTCTTCCGGTCGCTACAGGAAATCGGAATTAGGGAGATCTTATTCGGTCGAGGGCCTGCTTGGGCGACCCTGCTATTCCCGTTCGGTCTGTCTGGCTACGTATCGGGCATCAACTATATGGCCAGTCTCCGGCGTGAATACTTCACCCGGGATGAGGAAATCTCGGGCATCCAGCACAACTATTACCTGCCCCGGCGGTTTGTACGAGCCGAGCCGCGAATGGTTGAGCAAATCTATGCGGAAGAACTCATGGGGCCATGCGATTGTCCTGTCTGCGCGCATGGAGTCCCATTCGACGTTAACGGAATCCGACGGCACTACCTCTTTGCACGTGGCCGAGAGGCAACCGAAGTTGCTGGAAGCAGTAACCCCAGGTTACTGCTCAGGGAGTGGGTGAAAGACACGGGCGATCTTCTTATGCAAGCCAACGCACTCAACATCGACATCATCGGACATCCGCCGGTAGATCGCTGGGCACGTCTTCTGGCTTAACGGGGAGCCACGAATTGCGCTTGGCCTCCCGATTCAGCCTCCGGAGGGCATGAAGGATCTCGGACCACAGGTACTCGCTAAGTTGGTGAAGCTCGATGGTGTACCTCCCGGACCCAAATTCCCTAGAGGGCAAGGCAATTCGGACGCCGGAATTGACCGCCAGGATGCCTACACCGGATCGAGCGAGGCCAGGTGGCGGATCGTTTGCCAGTTGGTCCGCCAGCCGTTGTGGCAAAGCGATGTATAGTTGCGAAGCGCTGCATGCGTAACGCATGGCTTGCCTTACAGCTCGCTTCCAATCCGAAAGTTTGGCTTCCACCACCTGCGCATCTCGGAACAGGAGATCCGGCCAGTACAGAAGGTCAACCCGGGACCTGTTTACGCTCAATACCTCCAACCGCTCCAATTCATTCAGCAGCGAGCGGACATATCCGGGAGTAAGACGTAGGAGCCCTGGCAAATCCGCGAGGCCGGCTCCGGGATACTGTCGGAGCGTGAGCAGAAGTCTCCACACAGGCGCTCGGTGTATTGGCTCCAGGAGGCCATACTGGAGTCGCAGCCTAGCTGCATCCCAGTTTACCTGGAACGATACGAAGTCTGCCCGGTATGACCGGACCGGCACCTGCATACAGACGAACCGGCCCTGGTCTCGCAGGTACTCGAATAGGACGGGGTACATGGCAGACTCGGTATCGTACCTGTCCGCCATGGCCCATCACCTCTGGTTTCAGTGTAGAGACCGCGCAATGACCAGTCAATAAGAGCTGCTTCTAGCATCTCCCAACACGCCACCATTACCCGGTCAGATCCAACCAGTTGTACATGCTGACAACCCAGCATGCACTGGAGGCATGATGATGGCCCGCTCCAAAGGCGAAGGCAGTGTTTACAAGCTCCCAGACGGCCGCTGGCGAGGGTACGTGACGGTCGGGTACCGGCCGGACTGCAAGCTGGCCTGGGAGCCGCGGGACACATGCCAGTCCAGGCGCCAAGCCCACTCCGTCAGCTCGGTGATGGACGCCCGGGCGCGCTGCAGAAGCGGTATGAGCACGACAGACCTCCTCCCCCTCGGTTGGAACATCTCACCCCTCATCGAGCGTCGATAGAGACTGATCAGATGCGACGGGGAGGCGAACCCTGTGGGCCAGTCGCTCAAGAGGGCCATGATCATCGGAGCCATGCTGGTGGGCAGCTTCGCTGCTGGTGTGGCAGTCGGTGCGGGCTTGTTGTCACCGTCGCAGCCGAATACCAAGTCCACGGCGCCTGACGGGGGTCCCTCTAGTTCCGAAAGCACCCCTTCGCCACCACCTGCAACCAGTGATGCAACTCCCAGTCCAGCCTCGACCACATCGAACGCCAGCCGCCGGTACAGTCCCCCGCCGTTAGTGCCACCTGGAGAGCCTGCACCCATGCCTGGAATTTGGGATCTGCAGGCCACGCTTACTGAACAGCAGACCGTCCGGCTTACCTGGGACTACGGACCTTGCACACCAGCCGGCGAATGTGAGCCCGGTTGGCAGATGCCCGCGCGGGTCGCGATCACCCGGGCGACATGCCCCGAGCGCCCCGCCTCATGCGCTGTGGCGGATATATCTTTCAAGTTGTTGACTGAACTTCTAGCTTCTGAGACAGCCTGGAACGACACAAGTGTAGAGTCCGGCAAGGAATATATCTACAGGTTGAATGTTTTCTCCAAAGAGGGTGTACCACACCCTGTTCCTGTGCTCACGCGGATTCGGGTCCCGTGAGACAAGAAAAGGCCCGGAACGTTCCGGGCCTCTTTCTTGCGTTACAGTCGTGTCTTTATGCTGGTCGTCGTTGGCGCGCTACCGGTTCGCAGCCCAGTGTCCACAAATCCGTAACTGGCAACGTTCCCGTAGCCATCCTCGAAGTGGTTCGACCAGTTGCCACCCGGAAGACGGTAGTACCTGATCAACCATGCGTACGTCTTCGTGGCCCCCATCGTATCAGTATCCGTGGCCACTTGACTGCCGACGGGCAGATTCAGCGCAAAATTACCGTTTGGCAACCAAACTTCCTCGGTGCGGTTCTGAATCTCGTAGACATAGAGTGTTTTGCCGCCGAGGGAGACCGTGGAAAGATAATACAGCAACACGGTTTCCGGCGCATAGTATGGCAACCCTTCGGAGACCACACCGTCACGGAACCCCGACTGGCTCAGAAAGTAGACCAGTTTAGCTGGATCGAGCCAGTTACCGCAGATATTCCCTTCGGAGACAAAGTTGAAGAACTCCTTCGCCCGTAGATAGCCTATTTGCGTGCCTGTGCAGTCACGAACCGTTGCGGAAGATACTCCAAACTTGTCGCACCGATTAACCGTGAAGAACCCCATGATGGACCCTCCTCAGACGCTTTCACGCGCGAGATCAACAATCTGCCGCAGTCGCTCCCGGCACAGCCTCGCCGCCTCCTCGGCCGCCATCCGCGCCACCTCTGACCGGGCCAGCGCCGCCTTCAGCTCCTCCACCTGCTCGCGCAGCCGGACCACCTCGTCCTCGGGCTCTGCCTGAGTCACCATGAGTGAGGCCAGGTAGTCACGGACGATGGACACGCCGTAATCCGGCGTGGGAGCCCATCGGTCCCGGCCGCCGAGGCCCTCCACCGTCCGGGTCACCCCGAAGCGGCTTGGCAAGTGCCGTTCATCCGGCGTGTCCTTTCGGGGATACCCGGGCGCCCCGGCGTAAAGCGCCAAGTGGTCGAGGTGTGCTGTAACCCCGGCCTCCCAGGACGGGAACTTCTGGTAGGCCGCCGGGTCGTCGTCTGCACCGCCCCGGAACGTTTTGAGCCCGGCTGGATTGTGCCAGCCGGGCTTCACGGTGCCTCCGAAGTGCCCGAACCCCGTCTCTTTGGCGGCCTGCGAGAAGGCGACTTCCGGTCTCACCCCCCCTCTCTCGGGCGCCAGCCGCCAGTACAGGTCGGCCAGGCCCACGAACTCCGCCGTGGCCCCGCGTTTGCGGGCCCACGTCCGGGCCTGCTCAGTGCTTACCTGGGCCGGCCCAAGGATCGGCGTCCCGGTACCGCCCGACTTCGGCTGCAAACCAAGCGCCCGGGCGATCCCCCGGGCGTGAGCAGCCGCAAGCTGATCCCGAAACTCACTCTGGCGCGGCAGGGCGGCATCTTGGGCGTTCGTGAGGAACAGGTTCTCGGTCAGGACAGCCGACATGACCGTCCTGCGGAGCACGTAGAAGTCGGCCTTCTTCTTCCCCCGGTCCTGCACCCCGTACGGGGCCAGGAACCCCATGATCTCGGCGTGCACCGCATCCCGGATCTGGGCCGTCCGGGACGTGTCGCTCAGGCTTGTGTGGATGTAATCCTCGTAGCCCTCCGCGGCCGGGTCATCGAAGGCGTTGCAGTGAACCGAGTGAAAGTAATCGGCGCCGGCCTCGTTTGCCAGCCGGCACCGGTCCGCCAGACTCACGTAAATGTCGGTTTCTCGCGTCATCATCACCTGCACGTCATACTGCGCCAGGAGGTGGTCCCGAATCCTGAGGGCCAGGTCCAGGACCACCTCCTTCTCCACCAGCCCGTTTCCCGAAGCTCCCGGGTCCAAACCCCCGTGGCCGGGGTCGATGCAGACGAGTGGCACAGTCACTCCTGCCTCCTTTCCGCGGCGTTCTTGACCGCTGACCACAAACCGGCCGCGCCCAAACCCGCCACGAGGCCGTTGACGGCCGCCGACGCCGCCGGCGAGTTGCCCCAGAAGTAGGCCGCGACCCCACCCAGGACCCCGAGCCCGGCGGACAGGAGGCCGGCGTACCTGGGTGGGAAGCCGACCTCCTTGGCAAGCTGCACCACCGCCATGACCAGGAGCGACGCCGGCACACCCCACCAGGTCACGTCCACGTCACTTCACCCCCTTCACGCGCAGAAGCAGGTCAAGGATCACGCCACCCAAGGTGGCGGCGATCCCCCACCCAAGCTGGTTGATCCGCCGCTCCACGGTGATGACCCGCTCCTCGAGGCGGTACAGCGCTCCGTTCTGCTGGTTCTGCCACCGCTCGAGGTCCTCAACCCGCTGGTCGAGGCGGGCCACCTGGGCGTTCAAGGATTCCACCAGTGCCACCCCCTACGTCTGGTCCGGCAAGTGCGGCAGGAGCTTCGGGTCCTCCATCCCGAGAGCCCAAAACCCTGTCCCGGCCAGGCCCCACCGGTAGTGCGCCAGGTCGGCATACCGCCGGTGCGTCTCCCAGTCCGCCCAGTGCGCCTCCGAGAACCCGTCTGCATCCCCCAGGTACACCCGGGCCACCCACACGCCAGGGTCCTCGAAGCGGACGGTCAGGGGATAGGCGCCGGGAGCCAGGGCAAAGATCTGCGAGGCCGCGTAATCCCAGTCCAGCGAGAACCGCTCCGTCCTCGTGTCTAGCTCCTCCTGGGATTCGTCCAGGAGCCGGAAGTAACCCCACTCGTTCCACTCCACCCCGGTACGCGCTACACGCCCCACCACCTCCTCCACGCCGTCCGGCCGCCGGAGCCGGATGGCCTCCATCGGCATGTACCAGTGGGCGTCACCGACCAGGAACGCGGTGAAGCGGGCCTCTCCGCCCTCCGCGAATAGCCCGGTCGAGCCGGTTCGAGAGGCGACCGCCACCGGACCGAGGACGTGCTCCCCGTCCACCCACACGTCGGCCAGGCCGTTCCGCAGCCGCAGGCGCAGGGTGCGGAGCACTCCAGGCGCATACGCCGCCGGCGCCGACGCGAGCTCTCGGGTGCCGTCGCAGAGGACCACTCGTCCTGTGCTCTCCAGCGCCGCCCGGTAGCCCGCGTGCGAGACCCCGCAGCGTGCCGTGCCGCCCCCCGGCACCACGTTGGCCGTGACCACGAGATCCGTGAAGCCGTCGTAGTCCAAGTCCAGGGTCCCGAGGCCCCGTAGGGCCCGGCCCCCGCTGGTCCCAACGCCCCCCTCGCCGGTCCCGGCCCCCGGGTCCTGGTTGCCTGTTCCGGAGCCGACGTCTGTGGGAACGTACTCCTCGATCCGCCAGTTCCCGGACACCCGGTAGGCCGGGTTCGACAGCGCGCCAAGCGGGTACTCGGTCCAGCGGGTGCCCCAGATCGGGGCCGGGTCCGGGGCCCGCCTGAGCCACTCCAGTGCCACCCGGAAGCGGTTCTGGTAGGGGTAAGCCGGGTTCCCGTCCCGGTCCACCAGCGGCTGCGCGTGCACCGTTGCCGAACCGCTGCCGGCCACAACCTCCTGCGTGACCGACGAGGCCAGCACGATCCGGTACAGGCGGACCCCGGGGTCACTCCCCAGGTCGGTGCCCAGGAGCCGGAACGTGTGATAGCCCGCCGAGAGGGCCCGGCGGGCTACCACGATCCAGTGGGGAGTCTGGAAGAGCGGGTACCACTGCTCGACCACCCCGGGGCCGCCGACGATGAACCGTTCCCCGTCCAGCTCCACCGCCAGCTGCCGCTTGTCGAACCACGGGAAGCTGACCAGCAGGGCCAGGTCGTACGTTCCGCCCTGGGCGACGTTCAGGTTGTAAAGCGCCCGGCCCTCCACCTCGGTGTAGTCGTAGGTGGCCGTGATGTCCACGCCTTCCGCTGGGGCCTCGTCGAACGTCAGAAGACCCGTGTCGTAGTCCAGGCGGTACTCGTTGGTGGGCCGGCCGTTGAGGTAGATGGTCTCGCTGCCGGGGACCACGGGGGCGAAGTCGAGCATGAAGGTGGTCAGGCCGACCCACTCGTCCCCCATCGGCTCCCCAGTCACCGGATCATAGAGAGTCTCCCAGCGGCCGTTGCCGGTGGCGATGTACTCGTCCTCCCGGTGCCATACCCGCGGGTGGACCACGGCCGCCCAGTGCTCCTCGTAGGGCTCCACGATGACGGCGCCCTCGTGGTCGTCGTAGCTGTCCCCGGCGCGGTCCACCGCCACCCCCTCGAACGTCGTCAGCCGGTCCTTTCGCCAGGAGGCAAAGTAACGCCGGTTGCCCCAGGCGTCTGAGACCGCCGGCGAGGTCAGGCTGAAGTCCCGGGCGTCCAGCACGTCGTAGACGTGGAACAGGCCTCGGGTCTGCCAGTTCTCCTCGTCCCAGATGCCCGCCCACGCGATGTGGGGCTGGGTCTCGGTGGCCGGCTGCCCGTCGTGCAGCCCGTCCGTGTGCGTGTTCGTGCCCTGCATCCAGTCGAGGAAGGGCAGGTACGGTCCCCCCACCCCCCGGTACGTGCGGCCCAGTTCCTGCGGCGTCTTGTCCAGGCGCCAGCGGAACCCGTACGCCGGCAGCCCCATGAAGATCTGCTCCGGCCGGAACCGGGTCACGGCGTAGTCGTACGTGGCCTCCAACCAGCTCCTCGGGGTGATCGGCCCCACCGCCGAGCCGGCCCAGGCGAAGCCGTACGTCATGATGAGGCACGTGTCGAGGATGCTGGCCAGGGCGCCGTAGTCGCACCACTCCTCCCACCAGGGGGAATGGTCGCCCTGCTTCGGTGGCAGGTCGGCGTGAAGCTTCTTTCCCCGGGCGTGCACCACATCGGCCACGGCCCGGAAAAGGTCCGTCGTCTGGGAGCGGTACTCGTTCGGTCCCCGCTCGAGGTCCAGGTCGATCCCGGCCACCCAGGGGTACGTGTCCAGCAGTCGCGCGATCTCGGCCAGGAAGGTGCTCCGGGCAGACGGGTCGGTGACCAGCGCGGTGAAAACTGACCGGTACCCGTCGTTGCGGACGGTCAGGTACCACTCGATCTCGGGGTGGGACAGCCGGGCCTGCTCGTCCAGGGGCAGGACCTGCCCCGTGATCGTGCCGTCCGCCTGTACCCGGAAGTTGAACAGGCCCACGTGGCTCAGCTTGCGGGCGAACCGGTTCAGGCGGTCGTACATGTCGTACGTGCCGATGAACGTCCACGTGAACAGCCCCCGGTGCGGGCGCACGCCTCACGCCTCCTCAGAACCGCTCGGGCCCCGATACCCACTCCTTCAGGCTGGCGAAGACGCGCATGTGCGGCCGGGCCGGTGGAGTCTGCGGCGGGTCCGAGAGGTCGGCACGGTACTCCGGATCCACCTCGAACTTCGCGTCCACCGCCGGGGCGAAGAGGAACCGGCTGCCCCAGCCGGGGACTTGCTGTCCGTCAAGCGTTGCAGCGCGGGTGGTGGCAGCCAGCACGGCCTCGGACGCCGGCGCCGGGGCCGTGCTGCGGTGAGCGCCGAACTCGTGGGCCAAGCTCAGCCTGGGCATCGGGTCGCTCGCGCGAATCGTCACATCAAGGCCGCTCGTGACCTCGCCGCGGTTCGGCAGGACGAGGATCATGGGTCCCCGGCCCACAGCGCAGTAATGGCGCACGGGCAAGGGGTTGCCCGAAGCGTCCCGGGCACGGCGCAGCACCTCCTGCGTGTGCGGCTGCCATCCCGTCAGGAACCCGCCGTCCTGGAGCATGACATCCGTGAAGAAAGCGGCCCCGGTGGCGTCCTCGACCACCAGGGCCACGTCCAGGCTTTCCACGGGCCGGGCGGGCCTCAGCTCTGCCAGGAACCGAAGGTACGGCACCCGTCACGCCTCCGAACTCCAGGGGATCTCGGACGGGTGCCCCTGCCACAGCGTGGCGATGCCCCCCGGCTGGAGCATGAGGTCGGTGAAGTACGCGGTGCCCGTGGCGTCCTCCACCACGATGGCCACCTCGATGGCCTCCACCTCGCCCTGCGGCGCCAGCGTGAAGGCGTTCACGCCTGCTTCCCCCCTCAGGTGATGGGGTAGAACTTCGTCTCCTGCGTCCCGTCCCGGTACCGGAAGGTGACCTCGACCCCCACCCGCCCGGCGGGCCCGAGCTGCAACCCCGAGAGGTCGGCCTGAAGCGACAGCATGTACCGGTCCCGGTTGGCCGGGTAGACCACCTGCCGCAGCTCCTTCCGCTGTCCGGGCGCCCCATCGCACCGGAAAGCAGCCGAGCCGGTCACCCCCCGGCCCGCCTCAACCGTGAACCCCATGCTCTGCCAGTAGGCGAGCCCCTGTTCCGCCCGGCTGTTCAGCAGGTAGTTGAATACCCCGAGGTCCTGCATCTCTTGTTCGGTCACGGCGCCAGCCAGGGAGAAGGCCGAGGCCGGCTGCGGCGGGCGGGCCAGGGCCTCGGCCAGGGTCGGCAGGGGCTGCTCCAGTTGCAGCTCGGTCCGCCACGGCTCCAACGGGTACCAGGTCCGTTGGGACACACGGAACCGGGAACGCACGCCGAGTTCGGGGTCGTAGACCCACACGCGGTCCCCGAGGTTCAGGTCGGGCACGTCGGCCAGGACACCCACCCGGAGGGTGAGCCGGGGCCGCGACCGCAGCGCCAGAACCTGAAGCCCCCTCGTCTTGAGGTAGTACGGGTTCGTGATCCGCTCGTCCCGGAACACGTCCACCTTCGTAAGGCGAGGCAGGCCGAACTGGTCGAAGTAGCTGTAATCCTCGAGGTACGGCACCCCACCGTTCACCGCGGCGATGGTGAGGTTGTTCGCCCCGTACGGGTACAACCGTGTGACCAGATCCCGGGTGTCCTCCCGGCGCTCCAGGGTCCGAAGGTTTTTCCCCAAGGCGAAGAGCACGTCGCGGTCGGCGCCGACCCGCTCCCGCAGGTGCACCGTACGGGCCGCCGTGTCGAAGAACAACTCCCCGCCGTACGTGGACGGCACCAGCCGGAGGGCTGCCAGGGGGCTCACCGCCTGATCGAGCACGAAGTCGGCCGGCTGCTTGAGGTCCACGTCCCCGACCGTCCATCCGGTCCCGGCCAGCACATCAGCCATCACCGCGAGCGCCGTCACGCCAGTCCAGGTCCCCGGCCCCACCGGGTCCATGGAGCCGAGGTCATACCAGGTGGCTTCGGCCTCCACGTACACGCTCAGGAGCCCCTGGTCGTCCCGGCCGCGTTCGACCACGCGGACGACGAACTGCCGACCGGTCACTTGCAGGACTTTCTCCGTCTGAAGGCCCGCCTGCTTGGGGTCGTCCCCAGGCAGCCGGAACTGGAGCACCTCGAACCCGGCGTCCTCCGAGAGAAGCTGGTCGCGGACCTGGAAGTCGTACGCCTTCTCCAGAACGGCTTCTGGCTTGCCATGCGGGTCGAGCAGCACGGGGTAGAGCATCGCCTACTCCTCCGTGCCAAACAGCAGTACGCCAACAGTGGCCGCCGCCGAGAGGCTGACGCCGATGGCCTGGCCCGCCGCGCCTGGCATCCACACGTTGGGGAATACCACCGAGACCGGGATACCAGCGGCCAGCGGGATCTTGGGGTCAACGGGCGTGCCGCCCACAGTGAACTGCACGGTGACAGCGCTGTCGGCCGCGAGGAAGAAGCCCCGCACGGCGACGATCTTCCCGGCGGCCGGCGTCCAGACGGTGGTGACACCCTGCGCGGTTGCCGTGGCCGCCCGGAAGTAGCGCGCATTCCGAACCCTCGAGGCCGTCCCGTCCCCGTTGTAGAGCCACGGCAGCTCCGATACGGCCAGCGGGAACCCGTTCGTGGGGATGGCCTTGCTGTCTGCGTTGTAGGCGATGACGGTCAGGGGGTTCCCGGCGGCCGAGTCGCGGATACGAACCGAGTTGTCCTCACCGCCGCCGTCCGCGGTGTTGCGGATGATCACCTTCCCAACGATGTTGTTCCCGGCGGGCAGGGCGGTGGCGATGTCCACGCTGCCAATCTTGTTTGACCCGGCCGGGAGGGACTCGGCCACAGCAACCTTGACGTTGCCGGCCCCGCTGAGCGGCCCCGCGACAACGGCCTGAAGCTGGCCGTTCTGGTCGAACCGGACAGGAACCGGAGTCCAGTATGTCACCTGCGCTGTGGTGTTGGCCGCCCGGGTAGTCATCGCCTCGTCGGTGTACAACGTTACGGTACCCGCAACCGGGTCCACCTCGCCGACGTAGAGGACCGCGTTATCACTGGTGCGCCGGGCCGTGATGTCGGCGCCGTCGATCTTGCGCTCCCGGGGCGTTCCGTCCTGGTCGGTCGTCCAGTCGTGGCTCACGTCCAGAAGCGGCTTCTTCGTGGTGGTGAACACGCCGAAGCCGTCCGTGGTGGCCACGTCGGTCACCTGGACGGCCCCGAAGAGCAACACGTCCTGGATATCGGCGCCCTCCTGCCAGCCCACCACCGGCACGTTTTGGGCGCTCCGGTCGCGCCGGGTCCTCATCGCCACCTCACGTCCACCTCCTGCGGAAACGCAGGGTCAGGCGGGCCAGCCCTCCCACGTCGTCGCGGTAGCCTACCTCGTTTGGCCCGGGTGGCAGCAGGGGGAAGTCGCCCGACCATCCCCCCAAGGCGTTGGCCCCGTCGAGCAACACCGTCATGGCGCCGGTGTCCACGACGAGCTGCTGACCCGCCTGTACCTGGCCCGCCCAGGCAAACTCCACGCCGCCGATGCTCACCCGTGGGTTCAGCAGGGCCACCGACTCGGTGTACACGGTACCGACGCCTGACGCCGGGCTGAGCGGTTGTCCCACGACACCTGCGACTTCCACGGTCACCACGACAGGCGTTGGGGCGGTGCCGTCGTTTTGCACTTGGGTGGATGAACCAGAGAACAGGTCAGCCTGGACCACGGTATCCGTGACCGCGTAGATGAACGGGTCGGCCATCTTGAGGGACAGTTGCACGGTCGCCCACCCGTGGCCGTACTCCACCTCCGCCTGGCCCGTCACCTTCACCCGGTACTCTCGCTCGGGCTCGTCATCGAAAACGAGCGCCTGGTAGCCCTTCGTCGGGTCCGTGAGATCCGCGAGGGCACGGAGGCGCTCGGCCAGGGCGCCGCTGTCGGGCGCCAGGATCAGCAGCTCGAGGGTGAGCCGGCGCTTGTCGTGCTCCGTGCGGTAGTCGTAGACACCCGCCCGTCCCGGGATGGTCACCTCGAGGTCACGGGTGTCGGGGATGAGCCCGATGCTCCTGTCGCGCAGCACGACGCCGAGGTCGGACGAGTGGACCGTACCCCACCGGAACCCGTTCACCGGACCACCCCCAGGGCCCGCAGGGTGTGCCGGTTAAGGTTCGCGAGTTCCTGGGAGAGCCGAAAGATGTCGCTGTCACTACGGACGTGGAGGTTCTCGATATGCATGAGCGGTCCGGCCTGCGTATACGACGTGGCCCCCGCGGCCTGCTGCGGCGCCAGAGCCACAGGGGCAGCCGTGGCGGCGGGCATCGCCACCGCTGCCGCCGCCAGACCGGCTGCAGCGCGTGCCACCACCGCCATGGAGCGCTCCATTCCGAGCGCCAGCCCCTGCGCCACTTCCTGGCCGTACGCCATCATGACCTTGGACGGGGAGGAGATACCCAGGGCCTTCGCGATGGGTCCGGGGATGATGCGGCGGGCCCAGCTCAACAACTGGCTCTTGAGCCACGAACCCAGGCTGCTGATCCCCTGCCACAGGCTGCGGACCAGGTTCTGCCCAAGCGACCACAAGGTGCTGCCCATCCGGGCGATCTGGCCGACCGACTCGCGCACGAACTGGGCGAAGAACCCGATGGCCCGCGTGACGCCCGACGAGATGGCTGAGCCGAAGCGGCCCATGGCGCCGGCGACCTGGCCCACCAGGCTGGCCGCCCAGGACGCGACCCGCCCCAGCATCGACCCCAGCGCCCCGAGCGTCCGGCTGATGAAGCTGCTGAATCCACTGGTGGCCTGGGCCAGGGCTCCCGTGATCCGGCTGACCACCTGGCCCATGCCCGAACCGATCCGGCCCAACAGGCCGGACACCCACCCGCCGACCGTCCCCAGGATGCCGCTGAGCACCCGGCTGAACAGCCCCGCGATGCGGCCCACGATCCAGATCTGGAACAGGCCCCACAGGGCTTGCAGCGCGCCGTAGACGATCTGCTTGACCGCTTCCCAGGCCCCCCGCCAGTCCCCGCTGAGGACGGCGGCGAAGAGCTTGATGATGCCCGTGATCACGTTCACGGCGCCCTGGATGATGCTCACCACGGCGCCCACGTAGAAGAGCACTGTGTCCTTCACGAAGCCCCAGACCACCTTGAAGATGGGCCCCACCCAGTTCAGGAAGGTCTGGAGGGTCGCCTGAATCTGCGGCCAGTGCTGCTGGACGTAGGCAACCACCTGGCCGATGGCCTGCCGCATGCCGTCCAGGGCCGGCTGCAGACGGGCACGGACTTCTTCCCACAGCGCGGCCAGCCGAGGGCCGACCGTGCCCCAGTTCTGCCAGATCAGGTACGCCGCGCCGGCGATCGCGGCCAGCACTCCAAGCACAGGCAGAGCAGCCGCCCCGACCGTACCGAACGACGCCGCCAGCATCGGCCCGGTGGTCAGCAGGTTGCCCACCGCCCCCACGAGCGTTCCCAGGACCACGAGGGCCGGCCCCAGCGCGGCGGCCAGGCCGGCCGCCACCAGGGCCACGTTCTGGATCGGGGCCGGGAGCTGACCGAACCGGTCAACGGCCTCCGTCACCCTCTTGAGCAGTTCCGTCAGGGGCGGCAGGAGCCGTTCGCCCAGTGTGATGCCCAGGGTCTCCAGCGTGCTCTTGAACGCCTCCATCGCGCCCTTGAAGCCCTGCATCTTGGAAGCGGCCACTTCCTGGGCGCCGCCCGCGCGCGTGACGGCCGCCCGCATGTTCTCCCATTCCTTCTGGCCGGCCATCAGGACGATGTTCGCGGCCCGGATCGCGTCCGAGCCGAAGATGGTCGCCAGGGCAGCGTTTCGCTGGGCCGGCGGCAACTGGCCAAGCTTCGTCCAGAACTCTTCGATCAGCGCCGGGAGCGGCTTTAGCTGGCCCCGGGCGTCCACAACGCGGATGCCGTACTCCTTCATCAGCTCGGCGGCCTTCTTCGTTGGGTTGACGAGGCTCAGGAACATCTGCTTGAGTGAAGTGCCAGCGTCGGCACCCTGAATCCCGGCGTTCGCCATGAGCGAAAGGGCCGTCACCGTGTCCTCGATGGACTGCCCGGCCATGTGGGCCACGGCCGCCGACTGGCGCAGGCCATAGGCCATGTCGATGATCTCGCCCGACGCGGCGTTGGCCGCGTTCGCCAGCAGGTCGGCCACCTGGGTGGCCCTGTCGCCGCTCAGGCGGAAGGCGTTGAGCGCGTTGGCTACGATCTCAGCCGCCTCGGCGTTCTCGATCTCCGCCGCGGCCGATAGCACCAGCACGCCACGGGCAGCCCGCATGGTCTGCTCCACGCTCAGGCCGGCCTTGACCAGTTCCGTCATGGCCTGGGCCGCATCAATCGCCGAGGTACCGGGCAGGCGGACGTCGGCGCCCAACTCGACAGCGAGCTGGCGCAGCCGCTCCATCTGCTCCGCCGTGGCCCCGGACACCGACCGCAGGACGTTCATCGAGTACTCGAAGTCCCCGGCGAGCTTCACGGCCGCCGCACCGGCGCCGGCGATGGGGAGGGTGACGTAGGCGCTGAGCGACCGCCCGATGTCCTGCATCCGCTTGCCCACATCCTGCATCGACTTGCCCAGCGCCTGTTCAGTCATGCGCTGGGCCTCCTGCAGGTCGGCGCGCAGGGTATCCAGGTTGGCCCGGATCGGCACCAGCGCCTCCCCGAGCACCGCACTCAGCGCCACGTCACTCTACCCCCTTTCGCCGCGGGCGCACCGGGATGGCCTGCGGTCCCATGAGACGGACCGCCTCCTCGAACCGCCGCTGCCGCTCTTCGCGAGACACGGAAGCGGCCCCGGCCTGAAACCGGGACCGCCACAGATCGCGGGGACGTACCCTGCGCCGCCAGCCCGGCCGCGTGTTGATCAAGCTGGCCACGAACGCCGCCAACGTGCGCCCCCAGCGGTCGTACCGCCAGGCATCGGCCTCGATCACCTCGACCACTTCGGCAGGCGTCAGTGACCAGAACTCGTCCGGCCGAAGCCCCGCACGCAGGGCGTTCAGGCGGAACTCTCGCCAGTCGATGCGGTCTCCGCCGCCCCTTTTCCCAGGCCGCTGGTGATGTGCGGGAAGGCGAGGCGCAGCGCCTGCCCGGCCTTCGCCACGGCCTCCACGACACCGACCTGATCCATGATTTCCCCGGCCTGCTCAAGGGTGAGGTCTGGGTGAGCGTGCAACAGGCCGGCCCACACAAGGGCCCGTGCCTCCCGCATGCCGTCGCCCATCTGCGTGATGCTCCTGCCCAGGGCGTCCTCCAGCTTCACGAGGGCGTTCGTGGTGTACCGGAGGACGTAGCCAGGCGCCAGTTCCACCTCGCCACGCTCACGGTTGGCCGGCATTAGGGCGTCACCACCGTCCAGGGCTCCTGAAGCTGAAAGGTGACGGAGATCGTGGCCGTGTCTTCATCCGGCCACTCCCTCGAGATGGACTCCACCTTGGCGGCGGCCTCCTCCACCACCGTTCCGTTCTCAGACCGGCGCAGTATGACCTCCGTCTTGTTACGCAGCGCATCCTCGATTGCTCTGAACGCCTGGTCGTTCGGGACGTACAGCGCCTCCAGCTCCACGGTGGTCGACATCCGTCCGTACAGGTGCTTCAGGTGGTCATCACCCTTCGCCGCAGCCTCAATCAGCTCGCGGCTTGCCTCGTCGGACAGGCCGGTCTGTTCGCCTACAGGGGTGAAGATCGGATTCCCCGAAGTCGGGTCCGTGCCGGTCTGGACGAGCACGAGCACCTGGGCACCGTTCATGGCCATCGCCCGTCACACCTCCTGCATTCTGAGCCGCACCGTGACCACGAGGCCGTAGACGGTCTGGTCCGTCTCCCCCAGCACCGGGCCGCTGGCCTCGCAGAGCCAGACCCGGTACCCGTCCACGGCCAACGTGGCCCGGTGAAAGAGCTGGCGGACCCGTTCGGCCACCGCCTCCAGGTCCGCCATGCTGCCGGTCGCCTTCGTGTAACACCCGATGTCCCGCCGGACCTCTCGCCCGCGGCTGTTTTTCGTGTCGTCGGGGTCGTCCGTAACGTTGCCGATGGTCACGATCATCGGGTACGGGGCGTCGCCGGGCGGCGGAGCAGTGAAGATCGCCGGGCGCCCCCGGTACACGGCCAGCATGGCCGCCAGCACCGAATCGGACGCCAGCCGATCGTAGATCGCCTGCGTCACGGCGCCCACGGCTCGTCACCACCCCCCTCACCCGCGCGCGATCAACTCCAGGATCTTCGCCCTGTTGTTCCACACCGTCGGCCGGAGATAGGGTCTCGGCGCCTGCGAGACCGTGAAGGAATACGAGCGGACCTTCACCGTGATCGGGCTTGCCAACCGCCGGCCGAAGACGTGCGTTTGCTTCCGGGTGTGCGCCGGTACCGTTACCGTACCGACGAACCCCAGCTCCAGCCGCCGGGCATACTTGTCCGCCGGGCCCTTCCGGACACCGACCATGCCGATGACCTCCCGAGGCGTTTCGGTCACGTCGTGGCCGATGTTCGCCCGCAGGGTGCCGGTCACAACCTTAGGCGGCTCTCCGGGCTTCGACGGGTTCGCGCCCGTCCTGTTGCCGCGGCTCACGAGCTTCTTGGCCTCCGCCTCGCCAAACAGGACCGCCTTCGTCATGCCCCGGCGCACGTGCTCTTTCGTGAGGCTCATGAATTGCGGCAGGCGCCACCTCGTGATGACCTTAGCCGCCATGTTGCGTCGCCTCCGCGTCCACCTCGAGGTGATGGCCAGCCGAGGGCCGGCGGACGGCCACGACGGTAAGCTCCTCACCGTTGGCCCGCCGGATCCGGTCGCCGCGCCGAACGTCGGCGCCGGGCGGAAGGTAGACCACGTGCGTGATCAGGGCCTCGGTGACCCTCCCGGCCTCCCGCTCTCGCGCCGACGCCGGACGAACCCTGGCCCGCTGTATCCCGACCTCCTGCCAGCTCTCCAGCCAGCCTCCCTGGCCGTCCGAGGTGCGGCCTACCCGCTCCACGGTTACCGTCTCGTTCAGCAGGCCCGCCAGCACCTCAGACCACCACCTCGACGTAGGGCGCCAGGAGCTCGCGGACCTGCGACGGCAGACCGGGCTCCGCGTCGCGGCTGTAGTCGCCGATCCGCTCAGCGGTCACGCCCGGGTCGCGCCGGTGATACCAAGCGGCCACCAGGTGGAGCACCGCCTGCTTCACGTCGCCGGGCACATCCGCTTCCGTCGGTCCAAAGCCCGCCGTGTACTGCACCTCCCAGCGCCGCAGGCCACGGTCCCACTCTCCGACGTTGCGAATCAGGAGGCCAGCCAGACCATCAAGCGTGTACTCATCGGCCGCTAGGGTGATGCCGGTCGACAGATCCGTGACGCGAGTGACGGCCACGACTGGCCGTTGCCGGAGGAACAGCAGGTGCGAGCCCCCGTCGTGCCGCTCCGCCAGGTCGGTGTGGATGAAGACCCGCCCGGTGTACCGCTCCACCGCTGCGGACGCCCGACTAATCAGCCGGCTGACGAGGGGGTCGTCCTCGACGGGGCTTTGCAGGTATTCCTTCGCCTCCTCCAAGGTGACGAGATCCGGCATCGTCCCTCACCCCGGCCCCCTTGTCCTCCGGCGGGGCCAGCCTGGCTTTCACTCCCGGCGGTCCGTCCGCCGCCTTCTCGACCGGTTCAGCGACACCTTCCTCCAGCCACCGGACGGCCAGCCAGTCCTCCACGTCAGCAACGGACCCGAGGGTGTACGCCCTCGGGCCCGTCGCCACGCTACGCAACATCCGCACCCGCATCACGCGGTCACCCGGAGAATTCGCAGGGCATCCGGCCGCACGACGCCGCCACCGACGCGGTACCGGACGCGGTAGCCGATCATGCCCTGCTCGGCGTACAGCTGGTCCAGCACCTTCACGGTCATGCCCTGGCGGTCCAGGATGCGGTATCCGGCCCGGACGTCGCCGAAGATCATCACGTCTGCGGTCTGCCCCGCCTGGGTCGGAATCCGCCCCACGTCGGCCTGGTTGTAAACCGGGTACCCCGCAAAGGTGTTCGGCAGACCGGCCTGGAGCGACTGTTGCCAGAGGTACTGGCCGTTGTTGTCCTTGAGGAGCCGCAGTGCCAGTTCGGTCTCCTGGTGCATGATCAGCACGCCGTTGCGGCGGTACTGGGTGGGGACGGAGAAGATCAGCTTGAGCACGTCGTCCGTGGTGATGGCGCCCGTCTGGCCCGCGGATACCCGCTGGACCACAGCACCGTTGAGGATACCTTCGGGCTGCTGGTTCGCGTGGCCCGTGCCGACGACGAACGCCGTATCCTCCGCCTCGGCGATGGCCCGCGCGAAGCTGTCGGCCACGAACGCCTGGAGGTTCACGTCCGTGTCGTCCAGTTCATCCTCGCCGATCCGAGCCAGCCCATACAGGTCCTCGACGTACTGGAACTCCTGGCTCGGGTTCGGCGTGGACTCGTTCAGCGGGCGGCCGGTCTCGAGCTTGCCCCAGCCGACCGTCAGCTCGGTCATCGAGCGGCGCCGCACGCGGTTGGTCCGCACCGGCCGGACGGTCGCCAGGGGTCGGATGACGGTGATCTTGGGCAGGCTGCGGTAGATCTCCGACTCCAGCTCTTCCGGCACCAGGATCTCGCCCGTGGCGTCCTCGACCAGTGCCTTGGCCTCGAAGCCCTTGTGGGCCGGGTTCAACAGGTCCCGTTCCTCGGGGGTGAGCACGGCCAGCCCGCCGCGCAGGGCCTTGAAGAACGCCTTGGTCTGCTTGCGCTTCTGCTCCGGGGTCAGCTCGCCCTTGCTGTCCTCCGCGCCCTCGGGCGTCCTGGCCTTGGTGTCCGCGTCGCCCATGGGCCGTTTGTACTGCGGCTCGTCCAGCCAGTCCTGTAGCCGCTTCATCTCGGCAAGCTGGTCCGCATGCTCCTTCAGCTTGCGGGCCTCCTCCAGGCGCTTCTTCACCTCGGCCGCCTTGTCTGCCGGCATGTCCTTGCCTTCGTACTCCTCGACAATCCGCCGGGCCTCCTCGACAAGCTGCCGGGCCCGGCCGACCAGCTCCTTCAGGTCCACGTCAGGCCACCTCCGTCTCCAGCAGGTCCAGTTCGGCTTCGAGCACTCCCAGCTCGGCCATGAGTGCCGGTACGGACGCCGGCGGCTCGGTGGCCGCGCCCTTCTCGCCCTCGTCGGTGGGTGGAGGCTCGTCCTCCGGCCCGGCGGACGGGGCCAGGCGTTCGAGCACCTGCGCCTTCTCGTCGTCGTTCAGAACCTCGAACAGCAGCGCGATGGCGTTGGCGATCCGTTCAAAGTCGGCAGAGCTGTTGCGCCGCCCGTACTTCAGCTCGGCCAGCAGCGCGTCGATGCTGTCCTGCTCCCAGGGCGGCGTCTCACCCATCTTGGCGTAGTACCTGGCCAGGTGCCGCCGGATGGCGGGCACATCTTCGGCCGGTACGTCCACACCGCCCCGGGCGCCCTGGACCGCGGCCGCCGCGGCAAAGACGGCTCTGGGCACCGCGTACAGACGCCCGTCAATCACATCGGCGATGGGGAGCTTGTAGGCGCCGAAGTTCTCGGCATCGGCCGAATCGTACCAGACGAACGCCCGGCGGTACCGGCCCCAGTCGATGGTGTCCTTCTCCCCGGACCCGTCGCTCGAGGCCCACCGGCGAACCCGCTGAACGGCGGCATCCGAATCCCAGGGCCGGTCGCGGTCCGCCAGCGGGAGGTCCTGGAACGGGACCACGGACTTCGCGGCCAAGATGACCGCGTTCTCGTTGGCCGGGAACGGGACCACACTGACCTCGTACAGCTTGACTTCGTAGATGTACCGCGTGGTCTGGCCGTTGGGGTCGCGCTTGATCTCGTCCCGGATGACCTCAAAACCGATGCTGAAGCTGTTCAGGTGGCCCTCCAGCACCTTCTGCCGGATGGCCTGTGCCTCCGCCGTCCCGGAGAAGGCCGCCTTGATCCACAGGCCCCGGTCCTCCTCGCGGGCCTCGGTCACGGTGCCGATGACGTGCTGCGAGTCCCACTTGTGCGAGTCCAGCAGCTTGACCTTGCCCGCCGGGACCCGCTCCCTGATCGTCTTGGCGAAGGCGCCCTTGACAATCGCATCCCCGTCCTCGTCACGGTCCCACGTGGAGGCGTAGCCCTCGACCGTGCCCGCAGACTCGTCGAACCGCTCCAGCGTGAAGGCTACCGTCTTGAACTCCGTGGGATAGCCCCGGGTCGGCAACGCTCGTCCCCCCTTCACACCACTGGCACGATGGTGCACCGACAGTTCGGATGGAGCGGCGGGTGGCGCACAGGCTCGTACGTCAGGCGCATCGGTCGGTCCATCCCCTCCGGCAGCCACTCGTCGCCCTGCCGGAACAACTCGCCACCGGTGGCCCATCGTCGCCCGCGCAACGGCGCGCAGTAGGGGCAGGCGTCGGTAGCCGGCAGCCACTCGACCATCTCCACGCCGAGCTGCTGGTAAGCCATGACCGCCCCGGCGTTCGTCGCACGGATCGTCTCGGTCCTGGCCACCATCTCCGCCCGCCTCAGGGTCCAGTCGTCAAATTCCTCCAGCAGCCGGTCCCGCATCTCTGCAACGGTGAGGCCATCCCGCTTCCCCGCCAGGATGATCTCGCGGATGCGGTCCTGGCTGGCCTGCGAGAGCGCACCGGCGAACGGGAACGTGTATTGCTCCACGAACCGCTGAGCGAACTCGTTGTCCAGCTCGAAGGCCACGTCCAGTTCGGCCGCAGCCTCGTCAGCGGCTGCGGCGAGCTGCTGGTAGGCCAGGTCCAAGACCGTCTCCCGGATGCGGGCCCGCCATGCGATGGCGGCCTGGGCCAGCAGGGTGAGGAACGCCGCCAGCTCCTCGTCGCTGAGCGCCTTGAGCCGTCGGCCCTTGGCGGCAAGCGAAAAGGCGCGCAGCGTGTCGCGCGCCTCCTGCTGGAACTCTTCCCGGGCCCACTCCCGCCAGCGCCGCTCGTAGCGGTCGGCCAGACGGTTTCGGGACTCGGCGATGGCCTCATGACTCTTGAGCAACCGTACCGGCCGGTCCCGTTGCTTGGCTGATTCCCCCTGTGGCGGCGGGCCGCCGTTCGGTTCCGCCGCGGGAGTATCCTCCGGCGCCGGCTGTTCGGCTGCCGGCGTGCCCTCGCCGCCCCCGCCCGCCTCGTCAACCGGGATAGCCACCACGTTAGAGGGACGCAGCAAGACGCGCCCCCCAGGAACCGGATCGTAGCCCGCTTCGGTACGCGCCTCATCGACTACCAGCCACCCCGCCTTCACGGCGTCGGTGATCCGGCGCCACTTCTGAGTGACCGATTCCTGGAGAGCCGACACCTCGCTGGTGTCGAACCGCGCCTCCAGGCCGGTTGGATTGCCGAACATCGGCAGCAGCTTGTGGTTGATCCGGTCGGCCAGCCGCCGAAGCAGGGGCGAGACCGTCTCCTCCCAGAAGGACCGCCGGGCCTCCTCGTAGTTGGCGAAGGTGCTGCGGTCTAGCCCGACTTTTGCCCCCACCAAGACCGGGGGCACCCCGAACACGGCGCAGATCCGGGTTTCGCTGATGGACCGCAGGTCCGGGAACTCGAGGTCCCGCAGGTTGAGACCCAAGACCTTCACGTCCATGCCCTGCTGGAGGAACGCGGGCATGCCGCGGTTCTCGCGCCCGTACCGCTCCCGCCACCGGCTCCTCAGCCGCTCCACCGTATCTTCGTCCAGCCGCTGCTGGGTGGTCACGATGACCCGGGGCATGGCATCGTTCTGCAGGAGCACCTTGACGTACTCGGTGGCCTCGTTGTCCACCGCCACCGCCCGCACGGCCGCCCGCAGCGGCGGCTGCCCAAAGTACTCGTCCAGCGGGTTCGGGAGCCGGAAGTGGACCACGTTCGTGCCCAGGTCATACAGCCGCCCATCCACCGCGTAGGCGTAGGTGTGGTGGACCTGCGGGTCCGGCTGGGGGATGATCCGCACCCGGTCCGGCCGCAGGGGCCACAGCTCCCGCGGCCGGCCGTCCCGACTGGTCACAACTTCCCAGTAGGCGTTGCCGGCCAGGTACAGGTGAACGATGGTCAGCTCCCAGAGCTCGTACTCGCTGAGGATCGGGTTGGGCCGGCGGACGAGCTGACGCAGCGGATGGTCGGGCATCTCCTCCCAGCCGGCGTCCGTGTCACGGTAGACTCGGAGCGGCGCTTCGGGCACGCTCGTG
Source organism: Caldinitratiruptor microaerophilus (assembly GCF_025999835.1). NCBI lineage: Bacteria > Bacillati > Bacillota > Clostridia > Eubacteriales > Symbiobacteriaceae > Caldinitratiruptor > Caldinitratiruptor microaerophilus. The sequence continues at coordinate 3,061,854 of NZ_AP025628.1, read as the reverse complement.
GCGATCTCCTGGATGCAGGCGTAGACCAGCTCGTTCTTGCCGTAGGCGTCCCGGGCCCAGTTGGTGTACCCGTCCTCCGGCCACCTCGCCACTCCTGGGCTGATCACCATGCCGCCAACCTGTTTGCCTTCTTCCGAGTCGGGGAGCCGGCCTGTGAAGAGCACGCGCAGGCGGTCGCGCAGCCTCATCTGCCGCTCCCTCCCTCGTCAGAAGATGTCCGGCTCGGGTAGGACAGGCTCCGGCGTCCAGAACGCGAGCGCAAGGGCATCGGCCCGGTCGGGCGAGGGCAGGCCCCGCCGCCGCAGGTCCTCCTTGCTCTCGATCTCGATGAGCCCCCTGGAGTTGACTCGGTAGCGCCTCGTGGTCAGCTGACCGATCAGGTCATCGTCGGCGGGAATGCTGATCTCGGCTGCCTGGAATAGCTCGCGAAGATGGCCCCACATGGCGGCAGCCGCGTTGGCGTAGTGCTGGCCGTCACCCGGGCCGCCGAAGTTCACCGGAACGACTTCGAGCCACGGCGCCTCCCGTGCATGGTCGCTCAGGCCATCGGTGACGCCGCCGCCGACGCCTGCATCGTCCACCTTCACCGTCACTCGCTCGGCCCCGGTGGCCGCCATCACCTTCCGGCCAGCGGCCAGGACCAGACCAACAACCTCCGTGACACTCCGCTTGCGGTACGCTTCCAGCCACAGAACCTGGCTTCCTCGCCGGGCCACGATGGCCGTCTCGCTGTCGCCGTACCGGGCCACGTCAACGCCCAGTTGGACATCCCCGCCCTTCGGCACATCCCGATGGACCGCAGCCTCCACCAGGTCGAGCCGGATGAACGCATCGTCTTCGCCCAACGGAAACTCTCCCCGGACGCGGACCCGGAACACATCCGAGTCACGACCCCACTTGCGGGCCATGTCCTCGACCCAGCCAGGATCGACCCGGGGCGATGTCTCACTGGACACGTGGTAGCAGCTCCACGAGGCACGGTGGCGGTGGAAGGCATCGAAGAACCCGCCTGAGCGGCGGGTTGGGTTGCCGATGGCGAGGATCTTGGCCCCCACGGTGGTTCGGGCGCCGTCCATGACCTGCCAGACAGCCTCCGACAGGCCCGAGGCCTCATCGGCGACGTATAGAAGGCGCGGCGCGTGGAAGCCGGCCAACCCCTCGGGCTGGTTCGACGTGCGCGCAACGGCGAACCACGTGGCCTCGTGGCCCTTGACGGCAACCTTCGTCGCGGTCCAGTAAAGGATCTCCCCAAGGCCGCGGCTGCGTTCGATCCAGCGCACGATCTCGGGCCACAGGACATCGAGGAGCTGGTGCTGCGTCGGGGCGGTGCACGGGATCACGGAGAAGGGGTACAGGACGAGCTGCCGGAGCACCGCCAGGGCGGCCACGGCCGTTTTCCCTACGCCGTGGCCAGACCGCACGGCGACGTTACGGCCGGCGTCGAGGTCACGGAGGACGGCCACCTGCCACGGATCCAGTTCGGCTCCGAAGACCTCGCGAACCCATCGGGCAGGGTCGGCCAGCCAATCCTCCTGGGCCTTGCGGAGTTCCGGGACTACATTCAGCGAGCGACCATGCTCATGCGCTGCGGTCGGCACCGCTGCCACCTTCTCCTCCGGCCTGCCGCCGGCGCCAGACCTCCAGAATCGCGTTGATCCACTGCTCCGCCGGCGTTCCACGGTGCTCCAACACCGCCGTTGGCTGCTCCAGCGCCAGGCGTTCCAACTCTGCCGCCACCTGCACCCACCGGGCAGCGTCCTTTGGGGTCAGCTCGGCAGGATCGATCTGCTGCAAGCGCCGGGCAACGATGGTCAGCATCGCCCGTGCCATGCGGAGGTGGCGCTCCTGGGTCTCCCGAGCCTCCTTCAGCATGGCCTCCCGGCGCCGGCGGTCCAACTCGGCGTCCCAGGCGGCTGCCCGCTCGACCCAGCGCCAGCGAGATGACCACCTTTGCAACTGACGTACGACGGCCGATACCCGACGAGGTTTTGACGAACTCTCGGCGACACGTTCCGCAACTTTCCTCAGAGAGCGCTCGGCAGGGAGAAGGTCACGGTACAGACAAAAGTTGGTATACGCCCTCGCCGGCTCCCCGGGCTGCCGCTCCCACGGTGCCGGCGCGTCCATCGCCTACCATTCCTCCTTCGGGCGTCTCTCGGCCTTCCGACCCGTCATCCGCTCCCAACGCATCACCGCCAGGTCACAGTAAACGGGGTCGATCTCGACCCCGAGGGCAACACGCTTCATCTTCTCGGCCGCCAGGATCGTCGTGCCGGCGCCGCAGAACGGGTCAAGCACCGTTTCCCCCGGCGCCGTCAGGTAGCCCATCAGCGTCTGCGGCAGCGCGACGGGGAACGTGGCCGGGTGCAGCTTCACGCTGCGGCGATCCAGGTTGGAATGATGCTCTGCTCCCGGGGGAGCGTTGGGGATGTCTCGGCTCGTCGTGGACTGGTTGATGAAGTCCCAGACATCGGATTCGCCCGCTCCAGGCAGCATGATCGGGCTGCCGTACTCCGGCGGGCCCGTAGAGAACAGGTACACGAGTTCGTGGTCCCACGAGGGGTCGTATACCAGGCCGCGCGGTTCGCCGGCAGTCGCCAGGTAGATCACCTCGTGCCGGTAGCTCGGGTGATACCTGCGGGCTTCCGGGTGGCGCTTCGTCTGGCTGTAGAAATGCGGGACCGGGATGCCCTTCTTGACCCAGACGAGCTGACGCCAGAACTGAAGGCCGACCTCCTCGAGCAGGACGGCCTGGTGGTAGTGATACGTCTTGGGCGAGACCCAAACGTTCCACGCCACGAACCGGCCCGGGGCCAGGGCCGGGACCCAGATTCGCAACACCTGGCGCAAGAAGGTCAGGTAATCGTCCCGGTCCACCTCGCGGTCGTCATAGCTCTGGTAGCGGACCCCGACGTTGTACGGCGGGCTCGTGACCAGGAGGTCCACGGTCCGACCGGCAAGGAGACGCCGTACGGATTCCGGATCCCGCGCATCGCCACACAGGAGACGATGCTCGCCCATGAGAATCAGATCGCCGGGCCGTGTGACCGGCTCCAGCGGAAGCTCGGGCAGTTCGTCCTCGTCCTGATCGGCCACGCTGCCGCCGCCGGCCCCCTCGCCCACCAGATCCTCAAACTCAGCCTCGGAGAAGCCCGTGAGTGCCAGGTCCACCCCGTGGTCGTCCAGTTCGAGCAGGACGGCCCGCAACTTCTCCTCGTCCCAGTCACCCTGGATCTTGTTCAGGGCGAGGTTCAAGGCCTTCTCCTCGTGCTCATCCAGGTTGACGACGCTTACCTCGACCTCTTGGACGCCCTGCTCGATCAGGACCTTCAGTCGCTGGTGGCCGCCGACGAGCCGCCCCGTACGTTCGTTCCAGACCAGTGGCTCGACAAGGCCCCAGTGCCCAATCGACCGCCGCAGGGCCTCGTACTCCGGGTCCCCCGGCTTGAGGTCCTTCCGGGGATTGTACGGGGCCATCTCAATCCGAGCGATGGGCACCCGGCGGATCTCCACAGCAATGTGCCCTCCACACTGTCAAACAGTTTTGCGGCAACATGAGGAGCATTCTGCACGTCTAAGCACACGGAGGTGACGCACATGCGGCGAGTTCATGCCGTGGCCGTCGTCGGTATGGGGCTCTTCACAGCCCTCTTCAGCGGGGCCACTGCTTGCGGGTGCAAGGACGCGCCGACCAGATCCGTTCAAGCGTCCTTCAGCCAACCGCCGCATCCGGACGTCCCGCTGAAGATCATCAAGGTCGAGAAGTCGGGTGTCTCCTTCCAGACACAAGACAGCGGCCCTCCCAAGCTTCCCGAGCCTCCGCCCCTTCCTCCGGGCACTACCGCCGGGTTCGTTCGCTCAACTCGAGACGGGGCAAGCGCTGGAGAGCTGGTTTCACCGCCATCCCTGTCCCTCGACCTCGAGGTTCGTCTCCCTGAAGATGTCCCTCCTGATCCACGACGGCTCGTATGGCCGCCCGGCGGAATGCCTACGTACCCCACGGACCCCAAGGTACTGCCGCCGCCCGTTTCCATCCGTGTGCTAGAGGGTGACGCGGTTGTGGAGATGGTACCCATCCAGGGCGAACCCGCCACATTCGGCCGCAATTACTACTGGATTCTCGGAGGGCTTGCCCGTGCTCGGATCTCGTGGGGACCTGTCCGAGACGGGATGCGGCAAGCACCCGCTCTTCCGGCGCGATTGGTGTTGGCGCCTGTTATCAAGCTAGATGGGGAGGAAGTCATGGGCCAGCCAGTCGAGATCACGATTCGTCTACTGCCACAGGCCGACTGATCGCTGCACGTGCCCCGGCGGTTCGCCACCGGGGCACGCTTTGCGTTCTTGCAGGCGTCTTTGCGACTACACCAGGATTAGGCGCACGTGCCCGGACCCTCCGCCCGGGATCGCGGTTTCAAGCCGCGTGACCACCGACGAGTTGGCCGGGACCAGTACCGAGTGCACTGGCCACCCCTCAGAGGCCGACGCCGGCACCCGGCAGATGGGCGAGAATGCCCGGCTGGCACCGCTCAGCTCGGTGAGGAACATGTAATTACTTTCAGGGGACAACTCCGGGTTCAACTGGAGATACGTCCTCCCCTCCCGCTCGAAGGACACCGTGTTCCGCCAGGTGATGTCGAACCGGTACAGGAACGGATACGAGCCGTAGCACCAGACCTGCGTACCGCTGCCGAAGGTCCAGTCGTAGCCCCACAGCAGTTCACCGGGCACCATTGGGACGCCGAACGGATCGCACGCAGCCCGCGCTCCGATCTCCACATACTCGTTCTGCCCCAGCACGTGGTCGATGGGGATGTGGATGTCCCCTACCTCCCACACCCCGCGCACGACCTGCCCGAACCGGATGTCACCGTAAGGCACCGTGCCGGAACAACCGCCGAAGTTGACCTGCTGCTGGGTGTACTGGTGGGGCGCTGGAACGATGGTCGTGCCGGCAATCGTCGCTTGCATAGCCGCCAAGAAGAGATCGGCGTCCGAGGCCGGCGAACCATCTGCCTGGTTGACGGCCCGGAGTTCCATGATCAAAACTCCAACCTTGCCGGCCGGAACAGTGAGTGCCGCGGCAGCAATTTCCCCTGGGCCAACGGAGAAGAGTACCTGTTCGGTCCCACGCCGGTACAGATACCACTCCCAGGCGTTCGAGGCAGCCTCCTGAGCGTTGTCGAAGTGATTTCCGCTGTGATCGGCCCCGTACCCGTTTGCTACCACGTCGATGGTCTGGGTTCCCGAATTGCCTACCATCACCAGGAACTCAAGATCCGAGCCCACGTTGTTGAGGTGGTACATGTATACCCTGATCGGCGTTCCAGAGATGGGGATTCCTCCGGCGAGATAGTACCCCGCGTCCAGGGTGGCGATGATCTCAGGGTTTGACGGCAAGTCGTTCTGACGGTACTTGAGGCTTTCTGGCGAGTTCGAGTACAGCACCTTCACACCTGTTCCCCTGGCCGTGAGACCACTGTTCAGCATCCGGACCGGACTAACCGCGGCGATCTGGCACGGATGCAGCGTCACTGCTTCTTCGCCTCCTTGGGGGCCTTCTGCAGCTTCAGACCGCGTGGCAGCTTGCGAACGGTGAACGGAACATCAGGCTTCGACGGTGCCACCTTGCCTCCAGCCATGCGAACCACCTCGCAAAACCGTTTTGGCGCATAGAAAACCGCCCGGGAAAAACCCGGGCGGCCACTGCGGGGGACGGAACCCACGCATTTGTCCGGCTGGATTATAACACACATTTCGTTGGCTTGCAACTGACTACAACAGATCGGGCGTGTCTGCCGGGGAGTGTGCGTCGGAGCCAGGCTTCGTACTTCTGCCGCTGGGGCGAAGCTCCGCGGCCTCGGCTCGAACTCCTCCCCTTCCCCGAATGACCTCGCGGCACGTCCTCAGAGGGGTGCCGAGGGATATGGCACCCGAGCAAGGGCAACCCAAGCCAGGTCCGGTACTGCTTCGCCTCCCACGGCATTCTCGGGTATCGTCCCTCCTGGGCGGGCGGCTCAGTATCGTTCTGTTCGTCGGCATCCAGCCACTCGCCGTGGCCGTCCGGGCATGCCCACCAACCGGGGCCACGTCGCTGCATCTCCTGCCCGCACCGAGGGCACCGGGGGCGCCGAGGGTCCGCCAGCTCAGGTGCCACTTTCAACCTGCCGGCCTCCATCAGTAAATCACCTCGGCCTCCGGTTTCATCAACCACTTGATCTCCCGATCCCTCTGCTCTCGTTCGGGCGCCAGGAGCCACCGGAGAGAGGCCCGCCACCCGCAATAGACGCAACGCCCGATGGCCGCCGAGTGGAGCCGCACGACCAGCCCGTCGTCCGCCCGGCAGCGTGGGCATCGCAGGGCCACTGCTGCCACCGGCCCCCAACGCTCCGCCAGTCGCACGACAACCTCGGCGGTCCGCATGGGACTATCCCTCCGGTGCCAGCCGCTCAAGCAGGCGTGCTGGCGGCGCGTAGTAGTCCAGGAGCCCCGACCGCCGCGGCACCGCCACGACGTAACGCGGTACCTGGCTGTACTGCTGGAAATGAACCCGGCCTCGCCCGAGTCCGGGCGGGATGAACCGGTACGCATCCTGAGCGGGGCCGACATAGGCAACGACGGTGCCCGTCTTCGTTTTGACCGATCCGTGGGCCTGCGAGGTCCACGTGACGGTCTCCCCAGGCTTCAGCATGGCCGCACCTCCTCGGGTACCGGTTCGGGACCGACATAGCCCAGGACCACCCGCTCCCCGTCATCGGCACACAACGGGCAGATCACGGGCATGTGGCCCCGACTCGCGTCTGTCTCCACCACCACCCGAGCGGCGCACCGGCCGCAGGTGGACCGTAGCACATACGGCTCCTTCGTCCCGAGCCGGCGCACCCGGGCCGCAGACAACTCCTCACGCATCGCCAGTTCCAGCACCTCCTGCGGCGGCATCTCCAAGCGCTTGGCGGCCCGGACGGCGGCGAGGTACACCGACCAGGGAACGTCGGGGTGCCGCTGGTCCTCCGGAAACGTGACGCTAACCGCGATGAGGTCCCGAACCCGCTGCCGACTGCACTGGCACACCTCGGCGATCTTCCCGATGACCTCACGGCCGAACTCCCGCACCATCTCGGCCGCCTGGTCATCCAGTTCCCAGTTCACGGCCCGGTTGGCCGTCACGAGATCGGCAAGGTGTTGCAGGTGTTCCTCCAGCGTCATCGCCCCTCAACCCCCTCACACACCGCACATGCCATCACACTCGTTCCCGAAGCCGTCCTCGAAGTCGAAGGTGATCTGCCCTCGTTCCTCGGGCGTGCTGAGGTCGACCTGATCCAGGGGCACCATCGACCGGTGCAGGTAGGCCTCTCCGCGTACGTGAGGCAGCCCACGGCGGATCGCATGGTCGAACTCGACAGCCTGGGCCCACTCGTCAGGGCTGTGGTCGCGCAACCAGCGCCAGTAGGCGTCGTTGTGGTAGGGGCACCCCACGCAGCTGCTCTTAGGCGGTTCGGGGTAGCCTCTGGTCCGCAGCCACTCCAGACAAGCCAGACGTGTCAACCCAAGTTCGATGAGGGGGTAACGGTGCTCGATCCACCCAACATCGGGCATCTTCATGCGGTGGACCTCATCGAGTGAGATGCCGAACCACTGCTCCACCCAGGCCAGGCCGGACGGGCGTCTCCAATCAGGGTGCGTTTCCGCGAGTTCTCGGATCTTCTGTCGGATGGGGGCAACCTTGTAGTCCCCCGTGCAGGCCCGCCGCAACATACCCTGAGATCCATCTGGACTTCGTACGTAGACAGGCGGCTGGGCCACCCGAGAGCGGATCCCCATCACGGCATCAAGCGTGTCGCGACGGATGTTGCCGGCGGTCACCACGTGGACAGGGAAGGGCAGCAGGGGGATGAGCCAATCCAGGTGGCGGTACACGATGCGGGGTTCCCAGCCGGTGTCTGCAAAGATGGCGCAGTCGGGTCGCTCGATCACCCCTTCCGCCGCCATGAGCGCGAGGGTGGTCGACTGCACCCCGGCCCCGAGGCTGAGCACCCTGAGGATGGGCGGGTCCGCCCGCTCCCTGGTGTGAATGGAACCGATCAGGTGACGCTTCATCGCCCCGCGCCCCCCAGGTACCCCGCCTCCTCCAGAAGCCGCTCAAGCGTACTGAGCGTCATGGCAGCCACCGGCTCATCTCCACCGCCCGGTACCAAGACCAGCCCCTGAGCCCCACCCTGGGCCAGCCAGGCCCTGAGCTGCTTCTGGCCTCCCTGCCGACGCTTGACCTCGAGGACCGTGAGGACCCCGGAACCCTCCCGGCGCAGGTCGCCGCTGTACCGGCCGCCGAGCCGACCGGACAGGGGCACCCGGCGGAACCCAAACCGCTCAAGCCGGGCCTCGATCTCTTTCTCGGCTCTGTACCCCCGCCGTGCCTGGGTCCGGCCCCGGTTCCGCTTCTCCTTGGCCTCGGGGGTGTGGCGGGCCGCTCGTCGCTCCACCCGACGCTTCCTCCCCTCGGCCTCGAGGCGGTCGAGCACGTCGTCTACCGCCATGCGGCCCACCCCCACAGGACCCGAGCGCGGCGCTGACCGCCCGCTCGGCCTCCCGTGCCTGCGCCGGCGGCAGCAGGCGCATGATTTGCCGGGCCAGGATCAGCCCTTCTTCGTGGGGTCGGAGGGGTACCCCGTAGCTCGGGTGGCCGGTCACCAGAGCCACTCGGATCTCCAGCCAGTACGTGGTGCCGGTGGTGCCCCAGTCGAACATCGCCTCGATGTCCCTGCCGACCCGTACGGCCGGCGGCATACGGTGCGCCGTCTCGCTCACCTCCATCTGCCCGGTCGTACCCGTACAGCCGCAGCAGGTGACGGGTCTGACGCATGCTCAGCCCGAGTTCCTTCGACGCCAGCCCGAGAGTGATCCGGCGCGACCCCGGAGGTCCGAGCACCGCCGTTACGCGCTCCCGCGTCCACCGCTTCTCAAGCGCTGACATACGAACACCCCACACGCTCCCTCGTCCGCAGGCGTACGGCCGACCCTTACACACAAGCAGCAAGTGCCTGGCGTACCCGACGAATGGCCTTCGAGCGTCGCCTTGAGATCTGGCTGGGGCTCACGCCAGCTTTCCGCGCCACCACCGCAGCCGGCTGGCCACCGATGAGCATGGCGGCCAGTTCACACCCACCCACGTCCCGCACTATCTGTGCCAGCTCCTGGTAAACCACTCGCTCCCCGAGGTCCGGCTCATAGCCGATCATGTCAGCGACCGTGAGGCCCTCCGTGTCGGGTACCGGTTCGTCCAGAGAGATCACGGTGAAGGGGACCTTCCGGTAGGTGCTGCGAATGTGCTGCCGGATTTCGTTCGTGATGCACGCCACGGCGAAACCGGAGAACCGAACCCCACGACCCTCGTCGTACCTCAGGCACGCTCTCCAAAGTCCGACCAGGGCGGCGTTTTCCAGGTCGAGCTGGTCGGATGCCGGTATCATGCCGCGATACCGGTTGGCCACCCAGAATGCTAACGGTCTGTTGGTATCAAACCGCTCCTGCGGTGTCATTCCGGGACCGCCCTCCCCCTATATGGGCAGCCTCAACTGGCCTTCCGTCGCAGCGCGCCTCTTCCGCCCTTGCTGAGCCGCCACAGCTTGCACGTACCGCCGCAGGTTCTGCTGTTCTGCCCAGACCAACCGAAGCAGGGCCAGGACCTCCCCGACCATTCCGGCCACGGACTCCACAGTGGGTCCGCCTCCGTCTTTCGGTACCTGAGGTGGAGGCATCCGTTCCCCGGGCAGCAGACCACCACGGCCCGGCTTCGGCCGCTCCGTCATGATCCGCTCCAGTTCCCGCCGAGTCCGCTCGTCAACCCGTTCCGCCACCCTCACGCGCATCACCATATAACGTTTCGTGTGACACAGCGCGTATCATACGTTTCGTTTCCACATGGGCACGAAAACACCTCGTCTCCCGGCGGTAGGCCCACACCATCAGGATGACGCCGGCGAGCCCAAGTCCGAATGCATACCATCCTGCCGCTCCAGGAGAATCCAAGGCACTGGCACCGATGAGGAACATGAGCATGCCCGTCTTAAACGCTGTTGTTTTCACTATACACCATCCTCCGTCCCAAGAGCTTGCCGATGAGCACCCTGGCCATGGCCAGGTGCGAGGCGGCTTCGATCACGATCCCTTCCGCCTGGCAGCGAGCGGCTTCCCTCACATGGACCGCCGCATTCAGGGCGAAGATGGCGTCCTGCACGTGTCCCGCCGCCCGCTCATAAGCCACCCGCTCCAGTTCCGTCACGTCCCGTTCCCTCCCACCGGGTCATCGAACAGCACCCACTCCGGGTGGAACAGCAACTCGCCCGTTCGCACCTCGTCGTTCCGGTGCTTCGCCAGGATCACCTCCACCTTGTCCGCGGGCGGTGTCTCCTTGCCCTCCAAGCGGTCGTAATAGGCCGGCCGGTACAGAAACAGTACCGCCTCAGCATCGGCTTCGAGCTGGCCACTCTCCCGGAGGTCGGCCAGCGTCGGGCGCTTGTTCTCCCGCCCCTCGACTGCCCTGGATACCTGGGCCAGGGCCAGCACGGGGGTGTCAAGGTCGACCGCCAAGTTCTTCAAGTCCCGGCTGATCTCCGCTACCTGCTCCTGGCGGTTGCCGCCCTTCGTTCGGGCCTGCAACAGTTGCAGGTAGTCCACCATGATGCCGCCGAGCCTCCCGTTCGCCGACTTCTGCAAGGCACGGGCTCGGTCGCGAATCTCTGAGACCCGCCGGGCCCTAGTGGTCACATAGACCGGCAGCCCGTGTAGCCGCTCCAGCACGTCGGCCACCTTGGTCCATCCCATCTCAGCCAAACTGTTGCGCCGGAGCAGGCCGAGGGGAATCTGGGCGAGGCTTGCAACGGCTCGGTCGCTCAGGGATTCCGCCGTCATCTCCCGGGACACCACCAGCCAGGGGAGCCCCGTGGCCGCCGCGCTCCGCAGCACGATGGCCAGACCGAGTCCCGTCTTTCCCATCCCCGGCCTGGCGGCCAGCAGATACAGGGCGCCGGGCTCAAGCCCTCCGGTCAGGCGGTCCAGCACCTGGAAACCCGTGGTTCGCCCGGGGATCTGGCCAGGAGGACGTGACCGCAGCTCGGTCACGCGCCGGGCCGCCACCTCCCCGATGGATTCCACGTCGGCGTGCTGGCCGGGCGAGTCCTCTACCGCCCACGCGGCCAGCAAGGCCAGGTCCGTCAGGTCCTCCGCCGGGTCGTACAGGCCGTCGAGAACCCGCCGAATCCGCTGGATCGACCGGCGTCGGCGAGCTTGCTCCATCACGATCTCCGCGTACGCCCCGACATTCGCCGCCGTCGGCACGAAGCCCTGAAGGTGCGCCAGATACGACAACCCACCCCACTTCTCCGTGTCCTCGCCACGTAGCCGCTCTCCAACGGTCACGAGGTCGATGGGTCGCCCTTCGGCCGCGAGCGCCTGCATGGCCCGATAGATGATCCTGTGGCGATCGGCGTAGAAGTCGTCCGCCGGCAATTCGTTGAGGACCCACCCGGCGACCTCAGAGTCGAGCAGGATCGCGCCGAGGACGCTTTGCTCGGCTTCGAGATTCTGCGGAAGAGGTCGCCGGTCAACGGATGTCGTCATCGGAAACCTCCTCCGGCTCTAGCAACTTGGGCCGTCCAGGAGTGGTCTCACGGTTCCGCCGCCGGGCAAACTGAGGCCACACCTTTTCGCCCAGTTGACGAAGGTCCGTCAGCCGCTCCCTCCAGTACGAGTCCTGCAGGGCCCACTCGATGCAGGCCGCCCACTCGGCCAGCGACCGGGCGGACAAGAGGTCACGTGCCTGTTTGACGAGGCGCCAGTAGAACCGGTCGGTGTCGGCCGGTAACGCGTCACTCACTTTGAGGTGCTGCCACAGTTGATCGACCAACGCACGCTCCGCTTCGCTGACCGTCCGGTTGTGCTTCGTGTTGGCTTTAGGGGAGGAGGCACGACGCCGCGCGTCGTGTGTACTCTCTCTGGGGAGTTCATTGAGGAGTTCATTGGGGAGTTCAATGGGGAGTTCGGCGTCGCTTCCAGTTCCGGAATCCCGCTCTGGAGGCTGGTTTCCGGGCTCATTTGTTACTGCAATCGACGCACCAGGTGCACCGTTACGGCGCACGTGGTGCACGGTACGGCGCACCTGGTGCACCGTTCGGCGCACCTCTTGCACCGTGCACGAGTTGCACTGTGCATCTGGTGCACCGTGCAGCTGTTGCACCGTGCATCCGGTGCACTGTGCATCCGATGCACCCTGCAACAGGTGCACCGTGTAGATGGTGCGTTTCGGAGGCATCGCCTCTCTGGCGATCAACCCTTTGGCTTCCAATTGCTTCAAGCAGTATTGCACGGCCCGACGGCTAAGCCCCGTTTCCGTCGCCAGCGTATCGCTCCCAGGCCAGCAGCGCCCCGTCTCATCCGCGTGCAGGATCAGGCATGTCAGCACGACTTTCTCGGTTGTCGTGAGCGTGGAGTTCTGGAACACCCACCGCAGCGACTCAAACGCCTGCACGCGTACCGCCCCCACTGGTCACCCGGCCCGCAAGGCACGGCGCCGGAGCGGCCACCGGAGCAACATGCCGTCACGCAGGGCAACGTTCACAAGGGTCCCGGTACCGTCCGGGTTGGTTGCTAGAACGATCCCCCATCCGTCAGACGGACTGAAGCGCACGATCCCGGTCAGCCACTTTCCGTCCAGGCGGACCTCCATCTCTTCGCCATCTCTCAGGGGCAGTTCCGCCACCGCCGGGTGGCCATCCACGAGTTGAACGGGGTACCCCGTACGCCGGTTGCCGATCACGCCCCCTCCCCCCTACATGCCAACCAAAACTCTGGCCGCCTCCCAGAACTTGGCCAGCGTCCACAGCAGGGCACCGAAACCGATCAGTGCAGCCAGGATTGCCATGGCCTCACGCACGACGAGGAGCCACACGTACAACTCGCCAGCCCTACGAAGTCGCTCCAGATCCATCACGGTCATGCCCCCTTAGCCTTCTTCCGGGTCCTCGCTTTCTGGCGCTCTGCGATGCGCCGGCGGTCTGCCTCTGTCAGCTTCGCCCTCTTGGCGCTCGAACCGGGCGTCACGATGGGCGCCCCCATGCACCACGCGATCCACTCCCGAGACGACTCCCACTCCTCCCGGGTGAGGGGCGGCGGCAGGGCCTGGCCATCCGGGGGCCACCCGGGGATGATCCACTCTCCCGACAGGAGCCGCACTGGCTTGGGTCCCTCGCCGCCCCGGACTACGACGTGCTCTCGCCAGACTTCCCTCTCATCGGCTGGCCCGAAGGGCGGCCAGGTGCGCCGGGCCACTTCCCGTGCCCTGGCCGCCACCTCGAAGTCCACCCACACCCTCGACCGGAGCCATCCCGGCTCCGGCGTCGCAGCTTCAGCGCCCGCCCCGCCGGCGCGGGATGAATCCCTTGGGCCGGTACCGCTCGGCCAACTCATCAATCGCGGCCTCCCGGTCCTTCTTCCCGGCAGCAACCTCTGCGACCAAACGTTTTGTTTGGTCTGACCCAGCATGAATCTCACGGATGGACACAGGACTGGCCCCCTTCCAAGATCGCGATGACACGCTTTGCCTCGTTGAGAGGTCCGTGGAAGTTCAGGATGCAACCCCGATAGCATCGAAACGTTGAGGGACGCTTCGTGTGTTTCCAGGTTTCAAAGACTCCAGGGTACTCGTAATCCATCTTCCAACCTGCTGCCTTCAGGGCTTCACGCTGCGCTTGCGTGGTCGTCGTCTTGCTATCACTCACCCCCCTAATTCACCTCCCCACCGTCGAGCTTCTTGACCTGCACCGTCTTGAACACCACGAGTCGCAGGCTCTCGATGATCATCAGCAAGGCCAGCATCATCAGATAGGGTGGCACCAGTTGCCCTTGCTCCTTCTTCTGTTCGGCCCACTTTACAAGAAGCTCTCTTATCTCCGCGGATACAGCGTCAACCTCTACATCTTTCCCCTTCAACATGACCAGCAGGAATGCCGCGTCAATTGCCTTGCCGAGATCGTCCCACCGCTCCTCATTCAACGTTACGTACCGTTCATCTGCCATCGAGGCTACGAACTGCTCCCCCCTCAAAAGACCACGATCGGAAGAACCACATACTGGTAACTGTCGTCGTCCGGGTCGATGAGCCGAGAGGGCTGCCGCGCGTCGATGAATTCCTGCCGTACACGCTCACCGTGCAAGGCCTTGAGGCCGTCGACCAGATACCTGGGGTTGAACCGGATCGTGAACGCGTCGCCCTCCTCCAGACGCACGTCAGCCTGCATGGATTCCTCGTAGGTGCCCAGGTCATTTTGGGCCGTCATCTGGACCTCGCCGTGGACCAGCCGCAGATCGACCGCATCAGCGGCAGCGGCCGCCCGCTCCAGCGCCTCTGCAAACGCCCGCCGGTCTGCCTCGAATGCCGGCCCATAACGAGTCGGGACCACCCGAGCCAGGTCCGGGTACCGGCCATCCATCCCGCGGGCTACGACCGTGACCTCAGGCGTATCCCAGACCAGCGCCTGTTCGACCACATAGACGGCCACTTCCCCCTCGTCGGGCAGAACGGCGAGGAGCGCCCGGCAAGCAGCGGCCGGCACCGTGACCTCAAACGGCACGGCCGGCTTCTGGCCCCTCACCAGCTTGAGCGCCACCCGAACCTGGTCTGAACTCATGGCCAGCAGCTCGTCGCTCCCACCTCGGAGATGCACGCCCTGAAGGTGCGCCTTGTCGCTGCCAGAGGCCACGGCGACAATCGTCTGGCCGATCATGTGCCGGATCGTCTCCACAGCCAGGCGCAGGGCCGGCCCGCCCCGAGGCGGAGGAAGGGAGGGGTAGTCCGCAGCGGAAAACCCCGACAAGCGGTATCGTCCGCCAGCCCAGGTGATCTCCGCGACGCATCGCTCCTCGTCCCAGTCGATGGCCACCTCCGCAGCGTCCAGCCGGTCGACCATCGCCAGCAGGGGGCGGGCCGGGAGGCACCCCACCCCCTCGCGCTCCACTTCAGCGGCCCGTACCCTGGCCGTAATCCCAAGAGCAAGGTCGTACCCCGTGATGCTCAGGCCGTCAGCGTGCGCCCCGAGGAGCACGCTGGAGAGTACGGGTATGCTGGCCCGTGACGCCACAGCCCGTCCGGCTGTGGCCAGGGCCTCCCGGAGCGCCCGGGTCTCAACGCGTACCCGCATGTCCCCCACCTCCGAGGCTGATGCCACGCAGCTCGAGATCCCGCCACACGTCCGGATCCTGTATCGCCCGTTCCACGAGATCTGCCAGGCACCGCCGCCCCACGCGGATGCCGGCCAGCGCGTACAGCGCCTGCTCTTCGCCGCACGAGCACACGTTCCCAACCTCGATGGGTATCAACTCCACGCGATCCACGGGCGGGCACCTCGACTTACTCCTGGGGCGACGCCGCGTCCCGCAGCATGCCATCCAGGGTCCGTAGTTCGTCCTCCGTTAGGTCCTTCAGGCTGGTGATCTCCCGTCCAGCCGCCGACCGGGCAACGAACCGGATCTGTTCATCGCTGTAGCCCAACACCTGGCGTGCGAAGGCGATGATCTCCCGACGGAGCTGGGCCAGCGGGTCGGCTGCTTGTGCGGGCGGCTGGCCGTTGCCGGTGCCGTTCTCCTGGGCCGGGGCGCCCTGAGCCGAGGCCCGGCGGTTGCCGTTCCCATATCGCGCCTGCGGCTGGCGCGGCGCCGGCTGGTGACGGGTGGGCCGCTCCTCTTCGTCCTCATCCATCCCGGCATCTGCCAGGTCCTCGAGGTCCTGGGTGAAGATACCGCTGGACCGGGTGGCCGACAGCACGGCGTCGACCAAGGCCCGCTTCTTGGCCATCTTGATCAGCGTGTTGACCAGGGTGTAAGGATCGTCGTTCGGGATGCGGTACTTCTTGGCCGGACCGTTCCTGGTCTGAACGGTCTTCGATACCAGCCCGTCCTTGGAAAGGTGCGGCGGGACCTCCGACGGCCACACCCACCGCCAGCGGTACCGGTCCTCCATGCTGTTGGCCGCCCCGAGCCCCTGGGCGATGAGCTTTCCACTGGCCGCGTGAATCAGGTCCGCCCGGACCACGTAGTGGAACAGCGGCCGGTCCCAGTCCTCGACGCGCTCCACGATCTCAAACAGCCGCTGCAAGCCGTACACGTCGCAGAGCTTCTCAGCACCCGGCTTCTTCAGGGTCGGCTTGTCGGTCCCCGGGATCACCCCGTAGTCCTCGCCGGGGACCATGTAGTCGCGGACGAACGCCTGAAGCTCCTCCATACGGCGCTTGATGTGCGCGAAGTCCATCACCATGTCGGGCAGGAGGATGCCCGGCATCCGGGCCTCCTGCTCTGCCGGAACGAGGTCCACGTCCCTGGGCATCACCGCTTCGCCTCCTTCGCCTTCTCCTTCGGCTGCCGAATCGTCCAGCGGGTGTAGCTGGCGGTGGTACCCATGTAGGGGGCCACCGCCTGCGGGTCAATCACGCCGGCCTTGATCGCCGCGTCGAGGTCCAGCTTCGGCCGGCCGGCCACCGGCGTGCGCTGAACCTCCCAGGCTCCGGCCCGCAGGACGTTCACCCCGGCCCGCTGGAACAGTTCATCCATGCGTGCCTCGAGGCTCTTCACCTCGGACTTGATCGCCTCCGCCTGGTCTTCGGCAGCCTTCAGCCGGGCCTTGGCCGCCGCGTACTGCGCGAACAGGGGCTCCAGGACGGGGGCCAGCTCCTCCGGCGTCGGCGGCGCCACCCGGATGTCGTCGTCGCCCCAGCAGTGGGACCAGTACGGGCAGCGGCCGTCACCCCAGCCGCAGGGGAAGCTGTCCGGGCTGTATCCCTCCGGCACCGGCGCCGGCCTGCCCTCCGTGACGTGCTGAGCGATCCGGCGCAGGCCCTCCTCCAGTTCCTCAGCCCAGTAGCGGTTGTACTGGACCGGGAAGCTCACGACCTCGGCGGTCTCCTTGATCACGTAGGCCACCTCGGCGGTCGCCGAGCGATGGCGGCCCCAGAAGTGCAGGTACATCTGCACCTGGGCCAGGTGCTGGTCCATGGGCAGGTAGTCCCGGCTTTTCGCCTGGGTGGTCTTGCACTCCACGATGTGCCGTTCCGGCGCCACCCACAGGTCGATGTGGCCCACTCCGTACGGAGTCCGCACAGGTACCTGCCGGCGGACCCGCCGGGGGTACAGTTCCGACCACGTGTGGAACAGGTAGTCCTCCCAGTAGTCCCCGGCTTCAAAGATCCCGAGCTGCCTGTCCGTTACCTCCTCTGCGGGGTACCCCAGGATGCGTAGGGTCTGCTTTCTCGGGCAGCCCCCGGCCTCCGACAGCCGAATCTCCGAAGGGTCGAACCCGGAGTCCTCATGCCTCGCCCGAATGCGGCTCAGAACCAGCTCGCTGGTACTCGGTGGCACGCTGCTTCCCTCCCTCGATCACGGCGAACTGCCTGCGTCCTTCCCCGATCTGTCGCTTGGCAAGTGCGTTGCTGACGCCCGTTTCGGCCCATGTGGCCTGCACCTGAAGGTCGTTCAAGATTCGGCGGGCCTCAGCAACCGGGCATCCCTCGCACAGCCGGGCAAACGGGCAGATCTGACAAACAGCAGCCAACTCTTTGTTGGCATCGACACATGCTTTCCTGGCGACATACGGGAACTCGGAGTACCGCACGGACTTACCTCCTGATCGGCAACACCGCCGCCAATCGGCCCTGGGGTCGCCGTCGCACCGCCGGAAACCCCTGGGCTTCGGCCCGCCTGAACATCCGCTCGGTGATCGGCCTCGGGGTGGTCCAGTACAGGCTGGACGGGTCTCGCCACGACCGACTGGTGATAAGTTCCTGTCGGTAGTACCGGGAACCGGACGGGCCGAGCTCCTCGATGTATCGGACGGTCTTGCGGCTGTACGTGCCGTTCACCTCCCTTCCGCCCCGGGCCGGCCGGGTGCTGGTTCCGTGGGGCTGCCGGCTCCGGGGCGTCGCGACATGGCCTGCCTCGTGGCATCATGGGGGTCCGCCCTGCCCCCGGGGCGGTCGAGGGGGCAGGTGGCACCGAGAATGCGCCCGGCCGGGACTGTGTCCACCTCGGCTCCTGCCCTCTCGGCCGCTCCGGGAGCGGCCATCGAGCACCTACCCAGCCGGATTCCCCACC
The DNA here is from genome assembly GCF_025999835.1 of Caldinitratiruptor microaerophilus. Classification (NCBI taxonomy): domain Bacteria; kingdom Bacillati; phylum Bacillota; class Clostridia; order Eubacteriales; family Symbiobacteriaceae; genus Caldinitratiruptor; species Caldinitratiruptor microaerophilus. The sequence goes on along the minus strand of NZ_AP025628.1, from coordinate 3,043,725 downwards.
CGGCTCCACCTGCGTTCACAACCTCTCAGGCAGGTACCCGGTAGCCGCCTCGGGGCGGCCAGTCACAGAGAGAACCGCATCTGGCTGTGGTGGCTGACAGCATCGAGGACCTCTGTGGGGATGTGCAGCTCGGCACCCATGGTGCGGGCGTTTCGCAGCATCGCCTCAGCCATCTCGGCCGTGTTCTGCTGGGCCTGGCGCAGGCCCTTGCCGTGGTTCGTCCCCCCGCAGACGCAGCGGCACCGGGCGTGCTTGCCGTTGTAACACCGGGCGTCACACCGCCGGCGCCGGCCGCCCGATACCTGCTCGATCAGCACCATCCTGGCTCCCACCTCCTCCCCGCCCTGAGGAGACTGCCTCTTGGGCCGCCCATCTCCGTAGGGCGCTGACAGGAGCACCGGCGGCTCCCAGCCGTCCATCTGCAGGTCGCAGTACCAACCGCACCGGTCACACGCCCAGACGGTCTCGGCCGGCCCGAACTCATCCGGCGGCCACTGCCGCTCCTCCACCGGACCACCGCACACCTCGCAGAGCCCGATGATCCGACGCTCCACCTAGTGGCCCCCCCGGAACTCATCCAAGGCCACCATGACCACGTTCCACCACGACAGTCCGAGCGTGTGGGCCAGATCCGCCAGGTTGATCACACCGCGCTCCCAGAACAGGTTCAGGGCCACGGCCAGCACGAGCCGCTCACCGTGAGAAAGGTGCCCGCCATCCTCCACCCCGGGGTGGACGGTGCCATCTCGGTACCAGATGTGGGACCGCACGTGGCGCCAGAGGTTCGGCGTGACCGTGGCCAGCCGAAATAGCGCCCGCCAGTTCCTGTCTGGCAGCCGGCCCTGCTCGTTCTGGTACTCGGCCAGGGCGTCGCGCCACCGCTGCCAGTGGTCCAAGTCCACCCACCCGTAAAGGTCCGGCTCCTCAGGCAGCATCCCGACGTTCCCCCCTTCGGGCCCGGCGGGCGCTTCGGACCCGCATGGTTCGCACCCATCCCCGGGCCGTGATCCGTTCCCAGTAACCCCGCACCAGGAACGTCCCGCACCCGCAGGAGACCGCCTCGGCGGTTGCCGTCCGCACGGCCTCCCGGCGGACCCCGCACGATACGCACACGTCACCGCTCACCTGGATCTGCCTCCTGGCTTGCGCGCAGGCCGACCGTCGCCGTGAACAGCGGGGCGTACTCTCGGAACAGTTCGTACACCGGCACCCGTAGGGTCAGGGCCAGGATGGCCGCCTCCCGGGGTGGCGGGAGCCGCTCCCCGGATTCGTACAGGCCGATGGCCTCGGGGGTGGTGCCCACCATCTGGGCGAGGTCCTCCTGGCTCAGACCCAGACGTAGCCGGGCATCGCGCATGGCCTTCCGCACCGTCGTACCACCGCCATATCCAACAATCTGTTAGATCGTCAGGACCACCGTACCATGACGTCTCGTTTGTGTCAAGACCTGTCAAACGGAATGTCGCTACGAGAAGTCTACTAGCCGACACGGTGTTAGCCTAAAATACTCGGGGAAACGGTACGTTTGGGGGAGGGGCGGCCTGGTTGTTCGGCCAAATGCTGAAGGCCCTCCGCACCGCGAAGGGCCTCACCCAGCAGGACATAGCGAACTACTTGGGCGTTACCCCAGAAGCCGTCGGCAACTGGGAACGAGGCACACGGGAACCGGACCTTGCGACACTGCTCAAACTGGCTAAGTACTTTGACGTGGCAGTGCACTACCTCCTGACCGGAACCGACGACCCCAACCGCCGGCCGCCCTGGCCTGAGGAATGGGAGCCCGCAGTTCTCACGCTGGTTTCTCAGGGCTATTCCCCTGAGGAGGTCCTGGAGGCGGTCCGTCTGTACCGGGTCCTCCAGAAGGAGCTTCCGGACCTTCCCCATCTAACCAAGCCGCTAGATCAGTGAAGGCGTCTGCCACAGCAAAGTGCCCCTCGCGAAGCAGTACGACCGCCATCTCGCGCACCCGCTCCGGATTCAAGTGCACCGTGGAGCGCCCCCCCTTCGCGTCTATCGAACGTATGTTCGTGAGAGATTCTACAGCCGAACTTCTTGTGGGCGCAAGACAACTCCTGACCTCTCGATCATAGAATAGACGTACACCAGGCCATGTCCGTTCACAAGGTCTGCTTGTCCATGTTGCCAACGTTTCGTTATCATGCTCACGAAGTGGTTCCCCAAGACCACCCTGGGGGTGGCCGAGACCAGCCTCGGGCCGCTCCAAATAAGTTGCAATGGCTACGTTTGCAATCCGTTTGCACGTCGGGGCCGAAACACAGAGCTGCATACTCCTGCCTACAAATACCAACCCGCCAAGCGTTGAGCCTGGCGGGTTGGCATCTCTCTTGACTGGTGCGCCCGGACGGACTCGAACCGCCGACCCGCGGTTTAGGAAACCGCTGCTCTGTCCATCTGAGCTACGGGCGCGCGATCGCAACCTGAATCATAACACAGGCCGCCCCGGGGCCGCAACGGCCGGTGCGAATAGACTTCCAGTCGTGGGTATTTCTGCCGGCGGGCCGCCTCCGCCGGGTCACCTCGCCGTGCGCGATCCCGGCACCCGTCGGAGGAGTCGCGTTCCGGGCAGACGAATATCTCGATACACGTAAGGATTGATTCCCGCCCGCATTCCGGCGGGCGTTTCCCCGGAGGCGATCGTGTTGGCAGAGGCGGGACGAGGGCGAGGGCAGCCGGACGGGCCGGTCGCCCTCGCCCTGGTCCTTCTGGGCGCCACCGCCGCAGGGTGGGCCGCGGAGCGCCTGCACGTCCCCGCCCCCTGGCTCGTCGGCCCGCTGGCGGTGACCGTGCTGCTGCGCCTCGCCGCGGGGCTCCCCCGGGCGGTTCCCGGCGGTTTCCTGGTGGCGGCCCAGGTCGTGCTCGGGCTGGGCATCGGACTGAGTTCCCGGCCGGACGCGCTGCGCACCGTGGGGCACAGCGCCGGGGCCCTGCTCCTCGTCGTGGTGGTGACCACGGCTGCCAGCGTCCTGGGGGGCTACCTCCTCGCCCGGTGGACGGGGATCGACGTGAGCTCGGGCCTGCTCGGCTCGCTGCCCGGTGCCGCCTCCGGCATCGTGGCGATGAGCACGAACCTGGGCACCGACCCGCGCGTCGTGGCCACCCTGCAGTACCTGCGCGTGGTCGCCGTCGCCGCCGCGGGGCCGCTCCTCACGGCGGCGCTCGAGGGGTGGATCGGCAGCGGGCGCTTGCCCGCACCGGGGCCTCCAGCCGGAGCGGGCGGTGCGGCGGCCCGGGCGGCACTCGCCCAGGCTGGGGGCGTTGCGGGAGCGCCGCTCTGGATCCCGCCGAGCCACTACCCCGCCCTGGCCGCCGCAGCCTGCCTTGCCGCTCTACTCGCCGGGCGGCTCCGCCTCCCGGCGCCGAACTTCCTGGGCCCCTTCACGCTGGGGCTTGCGCTGCGGTGGGCGGGGGTCGAGACCGGCACCGTCCCCCCCGTCCTCCAGTCACTCGCCCTCGCGCTCATCGGCGTGTCGGTGGGGGCACGGTTCGACCGGGGCACCCTGGCCTTGCTCGGGCGAGCGGCCGCCGTCGACCTGGGGATCATCGCCGGCCTCCTCGCGCTATCGACGGTCACGGGTTACGCCTTCCACCTCGCGGCCGGGGTGGACGTGGCGACCGCCCTCCTCGGCGCCCTGCCGGGGGCGATGGATGCGATCACGGCGGCGGCGCACGACCTGGGCGCCGACACCGCGGTCGTCGCGGCCATGCACCTGACCCGGTTCCTGGTGATCGCCCTGGCCGGCCCGTTCCTGGCCATGTGGCTGAGCCGGCGGGTCGGGGGGTCGGTGGCCGGCGGGTGTTCGCAGCGGTAACTGACGTCGAGGAGATCGGGACCTCATCGCCGCTCCCGCCGCGGCTCCTGGCGATCACCCCGCCGGCGGGGTCGACCAGCGCCAGGATGAAGGCGGGCATCCCGACGTCCAGCACGCGGGACTTCCAGGTGGGCAGGTTGGCGGAGATGGCCAGGGGCCGCCGGGGGTTCGTCACTCGGACGCGGCAGGCGACCTCGTGGCCGGGGTAGGCCAGCCGGCCCTCGTAACACGCGTGGCGCAGGCCGTCGGAGAACCCCCGCCCCTTGCGCCCGGCGCTGCCGGGTCGCGCCATAGTAGCGCACCCGTCCCGGCGCCCGGGACGGGTGCGGCGCCGATGGCAGGGAACCCCCCGCTGCGGCGGGAGGTTCGTTCGCATGGCGGAGAGGGTGGGATTCGAACCCACGGTGGGCCCGGGGCCCACTGCGGTTTTCAAGACCGCCCCGATAAACCGCTCCGGCACCTCTCCGAGTCGCCTCATCATGATACGGCACGATGACGGACGGCGACAAGAGGAACGGCGTGCGGCCCGGGACCATCGGACGTCTTGGGGAGCGCCGCGGGGTGGGCTGCCGGCGTCGGGCAGGCGGCGGTGGTGGACGGACCGCGTTGACCGACGTCGACGGGGGATGATACAACTCTTGACCCGGCGGAGGGCCGAGCGCTGGCACAAGAACGATCCCGGCGTGCCCGCGAAGGCGCATTCGACCATCTGCGGCCCGGTGAGCCTGCCGTGCGTTGGTTACATCACTTGACTTACGCGTCGACACGGACCCCGATGAGGAGGCCCAAGTGCCGAACACGCACAACTTCTGCGCCATATACCCCAAGGGGTATTCGGCACAACGCTTGTCCTGGCGGGCTCGGGGCGGCCGGCGGCGCGGGCAACGGGCCTGTCAGGCCCGGGGGCGGACGTCGGGCCGGACGGGGCCGGGGGCGGCCGGCCGGCGGGCGCGGCGTCATGGCCGACCTTCGCCCCAGACCCTCACGGCGTGTCCGGCGTGAGCCGGTCGATCCCCCCCATGTACGGGCGGAGGACGGGAGGGACCGTCACGGTGCCGTCGGCCTCCTGGTAGTTCTCCAGCACGGCGGCGAGGGTGCGGCCGACGGCGAGCCCCGAACCGTTCAGGGTGTGGACGAACTCCGGCCGGGCCTTCTCCGACGGCCGGTAGCGGATGTTCGCGCGCCGGGCCTGGAAGTCCCGCATGTTGCTGACGCTGGAGATCTCGACGTAGCGGCCGTAGCTCGGCATCCACACCTCGACGTCGTACTTCTTGGCCTGGCCGAAGCCCATGTCCCCGGTGCACATGAGGAGCACCCGGTGCGGCAGGCCGAGCTTCTCCAGGATCTCCTCGGCGCTCCGGGTCATCTCCTCCAGGGCGGCGGGCGACTCCTCCGGCCGGGTGAACTGGACCATCTCCACCTTCTCGAAGTAGTGCTGGCGGATGAGGCCGCGGGTGTCCCGGCCCGCGGCGCCGGCCTCGGCCCGGAAGCAGCCCGAGAAGCCCACGTACTTCAGCGGCAGCGCGGCCCCGTCGAGGATCTCGTCCCGGTGCATGTTCACCAGGGGCACCTCGGCCGTGGAAGCGAGGTGGTAGTCCGTGCCGGCCAGGCTGAACACGTCCTCCTTGAACTTGGGGAACTGGCCGCTCCCGTAGTACGAGGCCGTGTTCACCACGACGGGCGGGAGCACCTCGCGGTAGCCCTTCGCCAGGTGGTGGTCCAGGAAGAAGGCGATGAGGGCGCGGTGCAGCCGGGCCACCCCGCCCAGCAGGATCACGAACCGGCTCCCGGCGACCTTGGCCGCCCGTTCGAAGTCGAGCCCCCGGAGCTGGGCGCCGATCTCCCAGTGCGGCCGGGGCTCGAAGTCGAACCGGCGCGGCTCGCCCGCCCGCCGCACCTCGACGTTGGCGGTCTCGTCCGGGCCCTCGGGAACGTCGGGGTCGGGGATGTTCGGGACGGTGTAGAGGAGTTCCTGCAGCTCGGCCTCGACGGCACGCAGGCGCCCGTCCAGCGCGTCGATGCGGTCGCCGACCTGTTGCATCTCGGCAATCAGGTCGGCCGCCTCGTCCCCGGCGCGGCGGCGGCGGGCCACCTCGGCCGAGGCGGCGTTGCGGCGGGCCTTCAGCGCCTCCACCTCGGTCAGGATGCCGCGGCGCTCCTGATCGAGCGCGAGGAGCCGGTCGACGTCCACCTCCACCCCCTTCTTGCGGGCGGCCTCCCGGACCACCTCGGGGTTCTGGCGGATGAACTTGAGGTCGAGCACGGCTACTGCCCCCCTTCTCAGGACAAGCCGTTCGGGAGCATCGGCAGGGTGACCGGGCGCGCCTCGGCGACGCCGTCGACGGCGGCGAGCTCGGCCACGACCTCCGGCCCCGGAGCGTCGTCGACGAGGAAGATCGCCACCGCCTCCCCCGCCCGGGCCTGCCGGCCCAGCGACAGGCCGGCGATGTTGACGCCCGCCCGGCCGAGGATCGTCCCGAACTGCCCCAGGATGCCGGGGCGGTCGTGGTGCCGGGTGACGATCATGTACCGGGTCGGCGCCAGGTCGAGCGGCATCCCGTTCACCCGCACGAGCCGGACCTCGCCGTCCCGGCCGAGCGTCCCGGTCACGGTGCGCTCCGCCGGCCCGACCTGCGCCCGCACGGTGATCCGGCCCTCCGCCTGGCCCCCCTCCACGGAGCGGCTCTCCCGGACGCCGACGTCGTAGCGCTTCGCCAGCGCCGGGGCGTTGATGTAGTTGACGACCTCCGACGCCCGGGTGCCCAGAAGGCCCTTGAGCACCGTGTTGGTGAGGAGGGTCGCGGGCTCCCTGGCCAGCTCGCCCTCGTAGATGACCTCGACCAGCCGCAGCGGGCCGGCGAAGGCCTGGCCGAGGAAGCTCCCGAGCACCTCGGCCAGCGGCAGGTGGCGCGCCACCACCTGGGCGGCGTCGGGCGGCACGGCGGGGAGGTTGACCGCCTCCGGCACGAGTTCGCCGGCCAGGACCCGGAGCACCTGCCGGGCGATCTGCACGCCGTTGGCCTCCTGAGCCTCGACGGTCGAGGCCGCCAGGTGGGGCGTCACCACCACGTTGGGCAGGGTGAAGAGCGGGTGCTCGGTGAGGGGCTCGGTGCTGAACACGTCGAGCGCCGCCCCGGCCAGGTGGCCCGAGCGCAGGGCCTCGTAGAGGGCCATCTCGTCGACCATCCCGCCCCGGGCGCAGTTGACGATCCGGGCGCCCTTCTTCATCATGGCCAGTTCCCGCGCCTGGATGAGCCGGGCGGTCTCCGGGGTCTTCGCCGCGTGGATGGTGACGATGTCCGACTCGGCCAGGAGGACGGGCAGGTCGACCAGGAGGACGCCGAGGTGCTCCGCCCGGGCCGGGTTGGCGTAGGGGTCGTAGGCCAGCACGCGCATCCCGAAGGCCCGGCCGCGGGCCGCGACCTCGTACCCGATCCGCCCGAACCCGATCACCCCGAGGGTCTTGCCGTGCAGCTCCACGCCGGTGAACCGGCGGCGGTCCCACTCGCCGGCCTTGAGGCTGGCCATCGCCTGCGGCACGTTGCGGACGAGGGCCAGGATGAGCGCCCAGGTGTGCTCGGCGGTGGAGAAGGTGTTGGCGCCGGGGACGTTCACCACCACCACGCCCCGTTCGGTGGCGGCGGCGACGTCGATGTTGTCCACCCCCACCCCGGCCCGGCCCACCACCTTGAGCCGGGTTGCCCGGGCCAGCACGTCGGCGGTGATCTTCGTCTCGGAGCGGGTGATGATGGCGTCGTACTCGGAGGCGATCTCGAGCAGCTCGGCGGGGGTGACGCGGCGGACGTCGACGTCCGCCTGCTCCTGCAGGATGCGGATGCCCGCCTCGGCGATGGGATCGGCGACGAGGATGCGCATCTTGCTTCAAACCTCCAGTACGGCTCGTCCGGGGGATGCCGGCCCCCGGCGGCGGAGAGTCAAGTACGGGCAGGGGCTGGCGCCTGCTCCCGGAGGGCGTCCAGCCACACGGCCTCTGCGGCGGCCGCGGCCCGCCCCAGCTCGACCGGCAGCCCGTGCAGCGCGAGCGCGCCCTCCACGGCCGCCAGTGCCTGCACGACGTCGCCGGGGACCACGTAGCCCAGGTGGCCGATGCGGAACACCGTCTCCGACAGCGGCCCCTGGCCGCCGGCCAGGATCACGCCGAAACGCTCCCGGGCCGTGCGGCGGATGGCGCTCGGACTCAGTCCCGGCGGGGCCTTCACGGCGGTGACCGAGTCGGAGGCGAAGCGGTCGTCCCGGACGAGGAGTTCCAGGCCCATCGCCCGGACGCCGGCCCGGGTCATGCGGCCCAGCAGCCGGTGCCTGGCCCAGGCCGCCTCCAGGCCCTCCCGCTCGATGAGCCGCAGGGACTCCCGGAGCGCGTACAGGAGCGCCAGGGCGGGGGTGTAGGGCAGGGACGCCTTCTCGTAGCCGTCCCGGTACGGTCGGAGGTCGAAGTAGAAGCGGGGGCCGGGGTTGCGATCCGAAGCCTCCCAGGCCCGCGGGCTCGCCGCCAGGAGGGTCAGGCCCGGCGGGCACATGAGCGCCTTCTGCGCGCCCGTCAGCACCACGTCGAGGCCCCACTCGTCCATCTCGATGGGCAGGGCGCCCAGGCCGCTCACGGAGTCGACCATCACCAGCGCCCCGTGCTCGCGCGCCACCTGCGCCAGTTCCCGGATGGGGTTCGTCACGCCGGTGGACGTCTCGTTGTGGGTCAGGAGAACGGCCCGGATCGGCCGGTCCCGGCCCGCGGCGAGGCGCTCCCGCAGTTCGCCGGGGTCCGCCGCCCTGCCCCATTCCACGTCCAGCCTTTCCACCTCGTACCCGAGGGCCCTGGCTCCCTTCGCCCAGCGGTCGCCGAAGGCGCCGGTGACCACGGCCAGCACCTTCTCGCCGGGGGCAACGAAGTTCTGCAGGGCCGTCTCGAAGCCGCCGGTGCCGGAGCCGGGAAGCACGAGCACGGGCTGCCGGGTGCGGAAGACCCGCTGCAGGCCGGCCGTGATCTCGCGGAACAGAGCGGTGAACGCCTCCCCGCGGTGGTTCATCATGGGCATGGCCTGGGCGAGTGCCACCGGCGGGGGCACGGGGGTGGGTCCGGGCAGCATGAGCAGGTACTTTTCTTCCAGCACGGGCGATGCCTCCTCGCGTGGGATCGGGCAGCGGAGCCCGCAAAACGAGCGCCCCCGGACCGCCGGCGGCGCGCCTGGCCGGCGGTCCAGGGGCGGGGTCCTGACGGGCCTCGCGGTGCCACCCTGGTTGGCTGCCGTGCGCCTCCAGGCCACCGGCTCGCCTGAGAACGGCGACTCCCGCCCCCTCTTCAGGGGCGGGAGCTCGTTCCCGCGGTGCCACCCTGCCTGGTTGCCGACGGCAACCCACTCGTCCCGGCTCTATCGGGCCGGACCCGCCCGGGTTTCCCCGGGACCCTCCGGGGCGGACCGGCGCTCCCGACACCGGCTTGCACCACGGCCACCTCCGGGCGGCCACCGCCGGCTCTCTGCGGTCGGGGGTGACGCCTACGCTCCCCTTCCTCGGGCTCCGTCGTTTGGGCAGCAGTATAGCACGGGCCGGTCACGGAGACAAGACGTCAACGGCCGGATCAGGGCTGCTCCCGCCGGGCCCGCCGCACCATGCCCAGGACGTCGGCGGGCTTCAGGTACCCCCAGACCTGCCCGCGCGCGTCCCGCACCTCGATGCCGTGGCCGCCCCGGTCGACCCGGACGACGGTCACCTCCTCCTCGTGACCGCCCTTGAACGGATTGCGGACCCGGAGGACGTCGCCGGGCTGGAGATCCGGCACCTCCTCGGGAACCGGCGCGCCACACCAGCGGCAGACCGTCTCGTGCGGCTCCAGCGTTCCGCGGCAGTGCGGGCAGCGGCGCGTGTTCCGCGCCCCGGCTTTCGGCTCGACCTCACGCATGTGGCGCCGGCACCTCCTGCGCCGGGTCGGGCGTCCCGCCCGTGGCCAGGTCCAGGAAGAACCGGTGGATCCGGCGGTCGTCCGTGAGCTCCGGGTGGAAGGCCGTCGCCAGGAAGCGGCCGTACCGCACGGCGACCACCTTGCCGTCCAGCTCGGCCAGGGGCTCGACGCCCGGGCCCAGGTCCTCGAAGTACGGAGCCCGGATGAAGACGGTGTGGAAGGGCTCGGGGCCGATCCCCTTGAACTCGAGGTCCGCCTCGCACGACTCGATCTGACGCCCGAACCCGTTGCGCTGTACGGCCATGGGGATGAGGCCGAGCCGGGGCTGGTCCGGCTTCCCACCGCGGATCTCGGTGGCCAGCAGGATCGCCCCGGCGCAGGTGCCGTAGATGGCGCCGCCCGCCTGCGCCCACTCGCGGACCGCGTCCAGGAGGCCCCAGGTCTTCATGGCGTCGCCGATCGTCGTGCTCTCGCCGCCCGGGATGATGAGGCCCGCCAGGCCCTCCAGCTCCCGGGGCCAGCGCACCGGCACGGCCTCGGCGCCCACGGCCTCGAGCGCCCGCAGGTGCTCGGGGACGGCGCCCTGGTAGGCGACGACCCCGACTCGCGGCCGGCCCATCCTCACCAGCCCCTCGTCGCGAGCTTCTCTTCCTCGCGCAGGGTGGAGACGTTGATGCCGACCATCGGCTCGCCCAGGTCCTCCGACACCTCCGCGAGGATCTTCGGATCGTTGTAGTGCTGGACGGCCAGGACGATCGCCCGGGCCCGCTTCTCCGGGTTGCCGGACTTGAAGATGCCCGAGCCCACGAACACCGCCTCGGCGCCGAGCTGCATCACCAGGGCAGCGTCGGCGGGGGTCGCCACGCCGCCGGCGCAGAAGAGCGGGACCGGCAGCCGGCCGCGCTCCTTGACCTCCCGCACGAGCTCGAGGGAGGCGCCCAGTTCCTTGGCGATGTGCTGCAGCTCGTCGTCCGGCGCCTCCTTGATGCGGCGGATGTCCCGGAGGATCGAGCGCAGGTGCCGGACCGCCTCGACGACGTTGCCCGTGCCGGCCTCGCCCTTGGAGCGGATCATCGCCGCCCCCTCGGCGATGCGCCGCAGGGCCTCGCCCAGGTTCGTGGCGCCGCAGACGAAGGGCACCTTGAAGTCGTGCTTCCAGATGTGGTTCTCCTCGTCGGCGGGGGTCAGCACCTCCGACTCGTCGACGAAGTCGACCCCGAGCGCCTCGAGGATCTGCGCCTCGACGAAGTGGCCGATGCGGGCCTTCGCCATGACCGGAATGGTCACGGCCTCCATGATCTGCTTGATGAGCTTGGGATCGGACATGCGGGCCACGCCGCCCTGGGCGCGGATGTCCGCCGGGACGCGTTCCAGGGCCATGACCGCTACCGCGCCTGCCTTCTCCGCGATGATGGCCTGCTCGGGGGTGACGACGTCCATGATGACGCCGCCCTTGAGCATCTCCGCCAGGCCCACCTTGTTGCGCCACGTGCTCTTGTCGACCGCCATGGCCATACGCGCCTCCCTCGATTAAGGCAGCGAGCCCCCGCAGGCGCGCTCGCCTGTGGGGGAGCCTTCCCGTCACATTCATACAAGTCTCTGCCGGACCTGTCAACGTCCCGCGGGCGCACCGCGGGCGGGGCTACTCGCCGTCCTCGTCGTCCCGGGTGAGGGCCTCGGCCACCGCCACCAGGCTGTCCCCGGGCTCGAGGTTCATGAGGATCACGCCCTGGGCGATGCGCCCCGTCTGCCGGACCTGGGCGGCCGGCATCCGGATGAGGATGCCGCGCTCGGTGATGAGGAAGAGCTCGCTCTGCTCACGCACGGTCTTGATGGCCACCAGGTCGCCGGTGCGGGCGGTGAGGTTGAACGTCTTGACGCCCCGCGCGCCCCGGCGGTAGGTCGGGTACTCGGCCAGCGGGGTCCGCTTGCCCATGGCCATGCGGGTGGCCACCAGGAGGTCGGCGTCCGGCTGGACCACGTCCATGCCGATCACCGCAGCCCCCTCATCCAGCTCGATGCCCTTCACGCCCCGGGCGTCGCGGCCCATCGGCCGGACGTCGTCCTCGTGGAAGCGGAGCGCGTAGCCGGCGGAGGAGACGAGGATGATCTCCTGCTGGCCCGTCGTGCGCCGGACCCCCACCACCCCGTCGCCCTCCTCGAGGCGGATGGCGATGAGCCCCGAGGAGCGGACGTTGGCGTACTCCGCCAGCGGGGTCTTCTTCACGTAGCCCTGACGGGTGGCGAAGAAGAGGAACCCCTCCCCCTCCGCGTCGCGGATCGGGATCACGGCCTGGATCTTCTCGCCCGGCTCGAGGTTGATGAGGTTGATGAGCGCCGTGCCGCGGGCCGTTCGGCTCGCCTCCGGGATCTCGTGGGCCTTCAGGCGGAAGCAGCGGCCGCGGTCGGTGAAGAACATGAGGCTGTGGTGGGTGGTCGTGATGAAGAGGTGCTCGACGAAGTCCTCCTCCCGGGTCGTCGCCCCGGTGATCCCCCGCCCGCCCCGGCGCTGGCTCCGGTAGGTCGTCACCGGCATCCGCTTGACGTACCCCAGGTGGGTGAGGGTGACAACGATGTCCTCCTGGGCCACCAGGTCCTCGACGTCGAGTTCCCCGGACTCGTCGACGATGCGGGTTCGCCGCTCGTCGGCGTACTTCTCCTTGATCTCCGCCAGCTCCTGGCGGATGATCTTGTACTGCAGCGACTCGCTGGCCAGCACCGCCCGCAGGTAGGCGATCCGGTCCTGCAGCTCCTGGTACTCCTCCTCCAGCTTGTTCCGCTCGAGCGCGGTCAGCCGGCGCAGCTGCATGTCGAGGATGTGCTGCGCCTGCACCTCGGTGAACCCGAACCGCTGCATCAGGCGGGTCCGGGCGGTGTCCGTGTCCGGGCTCTCCCGGATCGTCCGGATCACCTCGTCGATCACGTCCAGCGCCTTGAGGAGCCCCTCGACGATGTGGGCCCGGTCCTCGGCCTTCTTGAGGTCGAACCGGGACCGGCGGACGATGACGTCCTTCTGGTGCTGCAGGTAGTGCCAGAGCGCGTCGCGCAGGTTCAGGGTGCGGGGCCGGCCGTCGACCAGCGCCAGCATGTGGACGGGGAAGGTCGTCTGGAGCGGCGTGTGCTTGTAGAGGAGGTTCAGGATCACCCGGGCGCTCGCGTCCCGGCGCACCTCGATGGCGATCCGCAGCCCCGTCCGGTCCGACTCGTCCCGCAGGTCGGTGATGCCCTCGATCTTGTGCTCCCGCACGAGCTCGGCGATGCGGGCGATGAGCTTCGCCTTGTTCACCATGTAGGGAAGCTCGGTGATGAGGATCCGGCTGCGGTCGCGGCGGTCGACCTCGATGTGCGCCCTGGCGCGCAGCGTGATCGAGCCGCGGCCGGTCGTGTACGCCTTGCGGATCTCGTCCCGGCCCAGGATGAGGGCGCCGGTCGGGAAGTCGGGCCCCTTCACGTAGGCCATGAGCTCCTCGGACGTGATCTGGGGGCGGTCGATCATGGCAAAGAGCGCGTCGATCACCTCGCCGAGGTTGTGCGGCGGGATGTTGGTCGCCATGCCGACGGCGATGCCGGAGGAGCCGTTGACCAGGAGGTTCGGGAACCGGGACGGCAGCACCACCGGCTCCCGGAGGCTGTTGTCGTAGTTGTCGACGAAGTCGACGGTGTCCTTGTCGATGTCCCGCAGCATCTCGCCGGCGATCCGGGAGAGGCGGGCCTCGGTGTTGTGGTTGACGAACCCGTTCGCGACGAAGGAGTGGCAGGCGCTGTCGACGCGGATCGAGTACACGGTGTGCTCGCCCGCGTCCTCGACCGCGATCACCTGGTCGAAGAAGTAAGTGCCCTGCGCCAACTCCCGGATCCAGTCCAGGTCGGCGGCGGCCATGACCCGGCTGAGGCGCGGCAGGGCTTCAGCGAGCCGGTCCGGCCGGTCGAAGTTGTGCCTGGACAGCCACTCACGCTCGCCGCGGCCCGCCCGCGTCCGAACGAAGTCGGACAGGAAAGGGATGAAGTCCGTCCGCGAGAGCGCACGGCCTGAGTACGTCCTCAGAGCTTGCGCCAGGGCTTCCTGCTTGGCGGGCGACACGAAGCCGATCTTTTCCGCGAAGGCCTGCAGGTTACGCCGGCCAACGAGCAGGAGGCGGTACGTGCCCCGGCTCTCGTCCCGCCGCAGCATGGATACGATGCCGAACCGGAGCAGGAGGGTCTGGACCTGCCGGAGGAGCGTGCGGCTTGCCGAGACGAGGGAGGCGCGTAGCATCGCGCGGCCCGAGCGCTCCACCGCCCCGTCGCCCTCGAAGAGACCGCGCAGGAAGGCAGCGGCCACCGGCTGGGGCGACTGGAGCACCGCCGGCGGGATCTCGCGCTGGGCGGACCGCCCGCCGAGGCCCAGACCGCGGAGGAAGGTGACGACCTGCCGGCTCACCACCTGCATCTGGTAGAACGGCTTGCGGCCGTAGCCGACCGCCTCGCGCAGGAACACGTGCAGCCGGCAGGTCGGGAAGACCCGGAGCCACGCCTCCTGGAAGGCCTCGGCAAAGGGCCCCGGCACGTTGGTGAACTCGATGACCTGATCACGCACGGTGCCCTCCGCCACGAGGGCGCCCAGCAGGAACGCCAGGTCCTTGTCCAGGCGCGCGGGCAGTTCGTGGCGCTCTACCCGGGAGCCCGGCGGCAGTTCGGGGTGCAAGCCCGTGATGTCGACGGGGTCCTGCGGCCAGAGCGCCTCGCTGCGGTCCAGCACGAGCCAGTCCCCGGGCCGGATCTGGGCGATGGTCTTCCAGACGAGGTCGGGCGTCCCATCCTCCCCCTGCACCCAGCACAGGAGGGGGTGATTCGTCGTACCCGTGACCTCGTATCCGTACCGCGTGACGACCCGTCGTGTGGGCCAGCGGCCCGAGTCGAACCACTTGCTCGCCGTGTTGACGACGCCGCGCGCCGACAGCACGCGGATGGAGACGTCTTCGCGCCCGTCCGGCGACAGGCGGTCGATGCGCACCAGGCCCTGGTCGGTGACCACCAGGGTGTCACCGGTCACGCAGTACCGCATCGCCGCGGGCGGGTCGCCGTCGATGCTGCCGAAATTGCCCTGCCCGTCGATGAGCGGGACCCGCAGGTTCCAGTCCTGCGCCATGCGGACCAGGGCGTCGTAGATGGCCATGTCGCCGTGCGGGTGGTAGTTGCCCATCACGTCGCCCACGGTCTTCGCCGACTTGCGGTACGGCCGGTCGGCCGTGTTGCCGGCCTCGTTCATGGCGTAGAGGATCCGGCGCTGCACGGGCTTCAGGCCGTCCCGCACGTCGGGCAGGGCGCGGCTCACGATGACCGACATCGCGTAGGTGATGAACGACTTCTTGACCTCCTGCTCGATGTCGGTCCTGAGGATGTTCTGGGGCTGCTCGATGCTCAAGTTCGGGTCCTCCGTTCCGCCGCGCCGTCCCGGCTAGCCGATGGTGTCGAGTTCCTCCACCTCGTGCGCGTGCTGCTCGATGAACTCCCGCCGCGGTTCAACCCGCTCGCCCATGAGGATGTCGAAGATCTGGTCGGCCGCCATGGCGTCCTCGAGGGAGACCTGGATGAGGGTCCGGGTGGCCGGGTTCATGGTGGTCTCCCACAGCTGCTCCGGGTTCATCTCGCCCAGGCCCTTGTACCGCTGGGGCTTGTCCGTGACGCCCCCGAGCCGCGCCACGATGCGGTCCTTCTCCTCCTCCGAATAGGCGTAGTAGTGCTGCTTGCCCTTGCGGATGAGGTAGAGGGGCGGGCGGGCCGCGTAGATGTAACCGGCTTCGACGAGGGGGCGCATGTAACGGTAGAAGAACGTGAGAAGGAGGGTGCGGATGTGGCTCCCGTCCACGTCCGCGTCGGTCATGATGATGATCTTGTTGTACCGGGCCTTGGCGGGGTCGCACTCCTCCTTGATCCCGGTGCCGAGGGCGGTGATGATCGCCCGGATCTCCTCGTGGCTCAACGCCTTGTCAAGGCGGGCCTTCTCGACGTTGAGGATCTTGCCCCTGAGCGGCAGCACGGCCTGGGTCCGGCGGTCCCGGGCCTGCTTCGCCGAGCCGCCGGCCGAGTCGCCCTCGACCAGGAAGAGCTCCGACTCGCCCGGGTCCCGTGAGGTGCAGTCGGTGAGCTTTCCGGGGAGCGAAGTCACTTCGAGGGCGCCCTTGCGCCGGGTGAGTTCCCGCGCCCGGCGCGCGGCCTCGCGGGCCCTGGACGCCAGGACCGCCTTCTCCACGATCCGGCGACCCACCTGCGGGTTCTCCTCGAGGAAGGTGGCGAGTTCCTCGCCCACGACCGAGTTGACCAGGCCGGCCATCTCGCTGTTGCCGAGCTTCGTCTTCGTCTGACCCTCGAACTGGGGCTCGGGCAGCTTCACGGAGAGGATGGCGGTCAGGCCTTCGCGCACGTCGTCGCCGGACAGGCTCTCGTCGTCCTTCAGGATCTTCGTGCGCCGGCCGTAGTCGTTCAGGACGCGAGTGAGGGCCGTCTTGAAACCGGTCTCGTGGGTGCCGCCCTCGTGGGTCCGGATGTTGTTGGCGAAGGAGTACAGGTTCTCGGTGTAGCCGTCGTTGTACTGGATGGCGAGGTCGATCACGCTGCCGTCGCGCTCGGCGTGGATCGTGACGGGATCGCGGTGCAGGGGCGTGCGGGTGCGGTTGAGGTAGCGGACGAACGAGGACAGGCCGCCGGTGTAGCGGAAGCGGATCTCCTCCCCGGTGCGCTCGTCGAGGAACTCGATCGACAGGCCCGGGTTGAGGAACGCCATCTCCCGCAGCCGGCTGGCAATCACCTCGAACTGGAACTCGACGGTCTCGAAGACCTCCGCATCCGGCTTGAAGCGCACGAGCGAGCCCCGGTCCTCCGGCCGGGCGTCGCCGAGCCGCACCAGGTCGGCGACCGGGTCGCCCCGGCGGAACTCCTGCCGGTAGTGGCCCTCCTCCCGCCAGACCTCGACGGTGAGGTACTCGGACAGCGCGTTCACCACGGAGACGCCCACGCCGTGCAGGCCGCCCGCGACCTTGTAGCCGCCGCCCCCGAACTTGCCGCCGGCGTGCAGCCGGGTCAGCACGGTTTCCACGGCGGGCCGGCCGGTGACGGGGTGGACGTCGACGGGAAAGCCGCGGCCGTCATCCCGCACGGAGCAGGAGCCGTCGCGGTGCAGGGTCACACGGATGTGACGGCAGAAGCCCGCGAGGTGCTCGTCGACGGCGTTGTCCACGACCTCCCAGACCAGGTGGTGCAGGCCCTTCGTGCCGGTGGACCCGATGTACATGCCGGGCCGCCGGCGGACGGCCTCGAGCCCCTCCAGGACCTGGATCTCGTGAGCCGTGTACCTTCCGTTCCCGTTGGCGCTGTCGGCCGGGCTGCTCGCCGTGAACTCCTGCTCCTCGCGCACCCTTGCCCCTCCTTGCAGCCGCGGCGATCCCCTGACCCGCTCATGCACCGCACCGGGGGCACGCCCGGAGCGGGCGAGCGGGCCGGCGAATCGCAATCTCCAACAGACCTATTCTACCATACAAGCTGGCCCGGCAAGGCCTGGCGCAGCAGGTTCGCCCGCCGCATGAGGGTGAGCGAGGAGATCGGCGAGTAGTGGACGCCGTCCCGTGTGACGACCACGGACTTGGCGTTCGCTTCCGAGCCGCTGAGCACCCGCCCCTCCGCGGCGCAGCGGCGCAGGAAGGTCCGGGTGGCCTCGGCGTGCGCCGCAGAACGGAGGTCCAGGATGAGGATCAGGTCCTTCAGGCTCACCACGACGTCGTCGCCCACGTGGAGAAACACGGCTCTCACTCCTTCCGCTCCCGCACCTGCCCGGCCCGGACCTCGAAGAGGCGGTGGCCGGGCTCCCACGCCCGGATGGCCAGATCCTGTGGGTCGGTGGAGGTGAGCAGGGTCTGCACTCCGCTGTCGACGGCACGCAGGAGGTGCCGGCGGCGGTCCGGGTCCAGCTCGGAGACGACGTCGTCGAGCAGGAGCACCGGGGGCTCGTCGAGGACCGCCCGCATGTAGCTCAGCTCCGCCAGCTTGAGCGCGAGCACGGCCGTTCGCTGCTGTCCCTGGGAGGCGAAGGCGCGGGCGTCCTTCCCGCCGATCCGCAGGGCCAGGTCGTCCCGGTGTGGCCCCACGAGCGTGACGGCCCGGGCCACCTCCTCGCCACGCCGGCGCTGGAGTTCCTGCTGCAGCAGTTGCGCCACCTCCGCGGGGCCTGCCTGCGCGGCGGACTCGATCCCGGGGAGGGCAGGGGCGTAGCTGACCTCGAGGTCCTCCACCCGGCCGCTGATCCGCCGGTGCTGCTCCGCCGCGACGGGTGCGAGGTTCGCCAGCGCCCGGAAGCGGCGCACCGTGATCTCCGCCCCCGACTCGATCAACGGGATGTCCCACGCCTCGAGTTCGTCCCGGGCCGCGTGACCTCCCTGGATCTGGCGAAGCAGCCGGTTCCGCTGGGCCAGAGCCCGGGAGTACCGCTGCAGGTGGTGCAGGTACGCCGGCGACACCTGGGAGAGCAGGATGTCGAGGAAGCGGCGGCGCCCGGCGGGCGGCCCCTTCAGGACCTGGAGGTCGTCGGGTCCGAAGAAGACGACGGCCAGGCGCCCGACGAGGTCCGCCATACGCCGCTGCGGCAGCCCGTTCAGCTGGAGCCGGCGGCCGAGGACGGTCCCCACCTGCAGGTCGATCTCGACCGGTCCCTGTGCCCGCTCAACCCGGGCCCAGACCCGCATCTCGTCCTCGCCGGCGAGGATGAGCTCCGGGTCCCTGGCCCCGCGCTGCGAGCGCCCGGTCGCCAGGAGGTGGAGCGCCTCGAGGAGGTTCGTCTTGCCCTGGCCATTGGCGCCGACGAACGCGTTGACCCCGGGCGAGAGCTCCAGCGACAGATCGCGGTAGTTCCGGAAGTTGCGGAGGGTGAGCCGTGCCACGTACACCTAGGCGTCCCCCTGCCCGGCGACGCGCCACGAACCTCCGCCCTCGATCGCCACGACGTCGCCCGGGCGGAGCTTGCGCCCCCGGCGCGTCTCGACCTCCCCGTTCACCCGGACCATTCCCGCCTGGATGATCCGCTTTGCCTGGCCGCCGGTTGGAACCGCACCGACCCGCTTGAGGAACTCCCCCAGGAGGATGTACGGTCCGCGAACCGGAACCGGTTCGACCCTCCGACCCCCACTGCCTTCAGAAGGTGACGAGGGGCAGCACGACATAGACGTAGCCATCCCCCTCCGCCGGGCGGATGCGGGCCGGGTTCCGGCTTCCCGAGAACTCGAACCAGAACTCCCGGTCGTCCATGGCTCGCAGCCCTTCCGTCAGGTAACGGGCGTTGAAACCGATGTCGAGGGGGTCCCCCTCCAGGACCAGGGGAACCTCCTCGTAGACCTGTCCGACCTCCGGGGTGGCACCCGTGATGACGAGTTGCTCCGGCCCGACGCTGAAGCGCAGCGAACCGTCGCGCGAGAGCACCTGGGCGCGGTCGATCGCCTCGAGGAACTGGCTCCGGTCGAGACGCGCCCGGGTCGGGTAGCTCGTGGGGATCAGGCGCAGGACGTCGGGGTATTGCCCCTCCAGGAGGCGGGAAATCACGCGAATGTCTCCCAGGTCGAACGACACCTGGTTCGGCTCGGCGGAGACGCGCAGCGGCTCCTCGTCCTCCGCCCCGGCGAGGAGACGCGCCAGTTCCTGCAGGGAGCGGCCGGGGACGATCACCTGCAGGGACTGGTTCTCGGGGTTGTCGGCCGGTACCCGGGTCGTCGCGATGCGGATGCTGTCGGTCGCCACCCCGAGCAGTTCCGAGCCCGCGAGGGTCAGGAAGACGCCCTTGAGGTAGGGCCTTGCCTCTTCCTGCGCGGCGGCGAACGCGGTCTGGCGGATGAGTTCCCGGAACGCGCCGCGGTCGACCCGGAACGAAGGTCCGGAGACCGCCGGGATGTCCGGGAAGTCCGCAGCCGGGAAGCCGTGGATGGTGTAGTGGGATTTCCCCCACCGGACCGCGGCCACCGGCTGGCCGTCCTTGACCTCGAGGTCCACGTCCCCGAAGGGGATCTTGCGGACGAGGTCCGCCAGGTAGCGCGCCGGCAGGATGGCCTCTCCCGGTTCGTGCACCTCCGCCTCGACCGTGCGCTCGATGGCCAGTTCGAGGTCCGTCGCCCGGAGCAGGAGACGGCCGGGCGTCGCCCGCACGTGTACTCCGGCAAGGGCGGGGATGGTGTTCTTGGGAGAGACGGCGCGGGAGACGGTTCCGAGCGCGTCGGCGAACCGGTCCTGGGGGATGGTGAGGCGCACGGCGACGGCCTCCTCGGGCGGTGATGTTCTTCCCCTGGGGGGGTAAGAAACCATTGGTTGTCGCCAATGTGAGAGGGGTTGTGGATATGTGGAAAACCCCGTGGATATCGTTGCCGGAAGGGATTGCGGGTACACGTGGGGGTGTGGACAGGCGAACGTTTGCGGCGCGTAAGGCGGGTGTCGTACGGAAGGTGCGGTGGAGGCGGTCGGACGCTTGTCCACAGGGTGGAGACGGGAGTCCCCAGTCCCTTCACAGCGGCTCCACAGCGGATCCACAGAACGATCCACGGAACCGGGGCAGCGGCGGATCAAGCCATGGACTGGATCCGGGAGACCAGTTCCTGGATCGTGTGGGCGAGCGAGGGATCCGCTCGGGCGTCCTCTGCGATCTTCTCGCACGCGTGGATGACGGTGGTGTGGTCGCGGCCGCCGAACTCCTCGCCGATGCGGGGGAGCGACAGGTCGGTGAGTTCCCGGGTGAGGTACATGGCGACCTGACGCGGGAACGCCACCGTGCGGGTGCGCTTGCGCACCTTCAGTTCTTCCACGTCGAGGCCGAAGTGGTCGGCGACGACCTGCATGATCAGGTCCACGGTGATGTGACGGGGGCGGACGGGCGGCAGGATATCCTTCAGCGCCTGGGCGGCGAGGTCGAGGGAGATGGGTGCCCGCATCAGGCCGGCGTACGCCACGACGCGGGTCAGGGCGCCCTCCAGTTCGCGGATGTTCGTCTCGATGTGCGTTGCGATGTAGGAGATGACGTCGTCCGGCACGTCGAGGTGTTCGAGGTTCGCCTTCTTGCTCAGGATGGCAATCCGGGTCTCCAGGTCGGGAGGCTGGATGTCGCAGAGAAGGCCCCACTCGAAGCGGGAACGGAGCCGGTCTTCGAGGGTCGGGATCTCGCGGGGCGGGCGGTCGGAGGAGATGACGATCTGCTTGTTTGCCTCGTGGATGGCGTTGAAGGTATGGTAGAACTCCTCCTGAGTCCGCTCCTTGCCAGCGAGGAACTGGATGTCGTCGATGAGGAGGATGTCGACGCTCCGGTAGCGGTTCTGGAACTGGACGGTCTTGTCGTCCCGGATGCTGTTGATGAACTCGTTCGTGAACGTCTCGGTGCTGACGTAGGCCACCCGTGCGGAGGGGTTGCGCTGGCTGACCAGGTGGCCGATGGCGTGCATGAGGTGGGTCTTGCCGAGCCCGACGCCGCCATAGATGAAGAGGGGATTGTAGGTCCGGGCGGGCTGCTCGGCGACGGCGAGGGCGGCGGCGTGGGCGAAGCGGTTCGAAGCGCCGACGACGAATGTATCAAAGGTATACTTCGGGTTGAGCGGCTTGTACGGCGAGTCGCCGGCAGGAGGCGTGCCCGGAGCGGAAGGTGGGGCCTCCGCGACGCCGTCGTAGCCCGCGGGGAAGGCGGAGGCTGCGACCTGCGCGTTCGGGGAGTCGCCGGGGACGACGAAGCGGAGGTTGAGGTTCCGCTGGGTGACCTGGCGGAGGCTCTGCCGGATGAGGGAGGCGTAACGTGACGCGAGTCGGTCCTTGGCGAATTCGTTCGGCACCCCGACGACCACGGTGTCCCCGGTGAGGGCGAGGGCCCTGGTCTTCTTGAGCCAGGTTTCGAAGCTGGCGGAGGGGAGCTGGCGCTCCAGCACCTCCAGCGTCTGTGACCAGACGAGGTCTGCCTGGTTCGTCATGGGACCAGCCTCCTCGGGCGCGGGGGATCGGGCGGCGGGGAATCAACAAGATGTACACAGCTTTATCCACAACCTGTGCATAAAACGATTCGAGCCTGGCCAACTCCCGCGCAAGTGGGCGGAAGTGGTCGGGCTTCACGGTCCATCATAGCAGAGGGAGGGGTACCCATCAACGGGGGCCGCGCTTGCCAGCGTGGAAAAAGTGGTGGGTGGTCTGGGGAAAAAGGGGGTGTGAGCTGTCGACAGAGGCAGGCGGGCTGTGAACAGGCGGTGGACGGTCGGCCGGCGCTGTGGATGCGGTGTGGACGGGCCTGTGGAGGGTGCGGGGGGCGCGGGGAGAAAGGCGGGTGAGCCGACTCGCCGGGTGGACGGGGAGGCGGGTCGGTCCGCGAGGTTCCAGTGGGGATGAGCCGCTGGCCGGAGGGCGCGAGCAGGTCGCTGCGCCGGAGAGAGGTTGTGGCTGCTGCGGGGTGCTGCGCTGCTGCGACGGCGCGTTGACGGTCGGTCAGCGAGCACCATATAATGTGGGGTGTGCCTTTTCGGGGGTGACCGGATGTGAAGCGTACCTACCAGCCGAGCAACCTGCGGCGGAAGCGAACCCACGGGTTCCGGAAGCGCATGCGGACGTCCGGCGGGCGGAGGGTCCTGAAGGCCCGGCGGCTGAAGGGAAGAAAGCGACTTACCGTTTAGGCCGCGGCACACAAGCTGTGGCTTTTTTTCCACGTTGCTACGCGTCAGGCAGGGGGCCGTCGCCGTGAAGCGGTGCTTCCGGCTGAGGACGCGGCGGGAGTTCGAGGAGGTCTACCGGCGGGGGCGCTCGTGGGCCAACCAGGCGGCGGTGGTGTACAGCGTCCGCCTGGGCGAGGGGGCCGCGAGGCTGGGGGTCGCGGCAGGTCGCAAGCTGGGGTCGGCGGTCGTGCGCAACCGGGTGAAGCGGCGGTTGCGGGAGGCTGCCCGGCGGCTGTGGCCCGAGGTCCGGCCGGGGTACGTGCTGGTGCTGATCGGGCGTGCGGGTGCCCGGGACATGCCGTTTTCCGAACTGTGCAGCGCGGTGCGAGAGCTGTTCCGGCGCGCCGGGGTTCTGAAAGGTGCGGCGGCCGGGCGTGGAGGGAGCCGGCCGGACGAGAGGCGGGAGTAGCCGGGAAGAGGGTGTCAGGATGCGGCGGCTGGTGACGGCGCTGATCCGGTTCTACCAGGTGGCGGTTTCTCCGCTCAAGGGCGGACCGACCTGCCGGTTTTACCCGAGCTGCTCGGCGTATGCGATTGAGGCGGTGGAGAGGCACGGGGTGTTGCGCGGCGGGTATCTGACGGTGCGGCGCGTGGCCAAGTGTCATCCGCTGCACCCGGGCGGCTACGATCCCGTGCCGTAAGGGGGCGCCCGGAGCCCGGAGGGGGAAGGGAGTTGCTCAAACCACTCGAGGACCTGATGACGCAGGCGATGGTGTGGCTGTACGGGGTCACGGGAAGTTACGCAGCGGCCATCGTCTTGCTGACGGTGGCGATCCGGGTTCTGATCGCGCCCCTGTACATGGTACAGATGAAGAGTATGAAAAAAATGCAGGAAATTCAGCCGGAGATGCGGAGGCTCCAGGAGAAGTACAAGAAGGACCCGGAGCGGCTCAACCGCGAGATGGTGGAGCTGTACCGGAAGAACCGCGTGAACCCGCTCTCGGGGTGCTTGCCTCTGTTGATCCAGCTGCCGTTTCTCTGGGCGATATTCCGCGTGCTGTATAACTTCCCATATGAGGGGACGCCGACGTTGTTCGGGTTGATCCGCCTCAACGAGAAGGACCCGACGTACGTGCTCCCGCTGTTGTCCGGCGTTGCGACGTTCGCGCAGTCGTGGCTGTCGGGTGCTGCGGCAGACCCGAACCAGCGGGCGATGCTGTACATCATGCCGGTGCTCATCGCCTGGTTCGCCACGCAGTACCCGGCCGGTCTGGCCCTGTACTGGCTGGTGACGACGCTGCTCAGCATCGGGCAGCAGTGGATCTATCCGGGCTTTCAGCCGCGCGGGCCGAAGAGGGAGGCAGCGGCGCGATGAGGTCGGTGGAGAAGTCCGCGCGGACGGTCGAGGAGGCGGTGGCCCTCGCCCTCGCCGAACTGGGCGTGGGCCGGGACCGTGCGGAGGTCGAGGTGCTCGATGAGGGCCGCTCGCCGCTGTTCGGGCTGATCGGCGGCCGGAACGCGGTCGTGCGCGTCACTGTGCGGGAGAGCCGGGCGGAACGGGTGGAGCGGTTCCTCACGGAAGTGTCGAGGGCGATGGGCGTGGAGAGCACCGTGCGGATCATCGAGGAACCGGAGGTCCTGCGCGTGGAGCTGTCGGGGGCGGACGCGGGTATCCTCATCGGCCGGCACGGGCAGACGCTGGACGCCCTGCAGCTCCTGGCGAACCTGGTGGCGCTGCGGGCCGGGGAGGGTCCGCGGGTGATCGTGGACGCCGAGGGCTACCGCAAGCGTCGGGAAGAAGCCGTGCGGCGGATGGCGCTGCGCGCCGCCGAGCAGGTGCGGCGGAGCGGCCGGAAGGTACTGCTGGAGCCGATGGCGGCCCACGAGCGCCGGCTGGTGCACATGGCGCTGGCGGGGAACCCGCACGTGACCACGAGTTCGGAAGGGGAGGAGCCGTACCGGCGTGTCGTGGTGATGCCGAGGCGGTAGACTCGGTGGGAGTGGGGGAGCGTGGAGCCCGGTGCGGCCGGGCTTTCGTTGTTCTCGGGAGAGGGCCTCGGCCGTGACGCGGGGACGGGTCCGGGTGCGGGAGCGGTTCGAGAGGCTGCGGGGTGAGGCGAGCGGTTCGGCGGGAAAAGGGGGCCGGGGCAGGGGGCGTCGGGCCGGCGATCGCCGGGCAGTGGGGCCGCCGTCTGGCCTGCGCCCGTGAGGAGTCCCCTTCGGGATGGTGTTGGAGGTTTCCAGGCGGCTGGACGGTCAGAGGGCGGCTGAGGGGCGAGGGACGGCGCGAAAGCGTGAGGAGCCGGGGGGTCGTGACGGTGTGCGGCTTCGGGGGGAAGGGGCGCGGGGCGGGGTTTCTTTCCGGGGCGGAGCGGGAGCTCTTGCGGCTCGGGCTGGCCGAGCTGGGCGGGGCGGCGGGGGTGGCGGCGTGCGGGGACGAAGCGGTCCTGGAAGCGCTGGAGTGGCACCTGGAGAAGGTGGCGCAGGAGAACCGGGTGCAGAATCTCACCGCCATCACGGACCCACGGGAGATGGTGGTCAAGCACACGCTCGACAGCGCGGCGGTGCTCGGGGCGGTGACCCTGGCTGCCGGGGAGCGGGCGCTGGACGTGGGGTCGGGGGCGGGGTTCCCGGGGGTGGTGTTGCAACTCCTGGTCCCCGATGCCCAGGTGGTGCTGCTGGACAGCAACCGGAAGCGGTGCGCCTTCCTTGAACGGTTGGCCGCGGACCTGGTGGCGCGGGGGGTGCGTGGGGCAGGGCAGCTGGAGGTGCGGTGGGGGCGGGCCGAGGACGAGGCGCGCCTGGCGGGGATGCGGGAGCGCTTCGACCTGGTGGTCGCGCGGGCGGTGGCGGAACTGCGCGTGCTGCTGGAGTACACGCTGCCATTCTCTCGGCTCGGCGGGCGGGTCGTGGCGATGAAGGGGCCGGGCGGGCAAGAGGAGGTCGGCCAGGCGGGGAACGCGCTCCGGGTGCTGGGGGGCGAGGTGGAGAGGGTCCACCGGATCGTGCTGCCGGAGGGTGCAGGGGAGAGAGTCCTCATCGTTGTTCGAAAGGTGATGGCAACGCCAGGGGAGTACCCGCGCCGACCCGGCGTTCCTGCACGCCGGCCGCTGTGAGGCCACGGCGGGCGGGCCTGCGGCACCGGGACGGGGTGCGGGGCGCGCTCCACGTGGGCCCGGTGCGGATGGAGGAGGCGCCCCTGGGGCGTTCGCCGCCAGAAGGTGGGGCGCGTGGCGGGACCGTCTTGGAGGCGCGCGGAGGGATGGGTGCGGGGGGCGGACGGAGGGACGGGCCAGGGGTAGCGTGCGGCGTGGGCGCTTCCGGGTGGAGCGTCAGTGGTGGAGGGCGCGTGCGGGGGGACGGCAGGCAGGGCGAGCGGCGCAGCCTGCGGTCCGCCCATGGGGGCATGCGTGGGCGTGTTCTGCGGGCGGGGACCGGTGAGGGGACCGGGTCCCGTGCATCTGTGGGTGCTGGTTTGGGACGGAGGGCCCCGGCTGGCGTCGGGAGCGAGGGAGCCGCGAGGGATGTGGCAGATCCGGTGGCGATGGCCGAGCGCGGGCGGCGGTTCGGCGGGTGGGAGCTTGCGGTGTGGGTGCGGGGTGGTTCCACGGGGTGTGCGGAGCACGGGGCTCGTGGGGGATGCGTTGTGGCGGAGGCGGCTCACCGCCTGCCCGGGTGCGTGTTGAAGGGAGGGCGGCCGAGTTCAGCACCTCGGGGTTGGGAAGGGTGAGGCGTTGGAACGCGGCCCGTGCGCGGTGTGCCACGTGGAACGTGCAGGGATAGGGGGGTGACGTCGTCCCGGCGGAGGAGGGCAGGTTCGACCGCAGGAGTCGCCGTGGCGTTCCACGTGGAACGGCAGAGAATGCGTGATGATGACGGCGATCGACTGCGCGTGGCCGGCGGAGGGCGGCGACCTGGCCCAGGCAGGCTCGGGGCTGATCAGTCGGCCGCCGTGCTCGGGCACGCGCGGTGCACGGTGGCAGTGGAGGACGGCGCCCGTGTGGGACGAGAGTGCCCCGGTCCCGCGCGGACGGCGGGCTCCCGCGCGCGAGACGTGCCGTTGCGTGGAGCGGGGTCCCCAGCGGGGCTGCCTCGGGATCGGCCGCGCGAGGCGGCGGCAACGGGCAAGCCGTGGTCCTGTCGTCGAGAAGGGGGTGACTCCGGTTCCACGTGGAACCCCGCGGGAGGCCGGCATGATCCTACCGGCCGCCGTGGGCGCCGTATCGATCTGGGGCCGGCCCTTCGGGCAGCGCCGCGAGCCGCCTGAAGGGGCGGCATCCGCCGTGGGTGCAGAACCGATCAGCCTGAACTCGGACCGAGGCCCGCGCCCTCCGCCGCCCGTTCCACGTGGAACCACGCGAAGTGACGTGCCCCGCCGCGCGCCCCTGCCCGTCCCGCCGCGAAAGCCGGGCTCCCACAAAGCCCCGGGCCGCCCCTGCCCGCCCGCCTGCGCTGGCCTCACCTCCCGCGCCCGTGCCGGGGTTGTCCTGGAGCTTCCTGACAGGATAAACTCGCCGTGTAACCGAATATCGACTCCAGGCGCGACGGTGCGCCGAGCTCCGGGGGGTGAGCGGGTGGGGCGCGTGATCGCCATCGCCAATCAGAAAGGCGGCGTCGGCAAGACCACGACGGCGGTGAACCTCAGCGCCTACCTGGCCGAACTGGGGAAACGCGTCCTCCTCGTGGACGCCGACCCCCAGGCGAACGCCACGAGCGGGCTTGGCATCGACCCCTCAACCCTCGACCACACCATCTACGACGTCTTCATCGAGGGCCGCCCGGCGGCCACGACGGTGATACCTACCCGCGTCCCCGGCCTCGACCTCCTGCCCTCGACCATCGACCTGGCAGGGGCGGAGATCGAACTGGTGCCCACCCTCGCACGCGAGCAAAAGCTGAAGAAGGCCCTCGCGCCCATCCGGGCGCGTTACGACTTTGTCTTCATCGACTGCCCGCCGTCCCTCGGGCTGCTGACGGTGAACGCCCTGACCGCCGCGGACTCCGTGCTCATCCCCATCCAGTGCGAGTACTACGCCCTCGAGGGTGTCACCCAGCTCCTCGGGACGATCAACCGCGTGCGCGAATCGCTCAACCCGGAGCTGGAGATCGAAGGCGTGCTGCTCACGATGTTCGACGGCCGGACGAACCTCAGCATCCAGGTGGTCGAGTCCGTCAAGCAGCACCCGGTCTTCCGGGGCAAGGTGTACCGGAGCATCATCACCCGCAACGTCCGGCTCAGCGAAGCGCCGAGCCACGGCCTGCCCATCTCCCTCTACGACCCCAGGTCCCGGGGGGCCGAAGGCTACCAGGAGCTCGCCCGGGAGGTGCTGGAGAATGTCGCGGAGAGGGTTAGGTAGGGGCCTGGGTGCGCTGATTCCCGAGATCGGGCCGGTGGACAGGGAACAGGTGCAGGAACTCCCGCTGGACCGGATCCGGCCGAACCCAAGGCAGCCCCGCAAGGCGTTCGCGCCCGAGGCCCTCGAGGAGCTTGCCGCCTCGATCCGGGAACACGGCGTGGTCCAGCCCGTGCTCGTTCGTCCGGTCGACGGCGGCTACGAGCTGGTCGCCGGCGAGCGCCGCTGGCGCGCCGCCCGGGCGGCCGGCCTCGAGCGGATTCCCGCGGTGGTCCGGGAGATCACTCCGGCCAAGGCCATGGAGATCGCCCTCATCGAGAACCTGCAGCGGGAGGACCTCAACCCCCTTGAGGAGGCCGAGGCCTACCGGGTCCTCCTCGAGGAGCACGGCCTTTCCCACGAGGAGCTTGCACGCCGGCTGGGCAAGAGCCGGCCCCAGATCTCCAACACCCTCCGGCTCCTCCAGCTGCCCCAGCCCGTCCAGGCGCTCGTGGCCTCCGGCGTCCTCAGCATGGGACACGCGAAGGTCCTTCTCGGCGTGGAGGATCCGCAGCGCCAGGCGGAGCTTGCCACGCGCGCGACCCGCGACGGCCTCTCCGTGCGCGCGCTGGAGCAGGAGATCGAACGCCTCCGCGAACGTCCGGCTCGCGGGCGTGGCGGCCGCCCCCGCCGGGAAGGGGGCGGGCGGCGGGACCCCGAGATCGTGGCCCTCGAGGCTCGCCTGCGGGAGCGCTTCGGTACCCCGGTCCGCATCCACCCGGGTCAGCCCCGGGGTCGCATCGAGATCCACTACTTTGGGAACGAGGATCTCACTCGCCTGGTGGATGCCCTCCTCGGCGCCCCCGAAACCGGCGGGGCGCCCGGCCCGGGCACGTCCCGCGATCCCTTCCCCGTCTAGATCGTGCCGGAGGGACCAGCCGTAGATGGTGGGCATGGGGACGATCGTGAACGCCGCGGCCATCGTTGCGGGCGGACTCCTGGGGAGCCTCGTCGTACCGAGGGTGCCCGATCACGTGCGCGAGTCGATCATGCAGGCCCTCGGCCTCGGTGTGATCCTCATCGGCCTACAGATGGCCCAGGGGACGCAGGAGCTGCTCCTCGTCCTCCTGAGCCTGGCGATCGGGGCCGCTGCCGGCGAGGTGGGGCGGCTGGACGACCGGCTCCAGGCCGTCGCCGCCCGCCTCGCGCGCTTCGCAGGTCACGGGCGGAGCGGCTTCGCCGAGGCCTTCGTGAACACGACCCTCCTCTTTTGCGTCGGCGCCATGGCCATCACGGGAGCGCTGCAGGACGGACTGGGCGGGAACCCCGACACCCTCTACGCCAAGGCGGTGCTCGACGGCACCAGCGCGGTCGTGTTCGCCTCGACCATGGGCCCCGGGGTCGTGCTGTCCGCCATCCCGGTCCTGCTCTACCAGGGGGCGATCACCCTCGGCGCCGGCCTGCTCAGCCGGGTGCTGACGCCGGACATGATCCGCGAGATCGGCGCCGTCGGGGGGCTCCTGGTCCTCGGCCTCGGACTGAACATGACCGGGGCGGCGCGCCTGCGGGTGGCGAACATCCTGCCGGCCATGTTCGTGGTACCGGTGCTCCTGGCGGTGCGCCGCCTGGCGCTCGACTTCTGAACCGGAACCGAACGGAGAGAGGCATCGCCGTGACTGAACTGGCATCGCTCCTGGAGCGACACGCACCTCTCCTGCTGGGGGCCCTGCTCGCCCTCGTCGCCGTGCTCCTGGCTGCCGTCCTTCTTCTGGCCCTGCGGCAGCGGGCGCTCCTCCACCGGTACCGCCAGCTGCTCGGCGGACCGCGCGGCCAGGAGCTGGAGGACCTGCTGCTCGAGCAGGCGCGGACGCTCCAGCGGCTGGAGGACCGGGTCCGGGATCTGGAGCAGGCCCTCGAGCGCACGGTCCGGGAGGGCCTGGCCCACGTCCGCCACGTGGGCCTGGTCCGCTACCAGGCCTTCCCGGACGTCGGAGGCAACCTCAGCTTCTCCCTCGCGCTCCTCGACGGGACCGCCACCGGCGCGGTCGTCACCAGCCTGTGGACGCGGTCCGAGTGCCGCCTGTACGCCAAGCCGGTCGTCCGGGGGACGTCGCCCCAGCCGCTCAGCGCGGAGGAGCAGGAGGCCCTCGCGCAGGCCCTCGCGGAAGCGGGATCGCCGTCGCCGGCGCAGCCGCTCACTCCACGCCGCGCAAGCCGTTGACGCCCCGGGCAATTCAAGTGCCAACCTGTCCACGTCTCGACAAGTAGCAACCAGGAGGAAATCGCCCCGTTTGGGAGAAGTCTCCTGGGCGGTCGGCTGTCACCTCCGGGTTACCCCCATGCCCCAAGTGGCCCGCCGGCGAACCGGGGCCCCGGGCGCCTGTCCGGAGGGGGACAGGCGCCATTCCCTCGGGGCGGGGGTGGTTACCCGGTGCACGGGCCCCGTGGCCGCTTCCTGACGCTCATCATCGTGCCCCACGCGGGCGCGCGCACCTGGAACCTCCGGATCCCCGTCCGGTCCATGCAGGTGGCGGCCGTCCTGGTGGTGGCCGCCGCCCTCTTCACCGCCGTGCAGACGGTCACCTCGCGGGTGGCTCGCATGCGGGCCGCGGAGCTGGCGGCGGAGCGCAGCCGCCTCCAGGCGGATCTGGCGCTCAAGCAGGCGCAGATCGAGGCGATGGCTGCCCGGATGCAGGCGATCGAGACGTACCTCGGACGCCTGCGAGAGCTGGAAAGCGATGTTCACGGCCTTCTCGGGAACGCTCCCCGTCCGCCCGGCCAGGGCGCGGTGGCTCCGTCTGACGGGGCGGGCACCGGACCGGCGGCGGGCGATCACCTCGCCCTGGCGACCACCGGGCGGGAGCGTTTCCCCGCACCGTCCCGCGGCGGTCCGCGCCTCGCCCCCGGCGCCGACGGGGCCGAGATCGTGGCCCGGCTCGGCCTCCTGGAACAGGAGAGCGCCGCGCGGCTCGACGCCCTCGCCGCCGCGGCGCAGGCGCTGGAGGACCGGCTCGACTACCTGCGCCACCGGCCCCAGGGCTGGCCCGTGCCGGGACCCCTGACGAGCGGCTTCGGGTGGCGGCGCTCGCCCTTCGGCTGGAGCCGCGAGTTCCACGCCGGCATCGACATCGGCGGGGCGTGGGGCGTCCCCGTGACGGCCACCGCGGACGGAACCGTCGTGTACGCCGACTGGAAGCCGGGGCTGGGGCGGACCGTGATCATCGACCACGGCTACGGGTTCCGGACCCTGTACGGGCACAACTCCCGGCTGGCCGTCCGTACGGGTCAGAACGTGAGACGGGGCCAGGTCATCGCCTACATGGGCAGCAGCGGGCGCAGCACGGGACCTCACGTCCACTACGAGGTCCATCTCTGGGGGCGCCCGGTCAACCCGCTCGAATACGCCGGTTGAGGTGGGAGACCGGATGTTTGGCAGGCGGCAGGGGGACACTGCTGGCAGTGGCCGGGTGCAGACGGTCATCGGCGAGGGGACGGAGATCCGCGGGACCATCCGCTCCACCGGGGTCATGCGGATCGACGGCTTCCTGGAGGGAACGCTCGAACACGCCGGCGAGCTTGTCGTCGGACCCCAGGGAAGGCTCGTGGCCAAGGTCCGCGCGAAGTCCCTGGCGCTGGCGGGGGAGATCCGGGGCGACGTTCAGGTCGAGGGCAAGCTGGAACTCCTCGCGACCGCCCGGCTGCACGGGAACATCTCCGCTGCGCAGCTCGTCGTCCACGAGGGCGCGGTGTTCGAGGGGCGAAGCGAGCCCAACGCGCAGGCCTCCAGGACGCCCCATGGGTCGGCGGCGCCGGAGGTGCCCGAACCCCATCCGGGTCCCGCGGCGCCGGGAGGACCGGGCCCGCGGCTCTGACGCTCCCCACCCGAGGTTCGCTTTCCCACGGGAGGCATCCCGCGTTGCGGGTCTATTTCGTCGTCAACCCGACCGCCGGCCGGGGGCGCGCGAACGCCGTCTGGAAGCGGATCGTGGCTCTTCTTCAGTCGCACCGTGAGAATGACGTGGAATGGGAGGCGGCGCTGACCGACGGGCCCGGCGCCGCCACGCGTCTTGCGGCCCGTGCGGCCGAGCGGGGCTATGACCGGATCGTCGGGGTCGGCGGCGACGGCACCCTGTCCGAGGTGCTCAACGGCATGGCGGGCAGCGGCGCCGAGATCGCCGCTGTCCCGGCCGGCACCGGAAACGATTACTGCCGCAGCGCCGGAATCCCCCTCGACCCGATGGCGGCGGGCCGCCTGGCGCTGTCCGGCACCGCCGTGCCGGTCGACATCGGCGAGATGATCCCCCGGAGCGGGCGGCCCCGCTTCTTCCTCAACGTGGCCGGCATCGGCTTCGATGCCGAGGTGGCGCGGGCCGTGAACCGGATGCCGAAGCGTTTCGGCAGCACGGTGCCGTACGTGCTCGGCGCCCTGAGGACCCTGGCCTGGTACCGGCCCGTGCCGATGGCGCTCCACGTCGACGGGCGGACCCTGGAGCGGCGGGTCCTGCTGGCCGCGGTGGGGCTCGGCCGGTATTACGCCGGCGGGATGATGATCACCCCCGACGCCGTGCTGGACGACGGCGTCTTCGACCTCTGCGTGGCCGGGGACATCGGCCCGATGGGGGTCGTCAGGCTCCTGCCGGGCATCTACCGGGGCCGCCACCGGAGCGACCCCCGGGTCGAGTTCTTCCGTTGCCGCGAGATCGCCCTGGAGAGCACCCGCCCGCTGGCGATCCATGCCGAGGGGGAGGTCGTGGGCGAACTCCCCGCACGCTTCCGGATTCACCCGTCACGGCTCTTGCTGGTCAGGGAGGAAGGGGTGGCGCCGGGAGCGGGGAGCGCCCGGGTTCCCGCGGCGAGGTAGCGGCTGAGCGAACGCATGCCGACAAGCACGCCGTCGGCCACCCGGCGCGCCATGCGCATCACCAGGCTGAGGCGGGTGTTCTGCAGGACGAAGTACTCCATGAACCCGCCCACGTTGACGATCCCGGTGATGTGGACGTCACCTACCCCCGGAAGTTCCTTGTTCACGCCGGCTCCCGGGCGGAGAGGGCCGGGCGCCACCGTGATGTGGCCGACGGACTCGGCACGTCCGAGACAGGCATCCACGGCGACGACGGCCGGGCGCCTGTACGTGCGCCCGATCTCGCTCACCGTCTCCGCCAGGTTGCCGGCGTGCACGGGGCGGTCCAGGGTACCCAGCACCCGGAAGGGGTGGGGGCCGCTCTCCTCCAGGAAGGTGCCCACCAGGGGGCCCAGGGCGTCGCCGATCGAGCGGTCCGTGCCGATGCACAGGAGCAGGAGCGCATCGGCGCCGTGCACCGCCTCGGGTCCGTAGTGACGCAGCGCGGTGGCGATCGTCGCGGCTGCCTTCGGGTCGTCGACGTGCACCCGGACCTCGCCGGGCCCACCGTCAGGCCGCCGCTCCACCCGCGCCATCGGGCCCACCCCCACACGGCAGTATACGGCCGGCGCCGGCCGGCTATACGACCAGCAGAGGGGGGCTGGGTCGGGGCCGGGCACCGGCCCGAGGGGAGGGAGATCACCGGTGAGTGCGGGTCCGGCCGACGAACTGCGGGCACGGGCGGACGCGGCCTACGCCGCGGGCGACCTCGACCGGGCGGCGGACTTGTACCGGCGGGTCCTGGCCGACCACCCCGACGATGTCCACGCCCTCAGCCGCACCGGGGCCATCCTCGCGCAGACCGGCGACCTCGACGGGGCCGAGCGCGCGCTGCGCCGGGCGCTGGCGGTCGACCCCATGCACGCGCCGGCCCACTCGAACCTCGGCAACGTCCTCTACACCCGGGGCGACTACGCCGGCGCCCTGGCCTGTTACCAGAAGGCTGCCGCCCTGGACCCCGGCAGTCCGATCTACCACGACAACCTCCACGCCGCGTACAAGCGCCTCGGCCGCATCGGTGAGGCCGTGGCGGCGTACCGGCGGGCCCGGCGGCTCGAGGCGGCGCGCCGCGCCGCGGCGGACGTTCCGGCGGGGAGGGGCGGCGGGCGACCGGCCGCGGGCTGCCTGCCCGGATTGCTCCTCGTATTCGCCGCCGTTGCGTTCCTCATGGCTTCTGCCTCGTGATGTTTCTGGCAAACGTGCAGGAGTCAAACCCAGTCCGTCGAATGTACCCTTCTAAACTGTCCGGAGGGGTCAAACGAACCGGAGGAGGTGACCTTCCGAGTCAGCGACAGGTGTCCGTGTGGCCTGGGCCAAGCGCTTCACGAGTCTTAATCATTTGCTGGGGGTGTACTTCAGAGCATGAAACGGTGGGTCGCGCTCCTGGCCGTCGTGGCCATGGGGGTCCTGGCGGGTTGCGGCGGGCAGTCGCAGAAGCCGGCGGCCTCCTCGCAGCCGGCCTCTGGCTCGCAGCAGCAGCCGGCGGCCCAGGGCGGCGGCGAGAAGGTCATCAAGATCGGCCTCATCGCCCCACTGACGGGAGACGTGAAGACGTTCGGCGAGTCGACGAAGAACGGCTTCCTCCTCGCTCTCGAGCAGGCGGGCTTCAAGGCCGGCGACTACAAGATCGAGTACACCATCGCCGACGACCGCAACGACGCCACCGAAGGCGTCAACATCGCCACGAAGATGATCACCCAGGACAAGGTCAAGGCGATCGTGGGCTCGGTCACGTCGAAGGTCACGATCCCCGTCTCCGAGATCGCCAACCAGAACAAGGTCGTCCTGGTCACGGGCACGGCGACCAACCCGAAGGTCACGGTGGGCGAAGACGGCAAGCGCAAGCCCTTCGCGTTCCGGGCCTGCTTCATCGACCCGTTCCAGGGCACCGTCGGCGCCCGGTTCGCGCTCGACAACCTGAAGGTCAAGACCGCGGCGATCATCTACGACAAGGGCAATGACTACACGGTCGGGCTGGCCCAGTTCTTCAAGGAGGCCTTCGAGAAGGGCGGCGGCAAGGTCGTGGCCGAGGAGACCTACACCGAGAAGGACACGGACTTCTCCGCCATCCTGACCAAGGTCGCGCAGGCCAAGCCCGAGATGCTGTACCTGCCGGACTACTACCAGAAGGTCAGCCTCATCGGGAAGCAGGCCAAGGAGAAGGGCCTGAACGTGCCGATGATGGGCGGCGACGGCTGGGACTCCGCCGAACTGGACTACCAGGCCCTGGCCGGCGGCTACTTCACGAACCACTACTCCTCCGACGATCCGCGGGAAGAGGTCCAGAAGTTCGTGAAGGACTACCAGGGGAAGTACGGCTCGAAGCCGGACGCCCTGGCAGCCCTGGCGTATGACGCCACGAACATCCTGCTGGAAGGCATCCGGCGGGCCAACTCGGACGACACGGAGAAGATCCGCGAGGCCATCCAGGGCCTGAAGGACTTCGGCACGGTGAGCGGCAAGGTCACGTTCGACCAGAACGGGAACCCGATCAAGCCGGCCGTCATCCTGCAGGTCCAGCCGGACAAGACGCAGAAGTACATCGCAACGGTCAACCCGTAGCCACCGCAGCCCGGAGCACCTTGCAAGGGCCCGCCCGCCGGGAAGAACGGGCGGGCCCTTGCCGGGTTCACGTCCGATCGGGGGGATGACCCGGAGTGTTCCTCGAGCAGCTGTTGAACGGTCTCCAGCTCGGGCTGGTCTACGCACTCATCGCGCTCGGCTACACCATGGTGTACGGCATCATCAAGCTCATCAACTTTGCGCACGGTGACGTCTTCATGGTGGGCGCCTACCTCGGCGTCCTGGGCTACACCGTGTGGAAATTGCCGTTCCCCGTCGCCGTCGTGGTCGCCATGGCCGGCGCCGCCGTGCTCGGGGTGACCATCGAGCGGCTCGCCTACCGGCCCCTGCGGGTACGCAACGCGCCCCGGATCGCGGCCCTGATCACGGCGATCGGGGTTTCGTTGTTTCTCGAATACTTCTCCAGTCTCCGGTTCGTGTTCGGGCCGAACTACCGCGTCGTGGACCGCCCCTTCAAGGACGTGCGCTGGCAGCTGGGCCCGCTCGGGATCTCGAACATCCAGGTCATCGTCCTCCTCACGGTGATCGCCCTGCTCCTGCTCCTGCAGTTCGTGGTCTACCGGACCAAGATCGGCAAGGCGATGCGGGCCGTCTCCTTCGACATGGACGCGGCCCGGCTCATGGGCATCGACGTGGACCGGGTGATCAGCTTCACCTTCGCGATCGGGTCGGCGCTGGCGGCGGCGGCCGGGATCCTCTACGTCATGGCCTACCCGCAGATCTACCCCTTCATGGGCATCATGCCGGGCCTGAAGGCGTTCACCGCGGCCGTGCTGGGCGGGATCGGCAACATCCCCGGGGCCGTGCTGGGAGCGCTGATCATGGGCATGGCCGAGGTGTTCACGGTCGGCTACGTGACCTCGGACTACCGCGACGCGGTCGCGTTCAGCATCCTCATCCTGGTGCTCCTTGTCCGGCCGGCGGGCCTGCTGGGCAAGGCCGGCCCGGAGAAGGTCTGATAGGGGGTGGGGACGGTGTCGGAGCGGACCCGGTCGGTCCTCGTGGCCGTGGTTCTCGTGGCGATCTACGTGGCGCTGACGACCCTGCGGCAGGCAGGCGCCATCGACGAGTACTGGAGCCAGGTCATGGACCTCTCGCTCATCATCACGATCTCGGCCGTGGGCCTCAGCCTCATCTACGGGTTCACCGGCCAGTTCTCCCTGGGCCACGCGGCCTTCTACGGCATCGGGGCCTACGTGGCGGGCTACGTCACCAAGACCCTCGGCGGGAGCCTGCCGCTCTACGTGCTGGCGCTCGCCGCCGGCGCCGCGTTCGCCGCGGCCGTGGCCTTCCTGATCGGCCTGCCGATCCTCCGCCTGCGCTCGGACTACCTGGGGATCGCCACGCTGGGCTTCGGGATCATCGTGAAGGTGGTCATGGACAACACCGACAAGTTCCTGCCGGCGATGGGCGGGCCCCGCGGCATGCTCGGCATCCCGCAGGTCACCACCTTCGGCTGGATCTACTGGGCGGCCGTGGCGACCATCGTCCTGGCCCGGAACCTCGTGCACTCGAGCCCGGGGCGGGCGGCCATCGCCGTCCGCGAGGACGAGATCGCGGCGGACATCATGGGCATCGACACGACCCGGTACAAGACCCTCATGTTCGTGCTGGGCGCCGGCCTGGCCGGGCTCGCCGGCGGCCTCTACGCGCACCGGTACCCGTTCCTGCACCCGACGAGCTTCGACTTCCTCAAGTCCCTCGACGTCCTCCTGATCGTGGTGCTGGGCGGCCTCGGCAGCCTGACGGGGACCGTCGTGACCGCCATCGGCTGGGTCTTCCTCCTCGAGTGGCTCCGCAACGTGCTGCCCCAGGACTTCCTCGACTGGCGGGGCGTCATCTACGCGCTCGTGCTGATCGTCCTCATGATCCTCCGGCCCCAGGGCCTCCTGGGCGGGCGGGAGCTCGTGCTCGTACCCCGCCGGGAGCCGGCGAAGGGAGGGAGCTCCCATGCCGCTGCTTGAGCTTCGCGGGGTGTCCCGCCACTTCGGCGGCCTGCAAGCGGTCAAGAACTTCTCACTCGCGCTGGAGCCGGGCGAGCTGGTCGGCCTGATCGGCCCGAACGGCGCCGGCAAGACCACGGTCTTCAACGTGATCACCGGGGTGTTCCCGCCGACGTCCGGGTCTGTCCTGCTCGACGGGCGGGACATCAGCGGGCTTCCGTCCTACCGGGTCACCCAGATGGGGATCGCCCGGACCTTCCAGAACATCCGCCTGTTCCGGGGCATGACGGTCCTGGACAACGTGCGCACCGCCATGCACCCTCACGCCGGCTACGGCGTGATCGACGCCTTGTTCCGCACCCCCCGCTTCGCCCGGCGGGAGGCCGAGCTCACCGCGCAAGCCCTGGAGCTCCTCGAGCTGTTCGGCCTCCGCGACCGCCGGAACGAGCCGGCGGCCGGCCTCCCGTACGGCGACCAGCGCCGCCTGGAGATCGCCCGCGCCCTGGCGGCCGGGCCCCGGGTGCTGCTCCTGGACGAGCCGGCGGCAGGGATGAACCCCGCCGAGGTCGGGCGCCTCGTGGAGCTCATCCGCGAGGTGCGGGAACGGTTCCGGCTCACGGTGCTCCTCATCGAGCACCAGATGGGCCTGGTGATGAACCTGTGCGAGCGGATCGTGGTGCTCGACTTCGGCGAGACCATCGCCGAGGGCACGCCGGCGGAGATCCAGCGCAACCCGCGCGTGCTCGAGGCATACCTTGGAAAGGCGGCGTCGGTGGCGTGATTCTCGAGGTAGAAGACCTGGTCGTCAGCTACGGACCCATCGAGGCGCTGCACGGCATCTCCTTCTCCGTCGAGGAGGGCGAGATCGTCACCCTGATCGGGGCGAACGGCGCGGGGAAGTCGACCACGCTCCGCGCCATCTCCGGGCTCGTCCGGCCCCGCGGCGGTCGCGTGGTGTTCCGTGGGCGGGACATCACCCGGGTGCGGGCGCACGAGATCGTCCGCATGGGGATCGGCCACGTCCCGGAAGGCCGGCGGGTCTTCGCCAACCTGACCGTGCTGGAGAACCTGGAGATGGGCGCCTTCACGGCCCCCGCCGGCAGCTTCGAGCAGGGGCTGAAGCGCGTCTTCGAGCGATTCCCCCGCCTCCGGGAGCGGCAGCACCAGGTGGCCGGCACGCTCTCCGGCGGCGAGCAGCAGATGCTGGCGATGGGGCGCGCCCTCATGGCCCGGCCCCAGCTCCTCCTCCTGGACGAGCCCTCGATGGGGCTCTCTCCCATCCTCGTTCAGGAGATCTTCGAGATCATCAAGGAGATCAACAATCAGGGGACGACCGTCCTGCTGGTGGAGCAGAACGCCTTCATGGCGCTGTCCATCGCCCACCGGGCCTACGTGCTCGAGACCGGGCGGATCGCGATCTCGGGCCGCGCGGCGGACCTGCAGCAGGATCCCCGTGTGCGCGCGGCGTACCTGGGTGACGTGGGTCCCGCGGGGGAGGCGGCGGTATAGGGTGGGGGGCCTGGGCGGCGCACGACCCGGTGGTTCGCCGGAGCGGGAGGCCCCGCCGGTCGGGGCGGTCGCCCCGGAGACCCTGGCTCACCTGGCGCTGATCCTGGCCGTGCTGGCCGCGGCTTCCTCGTCGATCTGGGTACGTCTCAGCGGCGCGCCGGCAGTGGCCAAGGCGTTCTGGCGCCTGGCGTTCTCGATCCCCCTGGTTCTCGCCCCCGTTCTCTTGCGCCGGCGCCCCGTGGCGTGGCCGCGGGGGCGCGACCTGGGCCTGGCGGTGGCCTCCGGGGCCTTCCTGGCGGCGCACTTCGCCACCTGGATCGCCAGCCTGGACTACACGTCGGTGGCGAGTTCGACGGTGCTCGTCTCCACCCATCCGTTCCTCGTGACGGCCATCGCGGCTCGCGTGCTCGGGGAGCGCACGCCCGCACGCGCGCTCGCGGGGGTGGCGCTCGCCGTGGCCGGCGGGGCGCTGATCGCCTGGGGCGACTGGGGCGGGGGACGGGCGGTCCTGTACGGCGACCTCCTGGCGCTGGCAGGGGCCGCCACGTTCGCGGGGTACGTGACCCTCGGCCGGGTGCTGCGCCGGCGGCTCGACGTCGTGGGTTACGCCGCCACCGTGTACGGGGTCGCCGCAGCCGTGCTGCTGGGCGTGGGCCTCTTGGCCGGGGTACCGCTCGCCGGCTTCGCCGCCGCCGACTGGGCGGTGTTCCTGGCCCTCGCGGTGTTCCCCACCCTCCTGGGCCACACCGTCATGAACTGGGCGCTCGGCTACGTCCGCGCGGGCCTGGTGTCCGTGAGCGTTCTGGGCGAGCCGCTGGCGGGGGCGGTGCTCGCCTGGTTCATCCTCGGCGACCGCCCGGGGCCCCTCGTCCTGCTGGGCGGGGCGGTGATCCTGGCCGGCATCGCCTGGTTCGTCCGGGCGGCCCAGACCCGTGGGGGGTGAGCGCGCTGCCGGGGCCGGTGACGTCTCTCAGCGGCCTCGACCTGATCCTCATGGCCGTGCTGGGCCTCTCTGCCGTTCAAGGGCTGCGGCGCGGGTTCGTGGCCGTCGTGCTGGGGTACGCCGGGTACCTCGGCGCGCTCGTCATCGCCGGCCGGTACTCCCGGGTCGTCGCCGCCTGGCTCCAGGCACGCTTCGGTGTCCTGTCGTCGCTGGAGAGGGCCATGGCGGGGTGGCTCGGCGCGGAGGGGATCGAGCCCGGCCGGGGGCTGGCCGCCGCGCTGGCCCAGAACCTCCTTTCGGCCGTGGTCTTCTTCGGGCTGTTCCTCCTGCTCTCGTCCCTCGCCGGGATGCTGGCGAACCGCCTCGGCGGCCTGGCCAACGCCATGCCGCTCGTGGGCCCGGCAAACCGCATCATGGGGGCCGTGCTGGCGGGGGTGGTCTCCGGCATCTTCCTCGCGGCGGGGCTGGGGGTGCTCTCCTCCCTCACGGCGCTGCCCTTCCTGGAGCCCTTGGGCCGGGTGGTGGCGACCTCGCGGGTGGCGGGGTTCCTCCTCCGGGTCTATGGCCTGGTCTCGTCGCTGCTCTTCGGGCGGACGTCGCCGTTCACCGACCCGTTCGTCTAGACGGGCTCATGCCGTTTTCCGACTGCCCGGAGGTGGGCGTGGTGGAGATCGTCCGGTACGAGATCGGCGACGTGGTGCGGCTCAAGAAGCCGCACCCCTGCGGTTCCGACCAGTGGGAGATCTACCGGACCGGGCTCGACTTCGGCCTCCGCTGCCGGGGTTGCGGCCACCGCGTGATGATCCCGCGCCCGAAGTTCGAGAAGGCGGTTCGCCAGCGCTGGCCCCATGGAGAGGGGGCACCGCCGGTCGTGCTGCCGCCGCGCCCCGGGCAGCGGAAGGGCCGGCAGCGATGAGGGTTGAGATCCCACAGCAGTGGATTGCCCGTCACAGAACCGCATGGTACAATGCGGGCCGTGCTCGCCGGGCAGGGCCCGGCGTCACTCCCTGCCCCCCGCCGGGACGGGGGGCCACACGTCCACGGGGAGGAGGTGACGCGCCGTGCGGAGCTACGAGCTCATGATGGTGGTGCGCCCGGACCTCGAGGAGGAGGCCACGAAGGCCGTCGTCGAGAAGGCCAAGGGGATCATCACCACCGGCGGTGGCGTCGTCGAGAAGGAGGATCTCTGGGGCAAGCGCAGGCTCGCCTACGAGATCCGGAACTTCCGCGATGGCTACTACGCGGTCCTGAACTTCCGCGCCGGGACCGAGGTCCCGAAGGAACTGGACCGGGTGCTGCGAATCACGGATGAAGTGATCCGCCACATCATCGTTCGCCCGGAGGAGTGAGGTCCGGGGGCCGCCGGGCACAGGTAGCCGCCCGGAGGTCGGGCGCGGCCCGCCCCGGGAAGGCGTGGCGGGAGCGGGGGTGAGGCAGTGTACAACCGGGTCATCCTCGTCGGCAGGCTCACCCGTGATCCCGAGCTCCGGTACACCGCCCAGGGCAAGGCGGTGGCCCACTTCCGGCTCGCCGTGGACCGGGGGGCCCCCGGCCCGCAGGGCGAACGGCAAGCGGACTTCATCGACATCTCCGTGTGGGAGCGCCAGGCGGAGACCGTGAGCCAGTACCTCACCAAGGGCCGGCTGGTCCTGGTCGAGGGGCGGCTCCAGATGCGCCAGTACGAGGCGCAGGACGGCAGCCGCCGGACGGCGTACGAGGTGGTCGCCTCGTCCGTGCGGTTCTTCCCGCAGGGTCCGGGCCGCGGCCCGGAGAGCGGGACCGGCGGCGAGCGGGTCGAAGCCGGCGAGCCCGCGGGCCTGGGCACCGAGTTCAGCCCGGGCGAGGACGACGACATCCCGTTCTGACGGAAAGGAGTCGGGGGCATGCGGCGCGAGCGCGGCCGGCGCCCCAAGAAGCGGGTTTGCTCTTGGTGCGTCGACAAGATCGAGAACGTCGACTACAAGGATGCGGGCCGGCTGAAGCGGTTCATCACCGAGCGGGGCAAGATCCTGCCCCGGCGGATCTCGGGAAACTGCGCCCGCCACCAGCGCCAGCTCACCCGGGCGATCAAGCGGGCCCGGATCATGGCCCTCCTGCCCTTCACGGTGGACTGACGGCGGGTGGCGCGAGGCCACGCGAACCGGCGATGCGGTGGGTATCCGGCGGGGTGCCCGGGCGCGAGGCCCGGGCGCCCTTTTCGTTCCCCGGGGCAGCCCCCCGGACCGCCCCGGTTCCGGCCCGGCGGGACGGGAAAAATGGCGCCCCCGCGGCAGGGGATGGGCCGTGCGCCGCCGAATGGAACGTGCTACGCACCGGTCGAAGGCGCGAGTCGGCGCCGGGCAGTCAGCGCCAGGGAGGTGTCTCCTCTGGCCCGGGATGCAGGGGTCGCGCGAGGCCTGCGAACGATCGAGTGGCTCAAGGCCGAACTCCTGGCGGCAGTGGGCGACCTGTTCCGGGGCATGCTGCGGGGCGCGGACGACCTCGTGCTCGACAGCCTTGCTCACATCGTGCTCGTCGCGTATCTGCTGGCGCGCCGCCTCGGATACAGCTACACGCGTCTCGACCTCAAGGTCGCAGACCAGGTGCGCCGCCACCTGGACGCCGGCCACGAGGTGGAACGCTGGTACGGGGATCTGAGCGCGCTTTCCCGTCACTTCCGAGACTCACGCCGGGAGGCGCGGGTCGGCCTGGCCGAACAGGAAGGGAGTTCCCTGTAGCGGCACCGGGCCGCGCCCGCCTGGAGGGACTGGCAGGTCGATGAAGGTCATCTTGAAGCAAGACGTGAAGGGGCTGGGCCGCAAGGGCGACCTGGTCACCGTCGCCGAAGGCTACGGGCGCAACTACCTTCTCCCGCGGGGGCTGGCCGTCGAGGCCTCCGAGGGGGCCATGCGCAGCCTGGAGGTGGAGCGGTCGGCGGAGCGGGCCCGCCAGGAGCGGATGGCCCGCGAGGCCCGCGCGCTGCGGGACCGCCTGCACGGGCAGACGGTTCGGGTGCCGGCACGTGTCGGCGAGGGTGGGCGGCTGTTCGGTTCGGTCACCGCGAGGGACGTCGCCGAGGCGATCGGCCGCCTGACCGGCTCGGAGTTCGACCGGCGCAAGGTGGAGCTGAAGGAGCCCATCCGCTCGCTGGGCGTCTTTCCGGTGCAGGTCCGCCTGGCGCCGGACGTGGTGGCCGAGGTCAAGGTGCACGTGGTGGAGGCGTGAAGCGGGGGTAGCGCGCGTGAGCACCTTCTCCGAGCGGGTCCCGCCGCAGAACCTCGAGGCGGAGCAGTCCGTCCTCGGGGCGATGCTCCTCGAGCGCGACGCCGCGCTCCAGGTCGCCGGCATCCTGTCCCCCGAGGACTTCTACGCAGACCGCCACCGCGTGATCTTCCAGGCCATGCAGGCGCTGGCGGCCCGGGGCGAGCCGGTCGACCTCATCACCGTCTCGGAGGAACTCCGGCGCGCCGGCCAGCTCGAGGAAGCGGGCGGGCTGACCTACCTCACGTACCTGCAGGGGCTCGTGCCCACGGCGGCGAACGCCGAGGCGTACGCCCTCATCGTCGAGCAGAAGGCCATGTTGCGGCGGCTTCAGCAGGCGGCGCGGCAGATCATCGAAGAGGCGTACGACGCGGAGGACGCCGACGCGATGCTGAGCCAGGCCGAGTCGCTCATCCTCGGCGTCACCCAGCGGCGGCCGGCCCGGGGCTACGAACACATCCGGGAGGCGCTGTACGCCGCCTTCGACCACATCGAGTTCCTCTACAGCCACAAGGGCGGCACCACGGGGGTCCCGAGCGGCTACAGGGAGCTCGACCGCCTCACGTCGGGCTGGCAGCCGTCGGACCTCATCATCATCGCCGCGCGCCCCTCCATGGGCAAGACGGCCTTCGTGCTGAACCTCGCCCGGAACGCGGCGATGGCCGGCCGGACCGTGGCGCTGTTCAGCCTGGAGATGTCCCGCGAGCAGGTCGCCATGCGGCTCCTGTCGATGGAGGCGGCGGTCGACGCCCACCGCCTCCGCACCGGCCAGCTCCTGGACGACGACTGGCACCGCCTCTCGGCGGGGCTCAGCCGGCTGGCCGAGGCGAACATCTTCATCGACGACACACCGAACATCCCACTGGCCGACCTCCGTTCCCGTGCCCGCCGCATCCAGGCCGAGCACGGGCTCGACATGGTGATCGTCGACTACCTCCAGCTCATGACGCTGTCCGGGGCGGGCGGCCGGCGGGCGAGCGAGAACCGGGTCCAGGAGGTGGCCGAGATCTCCCGGTCGCTCAAGGCGCTGGCCCGCGAGCTCCGCGTGCCGGTGATCGCCCTGTCGCAGCTCAGCCGGGCGGTGGAGTCCCGCAACGACAAGCGGCCGCTTCTCTCCGACCTGCGCGAGTCCGGCTCGCTCGAGCAGGACGCCGACGTGGTGATCTTCCTGTACCGGGACGACTACTACAACCAGGAATCGGAGAAGCCGAACCTCTGTGAGGTCATCATCGCCAAGCAGCGCAACGGCCCCGTCGATTCGGTGGAACTCTACTTCATGAAGGAGATCGGCAAGTTCATGATGCTGGAACGCCGATCCTCCTCCGGATAGCGAGCCGACCCCGTTCGGCTCTGAGGGCGAACTTTACCCGGAGTTTCGCGGATAACGTTCGGCACTTCCGTTGACACGATCTGGTTCGGGTGCTACATTGAAACCGGTCCGGCGGCCCCGGCGAGGGCCGCCTTCGCAGCCTTCGGGGGGTGGCAGCCTTGCCGGCAGTGGTCCTCGTGGGCACCCAGTGGGGCGACGAAGGAAAGGGCAAGATCATCGACTACCTCTCCGCCCAGGCCGACGTGGTGGTGCGGTACCAGGGCGGGAACAACGCAGGGCACACCGTGTGGGTGGACGGCCGGCAGTTCAAGTTGCGCCTGATCCCGTCGGGCATCCTCTACCCCGGCACCGTCTGCGTCATCGGGCACGGCGTGGTCATCGACCCCCGGGTCCTGGTGGAGGAGATGGACTACCTGGCCGGCCAGGGCGTCGACCTGGCCGGGCTCCGGATCAGCCCGGCGGCACACCTCATCATGCCGTACCACATCCGCATCGACGAGGCCGACGAGGACCGCAAGGGCGCCAACA
Source organism: Caldinitratiruptor microaerophilus (assembly GCF_025999835.1). NCBI lineage: Bacteria > Bacillati > Bacillota > Clostridia > Eubacteriales > Symbiobacteriaceae > Caldinitratiruptor > Caldinitratiruptor microaerophilus. Next base: position 2,999,046 of record NZ_AP025628.1, on the reverse strand, counting down.
AGATCGGCACCACCCGCCGGGGCATCGGACCGGCGTACATGGACAAGTTCGCCCGGGTCGGGCTCCGGGTGGTCGACCTCCTGGAAAAGGACGAGTTCGAGCGCCGCCTCGAAGCCGTCCTGGCCGAGAAGAACGCGCTCCTGGAGCGGGTCTACGGGCTGCCCGGGTTCACGCTGCGGGAGATCGCGGACGAGTACCTCGCCCTCGCCGAGCGCATCCGGCCGTACGTGGCCAACACCGTGGAGATCATCGGCGAGGCGGTGGAGAAGGGCAAGAACGTCCTCTTCGAGGGCGCGCAGGGCACGCTCCTCGACATCGACTTCGGCACCTACCCGTACGTGACCGCGTCCCACCCCATCGCCGGGGGCGCCTGCATCGGCGCCGGGGTCGGACCCACCCGGATCGACCGGGTGATCGGCGTGGTCAAGGCCTACACGTCGCGGGTCGGCGAGGGCCCGTTCCCGACCGAGCTGAAGGGCGCCACCGGCGACTGGATCCGGGAGGCCGGTCACGAGTACGGCACCGTCACCGGGCGGCCGCGCCGGGTCGGCTGGCTCGACCTGGTCATGGTCCGCTACTCCGCCCGGGTGAGCGGCCTGACCGACCTCGCCGTCACCCGCCTCGACACCCTGGCCGGTCTCCAGAAGCTGCGGGTGGCCGTCGCCTACCGGGACCGGGAGACCGGGGAGGTCGTCCGGGAGTTCCCGGTCGGCCTCCGGGCCCTCGCCCGGATGGAGCCCGTGTACGAGGAGCTCGAGGGGTGGGGCGAGGAGATCGCCCGGGCGACGCGGTACGAGGAGCTCCCCGCCGCCGCCCGGCGGTACGTGGAGCTGATCGAGGCGGAGACGGGCGTGCCGGTCGCCGTGCTCGGGATCGGGTACGAGCGGCACCAGGCGATCCACCGCCGCGACCTGTTCGTCGCCCGCACCCGGGCCTGAGCGCGCTGGGGCCCGGCCCCCCGGCCCGTGCGCCGGGGGAGCCGGGCCCTACCGGCTGGCGCGGCCACCGGTTCGTTCCGGTTGCGCGGCGGGCCCGGCCCGTGTATAATAGGCCGTGCCGGTGCCGGACAAGGAAGGTCGCCGGGACGTGCGGGTGTAGTTCAACGGTAGAACTCCAGCTTCCCAAGCTGGCGACGTGGGTTCGACTCCCATCACCCGCTCCACGCGGAGCCCCCCGGTCTGCCGGGGGGCGTTGCGCGGACATGGGGCCTGTGATATACTTCCGGTCGGCTTCCCGCCGACGTAGCTCAGCCGGTAGAGCAGCCGATTCGTAATCGGCAGGTCGTGGGTTCGAGTCCCACCGTCGGCTCCAGTCTATAAGCGGGTTGCGGGGTTCGGTACGCGGGCGGTTGGCTGAGTTATACCATGAGAATCCCATGAAACCAGCCCGAATCCCGGGAACGGCCCGCGGATGAGCACCACGGCCCCTGGGGTACACAGCCCGGGGGCCGCCCGGTTCCACGGGATGCATCTCACGGGATGTCGGAGAAGGGCAAAACCACCGCCGAGCGGTCGGGGGTGAGTCGGGGAAAGCGGCCCCCCTGGCGTCCTTTCACGTCCACTCTCGCCTTAGGGCCGCCCCCAGGCGGCCCAAAAACCCCGCAGGCATGCGCCGCTAGGCGCAAAGGGGGCCGGACCCGTGACCGCAGAAGGGACTCTGGACGATTGGGAGGGTGAGCGGTGTCCTAGGTGCGGCGTGCGGTCGCAGCGGTTCAGGGACCTGCCAAACGGTGGCAGAGTCTGCTGGAAGTGCTGGGGGTCCGGCCTGTACGACTACTGCCCGCACATAGCCGCTCTCCTGGATGATCCCGTGCTAGGGCCTAGGGTACGCAGGCTGAAAATCCGGTCCTGTGGCAGAGACTCGTGCAAAAAGTACAAGGCCCCTGGAGGTTAACCCGGGGGCTTTTCTCTTTGTGTACCGCGATCGAACCTGGGTTGCCAGACGGCGCGCGGGTGCGGCAGGCGTTGACGGCGCTGATGAACATCTGCTGCCATGCCTTGATGTTCTTTCTGCCATTCCCAGACGAACAGGCGGGTGCGTCTGGTCCCGAAGCCGGGCTCCGAGGCCGGCGTTGAATCCGCTGGGGCAGTGTGCCAGGATGCCTAGTACTACTCCGTTTACGGCGGGGATGGAATTGGAATTTGCGAGGGAGCGGGCGGCCGCCCGTCATACAGACGCCGGTCCACGTTGCGAGGAGATACTGCAACATACACCGGACCTGGGCTAGGGTTACGGGAAGCTCACGAGAGTGCCCCCCTTTTGCCCTCGCAACCGCTCCTGGAGGAGGAAGGGAAAAGCGATCATCACCAGGGTCACGTGCCGGTTCCATCCCAGCCAACTTCGGCCCTCGAAGTGGTCCAGCCCAAGCTCTTCTTTGAGCTGCTGGTAGTCCTGTTCAGTGTGCCGGCGCATCTTGGCCAAACGAACCAAGCGTTCGAGCGGGGTATCGGCCCGTAGGTTCGAGAGCCAGTAGTCCGTCGGCTTCAGTTCCCCCTCCGGCCATTCGATGAGCAGCCACTCTTCCGTCCGCGGCGGCGCACCTGCCTGGTAGCTGTGGGCCCTATGGACACGAACAGCGGCGAAACGGGAGCGCAAGTGGCCCTTGCAGCCCTGGTCCCAGGTGACCTGCTGCCAGGCTTCCTTCGGGAGGCTCTGCGCCACCTGCAGGGTGGAAAGGGGTCGGTGATCGCCGTAGTGGGGCCGGGTAGAAGGCCGGCCGCGGCCCCGATAGGGCCGAGGGGTGGCCGGCACCTCGCCCAGCCAGCACCCGATGTGGTCACTGTCAACCGCCACCACGTACTCCAGACCGCGTTCGCCCAGGCCCTCTCGAAACTCGGTGACCCGCCCGTACGCTGCATCGGCATTCACGATCTGGTCCACCAGTTGCCAGCGCCCGGCTTCATCGATCAGGTCCAGGGCGATCTGCCATATGGGCATGTACTGAATCGCATCTTCCGGAACGCCTGCTTTCCGGCACCGCTCGGGATCGTTCACCCACTCCTCAGGCAGGTACAGCCGGAAGTTGAGGGGCAGGCTACCGGCCCGGTGTTGCTGCCCGCGCTATTTGTCGCTCCGGTGACCAGCGACGATGTCATGGCCGTTCATGAGATGTGACCGGTCCGCTGGCGCTGAAGGGGCGCAGCCCGTGGTAAGGATGCGCCCCAGAGTCCGAAATGCAGGGCCGGCAGCCACTAGAATCCACCAGGGCCGTACGGGTGGTTGACCCCGGGGCTGTGAACGAACTCCCGGTAGAGGCGCCACCACCAATGCTCGTAGTCCTCGATATACCGGAAGACGGGAAGGTCGAGCCGGCACGTGGGCCGGCTCTTCAGGTCCCGTAACCGGTGGAGCAGACGGTAGCCCAGGATGAACGCCGTGACCGCCTGGCCGCGCCGGACCCCATCTCCGGTCGTGGCCTGCCGGATGGCGGCCTCCAGCAGGTCGAGCAGGTCGGTGATCTCGTACCCGTAAAGCCGGAGTGAAACCCCGGCGTGTTGCAGGCGAAAGTCTGTCACCACGGGCTACCTCCTCTGGGGGCCTGGGTATCCTGCAGCTCCAGCAGCACCCGCTCGACGTGGGCCTCCTCCACTAGGCGCTGGTCATGGGCGCAAGCGTCCAGGAGGCAGCTCGTGCAGATCGTGTTGATGACCCGCGGGATGCCCCGGGACTCCGTGACGATCTTGCGCAGGGCCTGCTCGGAGAAGAGGGGCCGGTCGGCGCCGGCCAGGTGGAGATGGTGCTGGATGTAGGCCAGAGTCTCGGCCTCCCCGAGGCCGGTGAGGTGGAAGCGCACCTGAACCCGCTGGGCGATGGCCTCGAAGGTGCGAAGCCGGAGCAGCCCCCGGAGTTCGCTCTGGCCGGCGAGGATGAACGTCAGCGGCGAGATGGAGTCCATGTGGAAGTTCAGGAGGAAGCGGACCTCCTGGAGCATGGCGCCGCTGAGGAGGTGGGCCTCGTCGATGACGATCACTGGCTGACGGCCGTTGGTGGTGTAACCGTCCAGGATGGTGCGCTCGAAAAGCCGTTTCACCTCCCGCCCGTGGAACAGAGAAGGCGGGGCCACCCCAAGCTGGGTGAGCACGTCTCGGTAGAACGCGCTGGGGGTGAGACGGGAGTCGGCGATGTACACGAACAGGTGGCGGGTCCGGTCGAGCTGATCGTACAGGGCCCGGATGGCGGTGGACTTCCCGGCGCCGACCTCACCCGTGACGACCGCGAACGCGCGGTGGCGGATGGCGTACTGGAGGCGAGCAAGCAGTTCCTGGTGCTGGGGAGCGGGGAACAGCCGGTCGGTGGGAATCTCCCTGGCGAAGGGCACCGCTTTGAGGCCGAAGTACTCGGTCAGCGTGACGGCTCACCGTCCTTGTGGCCGACCAGGCGAGCGTAAGAGGTCTGACCCAGGCGGCGCTGCTTCTCGGCCTCGTGGTGCTTGCGGGCCAGGGTGAGGAAGTTCATCCCGTCGCTGGACGGGGGTTGGGCCGGGGCAGGGACGGCGTGGTGGTGAGTGCGGCGGAGCTGGAGGGGGGCAGCGTCCGGGAAACGCTTTCCCTCGTGCCAGACCTGGATCTGGCTGAGGTCGTAGGGGTCGTAGCGCAGGAGCACCCGGTGGCCGCTGAGGGCGGCGTCGACCTCGTAGCGGTTCCCATGCAGGGAGAAGCATCCGGTCTTGTCGACGACCCGCTGCTCCTCCCAGAGGAACACCTCCCGCAGGGCCGTAGGGTCGATGCGGCGCAAGGGCTCGGTGTCCGCCTCGAACCGCTGGCGGGGGGTCTGGTGGGTGCTGCCGTGGGGGCGACTGAGGTAGGCCACCTCGAGCCAGGCCCAGAAGAACTCGTTGAGTTCGTCCAGGGTGCGGAGCTGGCCGGCTTCGACCAGCGCGTGCGCTTCGGGTACAAAGCTGCGGCGGACGTACTGGAAAAACTTTTCAACCTTTCCCCGCCCCTGGGGTCGGTAGGGGCGGGAGTGGCTGAGGCGGATCCCGAGCTTGGCGCAGATCCGGGCCAGGTGGCGGGTGGAGTAGATCGCCCCGTTGTCCACGTAGATCTGGCGGGGCAGGCCGTAGCGGAGGATGGTGCGTTTGAGGCAGTCCTCCAGGCGGGGGAGCTTCTCCTCGAAATACATCTGGCCGTAAACGACTCGGCTATGGTCGTCGAGGAAAGCCATGAGGTAGACTTGGCGCCGCTTCCCGGGTTGTCCCGGCACCGGCAGCGACAGGGCGTGCAGGACGTCTCCTTGCCACAGGTCGTTGCGGTGTTGGGCCTCAAACCGGCGGAGCAAACTCCGGGCGGCTTTGCTGCGCAACTCCTGGCGGGTGCAGCCTGCCCGGGCCAGGTAGCGGCCCAGGGTGGTGCGTTTGAGACGCCCGGGTGCGACCTTTCCGTCCAGCTCGAGCAAGGCGATGATCTGTTGCACACTGCGGTCGGGCACCGCCCGCCGCAAGGCGATCGCCGCTTCCAGGACCTCCGGGGGAACGGCCCGTCCCTGGTCCGCATCCGCCCGGGTGTGCGGTTTGAGCCCCTCGAACCCGTGCTGCCGGTAGGCCTGGACCCAGCGCTGCAGCGTCCTGAGCCCGACTCGGGTCTTGTCACTGGAAGGGATCTCGTGCGGGTGCCCGGCGATCTCCCGCAACAGGCGCTGGCGCTCGGACGGGCTCAGGTTCTGGGTCAGTACGGGGGCGATGAGGCTCCAGCGGAAGGTGGCGATCTCTTCCCGCTGCTGCTCGTCCATGGAATCCCTCCCCTGCTGGCGTCGTTGCCGCCATTATGGCCGGCACGCCGAGCCAGCCGGGAGGGACAAAGTTTGTGGTGGGGGGTATAGCCGTACCTCACAGGGGTGCCGGCGCCTCGCAAAAACTGTTCAGGAACGCAAACAGCCCACGGTGGCGGACAGGGTCCACAGGCATCTGCCGCCGGAGCCAGTCACCCAGCGCGAGCAAAAAGTGGAGGGCGGCGTCGGGACCCTCGTGGCGGGGGACCAGCGTGAAGACGTCGACGGCGGGTCGCTGTTCCAGCAGCCAGGCGGTCAGGAACTGTCCCCAAGTCCCCGCGATACCGCGAACCGTACGCACCCACCGGCGCAACGTTCGCTCCGACACCACACTGACCGCCGGTGAACTGATTTCCCAGGCGAGATCCCTCCACGACCTCCCTTGCTGAAGGCGCCGGCGCACGACCACTTCCCGCAGCAGCGTGACAAAGCGGGCGTACGGACACAGAAAGTCCGGCAGGACTGAGCACGTGTGCTTGCACCGGGGACAGAACCAGCGGTAGATGGGGATGCGGTAGATGCGCCGGCGGGTAACCACTGACCGATGGTGGGCGCCATGCTCCCGCATCTGCCGGCCGCAGCCTGCACAACGAAGCGCCAGTGCGGGTCCGTCACGGCCGTACCGGCGTAAGTACGCTTTGACTGAGACCGCAAGGGGCAGTATGATGGACACGCAGAGGTAACTCCTCTGAAGCCTGCCCCGGGGCTTGGCTGCGAAACTCGACCCGGGGCAGGTGTCTTTATTTCCACCCCCCGCGCGAAAAGGGGGAGGCTCGACCTCCCCAGGCTCTTCCACACCCATCTCCTCGTCCCCTTCCAGCGCCAACCACTCCGGTCAACGCGGCGACAAATAGCGTGGGCGAAAACAGGCCCGGCCGGTGTCGCATAGTGCAGGCTTACCGCCACCTGGCAGTTGCCGACCTTGCCGAGGGTGCCACAGTACTGGCGGGCCACGCCCACGGAGTGCTTCCCCTTCTTGGGGAAACCGTTTCGTCGACGACCCAGACGCCTTCTCTGGGCAAGAGAGGCTCCATGTACTGGGCCAACCGTTTCGGACGGGCTCACATGGCCTGGTGCTTTGGCTGACGAACTGCTACATGGCCTGTTCGTTCCCATCGGGTATCCTCTCGGCCATGGCTCCCACGGACTTGCGTTCGCCATCTAGCAGCAGACCTCGAACGTATACACTCCCCCGCTGGTGTTGCTGGTTGCGGGAGCAGACAGCAAAGAGGATTTGGGCCAGGAACTGTTCCAGGAGCTCGCGAAGGGCAACGCCTTGCTGGTAGTTCATGGATGCTCGATATTTTCTGGAAATCCTGCAAGACTATCATTCGAATTTGGAATGACCTAACGTAGTAGTACTAGGCCCCCGGGGCGCCCGGGAACCTGGGGGTGGTGTGAGGGGCAGCTGGCTCGACGCGGAAGGAGCCGACGGCGGTGGGACGTCCAGAACCTTTAGCACGTGGCCCACCTGGGGGGTTGGGGTCGTCACGGCGTAGAACGGCTTCCCCACGAAGGTCTGCGCCGTCGCGTGCAGCCGGCTCAGAAGGTCCAGGATCCGCCGCCCCGTCAGCCGGGAGCTCTGCAGCCGGCGAACCTCCTCCTCCCGGGCGGCCGGATCGGCCGTCCGGGCGGCCTCGGCCAGTCGGGCCTCCACGTGCCGGGTGTAGACCACCTCCATCCACTGCTCGAACAGGTATGCCAGCACGCAGGTGAACACGTGACCCCGCACCCGCTGTTCGTTCCAGTGGTAGACAGGGCGGATGCGGAGGAAGTCCTTCAGCTCCCGAAAGGCCGTCTCCACCCGCTGCAGGTTCTTGTAGGCCCGGATCACGTCCCAGGGCGACAGGTCGGCGCTGGTCTGCACCAGGAACTTGCCGTCCCGCAGGGTCTCCTTGGCGATGGCCGCTTCGTCTCGCTCGAACCGCAGCTCACGCCCGTCGTACGCCACCTGGAAGAACTTCGCCACACCCTTGTGGCCAAGGATCTCCGCCACCCGCAGCATCACGCCCTTGGCGGTGAACTTGCGGCCCCGGCGCCGGTCCTGGGTGGCCAGGCGCTGCTGCAGGTCTCGGAGTGCGGCCTCCGCCTCCGCCAGGGCCACTTCACGGAGCGCCCGGTCTTCCTGGGCTTTGGCCTCGTTGTAGCACAGGAGCGTGCGGGTGGTACCCGGCAGCGGCGAGCCGTCTTCGGGGTCCGTCGCCAGGGGGGTCTCCTTGTATAGGAGGCCGTCGGGCCCTTCGGTGTAAGCCGCCAGGTCGGTGTGTTCGGCCAGGAGCTGGTCGCTGAGGGCCCGGCCCCGCTTGTGGTAGCCGAGGACGTACGGGGAACCCGCCTCGTGCAGGCGCCGGAGGTTCTCGGCGGTGACCGTACCCCGGTGGCTCACGAAGGCGCAGCTTTGGACGCCGAAGCGCTTCTGCAGCCGCTCGAGCACACCGGGGACCGTGGTGTAGTCGACGGTGCCGCCGCGGAAGACCTCATGGGCGATGGGCAGGCCTTCGGGACTGACTAGGACTAGGAGCCCGATCGTGATCTGCTTGCGGTCCGGCCGGTGGTCCCGGGAGTAACCGTACTCGGCCAGCGGGCAGTGGTCGCCTTCGAAGTAGGTGCTGGTGACATCGTAGAACACGAGGTTCAGGCGCAGGTTCAGGAGGTCCCGGAGCTGGCCGTACATGTGGTCCTCCAGCTGCTCCTTCGCCTCCACCAGGTAGTCCAGGGTGCGGTAGAGGTGCTGCAGGGACGGCACGCCGGTCTCAAGTTCGGCAGGTAGATCTCGGGGAGCCACTCGTGGGTCGCTCGCTTGCTCTGGGGGTCGAGGAGGCGGCCGATGACCATAGCGAGCGCGCAGCGGGCAACGTCGACCTGGACGTCGCGGTCCCGGAGGGTCGGCAACTCCCACATCGCCCAGGCCCTGGGCCATGCCGCCTGCCTGAAAGGCTTTGACGTGCTCTACACGAAAACCGGCCGGCTCCTGGCCGACCTCGCGGGCACCCATGCCGACGGCACCTGGGAAGCCCGCCTGCGGCATTACCTGCAGCCCGACCTGCTCAGCCTGGACGACTTCGGCCTCCGGGAGTTCACCGTGTCGCAAACCCAGGGACCTGTACGAGCTCATCTGCGAGCGTTACCGCCGGCGCTCCCAGATCATCGTCTCCAACCGTGCGCCGCAGGACTGGGGTATGCCCTCTTCCCCACCCCCGTTCTGGCCGAAGGGGCGGTGGATCGCCTCGTCAACAGTTCGCTCCACGTGCTCATGAGCGGGGAGAGCTACCGCCCCCTGCACCGGCCGGCCCGCCCGTATGCGGCCGAAGCACAACGCGTGGCCATTCACGCGCGAGGAGAGGACTAACCCATGCGGTGGGCTTGGAGCTCGCCAGCTGCCCGATCGCCGCCCCCGGGCCCAGCCGCTGGACCTGCAAGCACGACGGGTGTGGCGGGCCAAGACAGACTCGGGCACGTGGACCCTGCTACGTGCGCTGGCAGGCGCCTTCTGCCCGACTCCTGCATGCCGGCTGACGCCGGCACCGGGGCTCCCTGGGCGGCAAACAGAAGGGCAGCGGCCCTAACCGCCCCCTGCAGGAGCCGGGCGGCTGAGCACCTCGCTCCGCCAACGGCCCGCTGCCGGTTCGCTCACTTGGGGTCAGCGCCGTCGATGCCCTGGGTGGGGAATTACGTGACACGGGGGGGGGGAATCCACAGACCCTGGGGAATTGCATGACACAGGCGTGGGAATCAGCTGACCCTTGACACCAGCCGGGGGCTTCACATCTTTGGAGCTCGCGGTTTGTCAGCGAAGGTCGGCGAGTGCATAGTGGAAGACGTACGAGCGCCCGTGCGGGGGGGTCACCACGACGTCAACCTCACCCGCCGGATCGAGCCCAGTCGAGTCAAACCGGAAGCTAACCTGGCCGGTGGCACTGTTCCCCTCCGGCGACACGGCGTATCCCGGGCCACGCACGACCCGGCCAGGCACCGCCAGCGCCCCCTGGCGGAGCACGGCTGAGGCGCCGTCCAGGAAGCCGGGGCCAGGTCCGGTCATCTCGACCACGACCTCGAGCTGTCCCCGAATGGCGTCAGCCGCGGCCCGCTGGAACGCTTCGCTGGGATGCTGACCCGTGGCCCACAGGGCTGACAGCACGCGCCGTGCCACGTATGTGAACTCAGTGTACAGGACCGCTTCGGCATCCCCGCTCTGCGCCGTGTAGTCGGCTACAAGGGCGTCCAACCCCTGCCAGATGAGTGTCTCCCCGTACTCCGCGGCGTCCCGGATCTGCGCAGGCGTCAGATGGACGAGGATGCCCCGTCCCGGCCCCGGCGGCGGCAGTACTTCCTCCTGAAGGCGGGCCCGGGCTTCCAGGACCACCCGGGTCTCAAGCACCTGCCCCTTTCGTCGAACCATGATGCTCACGGCCTCTCCCGGCCGCCTATGCAGCAGGTAGGCGTTGATTTCGTCCTCGGTGCCCACTGGCCGGCCGTCGATCCGCACGAGCCGGTCTCCCGACCGGAGTCCAACCTGCCCCGCTGGCCCGTCGGGAACCACGGACTCGATCTCGACCCCGTCCTCGTTGGGCACGCCGAAGTAGGCCTTCCAGCCCTCTACGAACCTCAGGCCAAGCCAGACCCGCTCGACCTTGCCACGGGCGATCAGTTCGTCCGCCACTTCGCGTGCCAGGTTGGCCGGGATGGCAAGTGCCAGCCCTTCGATGCCCACGTCAGCGATCTTGGCCGAGTTGATTCCGATCACCCTGCCCTCCCGGTTGAGCAGGGGTCCGCCGCTATTGCCGGGGTTGATCGCAGCGTCAAGTTGGAGAAACGGTAGGCCCGTCCCGACCGCGCGCCCCACGCCACTCAGGATCCCAGCCGTCACAGTGTTCCCTAGGCGGAAGCCCAGGGGGTTGCCGATGGCGATCACCGGTTCTCCCACCCGCACGGCGTCTGAATTAGCGAAGGGCAGCGGGTGGAGTCCCCGGGTGTCGACCCGGATGACGGCGATGTCGGCCACCTCGTCCCGCAAGACGCTTCGGGAAACATCCGATACCACCGTCACGGAGCGATCCGGAAAGAGGATCTGAACCTCGACCGCGTCCTTGACAACATGGGCGTTCGTGATCACGTAACCTGGCCGGTACACGAAGCCCGTGGCGGCCGCATGGTCTCTCCGGGGCTCGCCGGGGTCGCCACTCGGAACAGTTACCAGGATGCCCACGACCGAGGCGCGGGCGGCCTCGGCCACGGCGGAAACGTCGTGGACGGGCTCGGCCGCACCTCGGGCCGGAGCGCCCGCCGCCACCACCACGAAACCGAGCAGGGAGGCGACGGCGGTCCGAAGCACTCGACACCTGAACATGGTAGGCCTCCTTTGGTCCGGCGAGGGGCATTGTTGCACGGCGACGACTTCACACCGGACCGCCACCTCGAAATCCTTCTCCGATTCGCGCTCTCCGCTGCGGGTGAGTGACGTGAAGGTCACGGAACCGTAACGCAGGTAGACGTCCGAATGGCGGTCCATGGTATCGGCGATCTCCGCGGTGCGATTCACGAAGGCCACCCCATCCGGAAACCTAGGAATGAGTCGTGCCAGTCCCACTTGCCTCCCGAGTACTCCGGGCAGCTCAGGGCCTTGAGGTGTTCTTGTAAATCGGCCCCGCCAAGAAGCACTGCTTGCCCCCTGGGGCCGTGTGGGTACCGGAGTAGCTTACGGCACCGGCTTGGGAACTCCTGCAACGCGGACGTCCGCGTCGGTGGACCCTTCGATTCCGAACCCGCTTTCGATGAACTCGTCCGGGCTGGCAGCGTATGGAAAAAATCGGCCTCAGTCCCTTTGCCACGGCCCTATTCACCCCGTTCAGAGGTGACTCCACGCAACGGATCATCAGGGGTCAGTGGGAAGCACCATCTCAGGCCCCTCCACGGCACTCCCGTTTCGGAACGCCTTATGCTCCGTCTGACCCTCACGGTCGGCGGCCAGCTGCGGTATACCGTGGCCGCCCCCACGTCCAGTCGGCAGGCGGCGTGGCGTGCGCTCAGCCGCCCCACCAGCAGCTCATCCCGTAGGGCGGGCCACCGGGCTGCGGCCTGTGACCGGTCCAGGGATCGGGGCCGCCCGATGCGTTCGCCCTGCCGGCGCGCTCGCTGCATGCCCGCGCCTACTCGTTAGCTGATCAGCTCAACTTCGAACCGGCCCAGGGAGGCCAGCAGGTTCATCAGCAGCCTGCCCAGGGCCGACTGGGTGTCGATCCCCTCGTGCACCGACCGGAACCCGCTCCCCAGGGGCTCGCACGCCGCCAGGGTGTCGTGCATGTGGTTGACCAACCGGAAGGCCCGGTCCGGCTTGAACACCGGGACCGGACTGAAGCGCCGCGGGGCCGCGTCTTGCAGCCGCCGCCGCCACTCTGAGCGGTGCAGCAGGTCGTTGGCCGGCGCCTGGTCCACATACTCGCAATGGACTTCCCATCCCGATGCCTTGGCGAAGGCCCGCAGGACTTGGGACGGGGATCGGCGGCAGCGAATATTACGGTCCTCCCCTCACGAGGGCGCCCGAAGGATCATCCCCGCCGGCAGCGGAACCACGCTGGCGGCCGCGTGCAGCACGACACACCAGCCCTGGTGGCGGTTACATGCTTCCTCGCCCGCTACCCATAAGCTGCCAACCAGCAGTTCGACCGAAGTCTAGGCCTTGTGAGAGGCTCCGGAGTGACCCGGGCGCCTACTCGATCGACGCCCGGCCCGCCGCTGGCCTCACCTTGAGAGGCGGGCGCGCCAAAGGGCCATCCTCCTGCGCGGGATCCGCGCCGGCTGGCGGGGGTCGAGGGCGTCGCGGATCCCGTCGCCCACGAAGTTCACCGCCAGCACGGTCAGGAAGATGCACAGGCCGGGATACACCGCCAGCCACGGGTTCGTGAGCATGTACTCCTGGGCCTTGAAGAGCATCTGCCCCCAGCTGGTCTGGGGCGGCTGGACCCCGAGGCCGAGGAAGGACAGGGCGGACTCCACGAGGATGGCGGTGCCGACCATGAGCGTGCCGTAGACGATGATGGGGGCGCTGGCGCCGGGCAGCAGGTGCCGCAACATGATCCTCCACGTCGGAACGCCGATGGCCCGGGCCGCTTCGACGTAAGGCATCTCGCGCAGTTGCAGGAACGAGGCGCGCACCAGGCGCGCCACGCCCATCCAGCTGTTGAGGATGAGGATGAGCACGAGGTACTTGAAGTCGCCGCCGAAGAGGACCAGCACCAGGATGTTGAGGAACAGGGAGGGGTAGGAGAGCATCACGTCGACGAGCCGCATGAGCACCGTGTCGGCCCAGCCGCCGAAGTACCCGGCCACGGCCCCTACCAGCGACCCGACGGTCACGGCGCCGGCGGCGACCGTGAAGCCCACCAGGAGCGAGATGCGCGCGCCGTACAGGAGCCGTGACAGGATGTCGCGGCCGATCGGGTCGGTGCCCAGGGGGTGAGCGCGGCTCGGCGGGGCGTTCACGTTCAGCAGGTCGACCGCCGCGGGGTCGTGCGGGCTGATGTACGGGGCGACCAGCGCGAGCACGATGAAGATCAGCAGCACGGCGGCCCCCGCCACCGCGAGCGGGTTGCGGGCGAACCGCCGCCAGGCCCCCGCCGGGAGGCCGAACGCGCCGTCGGGATGCGGCAAGCCCGCGACCGGAGTGCTCACGCCGGCTCCGTCCCCCGGACCCCGAGGCGGACCCTCGGGTCGACGACGGCGTACAGGACGTCGGCGAGGAGGTTGCCGAGGACCACGACGGCAGTGGTCACCACGGTGATCGCCATCAGGACCGGGTACTCCCGGGCGAAGGCCATCTGGACGAAGAGCCGGCCCATGCCCGGCCAGTTGAACACCGTCTCGGTCAGGGTGGCGCCGGCGACGATCCCGGGCAGGTCCAGGCCGAGGACCGTCACGATCGGGATGAGGGCGTTGCGGAGCGCGTGCCGGAAGATCACGCGCCGTTCGGAGGCGCCCTTGGCGCGCGCGGTACGGATGTAGTCCTGCCCGAGCACCTCCAGCATGCTGGCGCGGGCGTACTTCAGGTATCCGGCCAGGTTGATCACCACGAGCGTGGTGACCGGCAGGACCATGTGACGGATCAGGTCGAGGAGGTCGCCCTGCCGGCCGATCGTGTGCATGTCCGAGAGCGGGAGCACGCCCAGTCTGAGGGCGAAGATCTGCTGGAGGATGATGCCGAACCAGAAGGCCGGCAGGGCGAAGCCCGCGTACCCCAGGACGGCCGCCACGGTGTCCCAGAGCCCGTACGGGCGCGTGCTGTTGTAGATGCCCCACGGGATGGCGATGAGGAGCGTGAGGACCCAGGCCGTGGTCATCAGGATGACCGTGTTCTTGAGGGTCGGCCACAGGATCTGGCCCACGGGCGTGCCCGTCTTGAAGGTCGTGCCGAAGTCGCCCCTGAGGAGCCGTCCGAGCCACTCGAGATACTGGACGGGCAGCGGCCGGTCCAGGCCCAGGTTGTGTATCTGTGCCTGGACGAGTTCGGGGGACAGGCCGGGCCTGAGGAAGATCTGCACGGGCCCTCCCGGCGCGGCGTGGATGAGGGAGAAGGTCACCATCGAGACGAGGAGGAGGACCAGGAGCGACTGGAGGATGCGGCGCACGAGGAACGGTATCACGGCATCGCGCCCTTTCGTGGCCGGTTCTACCACGAGAGTCGGGGAAGGGGCCTGGCCCCTTCCCCGGACGGTTCGCATGGCGGCGGAGCGGCCCTAGTCGGTGACCCAGTACTCGACGAAGCGCAGGAAGTAGCCGTAGGGCAGGGACAGCACGGGGGCGTGCTCCTTCTTCCAGCGCACCCGCTGGCTGACGCCCAGGATCTCGTTGCGCTGCATGAGGAAGACGTAGGGCAGGTCGGTGGAGAGTTCCCGGGCGAGATCGGCGTAGACCTGCTTCCGCTTCGCCGGGTCCGTGGTCCGGTACCCCTCGACCCAGAGGCGGTCCGCCCTCTCGTTCCTGTACCAGCCGATGTTCTGGCCGGAGGGCGGGAAGTACCGGGAGCTGAAGATGGGCTCGGCGTCCGGGTCCGGGGTGAGCTGCCAGCCGAGGAGGACAGCCTGGAACTTGCCGGGGCTGATGTTCTTCTCCACCCAGGCCGACCACTCGACCGGCTCGATCTTGACTTCGATCCCCACGTCCTTGAGGTTCTGCTGGACGACCGCGGCGATCTGCTCGCGGCGGGTGTTGCCGGCGTTGTACTGGAGGGTGAAGGCGAACCGCTGGCCGTCCTTCCGGAGAATGCCGTCGGGGCCGGGCTTCCAGCCGTCTTCGGCCAGGAGCTGCTTCGCCTTTTCCGGATCGTAGGGGTAGTCGACGTCCGACCCGGGCGTGTACGCCCAGCTGCTGGACAGGAACGGGCCGTTGATGATGGAGCCGTGGCCCTGGAGGATGCTGTCCACCATGCCCTTCCGGTTGATGGCGTAGGCGATCGCCTGCCGGGTCTTGACGCCCGCGAAGGGGCTCTTGCCCCCGGGGAAGTTCTCGCCGTTGAAGTTGAAGCCCAGGTAGTCGTAGTACGGCCCCGGCTGCTCGATGACCGTCAGGCCTTCTTTCGCCTTGACCGCGCCCAAAAGCGACACGGGGATCCCGGTGGCCATGTCCACATCCCCGCTGAGAAGCCCCTGGACCATGGTCTGCGCGTCGGCGTAGACCTTGTAGACGACCTTCTCGATGTGCGGCTTCTTCCCCCAGAAGTTCGGATCCCGGGTGAGGACGTGGTACTGGTTCTGCTGCCACTCCGCCCAGCGGTACGGGCCGTTGGTGACCGTTCGGGTCAGATCTTTCCCGTACGGGTGGTTCTGCAGTTCCCTGGGCGCAACGCCTTCCAGGACGTGCCTGGGCGCGACCGGCACGTTCAGGGCGGTGAGCTCGAAGGGCGCGTAGATTTCCTTCATCGTGATCTCGACGGTGTGGGGATCGACGGCCTTGATCTCCTTGACCTTGTCAACGTACGGGAGGAGCGGCGAGCCCACCTCGGGGTTGGCCATCATCTGGAAGGTGAAGACGACGTCGTCCGCCGTGACCGGTTTCCCGTCGCTCCACCTCGGGGTCTCCTTGAGCTTGATGGTGTACCTCAGGCCGCCGTCCTCGACCCGGGGAAGCTCGGCGGCGAGCGAGTTCTCCGTGACCGCCAGCTTGCCCTCGGGGCTCAGGTCGTAGAGCCTGGCGAGCAGGAGCTGCTGGAGGTCACCGGAGGCCGTGTCCTGGGCGAACAGGGGATTCAGCGTCACGATGTCGCCGAGGGACGCGAACGTCAGGGTGCCGCCGTCCCTGGGCTGGTCCTCGGCGCGCTCGGCGGCGGGCGGGGTCGCCGTGGCGGGTGGCTGAGGCGGAGCGGCCGGCTTGCTGCTACAGGCCGGGACCGTCAGGGCCAGCAGCAGGGCCAGCGCGGGCCCCACCAGGCGCATGCGGTTGCGTTTCACGAGTTGACCCCCATTTCGTTGCAGGCGGGCCACAGGCCGGCCGAGGGCCGCCCGGGATGGTCACCGGGCGACTCCGTGCGAGGGTGGCCACTGAACGCGTACGACACCTGCCGGACAAGTCCTGCACCCGCGCGTGGCCAGTGCCACATTGTCCCAGGAACCGCGGGGCGTCGGGGGCCAGGGGAGGCTGACCCGCGCGGAGCGACACGGGTCTCCACCGCCATCCGGGCCAAGCGAGGAAGGGGAGGCCGCCGGGGCGAAGTCTGAAGGCCGGGGCGGGTGACGACGCCCCGGCCCGTTTCGTCCCGGCTACAGGGGGGCTGGCCATGGCCGAACTCACCATCCGCCCGGTGCGGGCGGAAGACGCGGAGGCTGTCAACCGCATGCGCCGGCAGCCCGGGGCGTGCGGATCGCCGAGAACCTCCGGGACCTGGCGCCGCTCGCCGGCCTCGACGTCGAGGCGTGGCTGCTTCCCCTGCGGGTCGCCGGCGGCGACGGCGCGCCCGTCCGGGCGGTGGCCCGCCCGCTCCCCCGGGCGCGCCGAAACCCCGCCTGATCGCCTTGCGTCTATTGAAGTAGGTCACGATCACGCGACCGGAGGGAGACCTGCCCGTTGGCCGCATCCCGTCGCCGGACCGCCTTTCTCGTCACCGCCTTTCTCTCGACCGTCCTCCTCCCGGCCTCCTCACCCGTCGCCGCCGCCGGTCCGCCGGTGGCGGTCGCCGCCCCGGCTGAGGCGCCGGCCGGGCCCGCACAGGGGCCGGCACCCCTCGCCCAGGCACCGCCGTCTGCCCCGGCCGGGTCGGGGGTACCCCTCGCCCCCCCGTCGCCGGCCTCCGGCGCCGGTCCCATCCGGGTCGAGGTCGACGGCCGGGAGCTGCCCCTCGACCCTGCCCCCGTGATCGTCGAGGGCCGCACCCTGGTCCCGTTCCGGGCGATCTTCGAGGCGCTGGGCGCGTCGGTGGAGTGGGACGGGGCGACGCGGACCGTGTCCGGCATGGTACCGGACTCGAGCGGGGCACCCGGCCGGTACGTGCGTTTCCGGGTCGGCAACAAGCTGGCCTGCCTGAGCCCGTCCTGTGACCGCGCCGACCTCATGGACGTGCCCGCCCGGATCATCGGCGACCGGACGTTCGTGCCCACCCGCTTCGTGGCCACTGCGCTGGGGGCGAGCGTCGACTGGGACGGGAGCCGCCGCACCGTCGTCATCCGCACGGGGCCGGAAGCTCCAGCGCCGGCGCCCCCGGCCCTCACCGTCCTCACCGTGCAGCCCGGCCAGCGCATCACCGGCGTGACCTCCCTGAAGGCCCGGGTCGGCGTGCCGGCCGCGGCCCTCCGCTTCTTCCTCCTCGACCCCGAGACGGGACGAGGGCCGCTCCTGGCCGGCGGGACGGACCTCGACGCGACCTACACGTGGCGGCCCGACCCCGCCTACGCCGGGCGGCGCCTCCTGGCGGCCGCAGCCTACGACGCCGGCGGTCGCCTGGTCGCCGGCCAGGTGCTGCCGGTCGAGGTGGCGCCCGACCCGACCGTGGTCGTGCGCGGCGTCGAGCCGGGGCGGGTGCTGCGGGGGACGGGCGGCAGCGTCACCCTGACGGCCGACCTCGGCTTCGTGGCCACGCACGTGCGGTGGGAGCTCGTCGACCCGGGCTCGGGCAGCGCCTCCCTGATCGCCGAGGCCGATCCCTACGCGCCGTTCACCTGGTGGCCGGGCGTGTGGAGCAACGGCCGCTGGCTCCTGCGCGCCGTCGCCTACGACCGCACGGGAAAGGCCTACCCCTCGCAGGGGATCCCGATCGAGGTCCGGATGGAGCCCTGGGTGGGCATCGACGGGGTGAAGGCCGGCCAGACCATCGCCGGACCGGTGACCCTGCGGGCCCGGGCCAACTTCGGGGTGACCCGGGCGCAGTTCCGTCTGGGCGACGGCACCGTCCTCGGGGAGGCCACCGGCGGCAACACCAGTGTCCGGTGGTTCCCGCCCCCTGAGCGGAATGGCGCCCAGACCATCCACCTGACCGTCTGGGACGCGCAGGGGCAGGCCCGGGAGGCCGGGCCGGTGGCCGTCACCGTGCAGGTCGCGCCCACCCTGCGGCTCCTGGGGGTGGGCCCGCGGCAGGTCCTCGCCGGGACGGTGGAGCTGCGGGCCGAAGCGAACGTCGCCGTCACCGCCGTGGAGTTCCGCCTCCGCCGCCCGCAGGGAGGGGGGGCGGTCAACCTGGCCCGCGGGACGGACCTGGCGGCCACCTACCGCTGGAGCCCCGCCCCCGGCCAGGACGGAGAGTGGCTCCTGGAAGCCGTCGCCACCACCCCGCAGGGCGGGACCCTGGCGAGCGAGGCGATCCCCGTCCGGGTCTACACCGGCACCCTGTACGGGCCCCGGCCCGCCGCGCCCAGGGACCGGTTCCTCGACATGGTCAGCGAGTGGGCGCTCCGGGTCCGCGAGCGGACCGGGATGTCCGCCGCCCTGCAGGTGGCCCAGGCCGCCCTGGAGACGGGCTACGGGCAGTACGTCCCCGTCGACAAGTACACGGGGCGGTTTTCGTACAACCTCTTCGGCATCAAGGGCGAGGGTCCGGCCGGCTCGGTGGTGAGCAACACCTGGGAGGAATACAACGGGGTGGCGTACCGGGTCGACGACCGCTTCCGTGCCTACAACACCCTGGAGGAGAGCTGGGACGACCACTGGCGCTTCCTCATGGAACGCGATCGCTACGCCCCCTTCCGGGCGGTCGCGGCCGACCCGATCCTGGGCGCCTGGGCGCTGCGCCGTTCCGGATACGCCACCGACTCCCGCTACGCGCAGAAGCTCATCGACATCATGAACCGGTACGACCTGTACCGCCTGGACGAGACCCAGCCGTGACCGCGAGAAGGCCCCGGGCGCTCACCCGGGGCCTCAGTGTTTGCCGGCGCCCGCCGTTCGGAGGGCCTCGGCGATCACGCGGTCGTAGTCTTCTCGCCGGTGTGTTCTCAGGGGTTCCAGGCGCGGATCCCTCTCGATTTGCTCCCACGTCCCCGGATTGACCCGGATCGCCTCCTTCAGCCAGCTCAGGGCCGCGAGCCACTCGGACTGGCCGGCGTGCAGCGCGGCGAGGTCACACATCGCCTGGTAGTTTGACGGATGGAACTGGAGGTCCCTTCGGAAGCACTCCTCGGCAGCGGCGGGGTCGCCCTTCTCCAGGAAGGCGTGACCCAGTGTCACCCAACCGTTGTAGACCGTCGGGTCCACGTCCAGCGCCTGTTTCACGAGGGCGATTCGTTGATCCACGTCTCGGACCCCGTAGGCGGCGATGAGCTTCTGCAGGGCTTCCTGCTGCCTGTACAGCTTGCTGCTCAGCGCCTCCTCGATCCGGCGGGCTCGCTCGTCGAGTTTCTCGTCGACGAGCCTCGGCAGCTCCCGCGCGGTGAACCAGCCGTACAGGGCGAAGCCGATGCCTGCCAGCGTGGCGGTTGCCGACACGGCTGCCAGGAGGAAGTTCAGATCGGATGCGTAAGACTTGCCAGCTACGAAGGGCGCGACAAGCGCCCACGCCAGGAGGAGGACGACCGCCAGCGCGAGCGCCCGGGCCGATCCGGCGTTCATGCGCGCCAACGCCTCCCCGGTGGAGCTTTCGCCTACAAGTTCGACGTTCTGCCGGGTTTTTCCTGCCGTTCCGTCTCCGACCTGGTCAGGGCAGGTACTTGCGCGGGTCCACCTGCCGGCCGCCCACGATGATCTCGAAGTGCAGGTGCGGGCCGGTGGAAAACCCCGTCGACCCGACCTTGAGGATGGGCTGCCCCTGCTCGACCTGCTGCCCGGCCCGCACGAGGAGGGCGGAGGCGTGGCCGTACCGGGACTTCACCCCGCCGCCGTGGTCGATCACGACGCTGAGGCCGTACCCGCCGTCCCACCCGGCCTCGACCACCCGCCCCGCCCGGGCGGCGACGGCGGTCGTGCCGGCCGGCGCCCCGATGTCGATCCCGGGGTGCACCGAGCCCCAGCGGGGGCCGAAGCCCGAGGTGAGCCGCCCCCGGACGGGCCAGATCCAGCCGCCGCCCGCCCCGCGGACCTCGCCGCGGCTGGCGAGCTGGATCCGGGGCCGGGCGCCGGGGATGATCAGCTCCTGCCCGGGGACGATGGCGCTCTGGACGTCGAGCCCGTTGGCGGCGGCCACCTTGTCCGCGGGGACCCCGTACTGGCGGGCGATCCCCGCGAGGGTCTCGCCGCGCTGGACCTTGTGCACCGCCCTGGAGACGTGGGCGATGACCCGGAGCTCCTGTCCGGGCTGGATCCGTTCCGACGCCAGGTTCGGGTTGGCGGCGAGCAGCGTGTCGGTGTCGGTGCCGAACCGCCGCGCCAGGTCCCAGAGGGTGTCGCCCGGCCGGACGGTGTACGTCAGGAGCCGCGGCGGAGGGGCCGCCTCCGCCTCGTCCCCGGCACGCCCCGGTCGACCCGGGAACCGCGCCGGGACCTCGGCAGCCTGCCCGTCCGGCCCGGCGGCCAGCCAATCCAGCCACCCGGCGGCAAGGGACGGACGCCCGTCGGCGGCCGCGGCGGGGGCGCCGGGCGCGGCGGGCGGGGACGCGCGCAGCCCTTCCGGTACGCCGCGGCCGGAGGTCAGGGCCAGTGCCCCCGCCACCAGGACGACCCCGGCGGCGTAGAAGACCGGCCGTCCGGTCGGGCGTTGGAGGGGCTGCGCGCGGTCCAAGGCGGCATCTCTCCTACGTGACAAACGTCAACACGTCCAGTAGTATAGCACAGGCGCCGACTGCTGTGTACCGGTATGCGGTTGTCGGTTGGCGAGTCACCTTCAAGGTCCTGGAAGTTTAAGCCAGCGGGCCTGGAGGGCAAAGTAAAGGATGCCGGCCCTCTCCAGGGCCGGACGGGCGGCGCACCGCCGGAGGGGACGGGCGGGATGCGGAGGCACTTCCGTATAGACCTGTACGGTAGCAGGATAAACCACTTCGGCAGGCGAATACTGCCTGCGCCAACCTCGTGCCCGTGCCGGAGGTGTGCCTGTGAAACCCCGGCCCGCCGTGCTGGGGGCGACCGCTGCCGCGGCCGCCCTGGCCCTTGCCGCCTGGGGCCTGTCCCTGGCGCGCGGGGCGCCGTCCGCTGAGCCGTCGCCTCCCCCGACCCGCTCCCTCATCCGGGTGGAGTACGGCGGCGAACCGGTCGGGTACGTCGCCGACCGGACCGTGGTCGACGAGGCCGTTTCGGCTCTCCTGGCCGGGATTCCCCCGGAGGGGCGCGCGCCGGTCGACCCCCGCCCGCGCCTTCGCACGGAGGCGGAAGCGGCGCCGGCCTCGACGCCGGTGCTCGACTCCGCCGGCCTGGCGGCCGCCCTGCGGGCCTTCGTGCCGGACGTGACGAAGGCCTGGATGCTGACCGTCGACGGGCGTGAGGTGGTGCCCGTCCGGACCCGGGAGGACGCCGAACGCGTGCTCGCCACCATCCGGGACGACTACCTGCAGCGGGTGCTGCGCGAGGCGTCGCGCGTGGACCAGGTCCGGATCGTCGGCTCGATCGGCTTCGTGGAGCGGTGGGTCCCCGCCAGCGCGGTGCGCACCCCCGAGCAGGCGGCCGAGGTGCTGCGCTTCGGCACCGACCGGAAGATCTTCTACACCGTCAGCCGCGGCGACACGCTGTGGGACATCGCCCGGACCCGGGGCGTGTCCGTGGACGATCTGGTGACAGCCAACCCGGAGATCGACCCGGACCGCCTCCAGCCCGGCCAGCAGATCAGCCTGACCGTCCGAGAGCCCTACATCCACATCGAGAGCACGGAGACCCAGGTCTACGAAGAGGAGATCCCGTTCCCCGAGCACGTCGTGAAGGACCCCGACCTGTGGCCGTGGGAGAGCCGCGTCATCGAGCCCGGGCGGCCGGGGCGGCGCGAGGTCACCGCGCGGGTGGAGCGGCGTGACGGTCAGGTGGTGCGCCGCGAGATCGTCTCCACCCGGCTCCTGGCCGAGCCCCGGCCGGCGCGGGTCGCCCGGGGCACCCGCCAGGCCCCCAAGCTCGGAACCGGCAAGCTGTGCTTCCCCGTGAACGGGCAAATTACATCCGGGTTCGGCTACCGCCGCCGGGACTGGCACCCGGGCATCGACATCGCGGCGCCGAAGGGGACGCCCGTGCACGCGGCCGACGCCGGCACCGTCACCTTCGTCGGCTGGGACGCCGGGTACGGGCTGACGGTGCGGGTCGACCACGGCGGGGGGAACATCGTGACCGTGTACGCGCACCTGTCCTCGGCCGCCGTCAGGGTGGGGGAGACCGTCGAGCGGGGACAGGTGATCGGCCAGGTGGGCAGCACCGGCCGGAGCACCGGGCCGCATCTGCACTTCGAGGTCCGCCTGGAAGGACGGCCTGCCAACCCCCTCGACTTCTACCCGTGACTCCGGCGCCCCGGCCCGCCGCGGTGTCCAGAATCTGGGATCCCGGCCGCAATCCCGGTGTCCGTGAAGCCCGCCCCGGCGGCGGGCTTTCGCTCTCCCGGCCGGCGCCGCTGCCAAGAACTCGCTGCAGGAGCTCCAGAGTGTTTGACGAAGTCTGTAAAACAGAAGGCGCCCCGAACCGTCCTTTCGCCTGACCCCCAACAGGCCCGTGCAAAGGAGGGGGCAGTGTGGAAAAGTCGAGGGAAGCCCGGAGCAAGGCGGATGTGATCCGCTCCTTCCTGGCCGAGTACCAGCCGAAGCTCCCCGAGGCGCGCGGGTTCCTCCAGTTCCTGCTGGCCAAGGAGGAGATCCTCCGCAAGCTCGAGATCGTGTCGGACCTGGAAGGCTGCGCGAACGCGATCCTGGTGTCCGCCAAGGGCTCGGGCGGCTGGCCCTTCTTCTACCGCCGGGGGGACCGGTACTTCTTCAAGACGTCTCAGGCCGTGGTGGACCTGATGCGCTTCGTGCCCCAGCCCCTTTGCGTGTGCCTGGAGACGGGCGCGCCGCCCTGGTCCCCGGAGCGGCAGGAGTTCCTGGAGATGCTGGCGCGCTGGCGCGAGGAGGTTTTCGCCGAGGAGATCGCGCGGGTGAACCGCCGCCAGGACATCCTGGCGCGGATCGACCGGGCGCTCGACCAGGGTGACCAGGACAGCTTCCTGCACTGGAGCGGCGAGCTCCGCCGGCTGGAGTCCAGCTGGCACTGAAGAGCGGTTGTAACGAAACGCTCAGGCCCCTGTCACCGGTCTGTAACGTACGTGCGGTACCATCGGAACCGACGGGACACTTCGCTCTGATGGACCCCCTCTGATCAAGGTGGCCGGCCCAGGCCACGCCCTCCGCCCACGAAAGCGTGGGCGTCTTTTTTTGAGGTGCCGGCATGCACGCCACCACGCCTGGCCGCCGGCGGGCGGGCGAGACGGGGGTCCCCGTCCGGCCGTGAACGGTCGCCCGGTGCGGCTGCGGGCGGTGTGCCGCCCGAGCATGGCCGGCCTCGAGGCCCACATCGCGCGCGCCGGAGGGCGGCGCGCGCCGGCAGGAGACCGGGCCGCCGCCGGGGAATCGAACCGGGAAGGACCGGGGGGGTTTCCGGATGCCGCAGCGGATCCTGGTCGTGGAGGACGAGCGCCCCATCGCCGACATCCTCCGATTCAACCTCGAGCGCGAGGGCTACGAGGTGGAGGTGGCCACGGGCGGGCCCGAGGCCCTCGACAAGGCGCGACGCCTGGCCCCGGACCTGATCATCCTCGACATCATGCTGCCGGGGATGGACGGGTTCCAGGTCTGCCGCGAGGTGCGCTCGTTCAGCTCGGTACCCATCCTCATGCTGACGGCCAAGGAGGCCGAGATCGACAAGGTCGTGGGGCTCGAGCTGGGGGCGGACGACTACGTCACGAAGCCGTTCAGCCCCCGCGAGCTGCTCGCCCGGGTCCGTGCCGTGCTGCGGCGCACCCAGCCGCAGGCCGGCGGGCAGCAGCCGGCCGTGATCCGGGGCGGTGACCTCACGATCGACCTGCAGAGCTACGAGGTCTGGCGGGGGGACAAGCGGATCGAGCTGAGCCCCCGGGAGTTCGACCTGCTCCGGTTCCTCGCCACCCACCCGGGCCAGGTCTTCACCCGGGAGGCCCTCCTGCGCCAGGTGTGGGGTTACGACTACTTCGGCGACGTGCGGACGGTCGACGTGACCGTGCGCCGCCTGCGCGAGAAGATCGAGCCGAACCCCGCCCAGCCGGCGTACATCCGGACCCGGCGCGGGGTGGGGTACTACTTCCAGCGCTTCTGACGGGTACCGCCCGCCCCCACGCCGGGGGGTGCACCCATGTCCCGTTTGTTCCGGTCGCTGCAGGCGCGCCTCGTGCTGGCGTACCTCCTGCTGGTGCTCGTGGCGATGGAGCTCACGGGCGTGTTCCTGCTGGGCTCCCTGGAGTCGTACTACCTCAACTCCTTCCGCACCACGCTGAGCGCCCAGGCGCAGCTGCTGGGCGGCATGGCGATCGCCCACCTGGCGCCGGCGGGCGGGGTGGGGCCGGACCGGCAGGCGATCGCCAACCTCGTCGCGAACTGGCCCGCCGAGACGGGCATCTCCGTGGCGATCCTCGGCTCCGACGGCGAGGTGCTCGGCGCCTCGCGCCGGCAGGCGGCGCTGGTGGGGCAGCGCCTCCAGACCGATGAGATCTCCCACGCCCTGGGTGGATCGGTGGGGGAGCTGGTGGCGCGCGACCCCGAGACGGGCGAGCGCACCATGGTGCGGGCCACGCCGCTCTTCAGCGGCGGCCGGGTGGTCGGGGTCGTCTACCTCAAGGGCTCGCTCGAGCGCAGCGACGAGGTCCTGCGCAACATCCGGCGCCTGGTCCTGGTTGCGACGGGCATCGCCCTGGCCGTGTCCGCCGTCCTCGGCACCGCGCTCGCCCGCACCATCACCGGGCCGGTGCGGGAGCTCACCGCGAAGGCCACCGCGATGGCCCAGGGCCAGTTCGACCAGTCGATCCCCGTCCGTTCCGGGGACGAGGTCGGCCGCCTCGCCGAGACCTTCAACTTCCTGGCCGGGCGCCTGAAGGAGACGCTCGCCGAGATCTCCGGCGAGCGCCAGAAGCTCGAGACCATCCTGGCCTACATGGCCGACGGCCTCGTCGCCCTGGACCGGGAGGGCCGGATCATCAAGGTGAACCCCGCCGCCGCCCGCCTCCTGGGCGCCGACCCGGGCACGCTCACCGGCCTCCGCCCGGCCGAGGCGTGGCCGGACTCCCCGGTCGCCGAGCTCCTCGAGCGCGCCCGCACGCAGGGTGAGTCGGGCAGCCTCGAGCTGCGCCCGCAGGGCGAGCGCGGCCCCGTGCTCGTCGCGGAGGCCACCCCCCTGCGGGGCGAGGGGGACGCCCCGGCCGGCGCCGTGCTGGTCCTGCACGACATCACGGAGCTGCAGCGCCTGGACCAGATGCGCCGGGACTTCGTGGCCAACGTCTCGCACGAGCTGAAGACCCCGCTCACCACGGTCAAGAGCTACGTGGAGACCCTCCTGGACGGGGCCGCGGAGGACCCGGAGCTGCGCACCCGGTTCCTCGGGGTGGTCGAGGCCGAGACGGACCGCATGGTCCGGCTCGTACGGGACCTCCTGCAGCTGAGCCAGCTCGACCAGGGGACGCTGCAGCTGGACCTGCAGCCGGTCAGCCTGCCGGAGCTCGTCGAGGGGGTGCTGGCCCGGCTGAGCCCCGCCTGGTCGCGGCGGCGCCTGGCCGTCGAGTGGGAGTGGGCGCCCGACCTTCCCCTGTGCCTGGCCGACCGGGACCGGCTCGAGCAGGTGGTGCTGAACATCGTCGCCAACGCGGTCGAGTTCACCCCGGAGGGCGGAAGCATCCGCCTGTGGGCGGGGCCGGACCCTGGCGGCGCTCCGGGCAGCCCGGGCTCCTACGTGCGGCTGACCGTCAAGGACACCGGCATCGGCATACCGGCCGAGGACCTGCCCCGCATCTTCGAGCGCTTCTACCGGGTCGACAAGGCGCGGGCCCGGACCCTGGGCGGCACCGGACTCGGGCTGGCGATCGCCAAGCAGATCGTCGAAGCCCTCGGCGGCGACATCCGCATCGCCTCCGAGGTGGGCAAGGGCACGGAGGTCACCGTCCTCCTGCCGGTGGCCGAGGAGGCGGCCGACGAGGAAGGCCCGGCGGAGACCGAACGGGGGGCGACCGCCGGATGAGCGCCCGGGTGTGGAAGGAGCGCCTGCTGAGCCTCCTCCTGGCCGCCGAGGTGGCGCTGAGCGTGGCGCTGACCGTCCTGGCGGCTTCGGCCTCCGCCCGGGCTCCGCTCCTGGCCGAGCGGGCCCGGGTCGCCCCGCCCCCGCCGCCCGGCAGCGAGCCGGACCTCCTGGCCCCGACCCGCGTCTGGGCGCACGCGCCCGGGGGCAGCTACGCCGTGCTCGGCCCGCAGGTGCCTCTCTTCGACCGCCTGTGGGAGGCGCTGCGGGAGGCGACCGCGCGCACCCTGGACCGCTCGCCCTTTCCGGAGCCCGTCGACCCCCTTCAGGTGGAGACCGACCCGGCGGAGGGCTTCGCCGGAGCCGACCTGCCCGTCGAGCTGCCCGCCTCGGCGTGGGCTCAGTTCCTCGTGCAGGGCGGGTCACCCGGGCTCGGGTTCGTGCGCGGGGTGTCCGACGCCTGGGACACTCCGGTGCAGCGCGTGGCCGTGACCCTCGGCGAGGCCGGAGCCGTCTACCTGGTCGGGTCCGGGGGCGCGCTCCGCTTCCCGCTCGGTCCGCGGGCCGGCGACGTGCTGGAGCCGCTGGTGCAGGCAGCGGGAGCGGGCAGCTACCCGGCCTACCGGCCGCTGCCCGTGACCCCGCCCCGCTCTCCCGCCCGCGACGCCGGGCGGCCCGGCCCCGGCAGGGCCCCCGAGGAGCGCTCCGTCGGCGAGGTGCCCCTGGCCGCCGACCCCTGGGTGCTGGTGCCGGTCGAGCCGCCTTACCTGCTCCGCCGGCGCTACGAGGCCCGGCGGCCCGATCCGGCGGACCTGCTTCCCCGGCTTTTCCCCGATCCCTCGGTGGTCCAGGAGATCCAGGAAACCGACGCCACGGTGTACACGGACGGCGGGCGCGCCCTCCGGCTGTACCGCAGCGGGGCCCTCGAGTACACGGCGCCCCGCCAGGAGGACGCGCGCGGCCCGCGCGATCCCGCCCGTGCCCTGGAGGCGGTGCGCGCCTTCGCCACCCCGCGGGGGCTGTGGCCGGCCGGCGCCCGGCTGTCCTCGTTCAGTGCCGGCGAGGAGGTCACCCGCCTCGTGTTCACCATCCCCGGGCCGGTGCTGCCCACCGTGAGCCGTACGCCGCTCCTGGAGGCGCGCGTGGCGGGGGGCACGGTGGTGTCCTTCTTCCGGGCGCCGGAGCTCATCGTGCGTGAGGTCGGGGACGAAGAGCACCTGATCGGCCCCGAGGCCGCCCTGGCAGCTGTCCGGGCGGCACTGGCCGACCCGCAGCCGCGCCTCTTCGCCTTCGGCCTCCACGAGTGGCGGACCGGAGACCCGGTCGGGGCCACCGTGCCGGTCTGGGTGGCCGATTTCGGCAGCGGGCGCCAGGTGTGGGTGGACGCCCGCACGGGGGAGGTGGTCCTGTGGACTGGCCGCGGGCCCGGGCGATCCTCCTCGTGACCTTCACGCTGGTGAACCTGCTCCTCGGGGTGCGCCTGTGGGCCTCGGGCCGGCGTCAGCCCGGGGCCGACCCCGGCCTGGCGTCGCTCCAGCTCTCCGAGGTGCGTGCCCGCCTGGCGGAACAGGGCTTCCGCCTGACCGCCCGCCTCGAGGCGCATCCGCCGGTCCGCCCGCTCCTGCGCCTGAGCCCGCCGGACCCGCGGTCGGTCGAGGCCGTGGCTGCCCGCCTTGCCAGCCCGGGGCCGGGCACGGCCCGGGCGGAGGCGGGCGGCGTGGTGGTCTACCGGCCCGCCCTGCCGTGGGGGAGGGCACCGCGCCCCGGCGACCGGGGAGCCCGGGAGGCCGCCGAGGCGTTCCTGCGGGCGACCGGCCTGGCCTCGTTCGTCGACCTGGCCCCCTCTCGGGTCCGGACGCCGGAACCCGGGCTCGCCGAGGTCGAGTTCGTGCCGCTCCGCTCCGGCTTTCCGGTGTACTCGGGCTGGGTCCGGGTGTCCGTCGGCCCGGCGGGGGTCGTTGAGGCCCGGGCGTTCCTGCCCGGCCTGGACGACCTCCGGGGCGACCCCAAGGGCGTGATCGCCCCGACGGAGGCACTCCTGCGCCTCGCCGGGCAGCTCGCCGCCGGCAGCGCCGGTCGGGGCGCGGACGGCACCGTCACCTTCACGGACGTGCGGCTCGGGTACTACGCGCCGCGGCCCCCCGGCGCGCGGGCCTGGGATGCCGTCGCGGTGTGGCGGGTCCTCACCGATGGGGGAGACGCGTACTACGTCAACGCGTTCACCGGTGAGCTGATGACGGCGCAAGAAGCCGCAAGTTAGATCGGGATGGTGTCCCCGTTCCCGTTCTGGTACACTTCCGTGCTCAGGGGGCACGATGGGTTGAATCAGTTCGACACGCCGCTCTTCACGGGGCTCCTCGCCCACGCGGCGAGAAACCCGATCCAGTTCCACATCCCCGGCCACAAGAAGGGGGCCGGGATGGCGCCGGAGTTCCGCCGGTTCATCGGCGAGAACGCCCTGAGCATCGACCTGATCAACATCGCCCCGCTGGACGACCTCCACAACCCGCACGGGATCATCAAGGAGGCCCAGGCTATCGCCGCCGAGGCCTTCGGGGCCGACGCGACCTTCTTCTCCGTGCAGGGCACGAGCGGCGCGATCATGGCCATGATCATGGCCACCGTGGGGCCGGGGGAGAAGATCCTGGTCCCCCGCAACGTCCACAAGAGCGTGATGAGCGCGATCCTCCTGACCGGCGCCCGGCCGGTCTACATGGCGCCGGACCTCGACACGCGCCTCGGCATCGCCCACGGGGTGAGCGTCGAGACCGTGCGCGACACGCTCGCCGCCCACCCGGACGCCCGCGCCGTGCTGGTGATCAACCCCACGTACTACGGGGTGGCGGCCGACCTCAAGTCGATCGTCGAGGTCGCCCACGCCCACGGGGTCCCGGTGCTGGTCGACGAGGCCCACGGCGTGCACGTGCACTTCCACGAGCGGCTGCCGCTGTCGGCCATGCAGGCGGGCGCCGACATGTCGGCGACCAGCGTCCACAAGCTCGGCGGGGCGCTGACGCAGGCCTCGGTCCTGAACGTGCGGGAAGGGCTCGTCACGGCCTCCCGGGTGCAGGCGGTGCTCTCGCTTCTCCACACGACGAGCACGTCCTACCTGCTCCTCGCCTCCCTGGACGTCGCCCGCAAGCACCTGGCGACCCGGGGGCGGGACCTCCTCAGCCGGGCCATCGCCCTGGCCGACCAGGCCCGGGCGGAGATCGGCCGCATCCCGGGGCTGTACTGCCTGGGGCCCGATGCGATCGGCCTCACCTCGGCCCGGTTCGACTACGACCCCACCAAGCTCTGCATCTCCGTGAAGGAGCTGGGTGTGACGGGCGCGGAGGTCGAGCAGACCCTCCGTGAGGAGTTCAACATCGAGATCGAGCTGAGCGACCTCTACAACATCCTCTGCGTGGTGTCGATTGGCGATACCGAGTTCGAGATCCGGGCCCTGGTGGACGCGCTGCGGGCGATCGCCGAGCGCCACTACCGCCGCCGCCCGGCCAACCACGTGCGGGTCCGTCTGCCCGAGCTACCCGAGCTCGTCATGACGCCCCGGGAGGCGTTCTACGCCCCCAGCGAGGCGGTGCCCCTGGCCGAGTCGGAGGGCCGGATCTCCGCCGAGTTCGTGATGGTCTACCCGCCCGGCATCCCGATCCTGGCCCCGGGGGAGATCATCACCTCCGGCAACATCGCCTACATCCTCGACCACCTGGCGGCCGGGTACCCCGTGCAGGGGCCGGAGGACGAGACGCTGCGCGAGATCCGCGTGGTCCGCCGGGGCTGACGCCGGGCGATCAGGTTCCGGCGCCGCCTGCCAGCCGGATGAGCAGGTCGCCGGCCTCCACGGCCTCGCCGGGGTGCACGAGCACGGCCTCCACGCGCCCGTCGGCCGGCGAGGTGATGACGGTCTCCATCTTCATCGCCTCGATCACGACCAGCTGCTCGCCCTTCCGCACCTCGTCGCCGGGCTCGACCAGCACCTTGAGAATCTTGCCCGGCATCGAGGCGCCCACGTGGCGGGGGTTGCCCCGCTCGGCCCGGGGGCGCACCGGCAGGGCCGAGGCCGCCTGCCGGTCCCGGATCCGCACCTCCCGCGGCGTCCCGTTCAGCTCGAAGTAGACGATCCGGGTGCCGTCCGGCATGGGCTCGCCCACGGCGGTGAGCTTGATGATGAGGGTCTTCCCCGGTTCGATCTCCACCGCCACCTGCTCGCCGTGGCGCAGGCCGTACAGGAAGGTGGGGGTGTCGAGGACGGACGTGTCCCCGTACTCTTCGTGGTGGCGGAGGTAGTCGAGCACGACCTGGGGGAAGAGGAGGTAGGAGACGACCTCCCGCTCGGCGGGCGGCCGGCCTGTGCGGGCGGCCAGCGCCGCCCGCGCCGCGTCGAAGTCGGCCGGCGGCAGGAGCGCCCCCGGCCGCCCCCGGATGGGCTCCTCGCCCCGGAGCACGGCCCGCTGCAGCTCTTCGGGGAACCCGTACGGGGGCTGGCCCAGGAGGCCGCGGAAGAAGTCGACCACCGACTGCGGGAAGTCGAGCTCGGGCGCCCGGCGCACGAGCTCTGCCGGCGTCAGGCCCTGTTGCACCAGGAAGAGGGCGAAGTCGCCCACCATCTTCGAGGACGGGGTGACCTTGATGAGCTCGCCGAGGAGTTCGTCCACCTGCGCATAGGCCCGGACGACCTCCGGCCACCGGTCCCCGAGCCCCAGCGCCTCGGCCTGCTGCCGCAGGTTGGTGAACTGCCCGCCGGGGACCTGGTGGCGGTACACGGAGGCGTTCGGGGCGTTCGAGCCGCCCTCGAACGGGAAGTAGTAGGTCCGCACGACCTCCCAGTAGTCGGACAGGGCCTGGAGGCGGTCCAGGTCGATTCCCGTGGCCCGGTCGGTACCCTCCAGGGCGGCGACCACAGCGTTCAGGCTCGGCTGGGACGTGCCGCCCGCCATGGCGCCGAGGGCCGCGTCGGCGATGTCCACCCCCGCCTCGGCGGCCTTGAGCACCGCCGCCACTCCGGCGCCGGCCGTGTCGTGGGTGTGCAGGTGGACGGGGAGGCCCACCTCCTCCTTCAGCGCTTTCACCAGCCGGTAGGCCGCCTGGGGCTTGAGGAGCCCGGCCATGTCCTTGATGGCCAGCATGTGCGCGCCGGCCCGCTCGATCTCCTTCGCCAGCCGCACGTAGTAGCGGAGGTCGTAGCGGGTGCGGTGCGGGTCCAGGATGTCGCCGGTGTAACACAGGGCCACCTCTGCCACCTTGCTCGCCGCCCGGACGGCGTCGATGGCGACCTCCATGTTCGGCAGGTAGTTGAGGCTGTCGAAGATGCGGAAGATGTCGATGCCCGCCGCGGCGGCCTCGCGCACGAAGGCCCGCACGACGTTGTCGGGGTAGCTGCCGTACCCCACCACGCTCTGGCCGCGCAGAAGCATCATGAAGAGGACGTGGGGGATCCGGCGGCGAAGGGCCGCCAGGCGTTCCCACGGGTCTTCCTTGAGGAAGCGGTACGCCGTGTCGAAGGTGGCGCCGCCCCAGCACTCCAGCGCGAAGAGGTCGGGGGCCAGGCGGCCGGTGGCCTCGGCGATGCGGAGGATGTCGTGGGAGCGCACCCGCGTGGCGAGCAGGGACTGGTGGGCGTCCCGCATGGTCGTGTCGCAGAGGAGGAGCCGCTTCTGCGCCCGCACCCAGCCGGCCAGGGCTTCCGGCCCGTCCCGGTCCAGGATCGCCTTGGCCGTGGGGGGCGGGGTCCAGTCGGGGTCCGGGGGCGGCACCGGTGCGGGACGGAGGTTCGGCTTGCGGGTGCCGGGCCGGACCCCCTCGGAGCCGTTCACCACCACGTGGGCGATGTAGCGCAGGAGCCGGGTCCCCCGGTCCCGCCGGGGCGGGAACTGGAGGAGTTCGGGGTGGGAGTCGATGAACCCGGTGTCCACCCGCCCGGCCAGGAAGTCGGGGTGGGTGACGACGTTCTCCAGGAAGGGGATGTTCGTCTTGACCCCGCGCACCCGGAACTCCTGCAGCGCCCGGTGCATCTTGCGGGCCGCCTGCTCGAAGGTGAGGGCCCAGGTGCTGAGCTTGACCAGGAGGGAGTCGTAGTGTGGGGTGATCTCGGCGCCGGCGTGGCCGCCCCCCACGTCGAGGCGCACGCCGAACCCGCCGGGGGCGCGGAAGGCCGTGATGCGGCCGGTGTCCGGGAGGAAGGCGTTCTCGGGGTCCTCCGTCGTGACCCGGCACTGGATGGCGTACCCCCGGGGGACCAATCGCTCCGGGTCGGGCAGGATCGGCCCGAGCTCCGAGAGGAGGTAGCCCTCCGCCAGGCGGATCTGCGCCTGGACGATGTCGACCCCGAGGATCAGCTCGGTGATGGTGTGCTCGACCTGGATGCGGGGGTTGACCTCGATGAAGTAGAAGCGCCCCTCGCGGTCGACGAGGAACTCCACGGTGCCCGCGTTCACGTACCCCGCCCGGGTCATGAGGGCCACGGCGGCCTGGCAGATGGCCTCCCGGAGCCCGGGGTCCAGGCGGACGGCCGGCGCCACCTCCACCACCTTCTGATGGCGGCGCTGGACCGAGCAGTCCCGCTCCCACAGGTGGATGACCCGGCCCGACCGGTCCCCCAGGACCTGCACCTCGATGTGCCGGGGGCTCTGCACCAGGCGCTCCAGGTACACCGAGCCGTCGCCGAAGGCGGCCCGGGCCTCGGAGCGGGCGCTCTCCAGGGCAAGGAGGAGTTCCGCTTCGCCCCGGACCACCCGCATCCCCCGGCCGCCGCCCCCGGCCACCGCCTTGACGATGACCGGGTACCCGTGCTCCCGGGCGAAGGCGAGCGCTTCCGCCTCCGACGCCACGGGCTCGTCGGTGCCGGGGACGACGGGCAGGCCGGCCTCCCGGGCGAGGCGGCGGGCGGCCACCTTGTCGCCGAAGAGTTCCAGGTGGCGCGGCTCGGGGCCGATGAAGGCGATCCCCGCCTCCTCGCAGCGGCGGGCGAAAACCGGGTTCTCCGCCAGGAAGCCGTAACCCGGGTGGATGGCGTCCACCTGCTTCTGGCGCGCGAGCCGCAGGATGCCGTCGATGTCGAGGTAGGCAGCGACGGGCGACTGGCCCTCCCCGACGAGGTACGCCTCGTCCGCCTTGTACCGGTGCAGGGACAGGGTGTCCGCCTCGCTGTAGATGGCGACGGTCTGCTTGCCGAGTTCCGTGCACGCCTGGAAGATCCGGGTCGCGATCTCGCCCCGATTCGCCACGAGCACCCGCCGGAACTCCCGCCGGTGGGCCACAGGCGCACCTCCCAGCCGGACGCCATGTTCAAGTTGTCTGCATCATAGTCAGCGTGCCGGCGGACTGTCAACGGCTGATGAGCACCATCGCCGACATGGCGGGCAACGCGATCCGGCGGGCAGTCCTGCACCAGGAGATGGAGGAGTCGTACCTCCAGATGATCCTGGCGCTGTCGAACGCGATCGATGCCAAGCATACGTACACCGGGGGGCACGGCGAGCACCTGGCGGAACTCGCAGAGGCCGTCGCAAGGGAGATGGGCTGCTCGGAGGCGGAGTGCGAGGTCGTGAAGTGGGGGGCTCATAACTGCTCCATAAATCCTCAACATGTCTTGACATATCCACTCACAGCATGTAGGATTTGGATATGCAGGTCTCAATCGGAAAGGCTGCCAGAGAACTTGGTGTCTCCGCCGAGACCCTGCGCCGGTGGGAGGCGGCAGGCAAGATCCGGGCGGAACGGACGCCGGGCGGGCATCGCCGGTACGACCTGGCCGTGCTGCGCGGCCTGGTTCCGCGGGCCCCGCAGCAGCAGGACCGGATCACCATCGCCTACGCCCGCGTGTCCAGCCACGATCAGAAGGCCGACCTGGACCGCCAGGTCGCCCTCCTGGAAGCCTTCTGTGCCGCCAACGGCTGGCGGTATGAGGTCATCCGGGATCTGGGGTCCGGCCTCAACTGCCACAAGCGGGGCCTGCGGGAGCGGATCCGCCGGATCTGCACCGGACGGGTGGGCCGGCTCGTGGTCACCCACAAGGACCGCCTGCTGCGCTTCGGATCGGAGCTGGTCTTCTCCCTGCGCGAGCACTTCGGCACGGAGGTGGTGATCCTGGGCGCGTCCGAGGAGGCGTCCTTCGAGGAGGAGCTGGTGCAGGACGTGCTGGAGATCATCACGGTCTTCTCCGCCCGGCTGTACGGCAGCCGCAGCCGGAAGAACCGGGAGGTCATGCAGCGGCTGAAGGAGGCGGCCGATGCGATCCGCCCTGAAGATGCGGCTTGAAGTGGACGGGCACACCGCGGCGGTGCTGGACGGGCAGTCCCGGATCGCCAACTGGCTCTACAACCGCCTGCTGGAAGAGGCAAACGCGCTGCGGCAGCGGTTCCGGGAGACCCGGGACCCGGATGCGGCGCGTGTCCTGTACACCGAGCGGGGCCTGCGGGATCGGATTCCCGCTTTGAAGCAGGAATTCCCCTTCCTTCGGACGGTCCACTCGTCGGTGCTGAAGAACGCGGCCCTGCGGCTGAGCTGGGCGATCCGGGAACACCAGAAGGGCCGCCACGGACGACGGGTCCGTGGGGTGCGCTGGCCGCGGTTCCGGCCGTGGAAGCGGAAATGGTTCTCGCTCCTGTACGACGAGCCCTGGAAGGGCTATGCCCTGCACGGCCGGATGCTGGAACTGTCCCTGGGACAGTCGCTGGACCCCGAATCGGGCCGGCGGCGGCGGGTCCACGTCACCGTCCGGCTGGCCGAGCCGCCGCCGGACTGGTTCCGTCACGACATGGTGCGGCAGCTTCGCATCACCAAGGAGGGGAGGATCTACTATGCCGTCTTCACCGTGGAGCGGGTGCTTCCGGACACGCGGCCCGCAGGCCGGATCATCGCCATCGACCCGAACCACAGGAACCTGGGGTACGGGGTGGACACGGAAGGCGTGGCGACGGAGATCGCCAACCCGTGGTTCCTGAAGGCGCTGGACCGGCGGATCGACGAGGTGAAGTCGCTGCGGGACCGGTGCCGGCGGAAGTCGGTCCGGGTGGTCCGCCCCGGCGGGTCGGTGTCCTGGCGGCCGTCCCGGCGGTGGCAGAGGCTGAACGCTGTGTTGGATGAATTGTGGCGGGTGCGCCGAGAGCAGACGAAGGTGTACCTGCGCACGGTGGCCAACCGGCTGTACCGGGAGTACGACGGGGTGTTCGTGGGGGACTACACGCCGCACGGCGGCGGAATCAGCACCAAGATGCGCCGGGCCATGAACAACCAGTCGCTGATCGGGCGGTTCAAGGAGACCCTGGCGTGGACGGCGGCGCGGTCGGGGAAGGTCTACGGCGTCTGGGAGGAACGCGGCACGACGCGGACGTGCGGCGCGTGCGGCAGCGCGGCGCCGGACGGGATTCCTCCCGAAGTGCGGCAGTGGACCTGCCCAGACTGCGGGACGCGCCACATCCGGGACGAGAACGCCGCCCTGAACGGCCTGGCGCGGGTGCTGGCAAAGTTTGGGGTGCCCTGCTCGGGCCACCTGGGAGGTCATGTGGCCGTCCGGACCAGGCGGGCCTGGCGGTTCGACGGCCTAGGCATCCGGGAGATGCCGAGGGCCGCCGGCGGGCGGGTGGATGATCACGCCGCCAGCCGCCAGGAAATCAAATGCGGAGCATGACAGCTCCAAACCCAAACCTGCGTGTTGAGGTTTGTGTGGGTTTGGGAGAGCGGCCGCTTGCATCCCCCCGACGTACGATGGTGCAGAACGGGCTCAGGGGGGCTCCGCCGGATGGTGTTCGTCTTCGTCCAGAGGGGGGAGACGCTCTACAGCATCGCCCGCAGGTACCGCACCACCGTGCACGCCATCGTCGCCGCGAACGGGATCGAGGACCCCAACGCCGTCGCCCCCGGGCAGGCCCTGATCATCCCCGGACCCGCCGAGGTGCCGGTGCCGCCGCCGGGCGGCATCACGCATCTCGTGCGGCCCGGGGAGACCGTCTTTCACCTGGCGCGGCGGTTCGGTTCCACCCCGGCCGAGATCGTGCGCGCCAACCACCTGGCCCACCCGGAGTTCATCCTGCCCGGCCAGCAGCTCGTGATCCCCGAGCGTCCCGGAGCGGGCGACGAGTGGCCTTTCTGGGGGCGCACCCCCGACCGCCGGTCGGCGGGGGCCGGCCCCTCCCCCGCGCGGGCGGCTCCGGCCTGGGAGGCCGGGCCCCGGGTCCCGGGGAGGGTTCGGCCCTCCCCGCCGGTGGTGCGGTACGGCCGCGTCTACGCCGGCCTCGGCGACGGGGCGTATGCCTGCTGGGATCTGGCCACCGGCCGTGCCCGCTGGCGGCTGGACCTGGACCCTGCGCCCGGCACTGCCCTGGCGGCCCCGGCCGTCTTCGACGGCCTCGTCTACCTGGCGGCGCCGGACGGGCTCGTCCTCGCGGTCGACGCCTTCCGGGGCGGCATCGTCTGGCGGACCCGGGCCGGTGACGGGCCCGCGCAGGCCCCGGCGGTCGCCGAGGGGCTCCTCCTCGTGGCCGCCGGCCAGGTCCTGTGGGCGCTGGAGGTGAAGACCGGCGCCCGCGTGTGGCGCCACGAGGCGAAGGAAGGGATCGCCCTGGCGCCGGCGGCGACCGAGGCCGGCGTGTATGCCGTCCTGGGGGACGAGGTCGTGGCCCTGGCGCCGCAGACGGGCGAAGTGCTGTGGCGGCACGCCGCCGCACCCCACGTGCCGCCGGCATGCGCCGGCGATCTCCTCCTGATCGGCGGCCAGGCGCGGCGCGCCGCCGACGGCGTCCTGCGCTGGTCGGTGGCGGAGCCGGCGCCCCCCGCCGTGGCGGGCGAGGTGGCCGTCTACCCGGGCGGGGCGGTCGACCTCAGGACCGGCGAGTACCGCTGGCAGGTGGCCGGGCCGCACGGGGACGATTCAGCGCCCCCGGACCCCTTGCCGGTGGCGGTGGCGGGCACGCTTGCGCTGGGCGCGGGGCCCGGACCCTGCCTCGTCGCCCGCTCACTGGCCGGCGGCGCTCCGGTCTGGGAGCACCCGCTGCCGGCACCGCCCGCCGCCCAGCCCGCCGTGGTGCCCGGCTTCGTGGCGCTCACCCTCGCCGACGGCCGGCTCGTCACCCTCAAGCTGGAGCGGGAGAGCGCCTGTGCCCGCGCTACCGGCGCGAGCGCAGGCTGACCGAATAGCCCGAGCCCTCGTGGCGGCAGACTACCTCCAGCCAAACCCACGGCTGGAGGAGTTGGTTCTGTTGCGGAGGCGATGGCGCCTGGCAGCCGCCCTCGGGCTCCTGGTCGTCGCGGCCGTCACCCTGGCCCCACCGGCCGGCGAGCCGGCCGAGGCCCGCGGGCGGTGGCGCCACAACAACCTGCGGCTCCTGGCCATGGCGGTCTGCGGCGAGGCACGGGGGGAGCCGTACGAGGGCAAGGTGGCCGTCGCCGCGGTGATCCTGAACCGGGTGGACAGCCGCCGCTTCCCGAACACCATCGCCGGCGTGGTGTACGAGCCGCTGGCGTTCGAATCCGTGGCGAACGGGCAGATCTACCGCAACGTCACGGCCGAGTGCTGGCGCGCGGCCCGCGACGCCCTGAACGGGTGGGATCCGAGCTACGGCTCGCTGTACTTCTTCAACCCCGCCAAGACGCGCAACCGCTTCATCTGGTCGCGCCCGCAGGTACGGCGGATCGGCAAGCACATCTTCGCCCGATAGAGGGGGTCGCGGACATGCGGCAGCGGCAGTGGTGGCCCGTCCTGGTGCTCGGGGTGGCCCTCGTGGCCGCCCTCGCCTGGGGCTACAACCAGAACCGGGCCCGGGCCCAGCTGGCGATCCGGAGCGAGAACGCCTACCAGCAGGCCTTCCAGCGGCTCGAGCAGGCGGTGGTGAACATCGAGGAGAGCCTGTCCACCGCCCTGGTGGCCCGCAGCGTGCCGCTTCAGCGCCGCACGCTGGGTGACCTGCGGGTGTTCAGCAGCGCGGCGGTGGAGTCCCTGGCGGGGCTCCCGCTCCTCCACGTCAAGCTGGAGCGGACCCAGAAGTTCCTGAACGACGTGTTCGAGGTTTCCGACGCCGGCCTGGTGCAGCTCGACCGCAACCAGCCGCTCACTCCCGAGCAGAAGGCGCGGCTCCGGGAGCT
This sequence comes from Caldinitratiruptor microaerophilus, assembly GCF_025999835.1. Classification (NCBI taxonomy): domain Bacteria; kingdom Bacillati; phylum Bacillota; class Clostridia; order Eubacteriales; family Symbiobacteriaceae; genus Caldinitratiruptor; species Caldinitratiruptor microaerophilus. The sequence goes on along the minus strand of NZ_AP025628.1, from coordinate 2,960,661 downwards.
GCACCAGCAGGCGCGGTTCCTCACCGGCGAGCTCACCAAGCTGTCGGGCCTTCTCGCCGGCGGCCGCATCCGCTGGGCCGACACTGAGCGGATGACCGCGGCGAGCGCCGACGGCGCCGGCGTGACCCCGATCCTCCAGGGCATCTCCGGCATCGAGGCGGGGCTGCGGCCTCCGCCCGGCGAGGAGGCCGCCACGCAGCCGCAGCCGGGACCGCACGAGAAGCCGAAGTCGGACCTGGGCCCGCGCATCGGGCAGGACCAGGCGCTGGCGATCGCAGCCCGGTTCGCCGACCTGCCGCCGGCCACCCGGCCCCAGCTGGCCGGCCGGGCCGACGGCGCCCTCCCGGTCTTCCTGGTCAGCTACACGAAGACCAGCGGGGTCCCGGTGACCATCGCCGTCACGGAGCAGGGCGGGCACGTCCTGCAGATGCTCGACGGGCGGGAGGTCACCCAGATCAAGCTCGGCCGGGAGCAGGTGGTGGCCAGGGCCCGGCAGTTCCTCGAGAAGAACGGCTTCCCGGCCCTTCTCGAGACGGACTACGACGAGTACGGCGACGCCGGCGGCATCGCGGTCGTCACCTTCGTGCCGATGCAGGACGGAGTCGCGCTCTTCCCCCAGCGCCTGAAGGTGCGGGTGGCCCGGGACAACGGGGAGATCGTCGGCTTTGACGGGCGGGACTACTGGGTCTACCGGCGCGACCGCACGCTGGCCCGGCCGGCGATCACCCCCGGCGAGGCCGCCGAGCACCTGGAGCCGGGGGTCACGGTCGAGGACGTGCAGCTCGGCGTCGTCGAGGCGGACCGGGACCGGGAGGTCCTGGCCTACCGCCTGCGGGCCCGCCTGGACGACCTGCGGTACGACATCTACGTCGACGCCAGCACGGGCGAGGAGGTGCGGGTCGACCGCGTGGACCGGAGCTAGACCCGCACGCCGCCGCCCGAACGGGGGGAGCCGGTCCCTCACGGGACCGGCTCCGGCGCTCCCGGCCGGCCCGGCGGGACCGGCTCGGGCGGCACGATGGGCTCGCCCGGTACGACCGGCTCGCCCGGCATGGGCGGGGGGGTGCCCAGCCAGCGCGGGTCGTAGGTGGTGGGCTCGGTGCCCGAGAGGAACAGCTCGTCCGCCGCCGGGCACCCGGGCACGGCCAGAAGGCCCGAGTCGGCGCAGATGCGGGCCGTGACAACCCCCTCCGGCGGGACGAAGGGGGTGGGGGGCCGGCCGGCGAGGGCCCGGCTCAGGAAGTTCGCCCAGATCGGGGCGGCCACGCGGGGCCCCGTGAGGCGACCCGGGGCGGCGCCGGGGTCGTCGCTCCCCACCCACACGGCCGCCACCAGGTCGGGCGTGTAGCCCACCATCCAGGCGTCCCGGGCCTCGTCGGTGGTGCCGGTCTTGCCGGCGGCGGGGCGCCCGCCCAGGATCGGGGCCACGTGCCCGGCGGTGCCGCCGGGCCGCACGACCTCGCGCATCAGGTCGGTGAGGATGTAGGCGACGCCCTCCTCCAGGACCCGCGCGGGGGGATGGCTCGGTTCCGCCAGGACCCGGCCCGTCGGGTCCGTGATCCGCACCACCGCGTGGGGGTCAACCCGCAGGCCCCCGTTGGCGAAGGCGGCGAAGGCCCGGGCCATCTCGAGCACGGTCACCTCGGAGGTGCCGAGCGCCAGCGTCAGGTCCGGCCGCAGCGGGCTCGTGATCCCGAGGCGCCGGGCGGTGTCGATCACCCGCTCCGGACCGAGCGCATCCATCCACCGGGCGGCGACCACGTTGTCCGAGACCCGGATGGCCTCCCGCACCCCGAGCGGCCGGTTGTGGTAGGGCTGCCGGGGGTCGAAGTCGGCCGGTTCCCAGGGAGGCCGGCCCGCGCCGCCCGGGAACTGCACGGGCTCGCAGACCTGGGTCGAGGCGGCCGTGTAGTAGCGGGTCGACAGCAGCGTGGCGTAGAGGAAGGGCTTGAAGGCCGAGCCCGGCTGGCGGGGCGCCTGCACCGCCCGGTTGAAGCTGGAGGTGCGGTAGTCGCGGCCGCCGATCATGGCCCGGATCGCCCCGGTGCGCGGGTCAAGCGCCACCAGCGCGGCCTGGGGCTGGGGCACCCCGCGCGCGTCCGGCACGGGCGCCGGCAAGCCGTCGGCGAGGGCGCGCGCGGCCGCGGCCTGGACGTCGAGGTCCAAGGTGGTGTCGATCCGGTAGCCGCCCTGCGGCAGGCGGTCGGCGATCGCCGGGTAGCTCCGGCGGATCTCGTCGATCACGTGGTCGAGGAAGAAGTCCACCCCCGCCGGAGCAGGGGGAGGCGGCCGCACCCCGAGCGGCGCCTGCCGGGCGGCCGTCGCCTGGGCGGGCGGTAGCACACCGGTGGCGACCATCCGGTCGAGCACCTCGGCGCGCCGGGCCTCTGCCGCCTCCGGGTGGAGGATCGGGTTGTAGAGCTCCGGCCCCCGGGGCAGGCCGGCGAGAAGCGCCGCCTCCGGCAACGTGAGCTCCCGGGCGTGCTTCGAGAAGTACGTCTGGGCCGCCACCTCGACCCCGTACGCCCCCTGACCCAGGTAGATCGTGTTCAGGTAGAGCTCCAGGATCTCGTCCTTGGAGTAGACGGTCTCCAGCTTGAGGGCGTAGACGGCCTCCCGCAGCTTGCGGGCCACGGTGCGCTCCCGGCCGAGGTAGAGGTTGCGGGCCAGCTGCTGGGTGATCGTGCTGCCGCCCTCCACCACGCGGCGGGCGCGCAGGTTGCGGTAGGCGGCGCGCAGAAGCCCCCGGACGTCGATCCCCCGGTGCTGGTAGAAGCGTTCGTCCTCCGCGGCCAGGACGGCCTGGACCAGGTAGGGCGGCAGTTCGGTCAGGGGGACCTCGACCCGGTTCTGGTGGAAGCGGCGGCCGATCAGGCGGCCCTTCACATCGTAGAACTCGGTGGCCCGGGGGAGTTCCGGCGGGGGGAGCGGGGTGAGCGCCACCGCCGCCGCGACCGTCACCGCGCCGGCCGCCAGCACGGCCAGGACGAGGAGCAGCAGGACGAGGGCCGCCACCCCCAGGCGGCCCCACCGTCTTCGCTTGTGCCCTGCCGGTCCGCCCAACGCCATCCCCCCGCGCGCGGCCCGGCGACCGCGCGGCCACTTCCGTCACCTCGCATTGTGGCCGCGCGTGGCCGGGCCTAGCCGCAGCGGCCCCTACGGGACGAGCCGCGTGCGGTCCCGCGGGAAGGCAGCGGCCTCGCGGGCGTTCCCGAGCCCCAGGACCAGGGCGGTCAGCCGCTCCGCCCCGATGGCGAACCCGCCGTGGGGAGGCATCCCGAGTTCGAAGATCTCGAGATAGTGCTGGAACCCCGCCGGGTCGAGGCCCCGCCGGCGGAGGCTCTCCCGGAGCACTTCCGGGTCGTGGATCCGCTGGCCGCCCGAGGTGATCTCCTGCCCGGCCAGGAGGAGGTCGAAGGTGCGGGTGAGCCCGGGGCGGTCGGGGTCCGGGAAGGAGTAGAACGGACGGACGGACGCCGGGTAGCGGGTGATGAAGACCAGGGGCGGCCGCCCCTCCCCGGCGACGTACTGGCAGATGAGGCGCTCCCCCTCGGTGTCGAGGTCCCCCTCCGGCGAGACCTTGCGGTAGCGACGCCGCAGGATCTCGTGCGCCTCGTGGACCGGGATGCGCTCGATGCGCCCGGGCACCTCCGGCACCCTGGCCCCGAGCAGGTCCAGTTCGGCGGCGCTCCGCTCCGCCACGTGGGCGAACATCGACCGGAGGAGCTCCGTCTCCAGGTCCATGAGGTCCTCCTCGGAGTCGATGAAGCCCATTTCGACGTCGAGGCTCGTGAACTCGGAGAGGTGGCGGGAGGTGTTGTGATCCTCGGCCCGGTAGGCGGGTCCCACCTCGAACACCCGCTCGTAGCCGGCCCCGACGAGCATCTGCTTGTACAGCTGCGGCGACTGCGCCAGGAAGGCCCGCTGCTCGAAGTACTGGACCGGGAAGAGGTTCGCCCCGCCCTCCGTGCCGGTGGCGACGATCTTCGGCGTCCGCACCTCCAGGAACCCCTGCCCTGCCAGGTAGTTGCGGAACCCCTCGATCAGGGCCGCCTGCACCCGCAGCGCGGCGCCGATCCGGGGGTGCCGCAGGGCGAAGGCGCGGTGCTCGAGGATGGTCTCCAGGCTCGCCTTGAGGGTCTTCTTGTTGATCTCGAAGGGCGGCACCCGGGTGGGGGCGGACAGCACCTCCAGGGCCGAGGCCCGCACCTCGGCGCCGCCCACCGCCCGGGGATCGGCCGCCACCTCGCCGGTCACCGCGACGACCGCCTCCTCGGGAAGCGGCCGTGCGGCCAGCTCCCCTTCGAGCACGACCTGGGCCACGCCGGACCGGTCCCGCAGGATCACGAAGGCTAGGCCGCCGAGGTGGCGGCAGCTTTGCACCCATCCCTTCAACGTGACCGTCTGCCCGGTGTGCCGTGCGAGGTCTCTTGCCAGAACCCGTGTGGTGGTGAGCGAAGACGACATCGCGGAGGACCTCCCGTCCGGAACGGTTGCGCCGGGGCCGGCCGGACCGGTCCAGGCCGGGCCGGGGCGCCCGGCGCCGCAGGCCGGTGTTTCACGTGGCGGCACGAGTCGTCGCCGGGCGGGACGCCGTGCAGATCCTGCACCCCGGGTGGCGTGCAGAAACCGCCCCTCGACCCCCGGGAGACCGCTCCAACGCCACGAAACTTCCTGCGTCGCGTTTGCCGGCCATGCAACCAAAGAAGGCGGCCCGTCCCGCAAAGGGACGAGCCGCCGGCTCGCGGTGCCACCCTTCTTGCCGGCCCGTCGCGGGCCGGCCCCTCGACAGCGCCCGGGATAACGGCCGGGGCCGTCCGGCGCTACTGGGACGGCGGGACGGCACGCATCCCGACCGCACCGTTCACGCCGGCGCTCGCAGGTGTTCTTCGCCGGGCCCTCCCACCGGCTCGCACCCACCGCCGGCTCTCTGGCAGGTCCGCGCCCGGGTACTCCTCCTGCTCATCACTTTGCGCCTCGCGTTGGCATCGATTCTACCATCCGCAGACCCGCCGTGCAACGGCGGCCGCAGACCGCGGCCGTGCGGTGTGCGCGCGAGCCGGCCGGGGTGCACCAGGCACCTGGTGTCCACTGGGGCCAGGACCGTACCCCCCGCTGCATCCGGGTAGACACCTACGGCGGCTCGTGAGGTGAGGACGGGGGGTTGGAGGACGGCCTTCGGGTGAGGCATGGCGCCGAGTTCCGCTGTTAGTTCGGGCCGGGTGGGAGGGTCGGCGTGGAGGTGCGCCGCCCCGTGGGGTGACTACCGGGCGATGGAGCCCCGGGGCGAGGCATGGGCCAGGGCAGGACACGGGGGGCAGGGCGGTACGCGGTCCGCGATTAGATTACGGAAAGTGCCATAAATGGGCTTCTGTACCTCCAAGAGGCAACATGTGTGAGTTGAGCTGAGCGTTTGACTCGCATTCTTTGCCCCACCGTGGCCCGGGCCGCGGGCGAACCGGCCCGCAAGCAGACATAAGTCTATGTTCCGGTAAACGTCACGCTGCTTTCAGGGGTACTTTTCCAGGGACAGGCTGATTATGGGACAAAAAATGCGACACGACGGAAACGATTGCCAGTCACGGATTGCCTCACGCCTCACCAGACGAGACTCCATTACACGGCGCGCACCGCCCCGACAGGGCGGCCGCACATCCGGCCCGGGCCGGCACAGTGGCTGCGGGGACGTGGACCCGCGCCGGAGCAGTGCCAGGGGGGACAGCGTCCATGCCCCGGCGCCTGCCGGAAGTTCCAGCAGGAATCGTGCGCGACCTGTCAAACCCTTATGCGTGGTCTGCATGAAGTAGGGTGACATGGAAAATCCGAGTAACGTAAGGTTTGGTAAGCATATTCGATGCAGAGGGGGAACACAGGGTGAGTTTGTTCCACCGTAGGAGCCGGGTCGGCTGGCTCACCGCGGGCGCCGTGGCACTGGGGCTGCTCGTCAGTGCGTGCGGCGGGGCCAAGCAGCCCCAGACGCCCCCGGCGCAGCAAGGCGGTCAGCAGGCGGCGCAGCAGGAGCAGGCGAAGCCGGCCGGCCCGAAGACGCTCGTCTGGGGCCGGGGCGGGGACACCGTCAGCCTCGACCCGATCCAGCCCACCGATGGCGAGTCGTTCAAGGTGATCAACCAGATCTACGACACGCTGGTCCGCTACAAGGCCGGCAAGACCGAGGTCGAACCGGCGCTGGCCACCGACTGGCAGGCGAGCCCCGACGCGAAGGAGTGGACCTTCTCGCTCCGCCAGGGCGTGAAGTTCCACGACGGCACCGAGTTCGACGCCGAGGCCGTCAAGTTCAACTTCGACCGCTGGCGGGACACCAAGAACCCCTACCACAAGGGCGGGGAGTTCGCCTATTACTCGTACATGTTCGGCGGCTTCGACGACAAGTCGGTGATCCAGGACGTCCAGGTCGTCGACAAGTACAAGGTGAAGTTCACCCTCAAGCGGCCGTTGGCCTACTTCCTCCAGAACCTCGCCATGCCGATGTTCAGCATCGCCAGCCCGACGGCCATCAAGGCGGACCCGGAGGCCCTGGGCCAGAAACCGGTCGGCACCGGCGCTTACAAGTTCGTCGACTGGAAGAAGGGCGAGTCCATCACCCTGGAGGCCAACCCGGACTACTGGGGCGGCAAGCCGAAGATCGACCGGATCATCTACCGGTCGATTCCGGACAACAACGCCCGCCTCCTGGCCCTGCAGTCCGGTGACATCGACGTGATGGACGGCGTCGAGCCGAACCAGCTGCAGGTGATCCAGTCCGACGACCGGTTCCAGGTGGCGCTCCGGCCGGCCATGAACGTCGGCTACCTGGCTTTCAACATGGACAAGAAGCCCTTCGACAACCCGCTGGTGCGCAAGGCCATCAACCACGCCATCGACAAGAAGGCCATCGTCGAGACTCTGTACGCCGGGCTCGGCCAGGTGGCGGTCACCCCGCTGCCGCCGTCGATGTGGGGCTGGACGGACGACGTGACGCAGTACCCGTACGACCCGCAGAAGGCCAAGCAGCTGCTGGCGCAGGCGGGCTTCCCGAACGGCTTCAAGACCCAGCTGTGGGCCATGCCCGTGCCGCGGCCGTACATGCCGCAGCCGGAGAAGATCGCCCAGGCGATCCAGGGCTACCTCAAGGAAGTGGGCATCGAGGCGGAGATCGTCACCTACGAGTGGGCCACGTACCTCGAGAAGACCGGCATGGGCGAGCACACCATGGCGCTCCTCGGCTGGGTCGGCGACAACGGCGACCCGGACAACTTCCTTTACGTGCTCCTCGACAAGGACAACGCGAAGGGTCCGGACGCCGGCAACATCGCCTTCTACCGCAACGACCAGCTGCACGAGCTGCTGGTGCAGGCCCAGGAGATCCCCGACCAGTCCAGGCGGGCGGAGCTCTACGTCCGGGCGCAGAAGATCATCGCCGAGGACGCGCCGTGGGTGGTGCTGGCTCACGCCCAGGAGCCCATCGTGATGAAGAAGGGCATTCAGGGTTACGTCCCGAACCCCACCGGTTCGGAGCCCCTCTACCAGATCACGCTGCCGTAGCGTGAGCGGTCTCCAGCGGGCAGCGCCCGGCCGGACCGGCGCCGGACCGGCCCGGCCGGGCGGCCCGATCCTGTCTCCGGAGTGAGGTCGCATGTGGCGTTACGTCGCCCGGCGGGTGGGGCTCGTGATCCCCACCGCGCTGGGCATTCTGGTCGCCGTGTTCTTCCTCATCCGGCTCATCCCCGGGGACCCGGCGCGCGTGATCGCCGGCGAGCGGGCGACGACGGAGCAGGTGGAGGCCATCCGGCACGAGCTGGGCCTCGACCAGCCGCTGCCCGTGCAGTTCTGGCGCTTCCTCGGCGGGGTCCTGCAGGGCGACCTGGGCAAGTCGATCCAGAGCAAGGTGCCGGTGGTGGAAGAGCTACTGGACCGCTACCCCGCCACCATCGAGTTGACCCTGGCGGCGATGCTCCTGGCCACCGTGGTCGGAGTCCTCGTCGGGATCATCTCAGCCGTCTACCGCAACACCCTCCTCGACTGGGGCTCGATGACCCTGGCGCTCCTCGGCGTCTCGATGCCCGTCTTCTGGCTGGGGCTCGTCCTCCTCATGGTGTTCGCCGTCGACCTGCGCTGGCTGCCCGCGGCCGGACGGGTCGACCCCCGCCTCGGCTGGCGGGGGGCGACCGACTTCGTGTTCTTCGAGATGCTCCTGCGCGGCCAGTGGACCGTCTTCGTGGACGCCTTCCGCCACCTCGTCCTCCCGGCGGTGGCGCTGGCCAGCATCCCGCTCTCGATCATCGCCCGGATGACCCGCTCGACCATCCTGGAGGTGCTCGGGCTCGACTACGTACGGACCGCCCGGGCGAAGGGCCTCTCCGAGCGGGTGGTGATCTTCAAGCACGTCCTGCGCAACGCTCTCCTGCCCGTGGTGACCATCACGGGCCTGGAGGTGGGACTCCTCCTCGGCGGGGCCGTGCTGACCGAGACCGTGTTCTCCTGGCCCGGCATCGGCCGGTACATCGTGCTGGCGATCTACGCCCGCGACTACCCGGTGGTGCAGGGCGGCATCCTCCTGATCGCCCTGGCGTTCGTGGTGGTGAACCTGGTGGTCGACCTGCTCTACGCCGTCATCGACCCCCGGATCCGCTATGCGTGAGGCGGTGCGCGCCGGGCAGGCCGGGGGCGCCCCCGCCGCCGACCCCACGCAGCAGGGCGCCCTGTGGCGGGGCCTGCGGCGCGTGCTCCGGCACCGGGGGGCCATGGTCGGCGGGACGATCGTGCTCGCTCTGGTGCTGGTCGCCCTCCTGGCGCCGGTCCTCTCCCCCTATGACCCGTACAAGAACGACCTGGCCCGGATCGCCCGGCCGCCCGGACCCGGTCACCTCCTGGGGACGGACGAGCTGGGGCGCGACATGCTGACCCGCCTCATGTACGGGGCGCGCCTCTCGCTCCTGGTCGGGGTCACCTCAGTGGGCCTGGCGCTGGTCGCCGGCACCGCGGTCGGCGCGGTCTCCGGCTACCTGGGCGGGTGGCTGGACCTGCTCACCATGCGGGTCATCGACATCATGCTCGCCTTCCCGAGCACCCTCCTGGCAATCGCCATCACGGCGATCCTCGGGCCCAGCCTGACCAACGCGGTGGTCGCGGTCGCGATCGTGAACGTCCCCATCTACGCCCGCCTGGTCCGGTCCTCCGTGCTGTCGATCCGCGAGCTGGAGTACGTGGAGGCCGCCCGGGCCGCCGGGATGCCGACGGCGCGGGTCATCTGGCGTCACGTCCTGCCGGGGGCTCTGGCACCTCTCATCGTGCAGTCGACCATGAGCATCGGCTCGGCGATCCTGGAGGTGGCGGGCCTCAGCTTCCTCGGCCTCGGTGCCGCCCCGCCGGCCGCCGAGTGGGGCGCCATGCTGTCCCGGGCCCGCGAGTTCCTCCAGACCGCCCCCTGGGTGGTGACCTTCCCGGGGATGGCGATCATGCTGGCCGTCCTGGGCTTCAACCTCCTGGGCGACGGCCTGCGCGACCTTCTCGACCCCCGCCTCCGCCACCGCGGCTGACACGTGTCTGGCGAGACACGCCGGCCCGTCGGTGCTATACTCCTTCCGGATGGTCACGAGGCGGCGGCGGCGGAAAGGGCGCGCCGGCCGGCACAGGGGGGCTTGGCGGGTTGGAGCTGTGGTTCACGGAGAAGCAGACGGACCACATGGCGTTCTCGCTGCGGGTGCGGTCGACCCTCCACCGGGAGACGACGCCGTACCAGGAGCTGCTGGTGGTGGACACCCACCAGTTCGGGCGAATGCTCGTCCTCGATGGGTTCATCATGACCACGGAGGCGGACGAGTTCGTCTACCACGAGATGATGGCGCACGTGCCCCTCTTCACCCACCCCAACCCGCGGCGGGTCCTGGTGGTGGGCGGCGGGGACGGCGGCGTGATCCGCGAGGTGCTCAAGCACCCCACGGTGGAGGAGGCCGTCTTGGCCGAGATCGACGAGCGGGTCATCGAGGTGTCGCGCCGGTACTTCCCGACGATCAGCCGGGCCCTCGACGATCCCCGCTGCCGCATCGAGGTCGGCGACGGCATCCGCTACGTGGCGGAGCACAAGAACGCGTTCGACGTCGTGATCGTCGACAGCACCGACCCCGTGGGGCCCGCCGTGGGCCTGTTCTCCCGGGAGTTCTACCGGAGCGTGCACGAGTGCCTGACCGACGACGGCGTGTTCGTGGCGCAGACCGAATCGCCCTTCGTGAACCCCGTCTTCCTGCGCGACATCCAGCGCCGGGTGGGCGAGATCTTCCCGATCACCACCTTCTACTTCGCCGCCGTGCCCACCTACCCCACGGGCATGTGGAGCATCACGCTGGGGTCCAAGCGGCACGACCCCCGCAAGGTCGAGTTCGGCGACCGGTTCCGGGACATGGAGACTCGCTACTACGACCCCGACATGCACCGGGCGGCGTTCGTGCTGCCCCCCTTCGCCCGCCACCTCACCTGGGAGGCGCAGAAGGCGGCCCGCGAGAAGGGCATCGTGCTGCCGGCGGGGCTGCCGGGGATGGCGCCGGAGCGCTGGCGGGCCGAGCCGGACGGGGGGGCGGAGGGCTGATGGGCCTGGCGGACCGGGCCCTGCAGGGCCTGCCCCTCGAGCGGCTCGACCGGTTCCTCGGCACTTCGGACGACTACGCGTCGGCCCGGGTGGCCATCTTCGGGGTGCCGCTCGACCTCACCACCTCGTACCGCCCCGGCGCCCGCTTCGGCCCGGCCAGGCTGCGGGAGGCGTCGTACGGCCTCGAGGACTGGAGCTACCACCAGGAGGCCGGCCTGGACGAGGTGGCATCGTGCGACCTGGGCGACGTCGCACTGCCGATCGGGCAGCTGGAGGCGTCCCTGGCCGCCGTCGGCCGGGTCGCCGACCGGGTCGTGTCCGACGGCAAGATCCCCTTCATGGTCGGGGGCGAGCACCTGTCCACGCTGCCGGTGCTCGAGGCCGTGGCGCGCCGCCACCCCGACCTCGCGCTCGTCCACCTCGACGCGCACGCGGACCTGCGCGAGGAGTACCTCGGCAACCGGCTGTCCCACGCGACGGTGATCCGCCGCTGCCTGGAGCACGTGGCGCCGGACAGGCTCTACCAGTTCGGCATCCGGTCCGGCACCCGCGAAGAGTACGAGTACGCCCGGCGGCACGCCCACCTCTGGCCCCACCGGGTGCTGGAGCCGCTGCGCGCGGCGGTCGGGGACCTGCGCGGCCGGCCCGTCTACGTCACCCTCGACCTGGACGTCCTGGACCCGGCGTTCGCCCCGGGGACGGGCACCCCGGAACCGGGAGGGATCGACGTGCGGGAGCTCCTCGAGGCGCTGCGCGTGCTCGGCGACCTGCGCGTCGTGGGCTTCGACCTCGTGGAGGCCGCACCCGACCTCGACCCCACCGGCCGCACCGCCGTTGTGGGGGCTCTCATCGTCCGGGAGGCCCTGCTCGCGTTCGGGCGCTGAGCGCGAACCCTTGCAGGGGCTTGAGCGCTCTCAACCGTAGGAACACACCCCCGGCCCTGCGGCCGGGCGGTCCCGGGAGCCCCTCGGGGAGGGAGTCCGCCGACCATGGGCCGGTCACAGACGCTGGAAGACGAGTTCTTCCGCCTCCTGGAGCCGGAGCAGGGGAAGCTCTACCGCCTGGCGCTGGCCATCCTGGGCAGCGACGCCGACGCGCGCGACGCGCTCCAGGACGCCGTGATCCGGGCATTCCGGGCGTACCCGCAGCTGCGCGGCGGCCAGGCTGCCTTCCCCACGTGGATGCGGCGCATCGTGGTGAACAGCGCCACCCAGATCCTGCGCCGGCGGCTGCGGGTGATCCCGGTGGAGCGGCCCGAGGCGCTCCACCCGGATCCCGAGGGCCCGCCGCCTGAGCTCCAGGGCGATGTCTGGGACGCCGTGCGGCGCCTTGACGACCGCTACCGGGCCGTGGTCGTGCTGCGGTTCCTCGAGGACATGTCCCTCGAGGAGATCGGGCGAGCGCTCGACATCCCCGTGGGGACGGTGAAATCCCGGTTGCACGTGGCGCTGCGGCGCCTCCGGGAGATGCTGGCCGGGCCCGGGGCCGAGGCGAGGGGGGCAGGGGCGGTATGAGCTGCGAACGGTACCGGGGCGATCTGGCGGCGCTGGCGGTCGGAGCCCTCGACCCCGCGGCGGCGCAGCCCCTCATCGACCACATCGCCGCCTGCCCCGAGTGCGCGGGGGAGCTGGCGGGCATGCGATCGGTAGCAGGCTTCGTCGCCCGGGAGCTGCGGGCGTGGGTGGAGACCGGCCCGGCGCCGGCCGGCCTCGAGGCCGTCCTGCGCGACGCGGTCCGACAGGCCGGCCCACGTCCGGTCGACCTCGAGGAGGTGCTGGCGCTGGCGAGCCCCGGGGCGCGGCCGGTGATGGCCGGCCGCGCCGGGCGGCGGATGACGCTGGCCATGGCGCTGGCGGCCGCGACGGTCGCCGGGCTCCTGCTGGTGAGCACGCCGGCCGTGCGGCCCGGCGAGCTGCCGGTCGTGGGGAGCCTCGTGGGGCTCCTGCGGCCGCAGGGCGGAGTGCCCGTGCGGGTGGACCGGTCGGCCACCGCCGGCGGGGTGACGCTGACCGTGCACACGGTGACCCACGGCCCGGCGGCGACGGTCGTCGTCTACAGCCTGGACGGCGAGGGGGCGGGGGCCGGGGCCCGACCGGGCCTGGCGGCGCTGTACGCCGGCGGGCGCGCCCTGACCCTGCGCCGGGCCGAGGTGACGGGCGAGGGCGGCGGACCCGTGCGCGTGGTGGCCACGTACGAGGCGGCGCCGGCGGGGGCCCCGCTGGTCCTCCGCCTGGGTGAGGGCGAGCACGCGCTGGAGGTGGAGTTCCCGGCCGCCGCCCGGCGCTAGCGCTCCGCAGGTCCCGCCCGGCGGGTTCCAGCCAGAGAAAGTGTGTCGCCGGGGTCCCTGCGCCCCGGTACTTTCGCGCCCGGCGGTGGCTAGAATAGGAAGTGGGCCACCCGGCCCCCGGGACGCCCGGGGCTGGCCGGGTGCCGGCCGCGAGGCGAGGTGGTGGGCCGTGTCCCAGGAAGTCAAGGTGGGGCTGGCGCTCGGCGGAGGGGTCGCCCGGGGCATCGCCCACGTGGGGGTGCTGCAGGCCCTGGAGGAGTCCGGCATCCCCATCCACATCGTCGCAGGGACCTCGGCGGGAAGCATCGTGGGAGCCCTCTACGCCGCCGGCCTCGACCCGTGGCTGCTGGAGCGGGTGGCGCGGGAGCTGAACTGGCGGGGGCTCGTCCGCCTCCGGCTCCGCCGCGACGGCCTCCTGGACGCCGAGGGCCTGGAACAGCTCCTGCGCGGCAACATCGGCGACCTCGAGTTCTCGCAGCTTCGCATCCCCTTCGCGGCGGTCGCGTGCGACCTCCTCACCGGGGAAGAGGTGGTCTTCCGCGAGGGCCGGGTGGCCCCGGCGGTGCGGGCCAGCGCCTCCATGCCCGGGGTGTTCCTGCCGGTGCGCATGGGGGCGCGGCTCCTGGTGGACGGGGGCATCGTCAACAACGTGCCCGTCTCGGTCTGCCGGGCCATGGGCGCCGACTACGTGATCGGCGTCGACCTGAACAGGCCCCGTGACCGGCTGAGGCCCCCCCGGAACCTGCTCCACATCCTCCTGTACACCCTGGCGCTCCTGCAGCGGCCGCAGATCGAGGCCAGTCTCGCGCAGGCGGACGTGGCGATCCGCCCCGACCTCAGCGAGTTCAGCGTGGTCGAGCTCGAGCGTGTGTCCGAGATGGTGGAGGCCGGACGCAGGGCCACCTTCGCCGCGGTCCCGCGCATCCGCGCCGACCTGGAGCGCCTCCGCGCCGGACGGGCCGCCACGCGCACGCTCTCTTGACACCCGGCCGTGCGCGCCTCACAATACGTCTACTGGGTAGCCGGGTGCGGCCGGACCGCGCCCCGCGGCCACACGGAAGCAGAGCGCGGGCACGAGGCTCGCTGGACTGGCGGCATTCGTTGGTGCGGAGAAGGAAATTCCGCCACCGGGACGAATCTATTGGCGGTTCGCCAGCCTCCAGGCCCACGTCTCCCAGGAGCGTGATCGAGCGATGGGTGTCCCGGACGAGCTGCGCGCGGACATGTCCGTCACCGACCTGGCGTACCACATCCTCAAGAACCGGGGCCGTGCCATCCACTTCAAGGAGCTCATCCAGGAGATCCTCAAGGTGAAGGCGATCCCGCTCGACAACCCCGGCCGGGTCATCGCCCAGATCCACACCGAGATCAACCTCGACTCGCGCTTCATCCACCAGGGCAACGGAGAATGGGGCCTGCGGGACTGGCAGCCGAAGGGCGGAACCAAGATCATCCGCATCCGCTCCGGATCTCCGGCTCCGCCGCGGCCGCGCCGGGAACTGATCCCGGAGGACGACGAACTGGGCCTGGAGGACGACGAGAACGGGCTGCAGGAGGACGAGGACGAGGAGAGCGAGGACGAGGGCCTGCTGGACTACGACGCGGAGGATTACGATACCGACGAGGACGAAGAGATGTGAGCCGTTGCCCGGTCCCCGACCCGCCGCTATAATGGGAGGGGCACCCTGTTGAAGACCCGACCGGTGGGGATCCCCCACCGGTCGTTTGCGTTACAGGCAGGGTCCCGGCGCGCGAGCAGGTGCGGGACGTTGCAAAACCTGAGTACCGGGTATGGGCCAGGCGCCGGACGGGAGGATCTCGTATGGCCAAGTTCGTGTTCGTGACAGGTGGCGTGGTTTCGGGTCTCGGCAAGGGCATCACGGCGGCCTCGCTCGGACGGCTCCTGAAGGCGCGCGGGTACCGGGTCACGGCGCTCAAGTTCGACCCCTACATCAACGTGGACCCGGGGACCATGAACCCCCTGCAGCACGGCGAGGTCTTCGTCACCGACGACGGCGCGGAGACGGATCTGGACCTGGGCCACTACGAACGCTTCATGGATGTCTCGCTGAGCAAGATCAACAACGTGACCACGGGGAAGGTCTACCAGGCGGTGATCGCCAAGGAGCGGCGCGGCGACTACCTGGGCAGCACCGTGCAGGTGATCCCCCACATCACGAACGAGATCAAGTCCCACATCCACCGGGTGGCGGAGGAGCTCGCCGCCGACGTGGTCATCATCGAGATCGGCGGCACGGTGGGCGACATCGAGAGCCTGCCGTTCCTCGAGGCGGCCCGCCAGTTCCGCCACGACGTGCCACGGGAAGACACGTGCTTTCTCCACGTGACGCTGGTGCCGTACATCGACGCGGCAGGCGAGCTGAAGACGAAGCCCACGCAGCACAGCGTGGCCACGCTGCGCAGCATCGGCATCCAGCCGGACGTCCTGATCTGCCGCTCCGAGCGGCCGATCCCCCGGGAGCTCCGCGAGAAGATCGCCCTGTTCACCGACGTGCCCGTCGAGGCGGTCATCCCGAACGTCGACCTGGACAGCATCTACCGCGTGCCCCTGGTGCTGGAGGAAGAGGGGCTGGCGCGGATCGTCCTGCGCCGGCTCAACCTCCCCGACCGCACCCCCGACCTGGACGGCTGGCGCGACCTCGTGGAGCGGGCCACCCGGCCCAGCCGGGAGGTCGACATCGCGCTCGTCGGCAAGTACGTCGCCCTCGAGGACGCGTACCTGAGCGTGGCCGAGGCCCTCGCCCACGCCGGCGCGGCCCACAGCGCCCGCGTGCGGATCCACTGGGTCGACTCCGAGCAGCTGGAGAACGGCGAGGGGCTCGAGGTGCGGGACCGGGTCCTCGCCGGGGTCGACGGGGTCCTGGTCCCGGGCGGGTTCGGCTACCGCGGCATCGAGGGGAAGATCCGGGCGATCCAGTACGCACGGGAGAACCGGGTACCCTTCTTCGGCATCTGCATGGGGCTGCAGAGCGCGGTCATCGAGTTCGCCCGGAACGTCCTGGGTATCCGCAAGGCGAACTCCACGGAATTCATCCCCGACTGCCCCGAGCCGGTGATCGACCTCATGGCCGCCCAGAAAGAAGTCACGAACCTGGGCGGGACCATGCGGCTCGGCCAGTACCTGTGCACGCTCGAGCCCGGCTCCCTCGCCCACCGGGCGTACGGCACGCTGGAGGTGTGGGAACGGCACCGCCACCGCTGGGAGGTCAACAACGCGTACGTCGACCGCCTCCGGGCCGCGGGCCTGCGCCCCGTCGGGCTCTGGCGGGAGGGCAACCTGGTGGAGGTCGTCGAGCTGGAGGGTCACCCGTGGTTCGTGGGCGTGCAGTTCCACCCCGAGCTGAAGTCCCGCCCCGAACGACCCCACCCGCTCTTCCGGGACTTCGTGGGCGCCGCGCTGGCCTACCGGGAGGCCCGCCTCGCCCGGTCGGTGGTGGCGGGCCCGGCCCGGGGTGACGGCTGAAGCGATGAAGGAGTACGTCTTCCGGGACCCGGTCCACGGGGACATCCCGGTCCGGGACCCCACGGTCCTGGCCCTGGTGGACGCGCCGGAGATGCAGCGGCTGCGCCGCATCCGGCAGCTGGGCACGTCCTTCATCTCGTATCCCGGGGCCGAGCACACCCGCTTTGCCCACTCCCTCGGCGTGTACCACCTGATGGGCCGGGCTCTCGACCTCCTGCAGGCCCGGGCGGGCGTCGCCCTCGAGCCGGAGGAACGGGCCCTGGGCGTGTGCGCCGCCCTGCTGCACGACGCCGGGCACGGCCCCTTCTCGCATCTCTTCGAGCGGCTCACCGGCCGGAGTCACGAGGCGTGGACGGAGCGGATCCTCACCTCGCCCTCCACGACCGTCCACCAGGTGCTGCGGGACCGGGATCCCACCTGGCCGGCCGCCATCGCTGACCTGCTGGCGGGCCGCGGCGGCCCCCCGCTCCTGCACGACCTCCTGTCCAGCCAGCTGGACGTCGACCGCATGGACTACCTCCTGCGGGACTCGCTCATGTGCGGGGTGAGCTACGGGCGCTTCGACCTCGACCGCCTGCTGTCGTGCCTCACCGCGGTGCCGGGCGAGGGCGGCCCCCGCCTCGCCGTGACCGCCAAGGGCCAGGGGGCCGCCGAGTCGTTCATCCTGGCCCGCTACTTCATGTACTGGAACGTGTATTTCCACAAGGCCACCCGGGCGGCCGAGGTGATCCTGTACGGCCTCCTGCGCCGGGCGTCGGACCTGGTGCGGGCCGGGGCCGCGCCCGACCCGCTGCCCGGGGCCCTGGCCGCGCTCCTGGCCGGGCGGGAGCCGGATCTGGCCGATTACCTGGCCCTCGACGAGGTGGACGTGCTGGCCGCGGTCAAGGCCTGGACCCGCGCCCCCGACCGGACCCTGGCCGACCTCAGCCGCCGCGTGCTGGAGCGCCGTCTCCTCAAGGCTCTCCCCCTGCGCGCGGCCCCCGACCCCGACCAGCTCCGGGCGGTGCGCGAGCGGGTGGCGAGCCTGGGCTTCCCGGACCCGGAGTACTACGTCCAGGTCGACCGCGCGGACAACGTGGCCTACAGCTATTACCTGAGCCCGGCGGCCGGGGGCGCGCAGCCCATCTGGATCGCCAGCGAGGAGCGGGGCAGGCTCCGGGTGGAGGAGATCTCCGCGCGCAGCGTGGTGCTCCAGGGCATCACGGAGCGCGCCGTGACCCGGCACGTCCTCTTCGTTCCCGCCGAGGCCCGGGAGGCCGTGCTCCCTCTCGTCCAGCGGCAGCTCCTCTTCGACCTGTGAGGCGCCCTCTCCCGCAAGAGCCGGCCCGCACGGGGCCGGCTCCTCCGTCGTACCCTGGTACCGGTGCCGCGTGGAATGGGCCGCGCAGGGCCCGTCCATGCTACCTACTGACGGCCTCCCGCCGGTTCCCAACCGGCAGCCCGGCCGGCGGGGCCGAGGGTGCGAAGGAGGGTGTGCATGAAGACCGCTGTGTTTATGGACTACGAGAATATCTACTGGAGCATGAAGCAGCAGTACGGCTCCGGACCGGATGTCGACCGCTTCATCGCCGGGGTTCGCGACCTGGCGGAGCACAAGCACGGGGGCGGACCCGTGTGTCTCATGCAGGCGTACGCCGACTTCGACCACGAGGAGTTCCGCGGCCTCCTGTCCGACCTGCAGCGCCGCAGCGTCGAGCCCCGGCACGTGTTTTCCAAGAACTACGAGGATGGTACCCGCAAGAACGCCGCCGACATCGAGATGAGCCTGGACGCCCTGGAGCTCATGTACACCCGGCCCGACATCGAGGTCTTCCTGCTCGTGTGCGGGGACCGGGACATGATCCAGGTGATCCGCAAGCTGCGCTCCCGGGGCAAGCTGGTGCACGTGGTCGCCGTCGAGCGCACGATGTCCAAGGACGTCATGTCGTTCGTCAACCACTTCACCACCATCGAGACGGTGCTCGGCCTCGTGCCGCCGCAGATGCACGACATGGAGATGATGATCCGGCGCCTCGACTCGGCCGAGTACGGCAAGCCGTTCGTCGGGCTGAAGTACTTCCTGCGGACGCTGTCCGGGTCGGAGATCGTCGACCGCAAGACGTACGAGCTCGTCAACCAGGCGATTTCCGAGGGAATCATCGAAACGTATAAGGTTCCCAACCCCAAGGATGAGCTGTTCCCCACCACCGCCTGCCGCCTGAACCGGTCGCACGAACTCGTCCGGCGGGTGCTGGGGAGCGTGGCGCCGGCCGGCGCCAAGAGCAGCGCCACGGCCTGACGGGCCGGCCAGGCCGGGTGCGGGAGCCGCGCGGGGGCGGCGGGGCCGATGAGCCCCGCCGCCCCCGCGCGTCTGGATTTGGCAGCGTTGCTTCAGGGCGGAAACCATCCGCTTTACACTAGACCGTTTTTACCAGATAATATCCACGTAGGCAGCAGTTCACCAGCAGGCCAGTTGCGGGCAAAAAAGGGGGCATTTCGAGTGCGGCGTTCCCTGCGCAAGATCGACGCACAGGAGGTGCAGTCCTACCCGGAGGAAGAACAGCTCTTCACCGTGCTGTCCCTGGAAGAAGCCCGGCGGCGCCTCCTTGAGCAGGGGCTCGACCCGGCCAGCTACTGCTTCTTCACCTGGATGCGCGAGGGGGTCCGCTACTACCGCGTCTGGGAGGACAAGAAGCTCAAGGAGGGGATCGTCAAGCCGGTCCCGTTCGGGCAGGTGGCGGCGCGGCTCAAGCGGGCCGACGCCGAGAAGCTGTACACGGCCGCCAAGCGCCACCGCCAGGGACAGTCGGCCCTGAGGTTCTGGGTGGAGGACGGGACGGTGCGCGTGGAGAACCGTATCACCGGTGCCGTCCACGCCGTGATCAGCGTGCCCATGGTGGGGGGGGACCTGCTCTTCGAGCAGGAGGGCACCACGCCGGGGGAGGCGTGGCGCACCGACCAGATCGCGCACTTCCTCAACGTCATCCTGGCCCGCGGTCTTTCGCCGGACAGGGCGTACGAAGAGGCGAGAGACCTCGTGAGCACCCAGTTATGAGTTGTGAGTTGTGAGTCGATGAGTGGGGGCCATGCGATGCAGCGCCGTTCTGCCGTTCGGTGGGCCGCCGTCACCCTGTTGGTGATCCTCAGCCTCGGCTTTGCGACGAACCTGCGGGCGGCGGGGTTGCCGGCGCCGGCCGCCACGCTCCAAGCGATCATCGGACTCGTCGAATCGTACTACCGGCGACCCGTGGCGGCGGATGACCTGTGGCGCGGCGCCATCCGGGGCGCCCTGGAGGAGCTGGGCGACCCGTACACGTCGTACATGGAACCGGACGAGTTCAAGGCGTTCCAGGACGACCTCGAGGGCCGGCTGGTCGGCATCGGGATAACGATCGAGGCCGTGGGGCGGTACATCACGGTCGTCTCGCCCATCAAGGGCTCACCGGCGGAGAAGGCGGGACTGAAGGCGGGCGACCGGATCCTCGAGGCCGACGGCGAGAGCCTCGTGGGCGTCTCCCCGTCGGAGGCGGCCGACCGGATCCGGGGCGAGGCGGGCACCCGCGTCACCCTCAAGATCGAGCGGCCGTCGGAGGGGCGCGTCTTCGAGGTGACGGTGACCCGGGCGCCCGTCCAGATACCGGCGGTCGAGGCGGAGCCGCTCGGGGGCGGGATCGGACTGATCCGCATTCATTCGTTCAGCGAGGTCATGCCGGAGCGCTTCGACGAGGCGTACCGGGAGCTGGCGGCCGCCGGCCTGCGGGGCCTGATCGTCGACCTGCGCAACAACCCCGGCGGGCTCCTGGACTCGGCGGTCGAACTGGCAGGCCGCTTCATCCGGCAGGGCGAACCGGTCGTCCGGGAGGTCGGCCAGGACGGCCGCCAGGAGGTGCTGCGATCCCGGGGCGCCCGCGAGCCCGTCCGGGTGCCGGTGGTGGTGCTGGTGAACGAGGGGTCGGCCTCGGCCTCGGAGATCTTCGCCGGGGCCCTCCAGGACTACGGGATCGCCACCCTCGTGGGTACGCGCACCTTCGGCAAGGGCAGCATCCAGCGGCTCTTCGACGTTCCGGGGGGCGGGGTCCTGAAGCTCACCGTGGCCGAGTACCGCACCCCGAAGGGCCGGGTGGTCGACGGGCAGGGGCTCGTGCCCGACGTCGAGGTGAAACCCCTGCAGCCTGATCCGGAGCGCACCCGGCCGCTCACCTTCACCCGGGTGCTCGGCCGCCGGGTCGTGGGCCTCGACGTGCTGGCGGTGCAGCAGCGCCTGAACGACCTCGGTTTCCCCCGGATCGCCGAGGACGGCGTGTACGGGCCGGCGACGGAGGCGGCGGTGCGGGCCTTCCAGCAGGCAGCCGGCCTGCCCGTGACCGGTACGGTCGACGAGGCGACACTCCGGGCCCTGGAGGGCCGCGTGGCCCAGTACGCCCACGACCTGGCCGCCCGGGACGTGCAGAAGGAGAAGGCCGTGGAGATCCTGCGCCAGAAGATCGCCGGGTCGGCCGCCTGAGGGACCGGGTTTCGAAAAGGAGTCATAGCGGAGGATACCGAATTTCCCCGTATCCCTGCGGGTCCGGGGCGTACCCTCCGCTTCTTCCTCGCGGCCGCCGCGGCCGCGCCCGGAAACCGGGCAGGGGGGCGGGCGCCTGGCGTATGCTGGGGAAAAGGGGGCGAGCCAGTGGACAGACGGCAGAAGGGATTCAAGCAGCTGCTGCGGACCGTGAGCCAGAACTGGCGCGCCATCGTGTTCTGGACCCTGGCGGTGGCGCTCGTCCTCTGGAACTGGCAGGACTGGGTGGTGGAGCGCCAGGATACGCTGCTCCGTATCCTGATGATCCTCCTCCAGATCTTCTACGTCATGTTCCTCATGGTGATCCAGTTCGTGGCCATCTTCTGGTTCCTCGGCCACGGCCGAGTGTACTGGATCGACCCGGGGGAGACGGGGGTCACCTTCGACGACTACAAGGGCAACAAGGAAGTCCTCGAGCTCGCCCGCCGCATCGTCACCCTGCTGCGGGGCGTCAAGCAGTTCAAGCAGATGGGGGGCGAGGTTTCCCGGGGCATGCTCCTGATCGGCCCGCCAGGGACCGGGAAGAGCTACCTGGCCCAGTGCATCGCCACGGAGGCCGGGGTGCCGTTCTGCTATGCCAGCGCGCCGAGCTTCCAGAACATGTTCTTCGGCGTGTCGAACCTGATCGTGATGAACGTCTACCGGGTCGCCCGCAAGAAGGCGGCGAAGTACGGCGCGGCGATCGTGTTCATCGACGAGATCGACGCGATCGGCATGCGGCGCCAGGGCCCGGGAGGCCTGGCCGGCGCGGGCGGCGGGTTCTTCTGGGGCGGTATGGGCCTGCTGAACGAGCTGCTCCTCCAGATGGACCCGCCCAACACGGACCGCAGCCTCTTCCGCAAGTTCCTGCGCAAGCTGGGGCTGCGGCCCCGGCCGAGTGAGCGGCCGGTCGTCTTCACCATCGCGGCCACGAACATCCCGGAGGTCCTCGACCCCGCGCTCCTGCGGCCCGGCCGCTTCGACTGGAAGGTGATCGTCGACCGGCCGGACTTCGACGGGCGGAAGGAGATCATCGAGTACTACCTGTCCAAGGTCAAGCACGTCCCGGACATGCCGATCGACCGCATGGCGTCCGACACCATCGGCTACTCCCCCGTCCAGATCAAGCACGTGATCAACGAGGCCGTCGTGATCGCCCACTTCGACGGGCGGGACGCCATCACGTACCAGGACTTCGCGCGGGCCCGGGAGGTGGAGGAGTGGGGGCTCCGGCAGCCGATCCGGAGCATGTCGCCCGAGGACAAGCGGCGCCTCGCCTACCACGAGGCCGGCCACGCCGTGGCGATGTACCTCCTGCAGCCCGACAAGCCCCCGATCAAGGCGACCATCATCCGCCACGAGCGGTTCCTGGGGGCCGTCCAGGCCAAGCCCCTGCAGGAGCGGCACACCCAGACGCGCGAGGAGCTCCTGGCGGACATCCAGATCTCCCTGGCCAGCCGGGCCGCCGAGCGCCTGTTCCTCGGTACGGAGATGACCGGGGTCTACGGCGACCTCCAGCAGGCGACCGCGGCGGCCGCC
Organism: Caldinitratiruptor microaerophilus; assembly: GCF_025999835.1. Classification (NCBI taxonomy): domain Bacteria; kingdom Bacillati; phylum Bacillota; class Clostridia; order Eubacteriales; family Symbiobacteriaceae; genus Caldinitratiruptor; species Caldinitratiruptor microaerophilus. The sequence goes on along the minus strand of NZ_AP025628.1, from coordinate 2,938,247 downwards.
GCCTACCTCGGGTGGTTCGGCATGGGCGGCAGCTTCTACTCGTACGCCACCTTCGGCCAGACGGTGCCGGACGCCCAGCTGCGGGAGCAGATCGACAAGCTGCTGAACGAGCAGTACGAGAAGGTCGCCCGGCTCCTCCAGGAGCACCGCGACGCCGTCGAGGCGATCGCCCGCGGCCTCCTGGAGCGCGAGGAACTGGACCGGGACGAGATCCGGGACCTCATCGAGAGCCACGCGCCGCGGGTGCCGGCGCGCGAGGCGGCGTTCCGGGGGTCGCCGGCCGGCTCCGGGCTTGCCTGAACCGGAGCCGCCTGGGCAGGGATCGCGGGGACCGGTCCGGGGCAGCTCCCGGGCCGGCCTCCTTGCGCGGGCCGGGCGCTGGAACCGGTCCCCCCCGCCCGCCCGTCAAACAGCATGGGTTTTCTCCGATCCGCACGGGAACAGCGCCACCGGAGAGGGGGAACAGGCTTGTCAGGCCGGGACGGACGGCACGCGCCGGGGCTCCGGGTCCTGGGCGGCGTGATCGCGGCGGCGACCGCGCTCGCCGCCGGCGCGGGCGTCAGGACGTTCCCGGACCTCGACGGCCACTGGGCGCGCCCTGCCGTCACCGCGCTGGCGGCCCGCGGGCAGGTCAGCGGATTCCCGGACGGCACCTTCCGGCCCGAGGCGCCCGTGACCCGGGCCGAGTTCACGAAGCTCCTCGTGCTGGCGACGGGGGCGGGGGCCGGGCTGCCGGCCGGGCAGCCGCCCTTCTCGCGCTTCCCGGACGTGCGCGGCCACTGGGCACAGGGCTACGTCGAGGCGGCGGCCGAGTCAGGGCTGGTCATGGGCTACTCGGACGGCCTGTTCCGTCCGGACGGGCGGATCACCCGCCAGGAGGCCATCGTCGTCGCGGCGCGGGCGCTGGGCCTGGAGGCGCCCGGGGATCGGGCCCTGCCGTTCCCGGACTCGGCCGGGGTCGCCGAATGGGCCCGCGGCCCCATCGCGGCGGCGGAGGCGGCCGGGCTCCTGCGCGGCCTCGTCGGGGAGCGCCTCGACCCCCTGCGCCCCGCCACGCGGGCCGAGGCCGCGGTGCTGACCGCCCGGGTGGCGGCCCGCGCCGGGGGGCTGTACGACCTCACCGGCGAGGTGCGCGGCTGGGACGCCCGGACCCGGACCCTGACCCTGCGGACGCCGGCGGACGAGACCCGCCGGCTCGAGGTGGCCCCGGACGCCTGGATCTTCCGCAACGGCGAGCCGGCCTCCGACTTCCGGACGCTCGACCAGGTCTGGGTGCTGCTCGATCCCGCCGGCCGGGTCGGGTTCGCGGAGGCGCGCTACGAGGACCTCCTCGGCACGCAGGCCGTCTTCCGGGACGGGGCCGTCCAGATCGCCGAGGAAGGGGCGGGCCGGGTGCGGCAGGTGCCGGTCGGGCCAGGCACCCGGGTCTTCGTCAACGGCCGCCCCGCCGAGGCGGCGCAGGTGGACGGGGCGCAGCTCGTGTACGTGGTGCTCGACCCGGCGAGCGGCGAGGCCCGGGTGGTCGACGCGGTGCGCTACAACCACCGCGGGCGCATCGCCCGGGTCGACCGGGCGACGCAGCGCGTGTGGCTGCTCGAGGAGGGACCGGTGGCCCTGCGGGTGCCGCCGGACGCCCTCCTCTACCAGGACGGCCGTCCGGTACAGCTGGAGCGTCTTCACATCGGCGAGACGGCCGTGGCCTTGGCGGAAGGCGATCTCCTCCGCTTCCTCCAGGTGGAGCCGCCTGCCGGGAATGCGCCGGCGGAGGGCAGCGGGGCCGGAGCGGAGAGACAGTAGAAGCGGCAGGAGGGGGGAGGACGCGTGCGGGTGCGCTCTGCGGTGGCCCTGGGCCTCAGCCTGGCGTTCCTGGCGGCCGGATGCCTGCCGCAGCGACCTGCCCCGGGTCTCGGGGCGGGGACGGAGCCATTCGCGCGGGCCCCCGCCGCCTCCCCCCTGCCGGCCTTTCCCGGGCAGGAGGTGCAGGCGTCCCGCGCGCCGGCCGCGGCACCCGAGGCCGGCGGCGCCGGCGGAGGCCGCCTCCTGGCGGTCCCGCCGCCCGTGGCGGCCGCGGAGGCCGAAGCGGTCAGGACGGGCAAAGAGCGGGTCCCCGTGGACGTCATCCTCCGGTCCGGCGAGGACCTCGGGCGGCTCGAGGCCGAGATCCGGGCGCTCGGGGGCGAGGTGCGCTACCGCAGCGAGCGGATGCGGTACCTCCAGGCCGAGCTGCCACCGGGGGGGGCCGAGCGGCTCCTGCGCGTCGCGGCGGTCGAGCGCATGGGCACCGACGTGGCCCTGCAGGTGCGCACCGGCGCCGTTCGGGACGTCCTGCCGGACCAGGCCCTGCGCGGCTTCGAGCTGAACCGGCGCGCCATCTCGCTGCCGGCGCTGCGGAGCGAGACCGGGGCGACGGGCGAGGGCGTCACCATCGCCATCATCGATACCGGCGTTGACCCCTCCCACCCGGACCTGCAGACGACCCCGTCCGGGGCGCCGAAGATCGTCGACTGGGTCGACCTCACCGGCGAGGGAGACGTCTGGACCCGCACCGAACTCCGGCCGGGGCCCCGGGCCAGGGTCGGGGACGAGGAGTTCGGCATCGCCGGCATCCGCTCCCTGAGCGGCCGGCTGTGGTTCGGCTACATGCAGGAAAGCCAGGTCCAGGGCGCCGACCTGGACCACAACGGCCAGGCGACCGACCGTTACGGGGTGCTCGTCGCTGACCCCGTCACGGCGGGCCGGTACGACACCGTCTACGTGGACACGGACCGGGACCACGACTTCACGGACGAGGTCCCGCTCCGGCTCTACCGCGCCGGCCGCCAGGTCGCCCGCTTCGGCCCGCCGCTGCCGCCGGGGGCGGCCGACGTGCGCACGCCCTTCGTGGTGGCTTACGTGGCGGCGGACGGCCAGAAGGTGACGCTCGGCTTCGACGGCAACGGCCACGGCACGCACGTGGCCGGGATCGCTGCCGCGTGGGGCCCCGGGGGCATGGAGGGGATCGCCCCCGGTGCACGACTCCTGGTCATCAAGACCCAGAACTCGGCCGGCGGGGGCACGTGGTACACCCTTGCCTACGCCATGATCTACGCGGCGGAAGCTGGCGCCCAGGTGATCAACCTGAGCCTGCGCGACGTGGACCTGGCCGCGGCGGGCACGGGTACGGGCTGGCTCAACGACTTCGTCGAGCAGTACAAGGTGCTGGTCACCCTGGCCACCGGCAACGGCGGCCCGGGGCTCTCGGCCGCCAGCGTCAGCGCGCCGGGAGACCCGAACCGGGTTCTCACCGTGGGCGGCTACTACTCCCCGGAGATGTGGCAGCGGGATCACGGCTACCGCCTGCCCCGGGAGGGCGTGTGGCTGGAAGGCGGGGTCGGGCCGCGGTACGACGGCAGCCTGGCGCCGTCCCTGCTCGCGCCCCACGGGGCGCCGTCGACGGTGCCGGCCTGGCGCTCCCCCTCCGGTTACGGGATCGATACCGGCAGCAGCATGGCGGTCCCGCACGTGTCCGGCGCGGCGGCGCTCCTGCTCGAGGCGGCCCGCCGCCACGGGCGTCCGGCGGACTACCTCACGATCCAGCGCGCGCTCGAGGTCGGCGCCCGGCCGCTGGACGGGTACGCCCCCTTCGAGCAGGGCCACGGGGTCCTGAACGTCATGCTGGCGTGGCGGGCCCTCGAGCGCCTCGAGCCCGCCCTGCCGCTGGTGGTCGCCGGCCCCCAGGGCGGCCCCGGGCTCCTGGCCCGCGCCCAGCGGCTGGGGACGGCCGAGTTCGAGATCGTCAACCGGGGCGCCGGCGCCCGGGTGGACGTGGTGGCGGGGGCCCCGTGGGTGCAGCCGGAGGCGCGGAGCCTCGTCCTGCCCGCCGGCGCCTACCGGACCCTCCGCGTGCGCTACGCCGTCCCCCGGGAGCCCGGGGTGCACAGCGCCCTGGTCCAGCTCCGGGTTCCCGGCCGCTACGGGTTCGAGCAGGAGATCCTCAGCACGTTCGTCGTGCCCTTCACCTTCGGGGATGGCCAGCCGGTCGAGCTCCGGCGGACGGGGCTCCTGCCGGGTGAGCACCGCCGGGACTTCTTCGAGGTACCGCCGGGAACCGCACGCCTCCGGGTCCGGGTCGAGGTGCCCGAGGGCGCGCAGCCCGGGCGGGTGAACGCCTACCTGTACCGCCCCGACGGGCAGCTCTTCGCGCTGGAGCCGGGCGTGGGCACCGCGGCCGCCGCGCGGGCAACCGGGACAGCCGGTGCCGCGCCGGGCAGGCCGGCCGGGGCCGAGGTGGCTGTCGAGGCGCCGCTGCCGGGCGTCTGGGAGCTCCTGGTGATCGCCGACCCGGAGCTGGCCCGCGACCGGCCCGACGCCCGGGTGGACTACGCCGTGCGGGTCGCGGTGGAGGGCGTGATGGCGGCGGCCCCGGTCGAGGCGGGCGGGGACGGCCAGCTCCGCCCGGGGCCCCTGGTGCTCGCCTTCCCCCGGGGCGGCGAGAAGGTGACGGTGCCGCTCACGGTCCGCTCCACCCTCGGCTCCTTCACCGGACAGGCGGTGATCTCCGATCTCCGGCCCGTGGACGATTCCCGACCGCCCCGGGTGTACACCCGCACCGGGCGGGTGGACGCCTTCACCCTGGACGCCCCGGTGCCGCTGGCGCGGCTGCAGGTGCAGTCCACCCGTCCGGTGGGCGCCCGTTACGGGCTCCGCCTCCGGGTGTACAACGAGGCGACCCAGCGCTTCGAGGACTTCCGGGTGGCCCCGGTGGCGGAGACGGACGTGCGGGTGCTGGAGGCGCACGACCTGCCGCCGGGCCGCTACGAGGTGTACGTCGACGCGGACGGCGGCGACCCGCGGTTCGAGTACGGACGGGCCTTCTTCTACCCCGGCCCCGGTGCCTCGGCGGCCGATCCGCCCCGGCCGCACGGGCCGGGCGAGACGTGGTCCGTGAACGTGGAGCTGACGCTCCCTGCCGAGCCCGGGCGCTACGTGGGCCATCTCCTCCTGCGTGACGTCCCGGCGGGGCGCACCCTCGCCTGGCTGCCGGTCGAGGTCTCGGTGGGCGAGCGCCCGCTGGCCGTGCGGCCCCGCAGCCCGGACCTGGTGGCCGGCCGGCCCGGCTTCATCGCCTTCGACCTGATCGCCCCCGAGGGGGGCGAGGTGCCCGACGGCCCCGTGCGGGTCGACGGCGTGCTGTACCGGACCCGGGCGGGCGAGGTCCGGGTCCCGTTCACGGCGCCGGACCGGGCGTTCGACGTGGACGTGGCGGTCGACCTGCCGGGCTTCCGGCCCTTCCGGGCCACGTACCGCCTGTGGGCGCAGGGCCGCCCGGGCGGGGTGCCGGCGGGGCCGCCCGGACCCGTGCACGACCTCTGGCGGGAGAAGGTGAAGCATCTCCTGGGCCTGAGAGGGTAAGCTCGGTAGTAGGCGCGGGCCGCAATTCGCGCCGGCCGCCGCCGGGGAGGAGGAGATCGCCGTCCGGGCCGAGAACTTCCTGTTCCACAACGCGCGGCGCACGGCCTCAGGATCGGCCGCCCGGAGGAGGTCGCGCCCATGCTGGTTCCGGCCCGGGTCGGGCTGGCCCTCCGCTGTCCGCGGTGCGGGAAGACCGCCGTTCACGAGCTGTCCCTGTTCGAGCTGTCGGGCAATCCCTCGGTCCGGCTCGACTGCTCGTGCGGCCAGCACCAGGCCACCCTTTCCCGGCGGAGGGGGCGGCTGGTGCTGCAGGTCCCGTGCTTCCTCTGCGACGGGCTCCACCACCTCCCGTTCCGCCCGGGGCGGTTCTGGCAGGGCGCGCCGCAGGCCGTCGTCTGCCAGGAGACCGGGCTGCACCTGGGGACGGTGGGCTCGCCGGAGCTCGCCAGGGAGTTCGCCGATCCGGCCCCGGCGTACGGCTCCGTCGACCCGGGCGTGCTCGGCGACTACTTCGTCAACCCCGAGGTCATGTACGAGGTCCTCGCCGCCGTGCACGAACTCGACGAGGCGGGGCGGCTGCGGTGCCGGTGCGGCAACGCCCACATCGACTACGAGCTGCAGCCTGACCGCCTCGACCTGGTCTGTCCCCGTTGCGGCTCCCGCCGCAGCCTGGGCGCCGCCACCGAGGCCGACGTGTCCCGGGCGCGCCGCGCCCGCCGGCTGGAGGTGGGGGCGCCGAGCTCCCGCCCGGGCGACGGGCGCCCCTGAGGCGCCGGGGCCGGGCGGGGCCGAACGAAGGGAGTGAAGGGTCCGGGTGAAGCTCTTCATCGACACCGCCAACGTGGACGAGATCCGGGAGGTCGCCTCCTGGGGCGTGCTGGCCGGGGTGACGACGAACCCCTCGCTGGTCGCCCGGGAGGGCCGGGACTTCCGCTCGGTGCTGCGGGAGATCGTGTCGATCGTGGACGGCCCCGTCAGCGCCGAGGTCGTGAGCACCCGCGCGGCGGAGATGGTCGAGGAGGCCCTGCCCCTGGCGGCCATCCACCCGAACATCGTGATCAAGGTGCCGGTGACGGCCGAGGGGCTCAAGGCCACCCACGAACTGGCCCGCCGCGGCATCCGGACGAACGTCACCCTCGTCTTCAACCCGAATCAGGCCCTCCTGGCCGCCCGGGCCGGGGCCGCGTTCGTGAGCCCCTTCGTGGGGCGGCTGGACGACGTGGGCCACGACGGCGTGCAGGTGGTCCGCGACACGGTGGAGATCTTCCGGAAGCACGGGATCGCGACCGAGGTCATCGCCGCCTCGATCCGCCACCCCATGCACCTGGTGGAGGCCGCCCGGGCGGGTGCCCACATCGCCACCAGCCCGTACAAGGTGTTGCAGGCGGCGCTCCAGCACCCGCTCACCGACAAGGGCCTCGAGCGGTTCCTGAAGGACTGGGAGGCGGCCCGCGAGGCCGTCGCCGGGGGCGCGGCTCCCGCCCGGACCTGACCGTTCCCCCCGGGAGGGGTCGTACAAGCCGCAAGCCGGTGCCCTGCCGGTCAGGCCGGCAGGGCACCGGCTGTCTGCTTTCGCCGCAGGGGGCGCTCCCCCGGGTGCGACCGGTGCTAAAATGAAGTGGAACCGGTAAACTCCCCCGGGGGGCGAGGCCACGTGGAGCGGGAGCTGGCCCTGGAGTTCGTGCGGGTGACCGAGGCGGCGGCCATCGCCTGTGCCCGCTGGATGGGGCGCGGGGACAAGAACCGGGCCGACCAGCTGGCGGTCGACGCCATGCGGGCGGCCTTCGACACCGTCTCCATCAGCGGCGTGGTCGTCATCGGCGAGGGCGAGATGGACGAGGCCCCGATGCTCTACATCGGGGAGCACGTGGGGGCGGGCGGGGTCGAACTCGACGTCGCGGTCGACCCCGTGGAGGGCACGAACCTGGTGGCGAAGGGCCTGAACGGATCGATCGCCGTGGTGGCGGCCGCGCCCCGGGGCCAGCTCCTGCATGCGCCGGACATGTACATGGAGAAGATCGCCGTGGGCCCGCAGGCGGCCGGGTGCATCGACATCACGGCCTCGGTGTCCGCGAACCTCAAGTGGGTGGCCCGGGCCAAGGGCATGGACGTGTCGGACCTCACCGTGGTGATCCTCGACCGCGACCGGCACCGGAAGATCATCCAGGAGGTCCGGGAGGCGGGCGCGCGGATCAAGCTCATCTCGGACGGCGACGTGGCGCCGGCGGTGGCGGCCTGCATCGAGAACACCGGCGTCGACATGCTGCTGGGCATCGGCGGCGCGCCCGAGGGCGTGCTGGCGGCCGCGGCGGTCAAGGCGATGGGCGGCGACATGCAGGCCCGCCTGGTCCCTTCCAACGAGGAGGAGTGGGAACGGGTCCGGCAGATGGGGCTCGACGACCCGACGCGGGTCCTGACCCTGAACGACCTCGTGAGGGGCGACGACGTGATCTTCGCCGCCACCGGCATCACGGACGGCGACCTGCTGCGGGGCGTGCGCTACTACGGCGAGGGGCTCCGGGCCCGGACGCACTCCGTGGTCATGCGGTCGCGGACGGGCACGATCCGCTTCATCGAGGCGGTCCACCGGCTGGACCGCAAGCCCGTGTACGCGCGGGGGGCCGTGCGGCCGGCGGAGTGAAGGGCGGATACGCAGCAGCCCGGCTGGCCAATCTCGAAGAGTAGGGCGGCGCCTCCAGAGCCGCCACTCCTTCGAGAGGTGACCGGTCCTTGAGCATGTCCGAACTGGCGGCCATGCCGCTCGAGGAGCTCCAGAACGTGGCCCGCGGGCTGTCGATCGCCCGGTCCCACACGCTCCGGAAGCGGGAGCTCATCTGGGAGATCATGAAGGCCCGCGCGCAGCGGGAAGGCCTGGCCTTCGTCGAGGGCACCCTGGAGATCCTGGCCGAGGGGTACGGCTTCCTGCGCCCGCTGGGTTACTTGCCGAGCTCCGAGGACATCTACGTCTCCCCCTCCCAGATCCGGCGCTTCGATCTGCGCACCGGCGACCTCGTCTCCGGCACGGCCCGCCTCCCCCGGGAGGGGGAGCGGAACTACGCCCTCCTGCGGGTCGAGAGCGTGAACGGCGCGCCGCCGGAAAGCTGCTGCGAGCGGGTCCCCTTCGACAACCTGACCCCGGTCTTCCCGCGCCGGCGGCTACGCCTGGAGGGCGGCCCCACCGAGGTCTCGACGCGGATCCTGGACCTCTTCGCCCCCATCGGCCTGGGCCAGCGTGGGCTCATCGTGTCCCCGCCCAAGGCCGGCAAGACCATCCTGCTCAAGCAGATCGCCAGCGCCATCACGCGCAACCACCCGGACGTGCACCTCATGGTCCTGCTCATCGACGAGCGGCCGGAAGAGGTCACCGACATGCAGCGCTCGGTGAAGGGGGAGGTGGTCAGCTCCACCTTCGACGAGCACCCCGAGATGCACACCCGGGTGGCCGAACTGGTGCTGGAGCGCGCCAAGCGCCTCGTGGAGCAGAAGAAGGACGTGGTCATCCTTCTCGACAGCATCACGCGCCTTGCGCGCGCCTACAACCTGGTCCTGCCCCCGAGCGGGCGCACGCTCTCCGGCGGCATGGACCCGACCGCCTTCCACCGGCCCAAGCGGTTCTTCGGGGCGGCCCGGGCTCTGGAGGAAGGCGGCAGCCTGACCATCCTGGCGACGGCGCTGGTGGACACCGGCAGCCGGCTCGACGACGTGGTGTACGAGGAGTTCAAGGGCACCGGCAACATGGAGGTGCACCTGGACCGCAAGCTCGCCGAGCGCCGGCTCTTCCCGGCCATCGACATCAAGCGCTCCGGCACCCGCAAGGAGGAGCTCCTCCTGGAGCCCGACGAGCTCGAGGTGATGTGGCAGCTTCGGCGGGCGCTGGCCCCCCTCGGCAACGTCGAGGCCGCGGAGTGGCTCCTCACCCGCATGAGCAAGACCAGGGACAACCGCGAGTTCCTGCAGGTGACCGGCGCCGAGCTCCAGTAGGGCATACTCGTCCCCCCTCGCCGCATACCTTCGGGCGGGAGGCGTTCCGGCGCCGGCGCGGCGGCCCCCGGCCTGTCTCTGCCGGGCCGGCGCGGCGCCTCCCGGGGGGCGGTGAGACCGGGTGGATCGGGAAGCCTGGAAGCGGCTCGGGCTCCTGGCGCTCGGGTGCATGCTGAGTTTCACTCTGGGCTGGCGCCGGCAGGCCGCCGCCGACCGCGCCTTCCCGGGCGAACCGGCCGCCGCCGCCCTGGCGCCCCTTCCCCTCGGGGTCGGGGGACCCGACGTCGGGCCGCAGAGGAGCGGGGGGGCGGAGGCGCCCACGGGTCCCGCCGGCGGCGGGGCAGGTGGCCAGGGCCCTGCGGCGGCTGCCGCGGGCGCCGGCGTCCCCGGCGACGGGCCCCCTCCCGGCCGTCCGGCCACCTACACGGTCCGGACGGGCGACACGCTGGGCGCGATCGCCCGCCGCCTCGGGGTGAAGGTCGAAGCCCTCCGGGTCGCGAACGGCCTGACCGGCGACACGATCTTCCCGGGACAGGTGCTCACGGTTCCCGGCGAACGCCCCACCGAGCACGTGGTCCGCGCCGGGGACACCGCCTGGGACATCGCCCGGCTCTACGGCATCACGCTGGAGGAACTCGCCGCCGTGAACCCCGACCTGGAGGACCTGGGCCTCCTCCAGGTCGGACAGGCCCTGCGCCTTCCTGCCGGGGCGCGGTGGCAGGGCGAGGAGGCCGCCCCGGACGTCCGGATCGCTCCGGACGCCCGGTTCGTGTGGCCCGCCTCCGGCCCCATCTCCTCCCCCTACGGCCCGCGCTGGGGCCGATTCCACTCGGGCATCGACATCGCCGCCAACGCCGGGGACCCCATCCTGGCCGCACGGGCCGGTGTGGTCGACCTGGCTGGCTGGGTGGGAGGGTACGGGAACACGGTCATCCTGCGCCATGCCGACGGGTCCCGTACCCTCTACGCCCATTCCTCGCGCGTCCTGGTCCGGCCGGGCGACCGGGTCCGTCAGGGCCAGGTGATCGCCCGGGTGGGGTCGACCGGCCGCAGCACCGGGCCGCACCTGCACTTCGAGCTCATTGCCGGGCGCCCCGTCGACCCCATGCGCTACCTGCCCCGCCGCGGCGGGTGAGCCGGGCGTGACCTGAACGGTCGCGCCCCGAGTTGTCCACAATATCCACAGGGGGATGTCAATAAATTTTGCCGCCTGTGACCGGTGCGAACCCCCCACCGGTTCGGTGCAAAAGCGTTACAGAGGGCCGGATAACATTTCGGGAGGAGATGGTGGGGACAACAAAGAATGAGACCTCACCTGGTAGGTTGCGGTAGCAACCATCCCGACAAGGCCTGGTAATGGGTGAGGTCTCGATGTGGCTAGTTCGTGAGATCATGGACCTAATCCTGCTGCTGGTGCATGGGATCTCGGAGTTGCTGCGGACCCGCCACGACTTCATGGAACTGGAGAAGGGGATCTTCCGGCTGGTGCAGGAGGTGGCGCGACGGGCGCTGGTGCTGGCGTTGCACCGGCTGGACGACGAGCTGATGCGCCGGCGGGACGCGGCGCGATATGAGTTGGTGCACAGCAAGCCGCGGACGATCGTGACGCCGTTTGGGAAGGTGCAGGTGCGGCGGCGGTACTACCGGGACCGTCAGAGCGGGGAAGGCCATTTCCTGCTGGACGAGGCGCTGGGGTGGACAGCCCGCCAGCGGCTGTCGCCGTGGGCCACAGAACTGGCGGTGGCGATGGCCGCGGAGATGCCGTACCACCGGGCGGCGGCGGTGCTGGCGAAGCTCACGCTGGGGGGCATGGATGTCCGAGCGATGAGCGTCTGGCGTGAGGTCCAGGAGGTGGGCGCTGTACGGGTGGAGCAAGCCGAAGCGCAGCGCCGTGCAGTGTTCGACCGTGGCGAGGTGCCGGCGGGGCAGCGGCGGACCGAGCGGTTGCGGATTGAGGTGGACGAGGTGGTGGTCCAAGGCCGTGGTCCCCGGGGAGCCCACAGGCACCTGGGGCTGAAGCTGGCGGTCGGCTATGAGGGCAAAGAGCAAGTCGGGCAAAACCGGTGGCAACTGGTAGAGCGCCGGGTGACCGCAGGCTTGGCCAGTGCGGAGGTCTTCTCGGAGCAGACGTATGCGGATTTCGGCAGCAAGTGGGATCTGAGTGCGGTACAGGACGTGGTGGTGGGCGGCGACGGTGCCCCGTGGGTGAAGCAGTGGGCGGGGACGTTTGCCGGAGCGAGGTACCAGCTGGACCCGTTCCACCTCCGCCGGGCGCTGCTGGAGGGTCTGTCGCATGACGAGGAGGCCTACCGGAAGGCGGTGGAGGCCCTGAAGGTCAAGGACTGGAGCCAGGTGGAGCAGGTGCTGGCGACGGCCGAGCGGGCCAGTCGTGGGGCGCAGCGCAAGCGTGTGGCAGGGCTGCGGAAGTACCTGCAGGAGAACTGGGACGGCATCTGCCGTTCCGGGGCCGCAGACAGTTTGGGCACCATTGAGGGGCAGGTGTTCCACCATGTCGCCCGACGGATGAAGCGCCATGGAGCGCAGTGGAGTGACAGGGGAGCGGACCATCTGGTGCGGCTGCTGGCGGCCCGGGCGAACGGGGAATTGGCGGTGATGGGGCGGCAGGCCTGGCCGATGCAGTCGGAGGTGTTGCGCCAGGCAACCGGCTCGACGGCGATTCGGGTGCAGCCCGGGGAACTGAATGATCCGGAGGCATGGCTGCGGGTGAACCTGCCGGCGCTCAGCGGACCAGCTGCCGGCTCGCCGTGGGTCAAGTACGTGCTACGTGAGCTTGTGAGGGCGCTGCCGCGGAGTGCATAACGAACCAAAAAATTCGGGCCTTGTCGGGTCACCTACCGAAGCTTGACACGGCCGTTACAGAGGGTGCGATTGCGCCCTGGGAGGGCCCGTGATATAATCGACCGGTGCGAGCCGGGGTGCCGGCTTTTCGTCGCCGTCCCCGGCGTCGCCCGGCCGTGAGTTCGCTTCGCCCTCCCCGGCGAACCGGGGGGCGTCTGGGAGTGAGCAGCATGAAGCCCGGGATCCACCCGAAGTACGAGCTGACGACGATCACGTGCGCCTGTGGCGCGGTGTACCACGTGGGGTCGACGAAGAAGAACATCCGCGTGGAAGTCTGCGCCAACTGCCATCCGTTCTACAGCGGCAACCGTTCGGCCCGGGTCGAGACCACCGGCGGCCGCATCGAGCGCTTCCGCAAGAAGTACGGCATGGCGTGAACCGGACGGGGCGGGCTGCACGAGCGAAGGAACGGTGGGAAGGTTGCCGGAAGCGGTCCTGTACGGCGGGCAGGCCGTGATCGAGGGCGTGATGATGCGCGGCCCGGACCGGATGGCCATCGCCGTCCGGCGGCCGGACGGCGAGATCGGCCTGCGCGTGGAACGGATCGAGTCCATCGTGCGGCGCTACCCGCCGCTCGGCTGGCCCGTCGTGCGTGGGGTGGTCGCCCTGGTGGAGACCACCGTGCTCGGTGTCTCGGCGCTCCTGTACTCGGCCAACGAGGCCGCGCCGGAGGAGCAGAACCTGACCCGGGGCGAGCTGACGGCCACGACCGTCGTCGGGGTGGTCGGCGGCCTCGCCCTGTTTGTCGCGCTGCCCACCTGGCTGACCGGGGCCGTCCGGGTCCACGCGTGGAGCCCCTTCGCGGCCAACCTGTTCGAGGGCCTGGTGCGGCTGGCGCTTCTCATCGGCTACCTCAAGGCCGTGGCCCTCATCCCGGACATCGAGCGGGTGTTCCAGTACCACGGGGCCGAGCACAAGGTGATCAACACGCTGGAGGCCGGCGAGGAGCTGACGGTGGAGAACGCCCGCCGGCACTCCCGGGAGCACAAGCGCTGCGGCACCAGCTTCCTCCTGTACGTCGTGGTGATCTCGATCCTGGTCTACGCCTTCCTCGGCTGGCAGGCGCTCTGGCTGCGGGTCCTGACCCGCCTGGCGCTGGTGCCGGTGATCGCGGGCCTGGCCTACGAGTTCATCCGCTTCGCCGGCCGGTCGAAGCATCCTCTGGTGCACCTGCTCAGCCGGCCCGGCATGTGGCTTCAGGGGCTGACGACGAGGGAACCGGACGACGCCCAGCTGGAAGTGTCCATCGCCGCCCTGCAGGCGGCGCGCGGGTTCGGCCTCCCCGGCTAGCGCCCTCGGACGACCGGCGCGCCCCGGGGGGCGCCGGTCGTCCGCGCGTGTGCGCCCGGGGCCCGCGGGGCCGGCGCCCCGGGAGGAGGGGTGACGATGCTCGAGACAGCGGTTCTGAGCAAGCTCGACGAAGTGGAGAAGCGCTTCCGGGAGCTGGAGGAGCAGATGGCCAGCCCGGCGGCCCTCGCCGACCCGCGGGAGCTGCAGCGGCTGGGCCGGGAGCACCGCCGGCTGGGTCCCATCGTGGAGAAGTATCGCGAGTACCGGAAGGTCCTGACCGACCTCGAAGAGGTCCGCCACCTCCTCGACGCGGGCGACGAGGAGCTGCGGGCGCTGGCGCGCGCCGAGCTGGAGTCGCTGAGCGCCCGGGAGGAGTCGCTGGACCGGGAGCTCCGCATCCTGCTCCTGCCCCGCGACCCCAACGACGAGCGCAACGTGATCATGGAGATCCGCCAGGGCACCGGCGGCGAGGAGGCGGCGCTCTTCGCCGCCGACCTCCTGCGCATGTACACCCGCTACGCCGAGCGCCGGCGCTGGCGGGTGGAGATCCTCGACGCGAACCCGACCGAACTGGGGGGCTACAAGGAGGTCGTGTTCCAGATCTCCGGCGACGGCGCGTACAGCCGGCTGAAGTTCGAGGCGGGGGTGCACCGCGTCCAGCGGGTGCCGGAGACCGAGGCGCAGGGGCGGATCCACACGTCGACGTGCACGGTGGCGGTGCTGCCGGAGGCCGAGGAGGTGGACGTGGAGATCGACCCGAAGGATCTCCGCATCGATACCTTGCGGTCGGGCGGGGCCGGCGGCCAGCACGTCAACAAGACCGAGTCGGCGGTACGGATCACGCACCTGCCCACCGGGATCGTGGTGCTGGTACAGGACGAGCGCTCCCAGCACCAGAACCGCGACAAGGCCATGCGGATCCTGCGGGCGCGTCTCTACGACCATTACAGCGAGCAGGCCCGCAGCCAGGAGGAGGCGGCTCGCCGGGCGCAGGTGGGCACGGGCGAGCGGGCCGAGCGCATCCGCACTTACAATTTCCCCGAGAACCGGGTGAGCGACCACCGGATCAAGCTGACCCTGTACAAGCTGGACCAGTTCCTGGACGGGGACATGGACGAGGTCATCGACGCCCTGATCATGAACGACCAGGCCGCCCGGCTCCGGGACGCCGCGGTGTGACGCCCGTGCGTGTCCGGGACGCCCTCCGGGCGGCCTCGGCGCGCCTTGCAGCGGCCGGGGTCGGGGACCCCGCGCGGGAGGCGCGCTGGCTGCTCGCCCACGCCCTCGGCGTGCCGCTGTCCGACCCGGCCCTCCTGCCCGACCGGCCCCTGCCGGAGGAGGTGGCCGGGGCGTTCTGGCGCGCCGTCGAGCGGCGGGCAGCGCGGGAGCCCCTCGCCTACATCCTGGGGACGCAGGAGTTCATGGGGCTCACGCTCCGGGTGACCCGGGACGTCCTCGTCCCCCGGGCGGATACCGCCGTCCTGGTCGAGGCCGCCGTGGAGGCCCTCCGGGAAGCCTTCCCCGGGGCGACCGAGCTGCGGGTGGCCGACGTGGGGACGGGCTCGGGGTGCATCGCCGTGGCGATCTGCCGGCTCCTCCCCCAGGCCCGCGTCTGGGCGACCGACGTCGCTCCCGCCGCCCTGGCCGTCGCGCGGGAAAACGCCGCCTCGGTGGGGTGCGCCGGCCGGGTGACCTTCCTGGAGGGCGACCTCCTGGACCCGCTGCCGCCCGCCCTGCGCCTGCACGCGATCGTGTCCAACCCGCCCTACGTGGCGGAGGACGAGTGGCCCGGGCTCATGCCCGAGGTCCGCGAGTACGAGCCGCGCCAGGCGCTCCTGGCCGGCCCGGACGGTCTCGCCGTGATCCGCCGCCTCGTGGCCGGGGCGCCGGAGCGCCTCGAGCCCGGCGGCGTCCTGGCCCTCGAGGTGGGATACCGGCAGGCGGAGGCCGTGCTGGCGCTCCTGCGCGCCCGGGGTCTGGAGGCGGCGGCACGCCGTGACCCGGCCGGCCACCTCCGGGCCGTGATCGGCCGCCTAACCGGGTGGCCCCGCCGTGGCCCGCAGCCGGGCGGCGGCTGAGGCCGTCGGGCGGAGCCCGAGGCCGGCCGCCCCGGGTCGGTCATCATAAGCTCTGCCTCCCCGTAGCAACATCTTCGGGGGACCTCACCGGGGGAAGGACTTGGGGCCGCATGGGCGAATCCAGTTGTGGGTAGTGGGCTGTGAGTTGTGAGCGCCCCGCAGCCCGTCCGGTGCGTCCCGTAGGGCAGGACCGGCGGGCCGGAGGCACACCAGCAGGCCAACGGCGTGCGGTCCGGCGGGGTGCGGGCCGGAAGGACGGCACACGCGCGGGCCGGCGGACGGGCGGACTGCGAGTGCCCGTGTGCGCGCGACGCTCACCACGCATCACTCCCAACGGACAACCGAAAGGGGGGCTCTGGAGACGCGCGTGCTCAGGCTGGACCCGCGGCAGCCGGATCCGGACGCCCTCCGTGAGGCCGGCGACGTCATCCGGCGGGGCGGGCTGGTGGCCTTCCCCACCGAGACCGTGTACGGCCTCGGCGCCAGCGCCCTCGACCCCGCCGCGGTGGAGCGCGTCTTCCGCGCGAAGGGCCGGCCGGCCGACAACCCGCTCATCGTCCACGTGGCGTCCCCGGCTGAGGCCGAGGCGCTGTGGGCCGAGGTCACCCCGGCCGCGCGGGAGCTCATGCAGCGGTTCTGGCCGGGTCCGCTCACGCTGGCCCTGCCCCGCCGGCCTCACGTTCCGGACGTGGTGACGGCGGGGCTGCCGACCGTCGGGGTGCGGATGCCCGACCACCCGGTCGCGCTCGGCCTCATCCGGGCCGCGGGGGTGCCGATCGCCGCCCCGTCGGCCAACCTCTCGGGCCGCCCGAGCCCGACCCGGGCCGAGCACGTGATCGAGGACCTGGGCGGCCGCATCGACCTGGTCCTGGACGCGGGCGAAACCGGAGTCGGGGTGGAGTCCACCTTCCTCGATCTTTCCGTCGACCCGCCGGTGCTGTACCGCCCCGGCGGGGTGACCCCCGGCGCGATCTGCGCCGTCATCGGCCCGATCCAGATCGACCCGTCGGTCCACGGGGCCGAGGCTGGCGAGGCGCCCCGCTCGCCCGGACAGAAGTACGCGCACTACGCGCCCCGGGCCCAGGTGATCGTGGTCGACGGCCCGCTGCGGGACGTCCAGCGGAAGATCAACGATCTGGCCTACGAGTTCATGCAGGAGGGGCGCACGGTGGGGGTGCTGGCGACCGCGGAGAGCCGCGGGACCTACCAGGTGCCCGTCGTGCTCGAGGTCGGGAGCCGCAAGAACCTGGAGATGGTGGCCAGCAGCCTTTTCGCCACCCTACGGGCGTTCGACCGCCACGGGGTCGACGTGGTGCTGGCCGAGGGGTTCCCGGAGGAAGGGCTCGGCCTGGCGATCATGAACCGCCTGCGCCGTGCGGCAGCGGGGCGGGTGATCGAGCTGTGAGTGCGGACCGGCCCCCGCGCATCCTCCTGGTGTGCACCGGGAACACCTGCCGCAGTCCGATGGCCGCCGGGCTCATGCGGCGGGCCGCCGAACGGCGTGGGATCGAGCTCGAGGTCGCCTCCGCCGGCACCGCGGCCGCCCCCGACGCCCCTGCGGCTCCCGAGGCCGTGGCGGCGCTGCTCGAGAAGGGGGTCGACCTCTCCTCCCACCGCGCCCGCCGCCTGGAGGCGCCGGACGTGGAGGCGGCCGACCTGGTGCTGACCATGACCGCGGCGCACCGCGACAGGGTGCTGGAGCTGGCGCCCGGCGCCCGGGACCGGGTGCACACGCTGTCCGAGTATGCGACCGGCGAGGCGTCGGACATCCCCGATCCCCTCGGAGCGGGGCTCGAACGCTACCGGGAGACGGCCCAGGTGCTGGAGCGACTGGTGGAAGCTGCACTCGACCGTTACCTGCAGGAAAGGGGCCGCCCGTCATGATCATCGCGGTGGGGTGCGACCACGGCGGTTTCGACCTGAAGGAGGCGGTGATCGAGGTCCTGCGCCAGGAAGGGCACGAGGTGCGCGACTTCGGGACCATGAGCCGGGAGTCGGTCGACTACCCGGACTTCGCCCGCGCCGTGGCCGCCGCGGTCGCGGCCGGGGAAGCCGATCTGGGCGTGCTCATGTGCGGCACCGGGATCGGCGTGTCGATCACGGCCAACAAGGTCCCGGGGATTCGCGCCGCCCTGTGCGCCGAGCCTTACTCCGCCCGCATGGCGCGCCAGCACAACGACGCCAACGTGCTCTGCATGGGGGCCCGCGTGGTGGGGCCCGGGCTGGCGCAGGACATCGTCCGGGCCTTCCTGACCGCGCGTTTCGAGGGCGGCCGCCACGCCCGGCGCGTGGGCAAGATCCGGGCGATCGAGCTCGAGTTCGCCCCCCCGCCTCCGGGTGGCCGGGTCACCGGGGGGTGAGCGCGGTGTCCGAGGAACGCACCGACCTGCCTCCGGAGGAGCTTCTCGCGACCGTGCGGGAGCAGGTCCGGCAGGCCGCCCTGGAGCTGGTCGACGTGGCGGGGCTCCGGAGCGGCCAGATCCTGGTGGTGGGGTGTTCCACCAGCGAGGTGGCCGGCCGGCGCATCGGCACGGCAGGCTCCCGCGCGATCGCCGACGCCGTGTACGGCCCCCTCGCCGAGGTGACGGGTGCACGCGGGATCTTCCTCGCCTGCCAGGCGTGCGAGCACCTGAACCGGGCGCTGGTGGTGAGCCGGGCGTGCGCGGAGCGCTACGGCCTGGAGGAGGTCACGGTGGTCCCCGTCCCCCGGGCGGGGGGTGCCTTCGCCGCCCGGGCATTCGCCGAGCCCGACGCCGTGGTGGTCGAGGACCTGCGCGGCCAGGGGCACGCCGGGCTTGACATCGGGCAGACGCTCATCGGGATGCACCTGAGGCGGGTGGCGGTTCCGGTGCGGCTCAGCCTGCGCACGATCGGCGAGGCCGTGCTGACCGCGGCGCGCACGCGGCCCAAGCTGATCGGCGGCGAACGCGCCGTGTACCGCCGCGAGGGGTGACCCCGGTCCAGCCCGCCGCTCACGACAAGGTACCGACGGGAGGCCGGAACTTGGGACGGGTCGTCGTCATCGATCACCCGCTGGTCCAGCACAAGCTGACCATCATGCGGGACGTGAACACGGGTCCGAAGGACTTCCGGGAACTGCTCGAGGAGATCTCGATGCTCATGGCCTACGAGATCACCCGCGACCTCCCCACCGAGGAGGTGGAGGTGACCACTCCCCTCGCGCGGGGCCGGTTCCGGATGCTGGCCGGGAAGAAGATCGGCCTCGTCCCGATCCTCCGGGCGGGGCTCGGGATGGTGAACGGGGTCCTGCGCCTGATCCCGGCGGCCCGGGTGGGGCACGTGGGCCTGTACCGCGATCCGGAGACGCACCTTCCCGTCGAGTACTACTGCAAGCTCCCGCCGGACGTGAACGAGCGCGAGATCATCGTGCTCGACCCCATGCTGGCGACGGGCGGCAGCGCCGTGGCGGCCATCGACTTCCTCAAGGAGCGGGGGGCGCGGCAGATCAAGCTGATGGCGCTGGTGGCCGCGCCGGAGGGCGTCCGGCGGGTGCAGGAGCGCCACGCGGACGTGGACATCTACGTGGCCGCGATCGACTCCCACCTGGACGAGCACGCCTACATCGTGCCGGGCCTCGGAGACGCCGGGGACCGGCTGTACGGCACGAAGTAGCCCAGGGGTGACCGGCGATGTCGCACCGCCGCCCCACGTGGGACGAGTACTTCGTGGAGATGGCCCGGCTGGCCGCCACCCGGGCGACCTGCCCGCGCCGGCGTGTCGGCGCGGTGCTCGTGCGTGACGCGCGCGTGATCGCCACGGGCTACAACGGCGCCGTGCGGGGGGCGCCGCACTGCGACGACGTGGGCTGCCTTCTCGACAACGGTCACTGCAAGCGCACCGTCCACGCCGAGCTGAACGCCCTTCTCCAGTGCGCCCTGAACGGCGTCAGCAGCCGGGGCAGCACCCTCTACACCACCGACTTCCCCTGCGTGGACTGCGCCAAGGCCCTGGTGCAGGCCGGCGTGGAGCGGGTCATCTACCTGGCCGATTACCCCGACCCGAACTCCGCCGGCGTCCTGCGGGCCGGCGGGGTCGAGCTGTACCGGGCGGTCCCGGTGGAGGAGCCTCCGGGCGATGCCGAGGCCGCCGCGACCCGCGTCGTGCTGGATGACGGCGACCTCCCCTTCGCCCGTTTCGTCCCGGCACGGGCCGGCTACCGGCTGGTCCGCGACCCCCGCGGAGCCTGAGAGATGGGGGCGGATCGCTTGTCCGAGTCGAAGTCCCTGTCCCTCCCCAAGCTCGACCGAATCCTGAAGAACGTCACCGTCGAGTCCACGGCCCTCAAGCTCATGGAGGAGGCCGGCGAGCTGGGGGCCGCCATCAGCCGGCTGAGGGGTGCCGCCGGCATCCAGACGCCCCCCGGCGCCACGCCCCAGGACCTCCTGCGCGAGGTCGCCCTGGAGCTCCTGGACGTGGCGCAGACCGCCGTCACCATGATGTTCGTCCTGGAGGACGAGTACGGCCTGGACACGCGCTCGGTGCTCGCCGAGCACATCGAGAAGCTCACCCGCAAGGGCTATCTGACCCCGCTTCCCCGGCAGGCCGACCCGGCCGGCGGGCAGCGGGACCGGGAACCGCGGGGTGCGCTTTGACGTCACGGGGAGATGAGGGGTACAATGCCCCCGATGTCCGGGGTGTCCCGTCCCCGGCGCGATCCGGGAGATGACCTGTCAAGATGCACGGTGGCCTTCTCGGCTTTCTTCTCGCCACGGTCCTCGCTCTCGTCCTGACGCCGCTCGCCCGCAAGCTGGCCCTGCGCACGGGTTGCCTCGACCCGGTGGTGTCCCGCAGCGTCCACCGGGAGCCCACGCCCTACCTGGGCGGCCTGGCGATCTTCGCCGCATTCGTGCTCGCGGTCCTGGCAGTGGCCCGGCCGCTCGACCGCGGGGAACTGGGCATCCTGGTCGGTGGGAGCCTCGCCTTCGCCGTCGGCCTCGTGGACGACCTTCGCCGGCGCGCCGGCGGCCTGAGCGCCCGGGTGAAGTTCCTCCTCCAGATTGCGGCAGCGGCGGTCACGGTGGTGGGTTTTGACCTGCGGATCGACTGGATCCAGAACTTCTTCACCTCCCGGCCGGGAGACTACATCTTCTTCGGCTGGCTGGCCGTGCCCCTCACGGTGCTCTGGCTCGTGAGCTTCACGAACGTCATCAACCTTGCGGACGGGCTGGACGGGCTTGCCGCGGGCATCTCGACGATCGGCGCCCTCACGCTGGTGGCGGTGGCGCTGGGGCAGGGCCAGCGGGAGGCGACCCTCCTCGCCGCCGCACTGGCGGGGGCAGCCGTGGGGTTCCTGCGCTACAACTTCAACCCGGCCCGCATCTTCATGGGCGACGCCGGCGCCATGTTCCTGGGCTTCACCCTCGGCGCCGTCGCCGTGTACGGGGTGCTCAAGAGCGCGCTCGCCGTGGGGGTGCTGGTGCCGATCGTCGCCCTGGGCCTGCCCATCGCCGACACGGCGCTGGCGATCCTGCGCCGGGTCCTGGGGCACCGGCCCGTCGGGGAGCCTGACCGGGACCACCTGCACCACCGGCTCCTGCGGCTCGGCCTGAGCCAGCGCGCGGCGGTCCTCCTGCTGTGGACGGTCTCCGGGGCCCTGGCGCTCACCGCCGTGACCGCCTCGGAACTCGCCCAGGACCGGGCCCTCGCGGTCATGGCCGCCGTGAGCCTGGGCCTCCTGTACGGCGGCGCGCGGACCGGCCTTCTCACGCTCGGCGGCGGGACGCACCGCTCCGCCGGCGGGGAGGGACGCCGGGAGGCGGGGCGGTGAGGCGCAAGGTCCTGACGATCTTCGGGACCCGCCCGGAGGCCACGAAGATGGCGCCCGTGGTGCAGGCGCTCCGGCGGCGCCCCGAATGGTTCGACGTGCGGGTGGCCGTGACCGGCCAGCACCGGGAGCAGCTCGACCAGGTGCTGGCCCACTTCGGCATCGTCCCCGACCACGACCTGGACATCATGCAACCCCGCCAGACGCTGAGCTACATCGTGACCGCGGCGCTCGTGGGGCTGGAAGAGGTCATCCGGGGCGAGCGCCCGGACATGGTGCTCGTCCACGGCGACACCCACACGACCCTGGCCGGGACCCTGGCGGCGTATTACAACCAGGTGCCGGTCGGGCACGTCGAGGCCGGGCTGCGGACCTACAACAAGTACTCGCCGTTCCCGGAGGAGATGAACCGCCGCCTCACCGACGCGGTGGCGGACCTCCTCTTCGCACCCACGCCGGCGAACCGGGAGAACCTGCTGCGGGAGGGGATCGACCCGTCCCGCATCTTCGTGACCGGGCAGACGGGCGTGGACGCCACGCTCATCACGTACCGGGAGGACTACCGGTTCCACGAGCCCCGCCTGCGGGAAGTCGACTTCGGGCGCTGGCGCGTGGTCGCCGTCACCGCCCACCGGCGGGAGAACTGGGGCGAGCCCATGCGCCAGATGTTCACCGCCATGCGGGAGCTCGTAGAGACCCACCCGGACGTGCTCCTGGTCTACCCGGTGCACCTGGGGCCGGCGGTCCGGGAGGTGGCCTTCCCCATCCTCTCCGGGCACCCTCGGATCCTCCTGCTGGATCCCATCGACTACCCGGACATGATCAACCTGCTCGCCCGGTCGTACCTGGTGCTCAGCGACTCGGGCGGCCTGCAGGAGGAGACCCCCGTCTTCGGCCGGCCTCTGGTGCTCATGCGGGACACCACGGAGCGGCCCGAGGCGGTGGCGGCGGGCACCGTGGTGCTGGCGGGCACGAGCCGCGAGGCCGTCTACGCCCACGCGCACCGGCTTCTCTCGGACGCGGAGGCCTACGCGGCCATGGCACGGGCCCGCAACCCGTTCGGGGACGGGCGGGCTTCCGAGCGCATCGCCGGCATCCTGGCCCACCACTTCGGCCTGGCTCCGGCGCTTCCGTCCGAGTTCGCGCCGTGACCGCCGGCCCGGCCGGGGAGGGCAAGCCCGGCGCCCGCCCGGGCGGGGTGGCGGCGTGAACGGCCCACCCGGACGGGAATCATGTGGTTTCCATGTTGGAATTTCTCTTAGGGTCCATTCCCGTTGTGTAACGATGGCCAGGGTTGTATAATGCCCGTTGGGAGTCGGCGGCCCGCTGGCACGAAGGAGGCCCGAGCCGTTGCCCGAACGCCCCCGACGCTCCAACTGGTCCCCGTACCTCAGCCTGGCGGCCGATTTCGGCTACATGCTCCTGGCAGCGGTGGTTCTCCTGGGGGGCGGCGGGTACTGGGTGGATCGGGCCCGGGGAGCCGAAGTCCCCTGGTTTGGCCTGACCGGCGTGCTGCTCGCGCTGGCCGTATCCTTCCAGAGCCTCTTCCGCGGGCTTGCCCGCCTGGAGCGCGCGGAGCGGGAGAGGAGGGCGAAGGCCAGGGAGCCCTCCCGGGGTGGTCCCGAAGAGGGACCCCGCTAGGGGGACTTCTTTCGTGCTAGGAGTTGTTCTCGGCATCACATTCGGGGCAGCAGCCGGCTTCCTGGAGAACGCCCTCCTGTTCCGGGCGATGGACCGCGTCCGCCGGGCCGGGAAGGAGCCGGTCCGGATACTGGGCGGCATGTTCTTTGCGCGGTACGTCTTTGACATCCTGCTGCTGGTTCTGTTCTGGGTGCTGACCCGCAGCGCGTCCGGCCTGATCGCTGCCGCACTCAGCCTCACGGTCGCAGTGAAGATTTCTCTTTTTATCGTCTACACGCGGAAAGGGGGGAGGTTTGATTGACCGGACTCTGGACCCTGGGGGAGGCCGCAGGTCCGGCGATCGAGTTTCACGAACCGCACATGTTGGTTCCCGCCCTGGGGATCGACAACCTGGTGGTCGGCGAGTGGCTGGTCATGGGCGTGCTGGTGCTCCTGGCCGTCCTCGTGAACCGGGCGATCCGCCCCGTCCCGCGCACCCGGATCCAGGGCTTCTTCGAGTACGCGCTGGACTTCCTGGAGGGCTGGCTCGCCGGGTTTATCGGAGGCCGCAAGGAGGCCCGCAAGTACCTGCCGCTCCTGGCCACCTTCTTCTTGTTCATCTTGCTCAGCAACTACTCGGGCCTCATCCCCACGGCCGGGCAGACGTGGTCCTTCTACCCGCCCACCGGCAAGTGGGGCACCACCGCCGGCCTGGGCGTCGTGGTGATGATCGCCGTCCAGGTGATCTCGATCCGCGAGCTCGGCTTCGGCGGCTGGATCACGCACGTCCTGGAGCTGCACCAGGGCCCCCTGGCCATCCTGATGGGCCCGCTCCGCATCCTCGAGGAGTTCGTGCGTCCCTTCTCGCTGAGCCTCCGACTCTTCGGCAACATCTTCGCCGAGGAGGTCCTCCTCCTCATCATCTCGACCCTGGCGCCCTACCTCGCCCCGATCCCGATCATGGGCCTGAGCCTGCTCTTCGGGGCGATCCAGGCGGTGGTGTTCACCACGCTCACCGCCATCTACATCGGCGGCGTCATCGAGGCCAGGGCGCACCTGGCGCACGGCGACCACGGCCACGGCGCCCACGAGGCCCACGCGGCCGCCGCCCACTGACCGCGTGTCCGGATTTCCTCCCCCTCTAGGAAGGCCCCGGCCCTTCCCCGGGAGGACGTGAAGCATCAAGGGCGAGAAGCCCGCGTGCCCCAAGCCATCATGAGGAGGTACATGAAACAAGATGGTCGGAGCCTGGATTGCGTTCGCAGCTGCCCTCTCCATCGCCCTCGCGGCCCTCGGTGCGACCTTTGCCCAGGGCAAGGCGACCGCGGCCGCCATGGATGCGATCTGGCGGCAGCCGGAGGCCGCAGGTGACGTCCGGGGGGCCCTGATCATCGCCCTCGCCCTCATGGAGGCCGTCGCCATCTACGGCCTGCTCGTGGGGATCCTGCTCTGGCTGCGCATTCCCGCGGCCTAGTCTTCGTGTCCGGGGGTGGGGCGACCGGGACTCTCCCTGGTCGCCCCCGACTGGAGAGGGGGGGAACCACCTTTGGCTCCCGCAGACTTCCTGTTCACGCTCGCCGCGGAGACCGCGGCCGAGGCCGGCCACGGAGCAGGCGGGCTGAACCCGTTTCCTCAGCTGAACCACCTGATCTGGACCGTCGTCAACTTCCTCGTCCTTCTCTGGCTGCTGAACAAATATCTGTACAAGCCCCTGCTGAAGGTCGTCGCCGACCGCGAACAGGAAATCGAGAACAACCTCAAGCGTGCCGCGGCCGACCGGGCGGAGGCCGAGCGGCTGCGGCACGAGTTCGCCGAGCAGGTACAGGGCGCCCAGCGGCAGGCCCAGGCGATCATCGCCGAGGCCACCCGGGGGGCTCAGGCCGAGGCCGACCGGATCCTGAACGAGGCGCGGGAGAAGGCGGCGGCGGAACTGAGCCGGGCACAGGAGGCCATCCAGGTCGAGAAGGAGCGGGCCCTGGCCGAGCTCCGCGCCGAGGTCGCCTCGCTCGCCGTGGCGGTGGCGGGCCGGGTCATCGAGCGCTCCCTCACCGACGAGGATCACACCCGGCTGGCCCAGAAGTTCGTGGAAGAGGTAGGGAAGAACTGATGCTGGGTGCCTCCCTGGCGAGGCGATACGCCCGGGCCCTCTTCGACCTGGCTCGGGAAGCCGGGCAGGTGGAGGAGGTCGGCGAGGCGCTGGACCGGGTTCTCCAGACCCTGGCGGAGCGACGGGACCTCCGGGCTCTGTGGGAGCACCAGGAGGTTTCGGCGCGGGTGAAGCGGTCGCTGGTCGAAGAGGTGCTGGCAGCCGAGGCCCCCGCCCTGGTCCGGAACTTCCTTTCTGTCCTGGTCACCCGGCGCCGGGAGCGCTGGCTGGAGGCCATCCGCGGCGAGTACGAGCGACTGGCGGACGAGGCCCTTGGCCGGGTGGAGGTCGAGGTGCGGTCCGCCGTGCCCCCGACCGCCGACGTCCTGGGCGCCCTGGAGGACCGCCTGGGCCGGAGGCTGGGCAAGCAGGTCCGGTTCCGGGTCCGGGTCGAGCCGGAGCTCATGGGCGGGCTCGTGGTCCGCGTGGGCGACGTGCTCTACGACGGCTCCGTCCGCACCCGGCTGGCCCGGATGCGGGAGCGGCTCGCCCGGGCCGGCGCCCCGCCGTCGTGACCGCCCCGATCCGTGATCGCCCCAAGCGGGAAGACAGGGGTGAGGTAGAGCGTGAGCATCCGTCCTGAAGAGATCTCCTCGATCCTGAAGCAGGAAATCGAGAAGTTCTCCACGGAGATCGAGGTCAGCAACGTGGGCCGGGTGATCCAGGTCGGCGACGGCATCGCCCGCGTGTACGGCCTGGAGAGCGCCATGGCCAACGAGCTGCTGGAGTTCCCCGGCGGCGTCCTGGGCATGGCCTTCAACCTGGAAGAGGACAACATCGGCGTCGTCATCCTGGGCCCCTACAGCCACATCAAGGAGGGCGACGAGGTCCGGCGTACGGGCCGCGTCGTCGAGGTCCCGGTGGGTCCGGAGCTCATCGGCCGGGTGGTGAACTCCCTCGGTCAGCCCCTGGACGGGAAGGGCCCGATCCAGGCGAAGCTGTACGACCGGGTCGAGAAGATCGCCCCCGGCGTCATCACCCGCAAGTCGGTGCACGAGCCCCTGCGGACGGGCATCAAGGCCATCGACGCCATGACCCCGATCGGCCGGGGCCAGCGCGAGCTCATCATCGGCGACCGCGGCACCGGCAAGACGGCCATCGCCGTCGACGCGATCCTGGCCCAGAAGGGCGAGGGCGTGGTCTGCATCTACGTGGCGATCGGCCAGAAGGCGTCCACCGTCGCCGGCGTGGTGAAGGTGCTCGAGGAGCGGGGGGCGATGGACTACACCATCGTGGTCAGCGCCACCGCCTCCGACCCGGCGCCGCTGCAGTACCTGGCGCCCTACGCCGGGTGCACCATGGGCGAGTACTTCCGCGACCGCGGCCAGCACGCCCTGGTGATCTACGACGACCTGTCCAAGCACGCCGTCGCCTACCGCGAGATGTCCCTCCTGATCCGGCGCCCGCCGGGTCGCGAGGCGTACCCGGGCGACGTGTTCTACCTGCACAGCCGCCTGCTGGAGCGGGCCGCCAAGCTGAACGACGAGCTCGGCGCGGGCTCGCTTACGGCGCTGCCGATCATCGAGACGCAGGCCGGCGACGTCTCGGCGTACATCCCGACGAACGTCATCTCCATCACCGACGGCCAGATCTACCTCGAGACCGACCTGTTCTTCGCCGGCGTGCGCCCGGCCATGAACACCGGCCTCTCCGTGTCGCGGGTGGGCGGCGCGGCGCAGATCAAGGCGATGAAGAAGGTCGCCGGCAGCCTGCGCCTCGACCTGGCGCAGTACCGAGAGCTGGCCGCCTTCGCCCAGTTCGGCTCCGACCTCGACAAGGCGACGCAGGCCCGCCTGATCCGGGGGCAGCGGATGGTCGAGCTCCTCAAGCAGCCGCAGTACCAGCCCCTGCCCTTCGAGGAGCAGGTGGTGGCCATCTTCGCGGGCACGAACGGTTTCCTGGACGACATCCCGCTCGACCAGGTGCGGGCCTTCGAGACCGGCCTCATCCGCCACCTGCGGGCGAACACCACGCTCCTCAGGGAGCTGGCGGAGAAGAAGGACTTCGTGGACGACCTGGAGGCCCGGCTGAAGCAGGCGATCGCCGACTTCAAGGCGGGCTTCACGAAGGGCGGCCAGGCCGGCCGTGAGGCCGCGGCGGCGAGCGCCTGAGGGGTAGTGAGCGGTGGCGGAGAACAAGAAGGCCATCCTCCGGCGACGCCGGGCCGTGGAGGCGACCCGCAAGATCACCCGGGCGATGAAGCTCGTGGCGGCGGCCAAGCTCCGCCGGGCCCAGGAGCGGGCCCTGGCGGCCCGGCCGTACGCCCGGGAGCTGGCCCGCCTGCTGCAGCACCTGGTCGCGGCGGGAGCCGGGGCTCAGAACCCGCTCCTCACCCGCCGGGAATCCCCGAGCCCCCAGGTGGCCTACGTGGTGATCACCGCGGACCGGGGCCTGGCGGGCTCGTACAACGTGAACGTCCTGCGCGCGGCGCAGGCGGCCCTGCGTGCGGAGGTGCGGCCGGTGCGGCTGGTGACCATCGGCCGCAAGGGCCGGGACTTTTTCACGAAGCGCGGCCTGAAGCCGATCCGGGAGTGGGTCGGCATCGGCGAGGAGGCGCGCTGGCCGCTGGCGCAGGAGATGGTGCGAGAGCTGATCGACCTCTACCTGAAGGGCGAGGTCGACGAGGTCCGCATCATCTACACCGAGTTCATCAACGCGGTGCAGCAGCGGCCGCGGGAGATCGTGCTCCTGCCGGTGACCCCGCCCGGCGCCCAGCCGCCGGGGGACCACGAGCAGGCCGCCGTCGAGTACTTCTACGAGCCGAACGCCGAGCACGTCCTGGGCCAGCTGGTGCCCCGCTACGTGGAGACCGTGTTCTTCCAGACGCTCCTGGAGGCCAAGGCCTCGGAGCACGGCGCCCGGATGACGGCGATGGGCAACGCGACGGACAACGCCACGGAGCTCATCGCGCGCCTCACGCTGCAGTACAACCGGGCGCGGCAGGCGGCCATCACCAAGGAGATCGCCGAGATCGTGGGTGGCGCGGAGGCGCTCAAGTAGCCCCCGGGCCGCGAGGAGGGAGATCGGTTGAGCGAGGCGATGGGGAAGATCCTGTCGATCATGGGCGTCGTGGTGGACGTCGAGTTCCCCGAGGGCCAGCTCCCCAAGCTCTATGACGCCCTGGTCATCGAGGGCGGCGGCGAGAAGGGCGACATCAACCTGACGATGGAGGTCGCGCAGCACCTGGGCAACAACGTGGTCCGCTGCGTGGCCATGTCCTCGACCGACGGCCTGCAGCGCGGCACGCCGGTCCGCAACACCGGCCAGCCCATCGCCGTGCCGGTCGGCCGTGAGGTGCTGGGCCGCATCTTCAACGTGCTGGGCGAGCCCATCGACGGCGGCCCGCCGGTCGTCACCGCCCGGCGCGAGCCCATCCACAAGAAGCCGCCCGGGGTCGCCGAGGTCAACCCGGCGACCGAGATCCTGGAGACGGGCATCAAGGTCATCGACCTGGTGATCCCGTTCGCCAAGGGCGGCAAGATCGGGCTGTTCGGCGGCGCCGGAGTGGGCAAGACCGTCATCCTGCAGGAGCTCATCCACAACATCGCCTTCGCCCACGGCGGCTTCTCCGTGTTCTGCGGGGTCGGCGAGCGGACCCGCGAGGGCAACGACCTCTACCACGAGATGAAGCACGCCGGTGTCCTGGACAAGGTGGCCATGATCTTCGGCCAGATGAACGAGCCGCCGGGCGCCCGCCTGCGCGTGGGCCTGACGGGCCTCACCATGGCCGAGTACTTCCGGGACGAAGAGGGCCAGGACGTGCTCCTGTTCATCGACAACATCTTCCGCTTCACGCAGGCCGGTTCCGAGGTGTCGGCGCTCCTCGGCCGCATGCCCAGCGCCGTCGGCTACCAGCCCACCCTCGGCACCGAGATGGGCGCGCTGCAGGAGCGCATCGTGTCGACGAAGACCGGCTCGATCACCTCGGTGCAGGCCGTGTACGTGCCGGCGGACGACCTGACCGACCCCGCGCCGGCCACGACCTTCGCGCACCTGGACGCGACCCTGGTTCTGAGCCGCCAGATCGCCGAGCTGGGCATCTACCCGGCGGTGGACCCGCTCGACTCGAGCTCCCGGATCCTCGACCCGAACATCGTGGGCCAGGAGCACTACGAGGTCGCGCGCGGCGTCCAGACGGTGCTGCAGCGGTACAAGGAGCTGCAGGACATCATCGCCATCCTGGGCATCGACGAGCTGTCGGACGAGGACAAGCTCATCGTCGCCCGGGCCCGGAAGATCCAGCGGTTCCTCTCCCAGCCGTTCCACGTGGCCGAGCAGTTCACCGGCTTCCCCGGCAAGTACGTGCCGATCAAGGAGACCGTCCGGGGCTTCAAGGAGATCCTCGAGGGCAAGCACGACGACCTGCCGGAGCAGGCCTTCCTCTACTGCGGCACCATCGACGAGGCCGTGGAGAAGGGCAAGAAGCTCCTGGCCGAGGTGGGCTAGCGCATGGCGGCGCTCCAGCTGACGGTCATCACCCCCGAGCGCACCGTGCTGCGCCAGGTCGAGACGGGCGCGGTGGTGCTGCCCGTGGTGGACGGGTCGATGGGCATCCTGCCCCGCCACGCCCCGATGGTGGCGGCGCTCCGCATCGGCGTGCTGAAGTACCGGACCGCCAGCGGCCGGTACGAGCCCGTCGCCGTCGCCGGCGGCTTCGCCGAGGTCACCGGGCAGAAGGTGACCGTGCTGGCGGAGGCCGCCGAGCAGGCGGACGAGATCGACGTCCTCCGGGCGAAGGCGGCCCGGGAGCGCGCCGAAGCCCGGCTCCGCCAGCGCGGCGCCGACATCGACGAGGCCCGGGCGCGGGCGGCCCTGCAGCGGGCGCTCGTGCGCCTGCGGGTGGCCGAGGAGGCCGGCGTGCGGCGGGGCGAGTAGGCGCCCGCCACGGCCTCACACCTCCGCCGGGGCCGCCGTGCTCCGGTAGAGGTCTTCGCACATGTCCACCAGGTCCTGGACGGTGCGGACGTGGTAGATCCGGCCGGCGTAACGCCCGACCACGGTCTGCCACACCTCGCCCAGGTCGTAGATCGGCAGCTCGATCAGCCCCGAGCGCAGGCTCCCCACCGCACGGAGGGGGGCCTGCGCCGCGCGCGGGGGCCCGGTGGCCGCGCGGGAGGCCCGGCCCCGGGCGCCCAGCGCGGGGTCGGGCGTCATGATCACGATTTCCCGGGCGCGGGCCCTGAGCCACGCCATCTGGGTCTCGATCTTCTCGTACTCGCCGCGCCCCAGGGACACCTTGCCGTCGGTGGCGATCACCACGTGCGTGTGCGGGTCCACCGTCGCCTGCGCCCGGATCTCCTCCAGGGAGGTGCCGAGGCGGGTGCCGGCGTTCCAGGAGGTCGCCGCCCGGGCGAGGGCCGACACGCGCTCCTCGAACGTGCCCGCACGCCGCAGGAAGGGCGTTGCCCGGGTGGCGTGCTCGGAGAAGACGTAGCTGTCGACGTCGAACCAGAACCCGAGCAGGTGGAAGAAGTACAGGGCCACCGACGTGTAGCGGTGCATGGAGTGGCTGACGTCCCCGATCACGAGCACGCGCGCCGGGTGCACCCGGCGGGGGACGGGCAGCTCCCGCCGGGCCCAGTAGAAGGTGAGGACGTGTCCACCGTACCGGGGGATGTTGCGGCGCAGCGTCTCCTGCACGTCGAGCCGGGTGCGCCGCTCGACCGGGCGGAACGTCTCGCCGGGGGAGAGCCAGCGGCGGGCCAGGCGCTCGACGAGCCGCGGCAGCTCCTCCGCCTGGAGCGGCCGCAGGCGGCGGAGCTCCTGCTCCAGCACCTCCTGCAGCGAGAACCGGCGGTTGACCTCCTGCACCACGGTCTCGACCCGTGACCCTGGGCTGGCCCGGGAGCCGGGGGCGGCCGCGGGTCGATCCGCACGCGCATGCCCGGGGCCGGCCCAGAGGAGGGTTCGCCGGCGCGTCCCGACGCTCATGGGCACCAGGGTTCGCTCACCCGGCACGGCCCGGTGGGCGGCCCCGTGCGGGCTGTCGGCGTGAGGGGACTCCCCGCCGCCGGGCCCGGCCGTCCGGCCGGTCGCGTCCGCCGCCGCGGCCCCGGCAGACGGCCGGCCCGGCGCGGCCACGAGGAACAGGTTGTTCGGATCGGCGGGCCGCAGGAGGAAGCGGAGGAGGCGGAGGGCCGAGCCGAGGTAGAGCGCCAGCAGGGCGAGGAGCTCCCGGAGGCGCGCCCACGAGGCCGCGATCCGGCCCGGCCAGGCGGCGATCACCCCGCCTTGTGAAAGGTGTCGTACCACCGGCGAAGCGCCTCCTTCACCATGGCCACGTCCTCCGGCCACTTGGCCAGGAAGCCGATGGTGAGGTCGACGGACTGCGGGGTGATCTGGCCGCCGGCGACGTCCACCAGGGCCCGGCACCACTCCAGCGCCTCGGCGATCGACGGCTTCTTCTCGAGGTTCAGCTGCCGCACCTGGTGGACGATCCGTGCCACCCGGGCCGCGAAGTCCAGCGGGACCCCCGCCCCGTGGCGCAGGATCTCGGCCAGCACGCCCTCGTCCGGGAAGGTGAGGTCGAGCCACACCGTCCGCCGCATGAAGGCCGGGTCCAGCTTCTTGTACTCGTTCGAGGTGAGGAAGATGTAGAGCGGCGCCGACGCCCGCAGCGTCCGGGTGCCGCCGGACATGTTGTGCACCACGAGCTCCTTGCGGTCGAGGTAGCGCAGGAAGAAGTTCGTGGTGTGCTCGTTGAGCTTGTCGACCTCGTCGACGCGCACGACCGTGGGCCGGTCGGCGAGGAGGCTCTGGAGGAGAGGGGTCGGGGTCAGGTACTCGAGCGTGTAGAGGTCGGGGGGCGGCCCCGAGCCCCGGTACGCCTGGGCGTCGACGATCTGCTTGAACCCGTTCCACGAGATCCCGATCTCCTCCGCTTCCAGGTGGCTGTGACACGCCATGTCGATGAAGCCGAAACCGAGGCCCTTCGCCAGCGCCTCCGGGAGCAGCGACTTGCCGATCCCCGGCTCGCCCCGGATGCCCACGGGCTTGCCCTGACGCAGGTAGACCCAGAGGCGCTGGGTCTGCAGGCGGTCCAGGAAGTACCCCTGCTCGCGCAGGACCTGCTGCAGCTGCTCCGGCGAGAGGTCCAGCATCCGGTTTCCCTCCTCCCGCACCTGCACCCGGGCGGCGGCCAGCGCCTGCCGGTTCTCGACCTCCCGGCGGACGAGCACTCCCCACCCGCCCCGGCGAGCGGCCAGGCCGAGGGCTGTCGCCAGAAGAGCCAGCAGAATGAGGAGCAGTGCAGGTACAGGCAACGATCGGCACCTTCCGACCGAGTTTTCCGTCACCACATGCGATTCCAGCGAGAACGGTTCGATTGGGACTTCGCTATCTGCGTGTAACCTCCTCCCGGGGCATACGCTCCTGGCCTTCCCCATAGGCATGGAGTGGACAGGGAGGGGCGCCCCGTGCGAAGGCTCTTGACCACCTGGGCCGGTCTGGCGGCCCTGGTGCTGGTCGTGCTCCCGTCGCTCCTGGGCCGGGGGTGCACGGCCCGCACGCCCCCGCCGCAGGCAAGCCCGGAGGGCGGGCTCACCGTGTCCGTCTACTTCCCTGACACCGGCCAGATCCGCACCCTGCCGCTCGACGAGTACCTCGTGGGGGTGGTGGCCGCCGAGATGCCGCCCCGCTTCGCCGACGAAGCGCTGCGCGCCCAGTTCGTGGTGGCCCGGACGTACACCGTCAAGCACATGCGGCGCTTCGGCGGGGGCGGGTGCAGCCTCGAGCCCCGGGCCGACGTCTGCGCGTCCCCGGGCGCTGGACAGGCCTACACGGACTTCGACGCCCTGCGGCAGAAGCTCGGCTACTGGGCCGCCCGCCGTTACTGGACCCGGCTGCAGGAGCAGGCCCGTGCCACCCGCGGCCTTCTCGTCACCTACCGGGGGCAGCCGATCGACGCCGTGTACCACGCCACCTCGGGCGTGATGACGGAGGACGCCGCCGCCGTCTGGGGACGTCCGGTCCCCTACCTCAGGCCGGTGCCCGACCCTTACGGAAAGGATGCCCCGAACTACGTCGAGGAGGTGGCGTTCGCCACCGCTGACCTCGCCCGCGCCCTCGGGATCGACCCCCGCCGCCTGGCAGGCGGGTCCGACCCACCCGTGGTCATTCTCGGCCGCACGCCCGGCGGGCGGGTGGCCCAGGTCCGGGTGGGCGGCCTGACCCTGGCCGGCACCGAGTTCCGCACCCGCCTGGGGCTCCGCTCGGCCGACTTCACCGTGCGCACGGAGCGCGGCAGGGTGGTGATCACCACGCGGGGCTACGGCCACGGGGTCGGCCTCAGCCAGTGGGGCGCCAACGGCATGGCGCGGGCCGGGAAGACGTTCCGGGAGATCCTCGCCCACTACTACCCGGGGACGGAGGTGGAACCGATCTTCGAAGGGTGATGGCAGCCGCGCCCGGGCAGCGGGAATTGCTGGGTTAACCGTCGGGACCTTCGGGCATATTAGGCCCGGAGGTGACCGCGGTGCTTCGCCGATCCCTGCATTCGCTGCGATCCCTCGGCTCCCGCCTCTGGCGGGCGATGGGCCGGACCGCCCGCGCCGTCGTCCGGGCGGCCGCCCGGGGCCGCGGCGCCGTGGCCCGGATGCGGGCGGCCTTCACCGGCGAGACCCTGCGGGCCGCCTGGCGGCGGCTTCCCGCGGACCGGCGCTCGGCCATCGGCTCCGTCGCGCTCCTCTCGCTGCTGCTCGCCGCCCTGGTGGCGTACGACCGGCCCGCTTCGGTCCGCCTCTCCCTGCCGGGGCTCTCCGGCGCCCCCGGCGCCGTCGCCCCGCCGGACGCCGCAGCGCTCCCGGCGTCCCCGGCCTCATCCTCCGGCCCCCGCCCGGCGTCCTCGGGTGCCTCCCCGCAGCCCGCGACGGACGCGACGGCCCGGCCGCCCGCGCGTGAGGCCGTCCCGGCCGCGGCGCCCGGCGCGGGGCGAGCGGCTCTGCCGCCCTTGCCGGTCGACCGGGCGCCGCTGGACCTGCCGGTCGGGGGGAGGACCGTCGCCGCCTTCGGCTGGGCGCTCGTGCCGGATGCCGGCGAGTGGCGGCTGCACGCGGGGGTCGACCTGGCGGCCGCCGAGGGCGACCCGGTGCGCGCCGCCGCGGCCGGCACCGTGGCCTCGACCGGCGCGGACCCGCTCCTGGGCATGACCGTCACGATCGACCACGGCGACGGGAGGACCACGCGCTACGCCGGCCTCGGGACCGTGGCCGTGCGCAGGGGCGACCCGGTGCGGCGCGGGCAGGTGATCGGGAACGTCGGCCGCCCCGGGCCCCTGGAAGCCGACCAGGGCCCGCACCTGCACTTCGAGGCCCGCCGGGACGGGCGCCCCGTCGACCCCGTCACCGTCCTCCGCGCCCGCTGAACCCCCTCTCTCCCGGCCTCCGGGCCCGCTGCATCTTCCCCTTCCCGCCCGAATAGGCATGTAGCAGCCCACGGGCGGGAGGGGGGCCTGAGGTGAAGGACTACATCTGGAAAAGGGTCCTTGACGTGGGCAATCACATCTTCCGCACCCGCAACACGGTGCGCGAGACCGCCCAGATCTACGGCGTGTCGAAGAGCACCGTGCACAAGGACGTGACCGAGCGGCTGCCCCGGATCAACCCGGAACTCGCAGCGAAGGTGAAGCGGGTCCTGGACTTCAACAAGGCCGAACGCCACATCCGGGGAGGACAGGCCACCCGCCAGAAGTACCTCGAGCGCTGAGCCGGAAGATCGCCTCCTGGCCGTCTGTTGCAGCTGTGTTCCAGCCTTGCCAGACCCTGAACAGGGAATCTCGCCCACCCCGGCGAATCAAGCCTGAAGGACGTCGCGGGCGCGCGTCACGCACGGCTGCGCGGGGCGGGGGGCGGAATTCGTGTTCGGCCTTGGCAGGGACGTGGGTATCGATCTCGGCACGGCCACGGTACTGATCCACATCCGGGGAAAGGGCATCGTCCTGCGGGAGCCGTCGGTGGTCGCCCTGGAACGGCACAGCGGCAAGATCCTGGCCGTGGGGGCCGAGGCCCGGCGGATGCTGGGGCGGACCCCGGGCAACATCGTCGCGACGCGGCCGCTGCGGAACGGGGTCATCGCCGACTACGAGGTGACGCGGGCGATGCTCAAGCACTTTCTCGACCGGGTGACCGGCCCCCGGTTCTTCGCCCGCCCGCGGGTGATGATCTGCATCCCCGCCGTCGTGACGACCGTCGAGAAGCGGGCCGTCCTCGAGGCCGCGATGGAGGTCGGGGCCCGCCACGCCTCCCTCATCGAGGAGCCGCTCGCCGCGGCCCTCGGCGCCGGGCTCGACGTCACCAAGCCGGCCGGGCACATGGTCGTCGACATCGGCGGCGGCACGACCGACGTCGCCGTCCTGTCGCTCGGGGGAGTGGTGCAGAGCCAGTCCATCCGCGTCGCCGGCGACAAGTTCGACGAAGCCATCATGCGCTACGTGAAGCGAGAGCACAATCTCCTCATCGGCGAGCGCACGGCCGAGGAGATCAAGATCAGCATCGCCACGGCCTCCGGCAGCCGCAACGAGGCGATGGAGGTCCGTGGCCGGGACCTCATGACCGGCCTGCCCAAGACCATCCGGCTCACCTCGGCGGAGACCCGCATCGCACTCGAGGAACCCGTCACCGCCATCGTGCAGACGGTCAAGACCGTCCTGGAGCAGACGCCGCCCGAACTCACGGCCGACATCCACGAGCGCGGCATCGTGCTCACCGGCGGGGGTGCTCTCCTGCACGGGCTGGACGAGCTCATCACCCGGGAGACGGGCATCCCCGCCCACGTCGCCGACGACCCCGCCTCCTGCGTCGCGAAGGGGACGGGGATCGCCCTGGAGCGGTACGAGACGATGGAAGACCACCTGGTGGTGCTGAAGCGCGTACTGTAACGGGCCGGCCACCGCCGGCCCGTGTGCGGCCGCATGCCCCGCTCCGCATGGATCCCGTCACGACTCTTTATTCAGGCGAGAGGTGAAAAGCCTCTTCACCTCATGGATTATGTCGCCCCACCCGGCTCGCACGGGGGCGGTCTTGTTCGCACCCCGGTGCACTTTCTTGGTGTACTTTGCGAGCCACTTCCGTATTCGAGGCACGGGAATGCTGTCCGGTGTCGCTATTTGAACTGCCAGCTTGATGAGTTTCTTGTCCGGAACCCGTAGTTCGTAGCCGTTGTCTTCAAGAAACAAAATCGTTGCAATAACGGCTGTCCGCTTGTTTCCGTTATGGAACGGATGGTTCTGGATCAGGGAGCGCATCAGGACGGCCGCCTTCATAAGCACGTCCGGGACCAGGTCCTCGCCCCCGAACGTATGCTGGGGCGCATGAAGCGCCGAGACGAGGGCCCCGGGGTTCTTGACGCCCCGTTCCTCTTCGGCATCATATAAATCACTGAAGTGCTGGTCCACTACAACGTAATGGATTACCAGCACTTCAAGTGGATCAAGGTAGCGTATTTTCACTACCGCTTGGACAACTCCCTCAGAACGTGTTCATACTTGGAAGCTGTCTTCAATACCCGCTCAAGGAAGTCACGGGGGACTTTTCGCTGCCAATCCTTGTCCAGTCCAAGCTGCTCACGGACATGGGGAGGGAGTTGAACCCTTTCGAGCCTCTCCATCACCTCGGCCATGATCTGCTCACCCTCCCTCGCACATGTGCCACGATGGTATGCGTGTTTCCGGCAGGACAACATTACCACCTTCTTGCCCTACTTGGCAACGGGCGAACAGAACTCCGGTTCCCTCTGGCACGCCTCAGACTAAGCTACTCTGTCAGCTTGCGACGACGACACCGTGTCAAGTCGAGTTTGGGCACTCACGGGGACCGGCAAATCACGGACTGCCGGCCGGGCCGCCGTTTCCCGCCCGAACATCCTTAATGGCGGGCGCATCCCCGTCGATACTGTAAGTGGTGGAAAGCTCGCTTGCACTGGGGGGCACCCGCTTGCTCCGCGGCATCTACGCATCGGCGACCGGAATGATTGCCGAGGCCCGCCGGCTCGACGTGATCACCAACAACGTGGCGAACGCCGCCACCACGGGCTACAAGCCGGACGCCGTGCGCGCCCGCCCCTTCGCGGACGTCCTCGTCCAACGCCTTGACGACCGCGACGGCACCGGCCGGATCGCCCCGCCGGCACCGGTGGGGCGGCTCGGCATGGGCGTGCAGACCCCGGAGACCGTGACCGTCCTTGCCGACGGCCCCCTGCGCTTCACCGGCCGCGCCCTGGACCTTGCGCTGCAGGGCGACGGCTTTTTCACGGTGGAGGACGCCCGGGGACAGCGCTTCTACACGCGAGACGGTGCCTTCCGCCTGGACGCCGAGGGTTACCTCGTCACCGCATCCGGCCACCGGGTGCTGCTCGAGAGCGGCCAGCCCGTCGCCGCCGGCGGAGCCGGCGCGGGCCGGCGGCCCGGGGGCGAGGAGGCCATCCAGGTCGACTCCGACGGCACCGTCCGGGCCGGCGGCGAGGCCCTGGGCCGGCTGGCCATCGTCTCCAGCCAGGAGGTGCCCGGCCTCCGCAAGGTCGGGGCCAACCTGTGGGCGCAAGGTGAAGGCTCCGTGCTCCTGGCCCGTGTGGCCCGGTCCGAACCGGCGGGCGGTGCACCGGCCGGCGGCGCCCGGCCGTGGACCCTCCTCGTGGGCTACCTCGAGGGTTCCGGCGTCGAGCCCGTCCTCGAGATGGCCGATCTCATCGCCACCATGCGGGCCTACGAGGCGAACCAGCGGGCGCTGAGGATGCAGGACGAGGCCCTGGGCCGGGCGGCCAACGACGTCGGCCGGGTCGGGTGACGCACCCGGCCGGGCGGACCCGAATTCCCCACGGAGGCGAGATCCGTGATCCGAGCCCTGTACAGCGCGGCCGGCGGCATGCTGGCGCAGCAGATCCAGCTCGACGTGGTGGCCAACAACCTGGCCAACGTGAACACCACCGGCTTCAAGAAGAGCAGGGCCGAGTTCGCCGATCTGTTCTACCAGGCCCTCTACCCGCGGGCAACCGGGGCGCGGATCGAGGTCGGCGCCGGCGTCCGGCCCGTCGCCACCACCCGGATCTTCACCGGTGGGCCGCTCAACCCCACCGGGCAGCCCCTCGATCTCGCCATCGAGGGCGACGGCTTCTTCATGGTCGAAGACGGCGACGGCAACCGGTTCTACACGCGGTCCGGGTCCTTCCGGGTGGACGCCGAGGGCAACATCGTCAACGCCGAGGGCTACAAGCTGCTCGACGACGGGGGAAACCCTCTTGATTCCGTCCCCGAGAACACTGTCTCCCTGTCGGTTTCCGCGGACGGGACGGTCTATGCCTATGTGGACGGGGACACCGATCCCAAGGAACTCGGCCAGGTCGGCCTGGCCCGGTTCCCCAACCCCTCCGGGCTCCTGGCCATGGGTGGATCGCTCCTGAAGGAGACGGACGCCTCCGGGCAGCCCACGGAGGGGACCCCGGGCAGCGAGGGCCTCGGCCGGGTGCTCTCCGGCTTCCTCGAGGGCTCGAACGTCGAGGTCGCGACGGAGATGGTGAACCTCATCGTGGCCCAGCGGGCGTACGAGCTGAACGCCAAGGCCATCCAGGCTGCCGACGAGGCGATCGGCCTGGCGAACAACCTCCGCCGCGGCTAGCCCCTGACCGGCCCCCCGGGCCGGCACCCCTGTGCGGGAGGCGATGCGCATGGCAGGCCCGGCTCCCGTCGGGCGGCCTACCCCGCCGCTCCCCCCGGACATCCCGGCCAGCCCGGGCGAGGACCCCCTGCGCGCGGCGGCCCGGGAGTTCGAGGCCATCCTGTTGGAGACGGTCCTGCGCCAGATGCGGGAGACCGCCGAGGCGCTCGGCGGCGAGGACCGCGGGGTGGTGCACGGCGTGTACGCCAGCTGGATGGACCGGGAGCTGGCCCGGGCGCTGGCGGCGGGGAAGGGCCTGGGCCTCGGCGAGGTGCTGTACCGCTCGCTCGCCGGCGCGGCCCGGCCGGCCGCCCCCGGCGCAGCGCACCCGGACGGCGCCGCCGGCGCAGCGCACCCGGACGGCGCCGCCGCGCCGCCGGAGGATCGAGAGGAGGGGTCCTCTCCCCCGTGAACCGGGACGAGATCATGGCAGTCATCCCCCACCGTCCGCCCATGCTCCTCATCGACGAGGTGGTGGAGATCGAGCCCGGCCGCCGGGCGGTCGGGCTCAAGCACGTCCGGGCGGACGAGTTCTGGGTCCCCGGCCACTACCCCGGCAACCCGATCCTGCCGGGGGTGCTGCAGATCGAGGCGCTCGCGCAGACCGGCGCCGTGGCGCTCCTGAGCCAGCCCGAGTTCCGGGACAAGGTGCCGCTCTTCGCGGGGATCGACGGTGCCCGGTTCCGGCGGCCCGTCCGCCCGGGGGACACCCTGCGGCTGGAGGTCGAGATCATCCGGCTGCGCGGCACGGTGGGGAAGGGACGCGGCACGGCGACGGTCGGCGGCCAGGTGACGGCCGAGTGCGAGCTCACCTTCGCCCTGGCCGATCCCGGGGAGGTGCGGCCGTAGGGCCGTTTACGCGCGTCCGGCGTTATGCTACAATTACACCCAAACCGCATAGGATCGGCCTCTTATCCAGAGAGACGGAGGGACTGGCCCGATGAAGTCTCGGCAACCCGCCGGCCGGCGCCGAGGGTGGCCCGTCCGGGAGGGTGCCAACGCCAGCGGGGTGCGGCGTGGCGTCCGGCCCCGGCCGATAAGAGGAGCCAGAAGACTGACCTCTTCGGCTCCGAAGGGGTTTTTTCTTGTGTGGCGAGCAGAAACTCGACGGAGGGGGCGCACGACCTCATGACGAAGCCGCGCGGCCGCTACCTGTTCACCTCGGAGT
This sequence comes from Caldinitratiruptor microaerophilus, assembly GCF_025999835.1. Taxonomy (NCBI): domain Bacteria; kingdom Bacillati; phylum Bacillota; class Clostridia; order Eubacteriales; family Symbiobacteriaceae; genus Caldinitratiruptor; species Caldinitratiruptor microaerophilus. The sequence goes on along the minus strand of NZ_AP025628.1, from coordinate 2,898,286 downwards.
CCGTGACCGAGGGGCACCCGGACAAGGTGGCGGACCAGATCTCGGACGCGATCCTGGACGCGATCCTGGCTCAGGACCCCGGGGCCCGGGTGGCGTGCGAGTGCCTTCTGACCACGGGCCTGGTCGTGGTGGCCGGAGAGATCAGCACCCGGGCCTACGTCGACATCGCCCGCATCGCCCGCGAGACCATCCTCGACATCGGGTACACCCGGGCGAAGTACGGCTTCGACGGGTCGACGTGCGGCGTGGTGACGGCGATCGACGAGCAGTCGCCCGACATCGCCATCGGCGTCAACACTGCCCTGGAGGTCCGAGAGGGAGGCGGGGACCGGGAGGCCGCGCCCGGCGCCCTGCCGGAGGAGCTGGGCGCCGGCGACCAGGGCATGATGTTCGGGTTCGCCGTGGACGAGACCCCCGAGCTCATGCCCCTGCCGATCGCCCTGGCGCACCGGCTGGCCCGCCGGCTGGCCACCGTCCGCAAGAACGGCACCCTGCCCTACCTCCGGCCGGACGGCAAGACCCAGGTCACCGTCGAGTACGAGGACGGGCGGCCGGTGCGGGTCGACACCATCGTGGTCTCCGCCCAGCACGACCCCGACACCACGCAGGAGCAGATCCGCAAGGACATCATCGAGCACGTGATCCGGCCGGTGGTGAGCCCGGATCTCCTCGACGACCGCACCCGCTACCTCATCAACCCCACCGGCCGCTTCGTCCTGGGCGGCCCTTCCGCCGACACCGGCCTGACGGGCCGGAAGATCATCGTCGACACCTACGGCGGGTACGCCCGCCACGGGGGCGGCGCCTTCTCCGGCAAGGACCCCACGAAGGTCGACCGCTCCGCCGCCTACGCCGCCCGCTGGGTGGCGAAGAACATCGTCGCCGCCGGGCTGGCGAAGCGGTGCGAGGTGCAGCTCGCGTACGCGATCGGCGTGGCGCGCCCGGTCTCCGTGATGGTCGACACCGCCGGCACCGGCGAGCTGCCCGACGAGGAGCTGGCCCGCCTCGTCCAGCACCACTTCGACCTCCGGCCGGCGGCCATCATCCGGGACCTGGACCTGCGCAGGCCCCAGTACCGGCAGGTCGCCGCTTACGGGCACTTCGGGCGGACGGACCTGAACGTCGCCTGGGAGCGCACCGACCGGGCCGCCGAGCTCAAGCACGCCGCCGGCCTCGTCGGGGCATAGCGTCCCGGTTGCGCCGCGGCCCTGCCGCAGCGGCAACTCCACGGCTCGGGCCCTCTCGCGGCCCGGGCCTTCTCGTGCCCGTGCCCCCACGGCGCCCCGCCCCCCTCCGCCGCCCCGTGCATAGCATGGCGGTGGCAGTCGCGCTCCCGCGAGGTGGTCGGCCGTGGTCCTGCCGGGCGCGGTCCTGGACGGGCTGGTGCTCGCCCTCGCCACGTACGGGGCGGTGGTCCTGCTCTGGCGCCTGTGGGGGGCGCTCAGCGCCTGGCGGGCGCGGGCGGCACGCCCGCCCGCGCTCAGCCTCCTCGTGCTGCTGCGCAACCAGGAGGTCCAGGTGGAGGGCGTCCTGCGGGCGATCGCCGGCCTCGTGCGCACGAGCCGGATGCTGCAGCGATGTGACGTCGTGGTGGTCGACTTCGACTCCACCGACCAGACCCCGCAGATCGCCGAGCGCCTGGCCCGGCACCTGCGCGGCCTCCGCCTCCTGCGGGTCGACGACCGGAACTACCCGGGGCAGTCGGCCTGCGAGGTCGGCCTCTCCGCGTGCCAGAGCCGGGTGGTCGTGGTGCTCGACCTCATCCGCGCCACCGAGGCCCGCCCCCTCCTGCGCGCCCTCAACGTCCTGGTCGGCGGCCGCCCGCCGGAGCGGGACGAGAAGGCGGCGGTTTGATCCCGCACCAGTTACATCCAGGGAAGGAATCAGTCGTCAGGTGGCGAATCTGACAGAATGAGGTGTATCCGCATGGAGCTGCCAGGTTCGCCTCCTCGCGTGCCTCCGGGGCCGGGCGCGGCCCGGGTCCTCCGCCTGCTCTGGGCCGGCCTGGCGGGCCTCCTCTGGCCGGCGGCTTCCGCCTGCACGCTCTGCGGCGGTCCCCTTGCCGCCCCGGAGGCCGGGGAGTCCCTCTCCGCCACGGCGCTGGCCTCCCTCGCCCACGGCGTCTTCCTCGACCCGCTCGACCCCGACCCCATCTGCCCCAGCTGCCTTGCCCGGATGGCCCTCCCTGACGGCGTTCCCCTCTGCCCGGTGTGCAGCCGCCCGGTCGACGGACCCTGGGCCCTGTGCCCCGACTGCGCCGCCGGGGGCACCGGTTTCGCCGAGGTGGCGGCCCTCGGGCTCTACCGGCCGCCCCTGGACCGGGCGGTCGTGCTGCTCAAGTACCACGGCCGCCCGGGCCTCGCCGCGCCGCTCGGGCGGGCCCTCGCCGCCCGGGTGGCGGCGCGCTGGCCGGGGGCCCGGTTCGCCGCCGTCGTCCCGGTGCCGCTCCACCCTGCCCGCCGCCGGCAACGGGGCTACAACCAGGCCGAGGAGGTGGCGGCCGCGCTGGCGCGCACCCTGCGCGTGCCGCTGCGGCCGGGGTGGCTGCGCCGGCCGGTGGCCACGCCGTCCCAGGCGCACTCCTCCCGGCAGGCCCGGGCGCAGAACCTGCGCGACGCCTTCGCCGCGCGGGCGGTCCCAGCCGGGGCGCGCGTCCTCCTCGTCGACGACGTCCTCACCACCGGCGGCACCGCCGGCGCCTGCGCCCGCGCGCTCCGGGCGGCCGGCGCCGCCCGGGTCGACGTCGCCGTCCTCGCGGTCAGCCCCCGGCCGGTGTGGTAGGTGTGACAGGGGGTTAACGCCGGCCCTTCTGCCCCCGATATATCCATCAGCAGAAGGGCAGGGATGTCGCGTGCCGATCCAGTTCCCCGGCCTCCCGCCCGCCGGCTCCGCCGGCGGCGTCGAGGGGCCCAAGAAGCCGGCCCGGCCCCCCCGGGTCGAGCGCACCGGCCAGGCCGACCAGGTCCGCTTCTCCGCCCGCGCCCAGGAGGCGCTGAAGCTGCGGGAGCAGCTGGCGCGGCTGCCCGAGGTGCGGGAGGAGCGCGTGGAGGCCCTCCGCCGGCAGATCGGCGCCGGAACGTACGGGCCCGACGCCCGCGCCGTCGCCGCCGACCTGCTTCGTTCCAAGGCCGTGCCGCAGGAGTGAGGGCGATGCCGGCGGAGACCTCCACCCACGTCCGCGAGCTCATGGAGGCGATGGAGGCTCAGCTGAGCATCCTCGACGACCTCCTGGCCATCCAGCGCAAGAAGACCGACGTCCTGGTCGCGGGCCGGGCGGACGAGCTCGAGGTCCTCGTCCGGGGCGAGCAGGTCCTCATCTGGCGCCTGGCGCGCGCGGAGGAGCGCCGCCAGCACCTCCAGGAGGCCCTGGCCGGGGCGCTGGGGATCCCCCCGCAGGAACTCACCCTGCGCCGCCTCGTCGAGGAGGCCGGCGCCGACCTGCGCCAGCCCCTGGAGGCGATCCAGGACCGCTACGCCCGCACCGTCACGGAGTTGCAGAAGTGCAACAGCCTCAACCACGACCTGATCCAGAACGCCCTGGCGTACGTCGACTTCGCCCTCAGCCTGCTGCAGGGGCCGCCGCCGCAGGGCGACACGTACACGCCGGACGGGCGGCGGAGGTCGGCGGTCGTCCGCCCGTCTGTGCGCCGCCCCCGGCTTGATGGGCGTACCTAGACAGCGGGTGCCCCACCATCGGCCGAAAGCTCTTTAGGAGGGATGCCGGTGCCATCCCCGTGGCTCGGGATCGAGATCGGCCTGGGCGGCCTCCGGGCCAACCAGCGGGCTCTGGAGATCACCGGGCACAACATCGCCAACGTCCACACGGAGGGGTACTCGCGGCAATCGCCTGTATTCGAGACCACACCTGCTCTCGACTATCCCGTCGCCTCCGAGCCCGGGCAGATTGGCACCGGTGTCCACATCGCCCGGACCAACCGCTACCGGGAGATGTTCCTGGACCTCCAGTACCGCAAGCATTCGGCAAACTACGGGTACTCCAAGACCCTCGTCGATTTCTACGACCAGCTCGAGGGCGTCTGGCAGGAGCCGAGCGACTACAACCTGCGCGCCCACCTCGACCGCTTCTGGGATGCCCTGCAGGACCTGGCCAACCGCCCCGGCGCCTACGACGCCCGGGTGACGGTCATCGAGTCCGGCAAGGCGCTGGTCCAGGTGGCCAAGTCACTGCACCAGCAGATGGAGGACCTCGGCAAGTCCCTCGAGGACCGCATCCAGGCCGATGTCACGGAACTCAACCGCATGGCCAACGACGTGGCCCAGCTCAACGAGCAGATCGCCCGTGTCCAGGCCCAGGGCCAGACGGCCCACGACCTGGAGGACAAGCGGGACCTGCTCCTCGACCAGATGGCCGCCATGGCCGGTGTCCGCTGGGAGCTCACGCCCGCGGGTCGGGTGACGGTGTACATCGGAACGCACCGCCTCGTCAACGGAGCGGCCGCGGTGCCCGATCCTGTCGATGAGGTCGTGGGTGACGCCACAGGGGCTCAGTACGTGCTGAAGTGGTCGTCGGATTCTTCGGCCATTACGCTGACAAGTGGAGAACTGGCCGCCACGCTTGAGGCCAGGAATGTTTTGCTTCCATACTTTTCGTCCAAATTGGATACGTTAGTCAGCGTGGTCGCGGGCAAGATCAACTGGCAACACAGCCAGGGGTGGCCGCAGAGTGGGGACTTCTTCCGTGGGGTAAATCCGAAGGACCCCAACGCTTCCCCTCCTGAGGAGTTTACCCTGGACTGGAACTTGTTTGACGTGGACCCTGACATCGAATCGGATCCGTGGCAGATTGCCGCGGCGGCCAGCGGTCCTACCATAACGGAGTCTGACGGCGAAAACGCGCGCAAGATGGCTGCCCTGTTCGACGCGGCTCTCAGCGGCCTTGACAATAGCACGGTCGGCGAATACTACCGGGCCACGGAAGCCGACCTGGGCGTCCGGGCCCGGAAGGAGCGCAGCGTCGAGGAGACGCTTCGAATCCAGGTGCAGCAGGTCCGGACCCTGCGGGATTCCACCAGCGGGGTGACGCTGGACGAGGAAGTTGCCCGTATGATCCAGTACCAGCAGGCGTTCGGTGCGGCGGCCCGGCTGATCACTACCGTGGATGAGATGCTGGACAAGCTGATCAACGGCACGGGCGCGGTGGGCCGGTAAAGCGGGACCGACTACAGGAGAAGGAGTATCCATGCGAATCACCAACCGGATGATGGCGGGCGGGTTGCTGGACGACCTGGACCGAGTGCGCGAGCGGATGTACCGGCTGGAGACCGACATCTCCACCGGCGTGTGGCTTCACCGGCCTTCCGACGGGCCGCCCGAGGCCACCAGTGTGATGCACTACCAGGAGATCCTCGCGCGCATTAGACGATACCAGACGAACATGGGCGATGCCCGGGCGTGGATGACGACCAGCGAGAAGGCGGTGAGTGACCTCATCGAGATTGTCCACCGCGCCCGGGAGCTCACCATTCAGGGCGCTTCCGACACGAGTTCGGTCCAGTCACGGGAGAGCATTCGACAGGAGATCCTGCAGCTCCGCGACTACGCCATCCAGGTGGGGAACGCGACGTACAACGGTCAGTATGTCTTCAGCGGCTTTGCCACAGATGTGCCGCCGTTTCAGGTAGACGGCTCTGGCAACGTGGTGTACAAGGGTGACACTCAAGCAATCGAACGGGACATCGGGTTCGGGCAGCGTATGAGAGTGAATATTCTAGGTTCTCGAATCGGGGGTGACCCTGCAGACCCTAACGACGTATTCGTTGTGTTGGGCGCAATCGCCAATTCTCTCAGCACCGGCAGTAGTGCAGATTTGGAACCGGCAATCGGGCAGCTGGAGAACATTCTCGACCGGCTGCTGGGTGTCCAGGCAGAACTCGGTGCCAGGCAACGCACCCTCGAGCTTAACGAGGCCAGAATGAAGGATCTGGAAATCACGGTCGAGGGACAATTGGAAGGGACGCGCGGTACCGACATGGAAGCAACGATCATCAACTTCAATCAGATCCAACGCGCGTACCAGGTGGCACTCGCCATGGGAGCGAGAATCCTCCCCCCAACTCTGATTGACTTTCTGCAGTGATCGCTACCGCTCGCTGCAATAGCCAGCGGCGACCGCGGTCGCATGGAAGCATCGCGTGAGGGTGGACTCCGGGTCATGGAACTGCTGCCGTCCGCCGCGTATCCGACCGTCAAGCACTTTGTATTTCGGCACGGACTCGTGGGCCTGCCGGACCTGCGGGAGTTCCGGCTAGAGGTCTTTGCCGGCCTGGCAGGAGTGGCATGGTATCTCCGGGGCAGTGACGGGGCCGGGGCGAGCTTCGAGTTCCTGCTGCTGAATCCGGCGCCGTTCTTCCCGAATTACAGACCCGTGATCCCCAAGTCGGACCTCGAGCTCCTGGAACTACCGTCGCAAGCGGATGCGGCTATCCTGGTCATTGCGACTGTTCCGGACGATTTTCGTCAGATGACGGCCAACCTCCGGGCGCCGGTCGTTCTCAACGTAACCCGGGGCCTTGGACGTCAGGTGATCCTGCCCTCGGATGAATACGCGATTCGCGCCCCGGTCTTCCGCACGGAGGCGGTCCCCGGGGGGCTGAGGTAAGCGGCACACCGAAGCCTGACAGGGAGGTCGGGGCCGGTGCTGGTACTGTCACGGCGCGTGGACGAGAGCATCCTCATCGGTGAAGGGATCGAGGTGCGGATCTTGCAGGTGCGCGGGGCCGGGGCCTCTGCCGTCGTGCGCGTCGGGATCACGGCTCCGCCCGACGTCAAGGTCCTCCGCTCAGAGGTGGTGGACGCCGTCCGCGCCGAGAACGCCGTGGCCGCCAGGACCAGCGGCGCAGTGGGGCCGGACCTCCACGGTGTACTGCTCGCACTTCTGGGGGCCCGTGAAGGCACGCCGGCAACCCGCGTGGAATCGCGGCTCCGGCATGAGCGGCCCGACCAGCCGGACCGGGAACCCCCCACGAGCCCGGAGCCTCAGCCTTTCCGTGAGAAGTGAGGCGAGAGACGGGCGGGGTTGACTGGAACATAGCCGCGGATGCTGGCCTGCTCGTGGGGCAGGGCCCGTAGCGCCAGACCGGTGCGATCGCGCAGGTGCTTCAGGCGTGCCAGGGCGTCGCGCTCGAGGTCCTGAATCGCCCGGATGCGGGCCGCAACCGCTTCCCGTCCGGCGTCGGGTAGCGTTCCTGAGCGCTCCGCCAGGACAGCAGCCAGGTGCTCCAGGGCTCGCTGCCTGCCGGCTACCAGTTCGAGGAGCCGGTCCGGCAGTTCGGGCGGCGCGAAGGCCCAGCGCGCCGGGTCGAGGCAGTCGAGGAAGCCCGCCAACTCCCGTGTAGAGGTCTCGACGGCGTCAAGGGCGGCGGCCAGTTCGGGCGGAGCCGTCTCCGGGCAGTCACGACCGGGCTGTGGCAACGTGCAACGCCTCGCTCCTGTGGAAGTAAGACTAAGTAACGCCGGCTGCTGGCGCAGCTCCGTGCCGGGCCTGCGAGCGCGGCCTTCATGCGTGCAACCCGGATCTCGCGCTGGAAGGCGCGTTGCTTCCCGACCGGGGCGCCGGAGACGCGGCCCCCGCGCCCCCCGCCTGCTGCCACGCGTCGCGCAGTTCGGACACGTGACCAATGAGCTCCTGAACCAGGGCCAGATCCTTGCGGACGTCTGCCTCGACCGCCAAGTGGTACAGCTTCCAGTACGTGGCGTGAAGGATCCGGGCGATCTCACCGGCGTTGAAGTCGAGGGCGCCGATGAGTTCGGTAAGGATATCCTGCACGCGCGTGAGGTGGTGGTGCGCTTTCTCCACGTGGCGGGCTGCGATCTCAGCCTCGGCCTGGCGGAGGTTGCGCACGGCCGCCTCGAACAGGAGGACGATGAGTTTGGACTGCGGCGCCGTGGAGACCGATAGCGTGCGGTACTGGGCGTACGGGTCGTTCACGTGTACCATGCCTCCCCCTCGATGGCCATTCGGGAGTCTCTCCGCGCCGAGCCGTTTCGTTGCCTGCATTAATTTTCAGCCGGCGGCGAGGCGGTCTGCGATCGCCAGCCGGCTTTCCTCCATCCAGCGGGCGAGGTCCCGGGCACAGGCGGCCAGACCCTCGTACAGCACCCTGGACTTGCGCGCGGTCTGGACCTCCCATCCCTCTTCCTCAGGCTTGATATCCGCGTTACTCAAGAACTCGGCGACCGGTTGAAACGCCAGGGCCAGGATGCCGTGAACATTCGAGAGCGCCCGGATGCCGCGATCCACGCGGTCCAGGCGCCGGAGCACAGACGGTACTTCCGCCTCCCCATCCGACGTGACGGCCCCCTCGAGCCGGGCGCTCAGGCGGCTGCCCACGAGGGCCTGGCGAACGAGGCGCTTGAGGGCCCGCTCCGCCTCTTCCATCGCCCGGAGCAGTGGACGCACATCGTCCGCGCCGCGCGGCTGCCACGTGGCGGCGAGTTCGCGAAGCCTTTCTTCTGGGTTGACCGCTTTCCGGGCATACTGCTCCAGGGCGGCGCGGAGCGGCATGGCGATCATCCCTGGCTTTCGGGCGCCTCCCTCCGTCGCGTCGATCACAAGGGGATGGGGGCCGCCGGTGGCGAGGCGCCGCTCGAACCATGTGAGCATGGCCAGGAGGCTCGTATCCGTCCACACCGGCTGCCCGTCCCAGCCCTCGACCTCCACCAGCCGGCGCGTGCGTCGGATCTCGTCGAGCGTGATCGACTCGTAGACGGTCCCCCGGGCATGCGACCGGCCGTCCGTATAGGCCAGGTCGAGTCCGACGTACAGGACAGGATCGCAGCCCATGCGGGTGACGACGTCGAGGGCGCAGTTCGACACCGAGGGACCGCTGGCGTAGGGCGTCGCCAGTTCCCCGAGGATATTGTTCGCCCAGCTCGCGAGGTTGCCGCTTGAGCCGAGGACGAAGGCGCCGCCGGACCACCGCGCCGGGATCGACGGAAAACAGGTCATGTCGTAAAGGAGCCACGCCCCGTCCGCGTCGGCGTCTCGAAAGTGCGCGTCGTTGGCCTCCGCGCCGTCCACAGTGATGACAAGATGGGGGCGCACCCCGGCCCTGAGCAGGGGCTTGAGGGCGGTGCCCACGGCCACGATGAGGACGTTGTCCCGCACCGCCCGCAGAGCCTCCACGTTCTTTGAGAGAGAAGGTCCGGCCGCCACCACCACTGCCGGAACCCCGTGGAACTGGCCGAAGAGGCGGGAGGCCGGAGGATGGTTTAGAGCCACGGGCAGGTTGGCGAAGAAGTTCCCGGTCCACCGCGCCGCGAAGAGCCGCAGCGTGTTGGCGTTCACGATCTGGGAGGTCACCGTGTGGACCACGGCCTGCGCCAGCCGGGAGAACCCGTCCGGATCGCCGCGCCAGCGGGCCGGGAAGTCCACGACCCGGATCTTCCCCTGCGGAAACGGGAAGAGGAGTTGCCACAGCCGGGCGGCGGTGTGCTGCGTCCACGGGCCTGCCAGGAGATGGACAGCCGGGTCGGCAAGCAGGTCCGCCAGCGCCGGGTTGTGAAGGGCCCCCCAGAGGACTTCCGGCGAAGGCTCGAGGATCACGAGCTGACCGGTGGTCATGCGGGCGCGCAGGGCCTGGGCCGGATAGCCCAGGCCGAGTCCCAGCAGTACGGTGCAGCCCTCCGGGACGATCCCCTGTTCCGCCGCCCAGCGCGCGGCCTCGAGCGAGGGGTCGACGGAGCTGTGGAGGTAAACCGGCCTTCCTGCGACGCCGATCCGGCCAGTGAGCTGCCCGGACCGGGCCAGCAGGAGCTCCAGCCGCCCGTCAGGCCGTGCGCCGTCCAGGAGCGGCGCGATTCGCTCCCACACCGCGGGGGCTTCTTGGGCCAGACGGTCGACGTTGGCGCGGTACCACTCTTCCCAGGGAGACAACTCATTCACTCCTCGTGTGCCCGGTCACCTGCAGGCGGTACTTCAGGCGCTGGCGCGTCGCCTCCGGCAAGGGGGGAAGCGAAGCGAGGAGGTCGCTCAGCGGGCGGAACGGCGCGCCCCGGATCCGGGCCCCGCGCAGCGCGGTGTTGAAGACGGTCCGATCCGGGCGGGCGAGCAGGCGGTTCTCGAACCACGTGCGATACGCATCGAGGTTGGCTGTTGTGGGGATGGGCTCACCGGCGTTGGACAGCACCTGGCGAGTACCCGTTACCCCGCTGCGAAACCCGGGGGCCGCGCGGGCGTGGGTCCGACCGCCCGGCCAGCCGAGGTCGAGTCCCACGAACACGATGGGCTCGCAGCCGAGAAGTTCCAGCACCGAGAAGGCCGCCGTCGACACAGAGCCGCCGGATTCCACCACGGGCTCGCCCCGTAGCGCCGCGAGCCGCTCCGCCTCCTCGACCCCGGCCTGAAAGGCCGCCAGGAGCGGCCCGCGGTACGCCTGGAGCACGGCCGGGTGGACCGTGGGGAAGACGACGAGCGACGGCTGATCTTCGACGCCTTCGAAGTGCCGCACCAGTTTGGGCGAGGGATCGGTCAGGATGGCTAGGTGGGGCGTAAGGCCCACCGTGGCGAGAGGACGCAGTGCCGTTCCGACCGCCAAGACCAGTCCGCGCTCCAGAGCTCCGCCCAGGTGCGGCAGGGCCTCGTCCAGGGATGGACCGCCGGCCACGAGGAAGCCCGGGATGCCGGTGCCGAGGCCCTTCAATAGCCCGATCCCGGGTAGCTCTTGCATCCGTGTCGCGTTCGCCTGCAGGTTCGCGGCCAGCGCGGGGGCGGAGGCGCGCCGGGTCTTGTCGAACAGAACCCACTTCTCCAGGGCGGCCCGCAGTCCCGCGCACGGAGGCGGCAGGAGGCGCACCGACGGTTCGTGGACCACGAGGTGGCCGTCGAGCGCGTGACATCGCCCGACTTCTTCTTCTAGCCGCCGTGCCAGCCGCTGAGGGTCCGGCTCGACGACGACGGTGGTACCCAGTGCCCTTAGCCGCTCGAGAACACCGTGCTGTCCGGCCAGCCGGGCGACGGCCGGACTCTGCTCCAGGACGGTAACCGAGAGGGGGGAAGCGATCTCCCATAGCGCCTCCACATGGTAGCCGAGGCCCAGCCCGTAGACCACCAGGACGCTCTTCGACCTGAGCCCGAGGCCGGCGGCCCACTGCCGGCTGGCGGCGACCGGGTCGTAGCGGCTGTGCAGGTACCATCCGCCGTCGGGCGTTACCACCCGGACGGTCGCCGGGCCCGCTGCAGACCCTTCCACCACGAGGTCAGGCTCGCCCCCCATGACCGCCCGTCACTCCGGCGAAGACAGAAACTCCAGCCAGCGCTGGATCCCGGGGACCAGATCATAGGCGAGGATGTCCGCCACGAGGACCAGGTCCTGGTTCTGCAGAGCTGCGTTGAGATCGACCAGCTGCCGGTGCACGTCCGGCATAACATGGCCGCCTTCTGCCAGCGCGCGCAGCGGTGCGGTCACGCCGGCGTACCACTCGAGTCCGTCCGTCGCCTCCACGAGGCGGGCCAGCGCCGCGGCCTCCCGGCCCTGCTGGAGGTCGTGGGCACACGACTCCAGCGCGGCCTGCAGCCGGGGAAGATAGGTCCGGGCGGTCTCTCGCACCTCTTCGATGAGCGCCTCGAGGGTGCTGAGTTCGAGGGCCAGCTCCCGGATCGGGCGGGGATACGACAGGAGGTCCTGAAGGGTCGCAGGCCCCTGCACGCCATCCACCCGGATCGAGTGCACCGCAAGGCCCGACCGGGCAAGAGCCCCTGCAAGCGCCTCCAGGGCCTGCAACTGATCATCAGGCAGGCCATCGAGCCGCTTGCCGTTCACCGTCACGACCACTGCAGTCCCCCCCCCTTCACCGCGTCAGGCTGGCGAGCTGCTGAGCCAGGTACGTGGCCTGGTTCTGCAGTGTGGCCAGGGCTGTCTCCATCGCCAGAAACTGCCGGCGGAGGGTCTCTTCTTTCCTGCCCAGGAGCTGCTGGAAGGCTTCCATGCGCCTGTCGTAGTCGTCGATCACCCGCTGTAGTTCGTCCAGCTGGGCCGGGATGATGCCGGTCTTGACCGTGATCCCGTTGACGGACCGGGTGGCGGAGGTCGTGTAGGAGTCCAGGAGGCTGCTGAGCCGAACCGCAGCCCCTTGCTCGTCGGACGTGACCTTCCCGTCGCCGTTGACATCCGTGCTCTGGCTGAACAGGGCGGCCACGTCGGCCGGATTCGACTCCAGGGCGGCCCGCAACCGGGTCTCGTCGATCTGGAGCTTGCCGGACTTGCCGAAGTCGTCGGCCGTGGTGGTGATGCCGATCGCCGCCAGCCGGTCCGTGGCGGTGGCAGGGCTGCGCGTCACCGGGTCGGAGACCACTTCCCGGAGCTTCCCCTTGAGGCGGGTCAGCAAGAAGTCGCCGCGCAAGAGTCCCTTCTTCCGGTCTGTATCCGTTGCGGCGTCTGCGACCGGCTGTTCCGAAAGGCGAGTGTTGATGAGGTCCAGGGTGGCGTTGTACTCGTCGACCCACGCGCGGATGGTCGCCACGGCCGCATCCACGTCCCTGGCGACGGTGACCGTGGCCGTGGCGGGAGCGCCCGCCTTCACCAGGTCGATGGACAGGCCGGCGATGACGTCCGTCAGGCCGGTGTTGCTCTTCCTGGAGAAGCGCTTGGACGGGTCCGCGGGGTCGGGCAGGCCGTTGATGCGGAAGTAGGCATCCTGGCTCGCTGCCTGGTACTTGGGCGTGCCATCCGTGGAGCTGACCGTCAGGCCAAGGTCCGCGGGAATCGTCAGGTCGCCGCTGAAACTGATTTGCCGATCTGTACCTGTGCCCGTGAGTTCATGCTCGAGGTAGAGGATGTTGTCGACGACGGTCGCCTTGATCCGCAAGGGATTCCCCGTCGTCGTGTCGACCGCTCCGTTGATTGCCCGGGCAACGTCCGCCAACGTGGCACCGGCGTTCACCGTGATGGTGGCAGTGTTCACGCCGTCGGAGATCGTAAAGGAACCAGTAGACGTTGCCGTCCAGCCTGGTTTGGCGTCGCTCCACACCCGGTGGGCGGTGGCGAGTTGGTACACCTCGAAGGCGTAGGTGCCGGTTACAGCCAGAGCGGCGTCCGCCACCTGGACCCTGACCACACCCTCATCCGTGCTTGTGGCCTTGACCGGCGTGACGGCGGAGGCCTGGGCGAGGGGGTCCACCTTTCCCTTGAGCGACAGCAGCCTGCTCTGGATCTCGTTCCAGAGCTCCTGCCGAAGCTCGTAGGTATGCTGGCGCTGTTCCATCAGGTCCAGCGGCCGGCGTTCGATCTTCATCAGCTCCGAGATCATGGTCTCCGTGTCCAGGCCCGAGTACAGGCCGGAGATCCGCAGGCTCATGCTCTCCCCCTCCCCTCTATTAGGCGTACCGGTCGAGCAAGAGCCCCAGGAACTCGCGGATGCCTGCCGCCACGCGCAGCACTTCTTCGGGAGGGATCTGGCCGATGAGCTCGCCGGTCACCGAGTTGAAGACCCGCACCACGATGCGCCCTGAGTCCTCATCGACGTGAAACCGGAACGTGCGGTCAAAGATCCGCGCCGTCTCGTTGAGGCGGGAGACCGCGCTTTCCAGAGCAACCCCGGATTCAGACTCGGCCGCTACGGACCCTTCGACGGCGACGGCCGCCCCTTCCAGCGGCCGCGGCACCGTCGGCCTCGCGTCCGAGGGCGGCGGCGGTAACTGCGGGGATACGCGACGGATGTCCATGGAACGAGATCACCCCATCGAGAGTGCGTGACGGGGTCGCGCCGGCCGTGCGCGACCCCGTCACGGTCACCTCCTTACTGCAGGAGCTGGAGGATGGACTGCGGCCGCAGGTTGGCCTGGGCCAGCATCGCGGTGCCCGCCTGCTGCAGGATCTGGTTCTTGGTGAACTGGACCATCTCCGCCGCCACGTCGACGTCGCGGATGCGGGACTCGGCGGCGGTCAGGTTCTCGGCTGCGGTCTGCAGGTTGGAGATCGTGTGCTCGAGGCGGTTCTGCACCGCGCCGAGGCTCGAACGCTCCGTAGAAACCTTGTTGATGGCGTTCTCGACAGTGGTGATCAGGTCATCCGCCCGGGCCTGCTGGGCGCCGGCCGTACCAGCATCAATGTCAAGTTTCGTGGTCGTGATACCCAGCGCCGTCGCAGTCATCGTGTTGATGTTCAGAGTGATGGCTTGACCCGAGTTGGCTCCGATGTGGAACAGCTTGTTCTTGAAGTTACCGTTTAACAGCTTTTGCGTGTTGAACTCCGTCTGATTCGCAATCCGGGTGAGTTCTGCCTGCAACTGCCTGAGTTCATCCTCAATCTTTGTCCGATCTGCCGTTGTGTTGGTATCGTTGGCTGCCTGTACGGCCAGTTCCCGCATGCGCTGGAGGATGCTGTGGGTCACGTTGAGGGCGCCCTCAGCGGTTTGGATCAGCGAGATTCCATCGAGCGCGTTCTTCTGAGCCATCTGCAGGCCCCGGATCTGGCCCCGCATCTTCTCGGAGATCGCCAGCCCGGCGGCGTCGTCCCCTGCCCGGTTGATTCGGTAGCCCGACGAGAGGCGCTCCAGGTTCTTGTCCAGAGCCGCGTTCGTCTGGGCGAGCCGGTTCTGGGCGAACAGGGCGCTGATGTTGTTCTGGATCCGCATGCTATTCCTCCTCCGTGAAGTGTTCCATCCCGCGTCCGTGCGGTTGGCGGCTACCGGACAAGCCCCGCGACGGCCGGTTCGAGGGGCATCCGGTGACCTCATACTGACTTATCGACGCGCGTGGCCCCGCAATTAAGAGGTGTCGAGCTTCGTTCCGCCGCTTGTGTGCTGCGCGCGGCCCCCCGGTTCACGTGGACTGCACTACCGTGTCGGCAGACGAGCTAAGCAGTTGTTTCAGAGCGTCCTCCGAGAGCCACCACGAGTTGGTGTTGCTCGCGTACACGAATCCTTCCGGCAGCGGGCGTCCTTCCCGCCAGTTCCCGCTCGACCAGAAGCTCAGTTCAGGCAAGATCACGTAGAAATCGTCCAACTCGACCGCATGACGCGCGTCGTCTTCCGGGATCATGACTTCATGCAGCTTTTCGCCGGGCCGGATCCCGGTGAACTCGTAGTCACAGCCCGGTGCGATGGCCCGCGCAAGATCCATGATGTTCATGCTCGGCAGCTTGGGTACGAAGATCTCGCCGCCGTGCATTCGTTCCAGGCTGGCGATGACAAAGCGAACCCCTTGGTCGAGTGTGATCCAGAAGCGCGTCATCCTCGGGTCGGTGATGGGGATCCTTCCTGTCTCCCGTAGCTTGAGGAAGAGTGGTACCACACTACCCCGGCTTCCGACCACGTTTCCGTAGCGGACAACGCTGAACCGGGTTGGGCGGTCGCCCACATATGCGTTTCCCGCGACGAACAGCTTGTCCGAGCAGAGCTTCGTGGCGCCATAAAGATTAATTGGATTGGCTGCCTTGTCGCTGCTGAGTGCAATCACGCGCTGGACGCCGCTGTCGATGGCGGCGTCGATCACGTTCTGCGCGCCGAGCACGTTCGTCTTGATCGCCTCAAAGGGATTGTACTCGCACGCCGGAACCTGCTTCAGCGCTGCGGCGTGCACCACGTAGTCCACGCCCTGAAAAGCCCGATAAAGGCGGTCCCGGTCCCGCACGTCGCCGATGAAGAAGCGCAGACGGGGGTCCGCGAACTCCCTTGCCATCTCGTACTGCTTAAGTTCGTCCCGGCTGAAAACGATCACTTTCTTCGGCTGGTGCTCCCGCAGAACGGTCTCGACGAAACGCCGTCCGAAGGAACCAGTACCGCCGGTGATCAGGATAACCTTTCCATCCAGCATATCGCGGCTCTCCTCGTGAGTATCGGCCCTGTACATTTCATCGGAGAACGAGTCCGCGGAGTGAAGTCCCCAGGACCACGAGTCACAGGAAGGACCGCACGGCGCGCAGAACACTTCACTCAGGTAGTTCCCTACCACATGATCAGTTGGTGCTGGACTCGTAGGTTGGGACGTGAACGCACGTGATGATCCCTTATGGTCGCCAGTGGATCGACGAGGACGACATCGAGGCGGTTGCGCGGGCGCTCCGGTCGGACTGGCTCACCACAGGCCCGGAAGTTGAGGCCTTCGAGAGAGACCTGGCTGAGTATACGGGTGCGCGGTACGCCGTGGTCTTCAGTTCGGGAACCGCCGCGCTTCACGGCGCGTACTTCGCCGCGGGAATTGGCCCTGGTGACGCCATCTTGACGTCGCCTGTCACCTTCGCGGCGACAGCCAACGCGGCGCGATTTCTGGGAGCAGACGTTGTGTTTGCCGACGTGGACCGAAACACCGTGAACCTCGACCCGGCCTCTGCCAGAGAAAGGCTCGACCGCAGGGTGAAGGCGATCGTCCCCGTGGACTTTGCAGGCCACCCCGCCGATATGGACGCGTTTCGGCAGCTCGCCTCGGACACAGGTTCGGTGCTGATCTCCGACGCCTGTCACTCGCTTGGGGCGACGTACCGGGGGCGGCCCGTCGGGATGCTGGCCGACATGACCGTGTTCAGCTTTCACCCCGTCAAGGGCATTACCACCGGCGAAGGCGGGGCGGTCGTGACGGATGACCGGGTGTTCTACCGCCGCCTGGTTCAGTTCCGCAACCACGGGATCGAACGGGATCCGGAATTCATGGCGGATTACCACGGGCCGTGGTACCACGAGATGCAACTGCTCGGCTTCAACTATCGCCTCACCGACATCCAGTGTGCTTTGGGGAGGAGTCAGCTGGCGAAGCTTCCGCGCTTTCTCGATCGGCGAAGGGAAATCGCCGCGCGGTACACGGAGGCGTTCGAGCGTATCGAGGGGGTCACAGTGCCCGCTGTGATGCCGGACGTGCAGCCTGCGTGGCACCTCTACGTGTTGCGGCTGGACCCGGACTTGTACGACCGGCGCGCGGTGTTCGAGGCGCTCCGGGAGCGTGGGCTCGGGGTGCAGGTGCACTACATCCCCGTGTACTGGCACCCGTACTATCGCAGCCTGGGTTACGCCCGTGGACTGTGTCCGGTTGCCGAGGACTACTACCGCCGGTGCATTTCCATCCCACTCTATCCCGCTCTCGACGAGTCCGAGGTGCAGTACGTGATCCGTTCCGTCCGCAGTGTCTTGGAGGCCCATCGCAAGTGAGAACGGAACGCCCCCCCGGGGGGCCACGAAGGCGCATCATCGCCATCGTGCAGGCACGGATGGGGTCTACGCGCTTGCCTGGTAAAGTGCTTCTCCCTCTCCTCGGCGAACCGATATTGAGTCACATCGTGCAGCGGCTACAGAGGTCGGCATTCCTCGATGCAATCGTGGTTGCTACATCACGGGCTCCGGCGGACGAGCCGATTGCCGCTCTCGCACTGGATCACGGAGTCCCGTGCGTTCGCGGGAGCGAAGAGGACGTTCTCGATCGGTACGTGGAGGCGGCCCGGTGTGCCGATGCCCAGCACGTTGTGCGGATCACAGGAGACTGCCCGTTTGTTGACCCTGACGTTGTGGATCGGTTGATCGAGGAGCACTTGCGTTCGCTTGCCGATTACACGTCCAATACGTTATCCCGTTCCTTTCCTCACGGGGCTGACGTGGAGGTCTTCACACGCCAGGCTCTCGAGACAGCTGCCGCCGAGGCCAATCGGCCTTGGGAGCGGGAGCACGTCACGCCATTCCTCTGGACACGCCCCGAGCGGTTTCATCTTCATAACGTGGTGGCGACCCCACCGCTCGATCATCCCGAATACCGCATCACGGTGGATACTGAGGAAGATTACATGCTGGCCCGTGCGGTCTACGAAACCCTGGGGTCGAATCGCTTCTCCCTTGTCGACGTGATCATGTTGTTTGACCGTTATCCGTGGCTGCCATACATCAACCGGCACGTCACGCAGAAGGTCGTGATCACGGAGCGGGACCCTGACCGGGCTCTCGCTCAGGAGTGTCTCGAGGCGGCCCGTTGGGCCGAGCGGCAAGATCTCCACCGCGTAGCAGCGCTCTTGCGGGCCGAGGCAGAAAGGAGGATGGACAAGACCCGTTAGGACCCCATTGAACGGCAGCCCGGGGCCAGGAGTCCCCTTGAAGCTCACGGTTCCCGTTTCGGGAAGTGGTTTTTCATGGTGCGCAAAGGGTTGCGCGCATTGCTGCGTCCGGATGCAGGGGCGTCGTTCGGGCTCGGCCACCTCAGGCGCTCGTTGGCTCTGGGGACCGTTCTGATGGAGAGGGGTGTGACCTGTGCTGTTGCCACTGAGGAGGATCCCTTTGTCCGGGCGATCGTGACGGATCAAGGCTTTTCCTACATCCCTGCGTCGGAGCCTTCCGATGCAGCACAGACGATAGGGAGAGCGACCGTACGAGGCACGGGGTTTTGGGGAAATGACGACACTGTGTGGGACATTCTGGTGGTCGACTCCTACCGCATGACCCCCGATCGCTGGAAGGAGGCAAGAGACCGGGCTCGAACCCTGGTGGCCATCGATGACACGGACGAGCCACCGGAGGAAGCGGATCTGGTTCTTCAAATCCGCCCTCTGAGCAGTAGCTCCAGCACCGGGACTGCAGTGCTGGCGCCACGAGGACGGCAGG